>JAAZMZ010000078.1 GCA_012798535.1 Leptolinea sp.
ACCCAAATTTACGCCCATTTGCATTATCATCGAATTCACACCCTCGAATTCCTCCGGCGGGCGTTTTAGCGCGTATTTGTACCAAAAAACTCCAATCTCCCAGACCCCCGGAAAACCGGGGGCTTTTCTTATGTAATATGGAGCTGCCCATGTTTCCCATTTATGATATAGAGACCGCCCGAAAGACAATTTTAAAACGCACCCCCCTGGATGATATGCCAGTACCAGACCAGGTTCTGAACCGCTTGAAATCCACTTTCGGCAGAGAGATCACTCCGGCAGATGCCGTGCGTCAGATCATTCGTGAGGTCCGCACGGAAGGTGATTCCGCCGTTCGCCGCTGGACAAAAATCCTGGACGGCATCGACCTTCCAGATAACCGCGTTCCCAAATCCCAAATTCAGCAAGCCTGTGAACTGCTCGATCCCACCCTGCGCTCTGCTCTCGAGGCGTCCGCCAGCCGGATCGAGCAGTTTTACCGCAAACAACCGGCTATTTCCTGGCTGGATCAAAGCATGGGAGGCACACTGGGGCAAATGCTGCGTCCCATGGAACGCGTGGGGATCTATGTGCCGGGAGGAACCGCCCCGCTACCTTCCACCGTGTTGATGACGGCCGTGCCGGCCCGTGTAGCCGGGGTTAATCAGATCGTTATGGTCACACCACCCGGCAGAGGAACCGGGGAAATCAATCCGGTCATTCTGGCCGCCGCGGCCGTTGCCGGAGTGGATGAAATTTATACTATCGGTGGGGCACAGGCTGTGGCTGCACTGGCTTACGGGACAAAAACCATTCAACCGGTTGACAAGATTGTCGGCCCCGGCAATCTGTTTGTCACCCTGGCCAAACAGCAGGTTTACGGAACAGTTGGCATCGACGGGCTGGCTGGTCCGACCGAAACCATCGTGATCGCCGATGAAAAAGCCCGCGCTGACTGGGCGGCGGCCGATCTGCTGGCGCAGGCCGAACATGATGTGCTGGCCGCGGCCATTCTCCTTACGCCGTCGCGTAAAGTTGCTGAAGATGTCCAGAAGGAAATGGCTGCCTGGCTCGAAGGAAAGAACAACACCGATCTCACCCGTACGGAGATATTTAGTATTTCATTGAAAAATCGCAGCGGTGCAGTAATCACCCGTGACATCTCAGAAGCCGTGAAACTGGCCAATCAATACGGTCCGGAACACCTCAACCTTGCGGTGGCCAATCCCTGGGAATGGCTGGAAAAAGTGACCTGCAGCGGCGGCGTATTTGTCGGTGAGACATCCTGTGAGGTGATGGGCGACTATATGGCCGGACCCAGCCATGTCATGCCCACCGGCGGTTCGGCGCGGTTTTCTTCTCCATTGAATGTGTGGGATTTCCTGCGCATCATCAGCGTGGTGGGTCTCAATCCGGAAACCGCGGCCATTCTCGGCCGGCAGGCGGATATCCTCGCCCGGGCGGAAGGTTTGGATGCCCATGCCCTGGCTGGACGTCTGAGGGCAGGTTGAAAACAGTGAATAACAGAAGAATTTGATTCTTCTGATCAAACCATAGAAATTTCCAGGAGGAACCATGAAAAAGAACATCAACAAACTTGTACTTATCCTAATTACTGTAGTGCTCCTGACAGCCTGTGCAGCACCGGCCGCAGCAACCGCTCCGGCCGCCCACCTGGCGGATCTAACTTCTGCTGACAAGCCGGTAAAAATCCGTATCGGTACCCAGCCGTGGATCGGTTACGGACCCTGGTGGATCGCCAAAGAAAAAGGCCTGTTCGAGAAATACGGTCTGGAAGCTGAACTGGTTGATTTCATCGAGGATAAAGAGGTCAACGCGGCTTTTGCCAGCGGGAATATGGAAGCCGCCAACCTGGCCACCCATACCGCCATCAAGCTGTTCAGCGTGGGCGTAGACCTGAAACTTGTGCTGCTTGAAGATGTCTCCACTAGCGCCGATGCCATCCTCTGCAATGAAAGTATAAAAAGCATCGCTGACCTGAAAGGCAAACAGGTGGCTTATGAAGAAGGCACTACCAGCGATCTGCTGCTGAATTACGCTCTGATGCAGAATGATCTGACCCTGGATGATATCACTCCTGTTCCCATGCCCGCCAGCGATGCCGGAACGGCTCTGATGAGCGGTAAAGTCCCCGCGGCGGTGACCTACGAACCTTACATAAGCGAAGCTCTTAAAGAAAACACCAAACTGAAAGCCCTGTACAAAGCTGAAGAGCGCCCTGGATTAATCTCCGATGTGATGGTAATCAGCGGCAAGTTCGCCAAAGAGAATCCTGATGCGACGAAAGCCCTCATGAAAGTCTGGGGTGAGGCATTGGACTTCTATAATAAAGATACTGCCGCCAGCCAGGAGATCATCGCCAAAGCGGTGGACAGTGACCCGAAAGACCTGGTAACCGCTTTCGAAGGTGTGAAATTCTATGACCTTAAAGAGAACCAGGCGGATTTAAGTGGAGATTTCCTCGATACGATCAAAGATGTGGCGGAAGTCTCAAAAACCATCGGTCTGTTCGAGGAGATCCCCGATCTCAACAAATTGATCGATGCTTCCTTCTTGAAATAAACGCATAATGTCCCGATTAAAAGATGGCCATACTATTCAGGAGCCGCGTCGCAAACCGCGGCTCCTGGAGTTGCGTGCAGATATTCCGGCGGGATTGTATATCGCCGCGGGTGCCGGCTTTATTGGTTTCTTTCTACTCATCTGGTTGATCCTTACGGGATTGGAACTGGTTCCACCCATGTTTCTGCCGGGGCCCAAATCTGTCTGGCTGGAACTGGCGCGTCAGATCCGGGAAGGTATTTTGGCACAGGATGTCGGTGCCAGCCTGTACCGTATCACCCTGGGCTGGCTTGTATCAACACTTCTCGCCCTGCCCATCGGGATATTGATGGGCAATTTTAAGTTTTTCGAAGGCCTCTTTGAACCCTTCATCGACCTGGTACGCTACATGCCGGCTGTGGCTTTTGTCCCCCTGACCATTTTGTGGACTGGTGTGGGAGACGGGCAGAAAATCCTTATCCTGTTCATCGGCACTTTCTTCCAGGAAGTCCTGATGATTATGGATAATGTGAAAAGCGTTCCCCGTGAGATGATCGAAGTCAGTTCAACATTTGGTCTTTCCCGCTGGGAGATTCTGTATCACGTCATCCTGAAATATGCCATGCCGGGCATCTGGGATACTTTCCGCATCACCCTTGGCTGGGCCTGGACATACCTGGTGGTAGCTGAACTGGTGGCTGCCAATGTCGGGCTGGGTTATCGCATCATGCGCGCCCAGCGCTTTCTGCAAACCGAATCAATCATCCTGGGTATTTTGATTATTGGCCTGCTTGGATTATTCACCGATATGGCGTTCAAGCTGGCCTATAAGCGCATGTTTCGCTGGATGGACCGGAAAGGATAACCCATGACAGATCCCATGCTGGAAATGCAGAAAATCTGGGTCAAATTCACCCCGCCCCATCGGCCGGAATTTGTGGCTGTAGAAAACGCATCCATCACTGTGCAGGCCAATGAATTTGTCTCCCTAATCGGACCATCGGGCTGCGGAAAATCCACCCTGCTGCGCGCGGCCGCCGGATTGGAGCAGCCCTCCGAAGGCCTGATCCGGGTAGAAGGGACACAGGTAGACCGGCCGGGAGCCGACCGGGGAATGGTTTTTCAGGCATACACACTCTTTCCCTGGTTAACTGTAAAAGACAACATTCTCTTCGCGTTGAAAAAATCCACCCTGCCGGCGGATAAAAAAGAGGATCGAGTGAGGCAGTACATCCGTATGATCGGGCTGGAAGGATTTGAAAATTCCTTTCCCAACCAACTCTCCGGCGGTATGCGCCAGCGGGTGGCCATTGCCCGCGCGCTGGTCTATCAACCGAAAATTTTACTGATGGATGAACCTTTTGGTGCTCTGGACGCACAGACACGCCTGTTGATGCAGGAACTGCTACTGCATGTCTGGGAAAAGGAACGCAGCACTGTTCTTTTCGTTACTCACGACGTGGAGGAAGCCATACTCCTTTCCGACCGGATTTTGGTGATGACTACCCTGCCCGGTAAGATCAAAGCCGAGATCAAGGTCGACCTTCCCCGCCCTAGAGCGGTTGTGGATATGGAAACCAGCCCGCAATTCTCTGCCTATAAAAAACAGCTTCTGGAGCTGGTACGGGAAGAAGCCCGAAAATCTTTTAGCGCACGGTTGAATCCCGGTCTGGCTTGAACCTGTCTATCGATCATTTAGAATCTCCAGAGAAGCTCATCATAAAATATGCTTCTCTTTCGTTTGTAAATCTTTTGTTAGAAGACAACGCTGCCATCTTACATTGCTTGACGCTCTTGTGTGGGCATGGTATGATTCTTCCATAGAAATTAGCACTCTCACTATTAGAGTGCTAATTTATAAAAATGGAGAATTTATCTGACCGCCAAAAAATGCTCCTGACGCTCGTGATCCACGAGTACACCCGAACGGCTTTGCCGGTCGGGTCGCAGTCGTTGGTGGAACATTACCATCTGGAGCTCAGTTCGGCCACAGTTCGTAATGAACTGGCCTCACTTGAAGATATGGGATATCTGCGTCAGCCGCACACCTCCGCCGGGCGCTCCCCCACAGAAGCCGGATATCGTTACTTCGTCAGCCAGCTCCTGCAGCAAACCGACCTGCCGGCAGAGACGCGCCGCACGATCAGCCATCAGTTCTATCAGATGCGGAACGATTCCGATCAATGGATGCGTCTGGCAGCTTCCGTACTGGCCAACCAGTCGCGGGCTGTTTCTCTGGTAACGTCTCCCCGCCCAGAAAATGCCATCTTCAAGCATCTCGAGTTGATCTCCACACGCGGGCGGCAAGTTTTAATGGTCATGGTAATGACCGGCGGTGAGATCCATCAGCGCATTCTTACTTTTTTTGAAGCCTGTACGCAGGAACAATTATCTCTGGCAGCCGCGGCTATCACACAGGTTGCCCAGGGCCTGCCGGTTGGATCTATTTCGTCCATCCGCCCCAGACTTGATCCGCAAACACAAATGATCCTGGATATGGTTATACCAGAACTCAACCAGACAACGCAGTCGCCCCTCAACGAGGTTTATATGGATGGGATGACCAATGTGCTGGCAGAGCCGGAATTTTCAGGTTCAGAAGAAGCGCGCCGGGCGTTCAGACTATTGGAAGAGCGTTCCTTGCTTGATGATCTGTTGTCCCGGGCATTTGCCGGCAGCACCATCGGCGGTGTGCATGTCATTATCGGCGGCGAAGGCGCCTGGGACGAATTGCGGCAGTGCTCGATCGTGCTGGCTCGATATGGCACTCCCGGTCAGGTTACCGGGACTCTGGGGGTTCTGGGCCCCATGCGTATGTCTTATGGACGCTCCATTTCAGCCGTCCGATTTTTATCCGGCCTGTTGTCTGAACTGGTCAGCACCGGTCAGGCAGATTAAATCACGTTCCAAGAGGTTGTTATGACGGAAGAACACAAAAGACGAGAATCGAAACACACCGTTGAAGTCCATGCCGGCTCATCGGAGGAGAAAACCTCTCCGGCAGAAACCGAACAGGCTCTGTCCCCGGAAATTCTATCAGCCGAGCTTGAAAAAGCACGCCATGAATCGAAGGAATACTTCGAAGGCTGGCAGCGCGAACGGGCGGATTTTGCCAACTATAAGAAACGCATCGAGCGCGATCAGGTGCAGATAGCTCAATCCGTCAATGGATCGATTATTAAAAAGTATCTGGTCATCGTGGATGATCTGGAACGGGCATTAAAAAACCGTCCGGTGGACCCTGAAGGCGCAAAATGGGCAGAAGGGGTGGAACTGATCTATCGGAAATTGCAGACCATTCTCGAGAACGAGAACGTAAAACGTATTCCGGCGGAAGAAACTGAATTTGATCCCAACATTCACGAAGCCATCTCACACGAAGATAGTCCTGACCATAAGAGCGGCCAGGTGATCGAAGTCTTACAACAGGGATACATGATCGGAGACCGGGTATTGCGCCCGGCTCTGGTCAGAGTCGCAAAATAGGAGGAACTCATGGGAAAAATCATAGGAATCGATCTTGGTACCACCAACTCGGTCGCGGCTGTCATGGTCGGCGGAGAACCGGTTGTCATTCCCTCAGCGGAAGGTGAGCGCCTTGTGCCTTCGGTTGTGGCAGTAAATAAAAATCACGAACGTCTGGTGGGACGTGTCGCTCGCAATCAATCTATTGTAAATCCGGAAAATACCATCTTTTCCATCAAACGTTTCATGGGCCGCAAATTCGATGATGCCGAAGTGCAGCGCACCCTCAGCCGTGTCCCCTATAAAGTCACCAAGGCGCCCAACGGAGATGTCCGCGTGGTGTTGGATGGCAAGGAATACTCCCCACCGGAAGTCTCGGCGATGATCCTGGCAAAACTAAAGACGGATGCCGAAGCGTATTTAAGCGAATCGATCACCCAGGCGGTCATCACCGTCCCGGCGTATTTCAATGACGCCCAGCGCAATGCTACCAAAGACGCTGGCAAGATCGCCGGATTGGAAGTGCTGCGCATTATCAACGAACCAACGGCTTCTTCACTGGCCTATGGATTGGACAAGAAGAAGAACGAAGTCATTGCGGTTTATGACCTGGGAGGCGGCACCTTTGATATCTCCATTCTGGATGTCGGCGAAGGCGTTTTCCAGGTGCGTTCCACCAGCGGTGACACCTTCCTGGGCGGCGATGACTTTGACCAGCGTATCATGGACTTCCTGATCGAAGAATTCAAGAAAGATAACGGCATCGATCTACGGGCAGACCGGCAAGCACTTCAGCGTCTGAAAGAAGCCTCTGAGAAAGCCAAGATCGAACTGTCTACCATGATGCAGACAGAGATCAACCTGCCCTATATCACGGCGGATGCCAGCGGGCCTAAACACCTGCTTATCACCATGACTCGCGCCAAACTCGAACAGTTGACCGGTGACCTGGTGACCAAATCACTGGATCCCGTGCGCCGCGCCTTGTCGGATGCCAACCTGAAACCCGGCGATATCAATGAAGTCATCCTGGTAGGTGGCATGACCCGCATGCCCGCCGTGCAGGAAGCCGTGCGTAAAGAATTCAACAAAGACCCGCATAAAGGTGTCAATCCCGATGAGGTGGTGGCCGTCGGCGCTGCCATTCAGGCCGGCGTACTGGGCGGTGAAGTCAAGGATATCCTGCTGCTGGATGTGACTCCTCTGAGCCTCTCTGTGGAAACTCTGGGCGGCGTATCCACACCCATCATCGAACGCAATTCCACCATCCCTACGCGCAAGAGTCAGATTTTCTCGACAGCCGCAGACGGGCAGACTCAGGTGGAAATCCACGTACTGCAGGGTGAACGCCCCCTAGCTGTGGATAATAAATCCCTCGGCCGCTTTATTCTTGACGGTATTCCATCTGCACCTCGTGGAATTCCGCAGATTGAAGTCACCTTCGATATCGATGCTAATGGCATTCTGAAAGTGACGGCTCTCGATAAGGCCACCAATCGCAGCCAGCATATCACCATTACCGCCTCCTCCGGTCTGAGTGAGGCCGAGGTAGAAAAGATGCGCCGCGAAGCGGAAGCCAATGCGGAAGCCGATTCAAAGCGCAAAGAATTGATAGAGGTTCGCAACCATGCCGATAACATGGTTTACACAGCCGAGAAAACATTGAAGGACTTTGCCGACAAGATCCCGGCAGATATGAAGACCAAGACCGAAGACGGCATCAAGAAAGTGAAGGATGTCATCAATTCGGATGATCCGTCCGCCATCAAGAAAGCTTCTGAGGATCTGGGCGCGATAGTTCAGAGTCTGGGTGCCAGTTTCTATCAGCAGCCCGGAGCTGCGCCATCAGGCCAGACGGCTGAAGCCGGCGGCGCTACTTCCGAACCCGGCCAGGGTCCATCAACGGAAGGCTCCTCTGAAGGAGATGTGGTCGACGGAGAATTCAAGAACGTCTGATTAATATATGACACAACGCGATTACTACGAAATACTCGGTTTACCTCGAACGGCGACAGCGGACGAAATCAAGTCCGCTTTTCGCCGTCTTGCCCGTGAGTACCATCCGGATGTGAATAAATCGGCAGACGCCGAAGAGAAATTCAAGGAACTCAACGAAGCTTACGCCGTCCTGTCCGATCCCGAAAAACGCGCGGCGTTTGATCGGTACGGTTTTGCCGGGGTCAACAACATGGGCGGCATGCCCGATTTCACAAATGTCGGTTTTGAGGAGATATTTGAAGAGTTCTTCGGTTTCGGCGGTTTTGGTGGCAGCCAGCGACGCAAGCGCAACACCCCCCGCCGCGGAGCCGATCTGAGTTACACCCTGCAGTTGAGCTTCGAAGAGGCCTTTACCGGTGCCAGCAAGGAAGTGGAGATCACCCGCGATGAACCCTGTTCAGTGTGTAAAGGAACAGGCGCCGAACCGGGTACCAGTCCGGTCAAATGCGCCACCTGCGGCGGCCGCGGTGAAGTGCGCCAGATGCGCCAGACATTCATCGGCTCGATGGTTCAGGTGACTACCTGCCCGACCTGCAACGGCACCGGTGAGGTGATCAACACTCCCTGCCATGCCTGCCGTGGACACGGCTTTGAACGCAAGAAATCCAAGAAGGTCGTCAACGTCCCGGCCGGTGTGGATAACGGCACGCAAATCCGGTTGGCCGGTGAAGGGCAGCCTGGTGCTTTCGGCGGTCCGAACGGAAATCTCTATTTCGAGGTGCAGGTGAAACCTCACCAGTTCTTCCGGCGAAAAGGCGATGACATTTACCTGGATTACAGCATAAATATCGCCCACGCAGCTCTGGGTTACGATGCGGAAGTGCCGGTGATCGATGGAAAGGCAAAATTGAATATCCCGATGGGTACCCAACCCGGCAAGGTATTCACTCTGAAAGGCAAAGGAATGCCTCGCCTGCGAGGAATGGGCCGTGGAGATCAGCATGTGGTCATCACGGTGGAAGTGCCCACCAAATTGAACGTTGAGCAGCGCAAGGCTTTTGAAGAACTCAGCCGGGTTCTGGGGAATGAAGCCAAACCGACAGAACGCGGATTTCTTGATTACTTGAAGGAGGTTCTGGGTGGCTGATCCACGCTGGTTGGAAGTCTCTTTGACCGGAGACGGGGAAATCGTCGAAGCTGTCAGCGAGGTGATGGGACGCTTTGTTTCGGGCGGGGTGGTTACCGAATCCGGCGTGGAATACAATGACGCGGAGGATGAGGGTACGGCGGTAGGACCGGTGCGCATCTACGGCTTCCTTGCCGTGGATGAGAATCTAGAATCCACCCGGCAAAAGCTGGAAGAGGCCATCTGGCACCTCGGTCAAATTCATCCCCTGCCTTCCCTCGAATTTCGCTATATCAAAGACGAGAACTGGATGGCAGCCTGGAAAGAGCACTACAAACCCATACCGATCGGTAAGAAACTGCTGGTGCTTCCCGCCTGGCTGCCCAATTCCTACCCTGAACGCATCGCCGTGCGCATCGATCCCAGCATGGCATTTGGCACCGGCACACATCCAACCACCCGCCTGTGCATGCAGGCCATCGAAACCCACCTTGTGCCGGGAAAACCGGTAATCGATGTGGGATGTGGATCGGGTATTCTGTCCATCGCGGCTGCCCTGTTGGGCTCAGGAGATGTTCTTGCCGTGGATATCGATAACGCGGCTGTGATCTCCACAAAAGAGAATGCGGCGGCTAACGGCGTTCTGGATAAGATCGAAACCGGTATCGGTTCGGTCAAAGAGGTAAAAAGCGGATTATTTTCGCGGCGGCGAGCGCCGCTTGTTGTGGCCAATATCCTGGCGCCAGTGATCATCCGGCTTTTCGAAGCCGGATTGGCCGATCTGGCAGCACCTGAAGGCACATTTATCCTCTCCGGCATTCTGGCCGAACAGGCCGACTCGGTGGAAGCCGCGGCTGTGGCGAAAGGTCTTCACCTTGTTGAACGCCTGCAGATTGACGACTGGGTGGCACAGGTTTTTAAGAAATAACAGTGACACACCGAAAAATAAGAAAAACACATAGGGTGACGCAGTTTTTAATACATAACAGTAATATGTCAATTATTCAAGAAAGGCAGAATCGAAAATACCGGTCCCGCCTTTCTTTTTTATGATCTAAAATCCATAGATCGCCGTATAATGCAGGCATGTTCGATTTCTCGCAGATCGGCCGCTGGATCATCATCACTGGAATATGCCTGGTCGTCATCGGCGGCCTGATCTATCTCCTGGGCAAACTGGGGGGCTTGTCCAACCTGCCCGGCACTCTCAAATATGAAGGCAGTGGAATCACCTGCGTGTTTCCAGTTTTGGCAAGCATCGTTCTCAGCCTGGTGCTGACGATCGTCCTCAATCTGTTGGCCCGCTGGTTAAAATGATCTGACTTTATAACCGGGTGACCTGCGCTCCGCGGTTGATCATTTCTAGATGAAAAATGCGGTGGCGGATATTATGGTCCTCAAAGCAACGACTCATCGCCGCCGTCGTAGCATCGTTATCGACCGGTAAAAAGGCAATCACGCTGGGTCCCGCACCGGATAATGCCGCGGCGGCGCCGATGCGATTGGCGGCCTGTATAGCTTCGGCCGCACCGGGAATCAACGGCAGGCGATAGGGTTGGTGGATATGATCATCGAATCCATCCCGCAGCAGGTCTACATCCCCCATGCGCATGCCGTCCAAAATGGCCGGAATGCAGGCAATATTCATCACGGCATCCGTCATTGGGATGGTCTTCGGTAAAGCCGCACGCGTGGTCCGCGTGGGCAGGTCAATATCCGGAAGGACCACAATGGCTGTATCCGGCTCAACATCATACAGCAGTGTCTTAAAATGGCCCTCAGACTTGCGCACGGCCACCAGTCCGCCGTAAATGGCAGCCGCCACATTATCAGCGTGGCCTTCCAGTCCAGCGGAGAGTTGTAACCAGGTATCTTTGTTTTCAGTATCGGGTTTCAAAGTAGTAGCGGCGATCACGCCGATCAAGACAGCTGCAGCGCTGGAACCAAGGCCGGATCCCAACGGGATATTATTTTCGCAAGTAAACTCGGCTCCTACCGGCGGCTTGATCTTGAGCGCTTTCAGCGCATATTGAAAAGATTTAACGATCAGATTCTCTTCGTTCTCCGGAAGAACACCTTCCCCTTCACCTTTAACGATGACCCGATACCCTTTCCCTTTGAACTCGACAACAGCCTGATTCCAGAGATTGAAAGCCACAGCCAGACAGTCAAAACCGGCGCCCAGATTGGCGCTGGTGGCCGGTACACGAATTTGCATGGGGACGGGTTCTGCGCTCATTTCTCCCCTCCCATGATGGCGGCTTCCAGGGCTTCCGCACTGACAGGAATAAGGCGTGGAGCCGGCATGCTGGCGGCAATGATATCCGGATCTTTCATTCCATGACCGGTGCATACTATGGTGATACGTTTTCCGCTGGCATCGAACTTTCTAGCTTTTATCTCATGGAGCAATCCGGCCAACCCAGCAGCGGAAGCCGGTTCTACCCAAACACCGCTGGCAGCCAGTTTGCGCTGGGCGGACAGAATTTCATCGTCAGTTACAGCAATGATTCTGCCGCCGGATTCTTCTGCGGCTTCCAGGGCTTGTTCGCCGCGTGCCGGTCTGCCGATGCGGATGGCCGTGGCCACGGTTTCTGGATATTCCACCGGGTGTCCCAATACCAGCGGGGCGGCACCTACCGCCTGTACGCCCAGAATCTTCGGCCGGGGAATGCCTTTCAATTCATGGTATTCCTTGAAGCCCATCCAGTATGCAGATATATTGCCGGCATTGCCCACTGGCAGGCACAGCCAGTCTGGAGAAAAACCCAGCTCATCGCAAATTTCGAAGGCCGCCGTTTTTTGCCCTTCAAGCCGATATGGATTAAGGGAATTTACAAGGGCGATGGGAGTCCGGTTGGAAATCTCCACCACCAGACTCAGGGCGTCGTCAAATGAGCCATCGATTTGGAACACATCTGCGCCGTAAGCCACCGCACCGGCCAATTTACCCGCAGCCACCTTGCCTCTGGGGATCAATACGATAGCCCGTAATCCGCTGCGGGCGGCGTAGGCCGCTGCCGATGCAGCCGTGTTGCCGGTTGAAGCGCAGATGACTGCCCGCGCACCGCGTCCGACCGCCTCGCTGATCGCGACCGTCATCCCGCGGTCTTTGAATGAACCGGTAGGATTAAGTCCCTCGAATTTAACCCACACCTTGCAGTTGCGGCCCAATTCATCGGCAATGCGCGGCATGGGAATCAACGGAGTACTTCCTTCCAGTAAGGTGACAGTCTGCGTATGCTCCGGAATGTTCAACAGAGGACGGTATCGGTCAATTACGCCAACAGCAGGCATGGCAAGCTCCCATATACAAAAATTCCGGAGGGCTTAACCCTCCGGAACCAAATTATAAACCCGACTCCGGCTCTTCCGGCAGGACTTCATAAGAGGTGGTGATCTCCGCCACACCACGCAGGGTGGATGCCACCGAGCAGTATTTCTCTTCAGATAGTTGGATCGCCCGGGCGATATCCTTTTCTTGAATTCCTTTGCCGCGCGTCCGGTAGGTCAGGTGAATCTTGCGGAAAGTCCAGGGTGGATCGGCATCCTGTTCCCCGCTGGCTGACACCTCCAGGAATTGCAGAGGGGTGCGTTTCTTTGACATGATTTCCACCACATCCACCGAACTACAGGCGGCCAGCGCCACCAGCAGCAGTTCTGAAGGTTTCATACCCACACCTTCGTCTGCTGTGGAAAGGACAACCGAGTGACTGGTTGAATCGATCCCCACAAATTGTTTGCCGCCAATCCATTTCACTTTTGCCGAACTCACATCACACCTCCATCATTTTTCCTTCAGATAATTATCAAGCAATAATGATCCGTTTTTATCCGAAAAGCTCTTCATTTATAATACACGAATGGATATCAGCTGCCAGCCGTGTAGAGATGAGGTCACCCGGAATCTTTGGATCGACCTTCATGACCGCCTATTTGCCTTTATTCACAGCCGATTGGATGATCCCGATGATGTGGAAGATACCCTTCAGGATGTGTTCCTAAAAATCCATTCCAGCCTGGCAAGCATTCGCGATGTAGAGAAGATCGAAAGTTGGGTCTTTCAGATCACGCGAAATTGTATCGCGGACCATTATCGAAAATCCGACCGGCAGCCGCTGGAAGCAGATCTTATTTTGATGGAAGATGATCCCGGTGACGATACGGCAGCCGGCCTGGCACCATATATCAGCGAGATCGTCCGATCGCTGCCGGATATCTACCGCGAAGCTATCCTCCTGACTGATTATCAGGGTCATAACCAGAATGAAGCGGCAAGAATGCTCGGGATCAGTGTTTCAGGATTTAAATCCCGCGTTCAACGGGCACGTGCGATGATCAAAGAGACCATGTTGACCTGCTGTCATTTTGAATTTGATGCACGCGGCATCCTGTTCGATTATCGCGAGCACTGCTGCTGTTGCAGTGTAGAGAATTCACAAACCGCCTGATTTTGCGTCCATTTTTCATTATCTCCGTCAATGATATAGACCAAAGAAAAGGAGATAAGAAATGGATTTGTTCACAAACCTCATCATCGAATCGGCAGGCAAAGTCTGGGTATCGTTCATACACAACTGGCCTTTTCTGGCTGTCAGTGTGTTGATTGCAGCCGTGATGAAACTCTTCACCAATACAGATAAGATATCAGAATTTCTTCTCCGTCACAAGAATGCCGGTGTTATCGGAGCGACAGCCGCGGCAGTTGGAACACCACTGTGTTCCTGCGGAACCACGGCGGTCATTCTGGGCATGATGGCCAGTATGATCCCCTGGGCGCCAATCGTGGCCTTTATGGTTTCTTCGCCGTTGTCATCCCCGGAAGGCTTGATCTACAGTGCCGGATTGTTTGGCTGGCCTTTTGCCATATTCTATTTCGTGACCTCCATTTTTCTTGGATTGGCCGGTGGAGGAATAGCATCTTTTTTGGAGAACCGAGGGTACCTGAAAAATCAGAACCGTATGAACAATTTCAATTCCGCCCGAAAAAAAGAGGAAAAAGATCCCTCTTTCTTTCCACCGCAACCGTTATTTGAACAAACCCTGGCAGTGAACCCGATTCAAGCTTGCTGCGGCAGTGAATTAATCGCCCAATCCTTCGAAAAACCAGCGGTCATTTCCACACCTGCGCCGGCGGCTTGCGGATGTGGCACTCCGCAGAAAGTGGAACAGAAATCCAAACCGGATTCGGCTGGAAGTTGCGGCTGCGGGCAGCTGCAGAATAAAGATCCGCATGAACCTGTGACTCTGAAACGTTTTTTTAGAGAATTGTTCTCAACAGGTAGACAATTATTGGTCATGTTCACGATTTTCGCGTTCATTGGATTTTTCCTGAACGGGTTGATCCCGGAAGGTTGGATCACCGCGCTGTTTGGAACAGGTAATTCGTTTAGCGTCCCACTGGCCGCCACACTGGGCCTGCCCTTCTATATCTCCAGTGAAGGCTCTCTTCCCCTAATTCGCGGATTGCTCGATGGTGGAATGAATAAGGGCGCGGCCATGGCATTTTTAATCACCGGAGCCGGAACTTCAATTGGCGCGGTGACCGGTGCGTTGACCATCGCACGCTGGCGGGTCATTGCTCTGGTTGTGGGTACACTCTGGGTGGGAGCGATCATCGCCGGATATGCTTTCAATCTGCTGTTGACCATTTTGTAAGTACGTAGTACATATTTCCTACTTGACAGTTGAACGGTTGTTCTGGTATAGTATTTCTATACGGATTTTTATAGGAGGAATGTACTATGCCAAGAAAGACTGTCGGCCTGAGCGACCGCCATAGAAAGATCATGGAATTCTTGACAACATTCGTTGAAAAGAACAGTTATTCTCCTTCCATCCGTCAAATTGGAGAGAGTATCGGGGTGAAATCCACTTCGCTGGTGGATTACTATTTGAACTACCTGGAACAAGAAGGTTATATCGCGCGTGATGGACGAGTCTCCCGCAGCATTCGGGTCTTTAAACCTGTCTATCCCGAAGCCGGTGGTCCATCCCTTAATCCCGAGATATTACATGGTCAAAACATGTCCGGTTCACTCAGTGATATCCTGCGTATTCCGGTATTCGGCCGCATCGTAGCCAGTGCTCCCCTTCCTATGCCGCCCTCAGATCTGGCCTATTTCGATCCAGAATCCTCCGTCGAAATAGCGCGCAGCCTTTTACCTCCCCGCGAGAAGATCAACGAGTTGTTCGCCCTCGAAGTGGACGGTGATTCGATGATCGATGCCATGGTCAATGACGGCGACATTGTTGTTATGAAGCACGCCCAGGATGCGGTCAACGGTGATATGGTCGCCGTCTGGCTGGATGATGAAAACTCCACCACGTTGAAATACTTTTACAAAGAAAACAACCGCGTACGCCTGCAGCCGGCCAATCCATCCATGAAACCAATCCTGATCGATGATCCCTCTTCCCTGCGCATTATGGGCAAGGTGGTCATGGTGATCCGTCAGGTAAAATCGGTAGCCGTATAAAAGAATTCTATGTTAATGAAAAAAGGACTCTCATACAAGAGTCCTTTTTTCTTTTACGAAAGGTCGGTTATACCAGCTCGACCACACCACCGGCAGCTTCGAGTTTGCTCTTGGCATCGGCGGCAACCTGCTTGGAAACAGCGGTGAGGACTTTCGATCCGGCGGTTTCGGCCATGTTCTTGGCTTCAACCAGACCCAGGGAGGTCATGGTGCGGATGACTTTGATAACTTCGATCTTCTTGGGACCGGCATCTTTTAGGACGACATCGAACTCGGTCTTTTCTTCAGCGGCTTCGGCGGCGGCGGCTACAGGGGCACCAGCAGCGGCCACAGCAACAGGAGCGGCGGCGGAAACGCCCCACTTTTCTTCGAGGGCTTTTACCAACTCAGCGGCTTCCAGAACGGAAAGGGCGCTCAGTTCATCAACAAGTTTAGCTAAATCAGCCATTGTAAAATCTCCTTACAGATTTTTGATTGAAAAATATGACTCAGGCTGCCTGGGTAGCGCCCTTATCAGAATATGCTTTGACAACACTGGCCAGTGAACGAGCCGGTTCTGCCAGCGTACGGACGAGTTTGGACGCGGGAGCCTGCAGAACACCAAGCAGGGTGGCGCGCATGACAGGAAGCGGTGGTAGATCAGCCAGGGCTTTTACCTGTTCCACTCCTAGATGTTTCTTATCCAGATAACCTCCGCGCAGCTTGAAGATCTCAGAGTTCTTGCATGCGTCTGAGAAAACCTTTGCCAGAGCGGGAGCATCGGAATAAGCAAACCCGACCAGTAATGTACCTTCGGCCTTTTTTACGTTCTCATAACCGGCGTCTTTCATCGCCAGTTCCATCAACGTGTTCTTAACGATATGAGCCTCGCTGCCAGCTTCACGCACCTTCGTACGCAGGGCATCGATGTCTTTCATCGTCATTTTGGAGTATTCCAACATGAAGACCGCCTGGCTTTTACCCAACCAGGTTTCATAATCAGATAACATTTTGGATTTATGCTTTTTCGAGAATGCCAATGAATGTCACCTCCTTTCGCTTCAGAATAAAAAAATGTCTTTACCGATCAAGCTTCGGTAAAGACATTCATAGTCATCCAATGGATCACTCCATTCGGGAATGTCTCCACCTCGGCCGGATATTAAGCCATACTGCGGCACCAACTGTCTGCGGTGAAGAAATATTCAGTTTGCAGACGGGTATTATAACTGATCTTTCCTATTCTACGCCAGACATCGCCTGCGCCTGGTTGGCATCCACCTTAACTCCAGGACCCATCGTTGATGTCAGAGTGATGCGTTTGATATAGGTACCTTTGGCAGCCGCCGGTTTGGCCTTCTTGAGAGCTTCCATGAAAGCGGCCAGATTTTCCACCAGCTTTTCTGCAGAGAAAGAGACCTTGCCAAGTGGAACATGGATATTGGCTGTCTTGTCGAGACGAAATTCCACACGACCGGCTTTGGCTTCTTGAATGACACGCGGCAGATCTTCGGCAGGAACTACGGTTCCGGCTTTAGGATTCGGCATTAAACCACGTGGACCCAGAACACGTCCCAGTCTGCCGGCTTTACCCATCATATCAGGTGTGGCAATGGCAACATCAAATTCCGTCCAGCCGCCGGCGATTTTGTTGATCCATTCTTCGGAATCGGCCACCACATCCGCTCCACCTTCGGTAGCTTTCGTTACACCTTCACCCTGGGCGAATACCAGCACGCGGACGGTTTTACCCAGACCATTGGGCAGTACCACAACATCACGAACCATCTGGTCTGCCTGCCGGGGGTCAAGACCCATACGCAAGTGAATTTCCATGGTGCCGTCGAATGTTGATGTGCTGGTTTCTTTGACCAGCGCTACCGCTTCGGTGGGTGAATAATATTTATTGCTGTCAATTTTTTGCTTTGCAGCATTGTATTTCTTACCATGTTTGGCCATTATTTCTCCTTTGTGGTATTAACGGGCAGATTTGACTACCCTCCCACAAATCTTTAATCAACGACTGTCAGGCCCATATTGCGGGCTGTGCCTTCGATCTGACGCATGGCTGCATCGATATCGTTGGCATTCATATCTTTGAATTTCAATTCGGCAATTTCACGGATCTGAGCCCTGGTGACTTTGCCAACCTTTTCACGATTGGGAACGCCGGAGCCTTTTTCGATCCCGGCTGCTTTGCGAAGCAGAACACCGGCAGGGGGTGTTTTCAGGACAAAGGTGAAGGACCCATCCGTGTAGATGGTGATTTCCGCAGGAATGATTTCGCCGGCCTTATTGGATGTGCGGGCGTTATATTCCTTGCAGAAAGCCATGATGTTGATCCCGTGTCCGGCCAGGGCAGGACCAATGGGAGGTGCTGGATTTGCTTTTCCAGCCGCGATCTGAAGACGTACGATTGCTTTTAATTTCTTTGCCACAGTTTCACTCCTTTGTGGTTATAACGGGTGATAAAAGGGAGACACCCTCCCACATGCTCAGGCTTTCCAGTGCCTGTTTATGCCTTTTCAACCTGCAAGAAATCCAACTCCACCGGTGTTTCGCGGCCAAAGAAATTGACCATCACACGCACCTTGCTGCGATTTTGATCGATTTCTGAAACGGTTCCGCGGAAATCGTTGAAGGGACCGTCCACAATACGCACACGTTCACCAATCTTGAAGGTAACCTTTATATGCGGGGCTTCGGCTTCCATGCGCCGCAAGATCTGGCTGACTTCCTCCGGTCGCAGGGCTGTCGGTTGATTGCCCATGCCAACGAAACCGGTCACACCAGGTGTATTACGCACCACATACCATGATTCTTCTGTGAGGATCATGTTAACCAGAACATATCCAGGGAAGACATGACGTTCCACAGTGCGGCGTTTGCCGTCTTTGACTTCGATCTCTTCCTGAGTCGGGATAACGACATCAAAGATTTTTTCTTTCATGTCCATGGTTTCAATACGCTGTTCCAGGTTATGCCGAACCTTATTCTCATACCCTGAATAGCAGTGAATGACATACCAGTTGCGGGTGTCACTCGGAGTGATCTGCCCGCTTTCTTCGTCAAATATTTCTTTGGACGAAACGGGTGATTCCACCGGTTTTGCAGGTTTTTCCACCGGCTCCGTTACGGGGATATCATTCTCCACGCGGTCATCCCGTTCTAACTCGTCTTGAAAATCCATTCAATCTCCTATAGCCAGAAGGAATCTGACAATCAATCAGGAAAGGATCAACTTGATCAGGCTGGAAAAAACAAAATCCAAAATTCCCAGCAAGGTACTCATGGCAATCATTACCAGAACCACGATCTTTGTTAACCGCCAGGCCTCCTGACGTGTTGGCCAGGTCACCTTACGCAGTTCACCCATGGTTTCCCGGTACCAAATCTTACCGGCATTGGGCTTCTTGGCTTTTTCAATTTTATCGGCCACGCGTCACTCCTCAAATCAGGTTCTTTCGTAACAAAGCGCCGTCCTGTGGACGGCGCCTGCCACATCAGGCAGGCCAGGTAGGAATCGAACCCACAACCCCCGCTTTTGGAGAGCGGTGCTCTGCCAATTGAGCCACTGGCCTATACTGCCTGCCGGTTAATTCTCTCTTTACAACCAGCAGGCATGTTTGTTAATTTACTTTGTTTCGCGATGCACGGTGTGTTTGCGGCAGCGAGGGCAGTATTTTTTCAATTCCATCCGATTCGGATCATTGCGGCGATTCTTCTCGGACGTGTAATTCCGTTCCTTGCAATCTGAACAGGCGAAAGTGATGACCGGTCGAATGTCTTTCTTTTTAGATGCCATGATTATACTCCGGCCTGCTCTTCAGGCCGACTTCCTTTCACTGCTTACGCAATAATCTTGGTGATGACACCCGCGCCGACGGTCAACCCGCCTTCGCGAATGGCAAATTTTGAGCCCTGCTCCAACGCCACCGGAATGATCAATTCCACTTCCATGTTCACGTTGTCGCCCGGCATGACCATCTCCACGCCTTCCGGCAGCTTGATGTTCCCCGTCACATCCATCGTCCGAATGTAGAACTGCGGCCGGTATCCA
>JAAZMZ010000079.1 GCA_012798535.1 Leptolinea sp.
CACCACGGTGGCCCCCGGCGCTTACGCCGACCTGACCGTGGTGGCCACCGCCCCCAGTTCGCCGGGCACCTACGACACCCGCTGGGTGCTGACCAATGCCAACGGTGAGAATTTCAGCAGCTTCGACCTGACAATTAATGTGGTACAGGGTGCCAGCAGCAGTTCCGCCGGACCCACCGAAACCGGTGTACCTAATGCCTGCGATGCCATACAAACTGTTGATGGTGATTACGGAGCTGGAACATATACTTTTGATTTAAGTGGTGGACAAGTTAGAATCACATATTCAGCATCCAGTGATTTAGAAAATGGTTCCATCAAATATACTTATACAGATACAGATGCTGGTGGGGACGATATCAATACCGTCTCGATTGCAGCCTCGGCGAATGACGCATTTGTAGTTGGCGATGCGGATAAGGATATGCATCAATTGACATTGGTAATATCATTCACTAAAGGATCTTTAACCGTCACAAATATAAAATCGGTAGCCTCCAATTCCAACTGCTGGTGATCTGGTAAGAAACAATGAACAAGAAAATTCTCTCACTCGTCTCTGCCCTTTTCATTCTAGGCTCACTTTCCGCCTGCGGTGGAGCACCGGCCGCGCCGGCTCCGGTGGATACCGGCCCCACGGTGGACCCCAACCTGGTCTTCACCTCCGGCGCGCAGACCGTTGTCGCCCAGATCACTCTGGATGCGGCTAGCCGTCCGGTGCCTACCGTCGCCCTGCCGCCCACCCAGGCCATTAGCGAGCTGCCCACGCTTGAACCCCTCGGTACACCGGCAGACGGCCTTCAGCCCGCCGCCGGAATCACCCCGGGCGCGCTGGCTCCCGCTGCCGGCACCACGCCCGGCGCGGTGATCACCCTGCCGGCTTCGGTGCCCACCCTGGGTGGCGTGAACACGCTTGCCGCCGCTTCCACTCCGGCCGGCACAGCCGCCCCGATTGTCAAGTCAATCCCGGATAAGCTCCAGTGGGTCAGCAATACGCCTCCCGACAAGAGCACCGTGGCCGCCGGCAAGAAATTCAAGATTACCTGGAAACTATCCAATGTCGGCACAACCACCTGGGATTCCACCTATGCCTTCAAGTTCTACGCCGGCACGCAATTAGCCACCAGTGCTTCTTACCAGGTTTCAAAGGATGTCGCGCCCAACAAATCCTATGATTTCACGGTGGACGCTGTTGCGCCCACCACACCCGGCGATTACTATTCTCTGTGGGTTTTGCAGCGGCAGGACGGCCTCAATGTCGGTAAGTTCGACATCACCCTGACCGTAAAATGATCCGATAAGGAGAAAAATGAACTTTCAGAAAAGTCTTCTCACGCTGCTGACGGCGGTCTGCCTGTTCTCGGCCTCCGGCTGCAACGCTCCCGTCACCCCGCAGCCTGCTCCAACCGTGGATGTCCCCGCCCTTAAACAGGAGATCTACTCCACGCTGGTCGCCCAGTTGACCGCAGACGCACCCAAAGCCACAGCCACACCGGCGCCCACGGCCACAGCGGAAGCCACTGCCACACCCCTCACCCTGCCCACCCTGACTCAGGCGGTGGCCGGTGCGGTCACCTCCACCCCGCAATCCACCTTCACAGCCGCCGCGGTCACGCGTTATCCCACCTGGACGAAGACTCCGTACACCGACAGTGTGGTCCTTGCATTCCAGTCTCCCGGCGACGGAACCGTGATGGCTCCCGGGCAGGATTTTGACGTGAAATGGACCTTCCGCAATAACGGCAAACGCAAATGGACCAATGAGTTCTTTGTCACCTACTATGGCGGATATAAAAGTAATTCTTTGACAACCATGATGCTGCCCGCCATTGGTTACGGCGAGGAATATACTTTTATAGCAGATTTCACCGCCCCCACCGCGCCGGGGAATTACGTTTCCTACTGGCGCATGTACAACGATGATAAAGTGGTGATCTTCAAGTTCAATTTTGCTTTTTCTGTAAAATAATCCTGAAACGCAGGCTTGCATGATCTCTCAAAAGAGGCTTCCACTAAAGGGAGCCTCTATTCATTTGACCGTATAATCAAACCATGTCCGCTAGACTGGATCCGCAAATTATTCAGGAAATCAGCCGCCGCGGTGGGTTTACATTGTGGGGTGTATCTAATGTAACCCCGCTGAGTGCTTTTGACCATTACCGCCGGTGGATCACTGCCGGATTTCACGGCACTATGCATTTTCTCGAAGACGCCTCCGGGTTGGCAAAACGGGCATCTCCCCGGCTGTTTTTTCCCGCAGCGCGTTCCATTCTTATTCTGGGCGCGCGTTATTCCGGGCGAATCCCTTTCGCTGATCCCGGCGGCCTGACCGGTCTGATTTCCGCCCACTCCCGCGGCCGCGATTATCATCAGGTTCTGCGGGAACGCGCCGCCTGTGTGGCGGAAGAACTGTCGCGGGCAGCCGGCAGGCTGGTTGAATTCCTTGTGGCGGTCGATTCCTCGCCCGTGCTGGAAAAACCGCTTGCGGTGCGTGCCGGGCTGGGCTGGCAGGGCCGTAATTCATTGGCCATCCACCCGCAGGAGGGATCCTTCTTTTTTCTGACAGAAATCTTCACATCGCTGGAACTGGAACCGGCGAGTCAAGAAATTCCCGACCTCTGCGGCAACTGCCGGCGCTGTCTGGATGCCTGCCCTACAGCCTGCATCCTGCCGGACCGCAGGATCGACGCCCGTAGATGCCTGGCCTATCAGACTATTGAGAACAGGGGGAGCATTCCCCTTGAGCTGCGTCCGCTGCTGGGCCGCCGTTTGTTCGGCTGTGATGCCTGTCAGTCGGTCTGTCCGTGGAATCAAAAAGCATCAGAAGTCGGCGTTCTCACAGAATTTCTACCGCGGTCCCTGGAGGATGTCTTTCCCGACCTGCCTGTGCTTGTTCATCTTTCCGGTGCAGAATTCAAGTCACGCTTTACCGGTACCGGTTTAATTCGCGCCAGGCGCCGCGGATTGCTTCGCAACGCGGCAGTCGTGCTTGGAAATACCGGTTGTGAAGACGCTGTTGAATCCCTGTCGTATTTACTTTTTAATGAGGCGGACGCCCTCATCCGCGGTCATGCCGCCTGGGGTTTGGGACAAATATCTTCCTGCCGGGCGCGCGATTTCCTTTCAACGGCACTTAGCCGCGAGACGGATGAGACCGTCCTCGAAGAGATTCGCCTGTCCCTGGCGGAAGATCACGGCGCCCAGGCTGGCATGGCGGCGTCTTCCGCCACGACCGCCGTTGAATGATTTTTTGAGTTCCACACAACGGCTTCGGGTTTCGATCCGGTCACACCCGGCCGGGATTGTTGAAAGACGATCCACTGGCCGTCAGGGCTCCATTTCGGCGCAGCCTGCATCCGGCTGAGATCACCGGTAAGCGGCGTGGCTTCCAATCCTTCCAGATCCAGCAGCCATAACTGACGGCCAATCGGACCGCCGGAAAGCCGTGCGCCCAGGATGATCTTCCGGCCATTCGGCGACCAATCTGGTTCACCCAGTTCGATCTGAGGCAGAATATCCTTGAACGGTTCTGTTATGGTGCCGCTGACCAGATCCACCACATAGAGCGTCGATGACACAACTTCATCTTCAAAGATATCCTCCACAAACGCCAGTCTGGTTCCATCCGGTGACCAGGCTCCCTTCTGCGGACGGCCAGTTCCCAGCAGAAAATCATGACGTCCTTCGGGATATTGCACGCGAATTCCCCTGCTATTTTTGTCATAAAAAGCCAATTTTAGTCCGTCAGGTGAAAAAGACGGCAGACTGCCCGTGATTCCCTTCTCCTGGATCAACGCGGCCGGTATGGGATTATCTTCCGTGGTCAGCAGAGTGTAAATATAGTCAGCCGTACTGGTCGTCCCATCCAGCGGGTCGCGGTTGCGTGAAAACGCCAGCAGCCGTCCATCCCGTGAAACGGCAGGATCACCGCAGGTTTCGTGTTCACAATTGACGATCAGGCTGTTATGCCCGCCGTCGCGATCGGTATGATGAATATCCGCGCCGCCCAGATCGTTGCGGACGGAATAGTAGAATCCTGAACCATTCGGCTCCGCGGCAAACCCGGTGATCCTGCCGCTGGTATGTGTGATCTGCCGGGAATTATCTCCCCTCTGATTGACGAGCCAGATTTCCGGTGTGTTAGTCGCCTTTCCAAGATAGGCGATCTCCGCCGGGCGGATATGAAATTGCCAGGCCAAATCCTTCGGATAACGGTGGTCATTCCGACTGGTCGCACCGGCCGAAAGCAGGATTTGGATATTCATATCTGTCGGATAACCGGATTCGGTAATTATGGTCAATCTATTGCCGTCCCAGACAGATTGGATATTGACGGGCGGCTGAATCGACAGATGACTCTCCACCGAATCGCGGTCCATTTCCACAGGAAATGTCAGTTTGATTTCGGCCAGAGAACTGATTTCCGCGCCTTTCTCAGGACTGATACGCGGTTCAGGGAGAGTCTGCCAGAGAGGTAGAAAAACCAGCCCCAGGCAAATCAGTACCACCAGTCCAAAGATCAGGTAAAGAATTCGACTGTAAATAATTCTGGATTTCATAAGAAAGCGGGCGGGTTTATCCAACCCGCCCGTCTGAAATCAATACACCAGATTATTGCGCTGCCGGTGATCCGGCGACCGTTGGAGTTTTTGTCGGAGCTTTGGTGCCGCCAATCTGGGTCCCGCCGGGTGTAATGGTCGCCGGGCGAGTGGGTACAACTGTCACAAGATTTACCGGGATCTGCAATTCCTGCCCAACCTGGATCAGGTTCGCGTCCTTGATCTTATTCTGGGTCAATATCTTTTCCGCCACGCTGTTGAATTTCGCGGCTATCTTGTTGATGGTGTCGCCAGGTTCAACCGAGTACTTGATCAATGTTCCGGCTTTCAGGTTCTGCGGGATCGGTGTATCAGTAGGCAGCACCGCGCCCGGCTGCGGGATGAGAATCTTTTCGCCGACTTTAATGTTGCACCCCGAGCCCAGAGCAGGATTTAGCAAAGTCAGGGCTTTCACCACTGTACCGTATTGGTCTGCGATCTTCTGGCAGTAATCTCCTTCAACCACGGTGTATTCGAATGGCCCGCTGGGTGTTGATGTGGCGCTGGGCATCTGTGTCGCCGAAGCCGTCGGGCTTAGGGTAAAAGTACTGGTCGGTGGTATGGGAGAAGCGGTGTACGTCAGGGTTGGTGTACTGGTCTTTGTATTGAGGAAAGATAACGCCGGTTTGTTTGGACCGGACAGCCAGTAGATCAATAGTAGTACACCGCCCAGAATCAAAATACCGGCGAGACCGCCGATCAGAAACGGCATTGTTTGCTGCCGTTTTTTGTACGAATCAATCACATTCTGAGGGTTTTCTTTTCCAGACATAGGATTTCCCGTTTCCTTCTGGAATTCCCGATCCAACCTGCGACCGGTCATCCCTGATTTTCAATGCAAGTTCTGCCGTGCCTTAGCGGATTCTACCTGATTATCCCGCTTTTAGCGAGCCAAGAGACGGCTATTTTCTTGACAGAACATCCTTCAAAAATTGCCCGGTGTATGAGGTTTCCACCCGGCTCAGGTCTTCCGGAGTACCGGTAGCGATCAGTTTTCCGCCGCGGTCACCTCCTTCAGGTCCTAGATCAATAATATAATCGGCAACTTTAATTATGTCGAGGTTATGTTCAATGATCACAATGGAATTGCCATTGTCCACCAGACGCTGTAACACATCGATCAGGCGGTGCACATCGGCGGCATGCAGTCCAACGGAAGGTTCGTCCAGCACATACAGGGTTTTTCCGGTTGCCCGCCGTGAAAGTTCTTTTGCCAGTTTCACCCGCTGTGCTTCCCCGCCTGAAAGGGTGGTGCCCGGCTGACCGATACGTACATACCCCAGGCCGACATCCATCAGCGTTTTCAGTTTGTTCTGAATACCCGGAAAAGCGGCAAAGAATTCGACTCCTTCCTCCACTGTCATATCGAGCACATCGGCAATCGACTTGCCTTTGAATTTCACCTGCAATGTCTCACGGTTGAAGCGCGCGCCGTGGCACACGTCGCAGGGCACATACACATCCGGCAGGAATTGCATCTCGATACGCAGTTGTCCCTGTCCCTGGCAGGCTTCGCAGCGCCCGCCGTGAACATTGAAGGAAAATCGTCCGCCCTTATATCCGCGGATTTTACTTTCCGGCAATTCGGCAAATAGAACTCTAATCTCATCGAACAGCCCGGTGTATGTTCCCGGGTTGGATCTTGGCGTGCGGCCGATAGGAGACTGATCGATATTGATGATCTTATCGATATGCTCTATACCTTCCAACCGGTCGAACTCACCCGGCTGGGTGTGAGCGTTGTAAAACTGCCGGGCCAGCTCCGCATACAGGATGTCGACCATCAACGTGCTCTTTCCCGAGCCTGATACACCTGTGATACAGGTCAACACGCCCAGGGGTATATGCACATCGATGTTTTTCAGATTATTTGCCCTGGCTCCACGGACGATCAGTTCCTTTCCGTTGCCTTTCCGGCGGATTTCAGGAACCGGTATTTTCTTTCTTCCGCTCAGATAATCGCCGGTGATGGATTTTTTGTCTTCAATAATGTGCTGGACGTTCCCGGCAGAGATAATTTCACCTCCGTGTTCACCGGCTCCCGGGCCGAGATCGATGATCCAGTCTGCCGCGCGGATGGTTTCGTCGTCATGCTCCACCACCAGTACCGTATTCCCAAGATTCACCAGCCCCCGCAAAGTGGCCAGCAGGCGGTCATTATCCCGCGGGTGCAATCCAATGGAAGGTTCATCCAACACATAGAGTACGCCCATCAGGCGGGAACCGATCTGTGTGGCCAGACGGATGCGCTGAGCTTCACCGCCCGAGAGGGATCCCGCAGGTCTGCGCAGTGTCAGATAGTTCAATCCGACATCCACCAGGAATCCCAATCTCTCGCGAATCTCTTTCAAAACCCGTTCCGCGATGGTCTTCTGGCGGATGGTAAGACAACCATCCCTGTCCATCAATTTTACAATCCAAGAAAGGGTTTTCTCTACCGGCCACCCGGTTATTTCCACGATGTTTTTTTCATCAACCGTAACGGCCATGGCTTCCGGCCGCAGGCGGGTTCCCTTGCAGGTCGGGCACGGCCGGTCACTCATATATTCGCCGATACGGCTGCGAATGAACTCCGAGGATGTCTCGCGGAAGCGGCGCTCCAGGTTGGGAATGACTCCTTCGAATGTGGTATCGAACGTGGTATGCCGTTCATTATTCCGACCTACCATGTTCATGGTCACTTCCTGTTTGCCCGTACCGTACAAGACCAGATTCAGTTTTTCTTCAGGAATTTGATTTACAGGTATATCCAGATCGATATGGAAGTGCCCGGCCACGGCCTCTAGCATTTGCCAGTAATAGCCGCCCTGTTCCCGGCTGTTGCTCCATTCCATGGCGATGATCGCGCCGTCATTCAACGACCGATCGCGGTCAGGGATCAACAAATCCGGGTCGATTTCCAGTTTGCTGCCCAGCCCTTCACAATCCGGGCAGGCGCCGTGCGGAGTGTTAAAAGAAAATGTACGCGGCTCGATTTCCGGCAGACTTACCCCGTGCTCCGGGCAGGCCAGATGTTCACTGAAAAAAAGATCAACCGGAGGTTCAACACTCGCATTTTGTACGGTCAGGTAACCTTCCCCGATCTTTAAGGCGGTTTCTACGGAATCCGTGAGACGTGAAAGGGCATTCTTCTGTTCAGTTTCTTCCGCCTGTTTGTTGATTACCAGCCGGTCGACTACCGCTTCGATTGTGTGGATTTTAAAGCGGTCCAGGGTGATCTCGTCTTCCAGATTTACGACCTGACCGTCCACTCTCGCGCGCACAAAACCCATTTTGCGGATATCTTCAAAAATGTTCTGATAGGTACCCTTCCGTCCACGCACCAGGGGGGAAAGGATCAACAGGCGGGTGCCGTCGGGCAATGCCTGAATGGCATCCACAATTTCCTGGGCAGACTGCCGCTGAACCTCCCTTCCACACACCGGGCAATGGGGAATTCCCACGCGGGCAAATAGCAGGCGCAGGTAATCGTACACTTCTGTCACTGTTCCCACTGTAGAACGCGGATTGTGCGAGGTGGCTTTTTGGTCGATGGAAACGGCAGGTGACAGACCTTCGATGGAATCCACATCCGGTTTATCCATCTGCCCCAGGAATTGGCGGGCGTATGCCGAAAGGGATTCCACGTAACGGCGCTGTCCTTCGGCAAAGATGGTATCGAACGCTAGAGAGGATTTACCGGAACCGGAGAGACCGGTAATCACCACCAGTTTATCGCGGGGAATATCCACGGAAATGTTCTTTAAATTGTGCTCACGGGCGCCAATAACACGGATTACATCTTGAGACATGCCTTCACCTGAATACCTGATTTATCATTTGCAGCAACGTATTATACATACTTATTCATAATAAATCATTTGTTCTTAGAATGAATTTCCCAATTGTATCGGATTCCTGTATAATCGAATAATACTATGCGGGAGAGTGGCGAGCATGAATAATTCACAGGTCGAAAACAAAAACGCACCATCCGAAGAGGAAAAGAAACACAGGAAGATCATCAATGCCTGGGCTATGTATGACTGGGCTAATTCGGCTTTTGCCACCACTATCATGGCAGCTGTTCTACCGGTGTATTACGCCAGTGTGGCGGCCGCTGATCTGCCCGGTAACATGGCCACTGCCTACTGGGGATATACAACTTCAATTTCTCTCCTGATCGCGGCTGTTGCCAGTCCCATTCTTGGTGCGCTGGCAGACTTCAGCGGTTCCAAAAAACGCCTGCTGGCCATATTTGCTTTCATTGGTGTCCTGGGAACAACTCTACTGTATTTCGTAAAGACCGGAGACTGGCTGATGGCATCCATCTTCTTCATCGTTGGAGACCTGGGTTTTGCCGGATCGCTGGTATTCTACGATTCGCTTCTTCCACACATTGCCAGCGGCGCCGAAATGGACCAGGTGTCATCCCGTGGTTACGCGCTGGGCTACCTTGGCGGTGGAATTCTGCTGGCCATCAATCTGGTGATGATCATGCTGGCACCCAAGGAACTCACCGGTTTAATGTCCCGTCTGAGTTTCCTTTCAGTGGCGCTCTGGTGGTTCGTATTCACTATTCCCCTGATCAAATATGTCCCTGAACCCGGCCGCCGTGTGCTGAGTGGAGAGGAAAATTTCAACCCGGTGCACGCCAGTTTTAGCCGGCTGGCACATACCTTCCGCGAGATAGTCAAATTCAAACAGCTCTTCCTGTTTCTGCTGGCCTTCTGGTTCTACAACGACGGGATCGGCACTATCATCAAAATGGCCACAATTTACGGCGCCGAGATCGGTATTGGCCAGACCACTCTGATCGGCACACTGCTCATGGTGCAGTTTGTGGCTATTCCCTTTGCTTTTCTGTTCGGCTGGCTGGCGAAAAAGATCGGCACAAAAAGATCCATCTATCTCAGTCTGATCATTTACACCTGTATCACTATCTACGCTTACTTCCTTCAGTATGAATGGCAATTCTGGGCGCTCGGGTTTGCCGTTGCCACCGTCCAGGGTGGCAGCCAGGCATTGAGCCGCTCGCTCTTTGGCCGGATGATGCCAAAGAGTAAATCGGCTGAATTTTTCGGCTTCTTTAGTGTGAGCGAGAAATTTGCCGGTATAGCCGGTCCATTTGTCTTCGCCCTGGTCAGCCAGTTTGTCGGTCACAGCCGCCTTAGCATCGTTTCACTGATCATTTTCTTTGTGGTCGGAGCAATCTTGCTTGGCCGGGTCAACGTCGATGAGGGAATCGCGGTAGCGGAAAAAGAAGAAGCTTCAATTCAGACTTCGGTTACTCAAGCCTGACGGTTTGACATCACTTCCCCGGAAAATCTCTTTCGAAAGATGGAGATAATATCGGCATTCCGGTTTCCGGTCAACCGATTGACCATTTGCGTAATTGCGCACAATTCCAGAGAGAATGGTAAATAGCCGAAATAACCGGGCAGCGGCATTTCAAACAATTTCACCTGGCTCACGAAGGGCACCGTATAGATCCATTTGGGATATGAGTAGTAATTCCAGAATTCCCAGAAGAAGCCGGTGATCAGCACACCGATGAAAAGCGCGATCACCGGGCGCCAGTCCCGCTTATCGGTAAAGGTGAATAACCCCGGGTTGCCCATCCACAGGTTGACAGGTTCGATGATGAAGTATACAGACAGCCATATGAAGGGGAAAAAATAGCGCGGTTGTAAAAGCAGCGCTGTCAACATCATCAGGCCGGTAACAAAGAATCCAAGCGCCGAATTCTTAGTGCTCGGGATACGGATGTTGATCCTCGTGTTTTCTATCCATTTGAAAGTGGATACAAGCTCGGCTGTGCCGAATACGGCAGGAATGACTGTGGAGAAATTCAACGTCGAGATAAGAAAGTATTGCAGATCCGTGAGTCCTTCAGCACCGATATAGTGCCAGTTCTGCACCCGCCGGTTGAGTATCTCGAACAACCACCAGGCTGGCGCTGAGATCAAGAACTCACTGATGAAGCCTGCACGGCTCCGGTTGATAGCACTGCTTCCGCTTCGTAAATAGACCAGGCCATCGACAACCAGAGCGTACCCGGTCCATAACGGAAAAAAAGCCCACATCGTGCGCGACCCGCCAACCAGCCAGTTGATCGGCCAAAAAATGGTCACACAGGCCAATCCCACCCACCCCCAAGGTGGAAATGTGACTTTTTCTTTTTGCATGGATCGATCCTCTTTTGGGTCGATTAATGGGAATCTTGCAACACCTGATACAGCTCCACCAGAACACCTCCGGTACTTTTTGGATGGACGAAAGCCATCAAGCGTCCGGGTTCCTGTAAAGGCGTTTCATTGATCAACCGGATGTTTTTCTTCTTCAGATCATCCAGCATACCGGCAATATCATCAACCTGCAGGCAGAGATGATGCATCCCCGGTCCGCGATCTGCCAGAAATTTTGCCACAGAAGACTCCGCAGCAAGTGGTGTAACCAGTTCAATTTCACTCTCACTGACCGGAATGAATGTCACCTGTGATTTCTGTGCCAGTACATCTTCCACATGGTCGACGGTTAATCCCAGAGCGCTTTCCCAAAAGGACCGCGCGTTTGCCGTGTCTGCCACGGCAATTCCAACATGGTTGATCTTTAATACTCTGGCCATTCTCTGTCCTTTTAGGCAAAAGATGGTGGTTGATATTCTCCCCAGATTCTCTTCAAGACTCCCGTGATCTCTCCGAGGGTTGATTGGTTTTCAACGCAGTGGATCAAGAGGGGCATTAAGTTGTCTCTGCCCCGGGCAGCTTTTTCCAGGGCGGATAAACTTTCCGAGATTTTTTGTGCATCTCTGTCTTTCCGCAGCTTTTGCAGGCGTTGTTTTTGCCCGGCTTCGATACTGGCATCTACTTTTAACCGTTCCAATGTCAGGGTTTCTTCCGTCTGAAATTCATTGATCCCGACAATGATCTGCTTTTTCGCCTCAACGGCTTTCTGATAGGCATAGGCAGCATTCTGGATCTCGTTCTGAACATACCCCTGTTCGATTGCCACCAGCGCTCCACCCATTTCATCGATCTTCTGAATATAGGCCGCGGACTGTCTTTCGATTTCATCCGTGAGATATTCCACGAGGTACGATCCGGCGATAGGATCCACGCTGTCAGCCACCCCGGATTCGTGGGCAATGATTTGCTGCGTGCGCAATGCCACCCGCACCGATTTCTCTGTTGGCAGCCAGAGGGCTTCATCCATGCTGTTGGTATGCAGCGATTGTGTTCCGCCGAGAATAGCAGCCAGTGCCTGCAAAGTCACCCTGACGATATTGTTCTCCGGCTGCTGGGCGGTAAGCGTTGACCCGGCGGTTTGCGTGTGAAAGCGCAGCATGCAGGATTTTTCATCCTGCGCGCCAAATCTTTCTTTCATTATCCTGGCCCATAGCCGGCGGGCAGCACGGAATTTGGCGATCTCCTCGAGAAAATTATTATGCGCGTTGAAGAAGAAGGACAATTGCGAGGCAAATTCATCCACCCGCTGCCCGGCTTTAACTGCGGCATCCACATAGGCGATGGCATTGGCCAGGGTGAAGGCTACCTCCTGAACAGCTGTCGAACCGGCTTCGCGAATATGATAACCGGAGATACTGATGGTATTCCAGTGTGGAATATGTCCGGTGCAGTAACCAAACACGTCTGTGATTAACCGCATGGAAGGCTTCGGTGGAAAAATATACGTTCCGCGGGCAATATATTCTTTTAATATGTCGTTCTGGATGGTGCCCCGCAGACACTTCTCTTCGACTCCATGCCGGTGTGCAACGGCGATATACATAGCCAGCAGAATGGAAGCTGGCGCGTTGATGGTCATGCTGGTTGAGACTTCGTTCAGTGGGATCTGGTCAAACAGCGCATCCATATCATCCAGTGAAGATATGGAGACACCTACTTTGCCCACCTCTCCGGCCGCAAGTGGGTCATCGGCGTCATAACCGATCTGTGTGGGCAGGTCAAACGCCACCGATAGTCCAGTTTGTCCCTGCGCCAGAAGAAAACGATACCGTTTATTGGATTCCTCAGCCGAGGCATATCCGGCATATTGACGCATTGTCCAGAAGCGGCTGCGATACATGGAAGGCTGCACACCCCGGGTGAAAGGATACTCGCCTGGAAAGTTCAATTGCTTTTCATAATCAAAAACTGACGGAATGGCTGCCGCAGGTAGTTCAATATCAGAACTCGTTGTAAATTTTTGTCGGCGTTCCGCTGCCTTTTTAATTGAAGCGGCGTACTGAGTTTCCATCCAATGCTTTCGGCGTTCTTCCAGAGTCATTTTTCCTCGTATTTTTTGATATGATATATTTATCACACAAATTTGGTTCTTCTCAAGGGACAATCAATGTCGGTTTTTTTACAGCTTATCCTGTCACTGATTATTATATTATCTGCAGCAAAAATTGCCGGGTATTTGAGCACACGCCTGGGACAACCATCGGTATTTGGTGAATTACTTATTGGTATTATCCTTGGACCGTCATTAATAAATCTGGCGAATCTGCCCTTCATTACTGATCTGCACCTTCTGGAAATGATCGATAATCTGGGAGAGATTGGTGTTCTCTTACTAATGTTTCTGGCTGGAATCGAACTGCACCTGCGAGATCTGGCGAAAAGTTCGCGGGTGGCAATGTATGCCGGAACACTTGGTGTTGTATTTCCTGTGGTATTGGGATATCTCTGCGGGATAGCCACAGGAATGGATCAGAGTTCAGCCCTGTTCCTGGGATTGACGCTCGCGGCCACCAGTGTTTCTATATCGGCGCAGACTCTAATGGAGCTGGGTTACCTGCGAACCAGAGTTGGTTATGGATTACTGGGAGCAGCCGTTTATGACGATATTCTCGTGATTCTGCTTCTCTCGATTTTTATTGCCGTTCTGGGGGGAAACTTCAGTTTTGTCGGTTTCTTGCTGCTCGTCGGTCGAATGCTCCTGTATTTCATCCTGGCCGGTGTTTTTGGGTATTTTTTCCTTCCCCGACTTTTACACCGGATTGAAAAATCCACGATTAGCCAGGGACTTCTAACCTTCAGTCTGGTGATCCTGTTGATCTACGGTCTGGCAGCCGAACTTATCGGGGAAATGGCAGCCATTACCGGCACCTTCTTCGCTGGAGTATTCTTCTCACGTTGTGTGGAGAAGGAACAGGTCATAGAAGGCATGCACAATATTGCCTATGGCTTCTTTGTCCCGGTGTTTTTTGTCAGTATCGGTTTAAAAACTGACCTGCATTCATTTTCGTTAACTTCGCTTGGATTATTGCTGATTTTGATACTGGTTGCCATAATAAGTAAGATATTGGGCGCCGGTTTGGGAGGTTTGGCGGGCGGTCTTTCTTGGTTGGAATCGATACAGCTGGGTACGGGAATGATCTCACGTGGCGAAGTAGGCCTGATTCTCGCCAGTATTGGCGCGAAGTCCGGATTGATCGATGCGGACATATTGACGGATATCGTGGTAATAATTCTTGTTTCCACACTGGTCACACCACCGCTTCTTAAGTTTTGTTTCACAAATCTTCCTTCCATTCTAACGGCAAAAACCGGTCAGACAATCGAAAAGAAACAAGTGGAATCTGATGAGGTGGAATAGATGTACTTTATAATTTTTGTTTTGCTGGAAATCGAGAAACTCGATGATGTAATCCTTGCCTGGAAAACCGCCGGTGTTTCAGAGATCACTATTCTGCCCAGTGCTAGTCAGGTCAGAATCGATGAGAAACCCGCTCTCCAGGAGGATTTCCCATTGATTCCCAATCTTGAAGACATCTTTGAAGAGGAAGAAAGGCAAAATCGAACTCTGTTCACTGTCGTAAAATCGGATGATATGGCCAATGCTGTATATAAGGCAACAGTGTCCATCATCGGTGATCTTTCTTCTTCCGGAAAAGGATCGTTCATAGTTCTCCCGATACAAAAGGCATATGGTGTAAATATCCAATAAATCCCTTTATTGATTTGACCATCTGGTAACTAACTGGTAGAATTTCGGTTCGCATTGATCGTTGTACCCTTCGATCAGTGACATCATCTTGAAAGGGCTTGTAAAATGAAAGTCTTATTGATCAAAGATGTATATAAATTGGGGCGTGCCGGTGACGTAAAGAAGGTTGCTGATGGTTATGGTCGCAACTTCCTGCTTCCCCAGGGTTACGCGGTTCTGGCCACACTGGGTGCCATGAAGCAGGCGGATCGGATCCGTTCACAGGCAACGGTACACCGCGCGCAACTCAACGAGGAAATGGGCGGGATTGCTGACAAAATCAATGGTCTTGTTCTAACCTTTGCCAGCAAAGCCGGTGAAACGGGAAAACTGTACGGCTCGATTACATCGCAAATGATTTCCGAAGCAATCAATAGTAAGGTCGGTATTTCCCTTGATCGCCGCGCGGTCGAGACTCAGCCTGTGCGCACTCTGGGTGAGCATAAAGCCCGTGTCCGCCTCACCATGGATCTGGTGCCCGAGATCAAGATCATCGTTCATCGTGAAGGTGAATCTGTTGCCGTTCCGGCTGCTTCTGCCGCTCCTGCTTCTCCGGCTCCGGCGGTGGTTGTAGAAGCCGTGAAATCCGAAACACCGGCAGAATCCGCTGAAACAGAAACCGCTGCCTGATAAGGTTCACCAAAAGTCCAATAATCAGGATAACCATCCGGCCAGTTCCAGCTTTGACTGGCTGGCCGGATTTTTTGAATAAGAAAACCCTCATGCAACCAACAGTCGGTGAACAACTCAAACAGGCCCGCATCGCGAAAAAAGCCTCCATTGACGATGTCTCCCGAGCTGTTCATATTCGGCCGTACTTTATCGAAGCTCTCGAAGAGAACCGGCTGACCGAAATTCCATCAATGGCTCAGGCCAGGGGGTTTATCCGTCTATACGCAGATTGGCTTCAGCTTTCAACAACCTCTCTTTTGGATTTGCTTGATGGGAAACCGGAAATCCCGATCGAACCACGTTCGGCTTCTCCTCAAATGAATCTGCAGGATACGGCAGTAAAACCCGTTGATGGTAAGGCAAATACGCAGAAACACGATGAAAATGTGGCCAGCTTGTATGAAAGACCTGAATTTTTGCCTTCGCAAAAATCAGATACTACTTCGGCAGCATTGTTCCGAAATATTGGTAACCAATTGCGTTCCTGCCGTGAAAAACTCAGCATTTCAGTTGAAGATATTGAAAAACTGACCCATATCCGTGCCCGCTACCTGGTCGATATGGAAGACGGTAATTTCAATGATATTCCTTCCCTGGTACAGGCACGGGGGCTATTGAGCGGATATGCGGCTTTTTTGAACCTTGATACCGACTCTTTGCTTGGCACCTTTGCAGAAGCTCTTCAGGCACGGCGCATCGAACTGCTACCCCCTGAACCAGAAGTGAAATCCGACCGGAAGAAAAAACAATCGGCTAAATCTCCGGCACCCAAATCTGGCCTCCATCGATTTTTATCGGTTGATTTCATTGTAGGCAGCGTGACAATTATTGGATTGGTGCTATTCGGTATCTGGTCTGCCTTTCAGGTTATGTCATCGCACACAGAGTCTTTGTCCAAACCTCCTGCCATCGCAGAAGTTCTCAGACAAAATCCCACCAGTGATATTGGTGAAGCGGGAACAACAACTCCAGAACCGACAGAACCCGCCCGTAACCCGGAATCCATCGGTCAATTGCCGACCAGTAATCCTGTGAATCCTCTCATGGCGGCCAATGAATCACCAACCCCGCCGGTTCCCAGTCTTGGGCAGGCCTCCATGCAGGTTTATATTGTGCCCAATCAACGGGTTTTTCTGCAGGTGACGACCGGCAAGAAAGTGGCTTTTCTTGGCCGGACTGTGCCGGGTAACGCGTATCCATTCACTTCCGATGAACGAATCGAAGTGCTCAGTGGGAACGCGGCAGCTCTGCAAATTTATTACAACCAGCGAGATCTTGGAACCCTTGGGTTGCCCGGTCAACCTCTGCGCCTGATTTTTAACAAAGAAGGCGTCATGACGCCCACATCGGCTGTAACCGCAGCTCCGACCAGCACTCCACTGGCAACGCTGACCCTGCGCCCAACCGCAACGCGTATTCCACCCACAGTCACTCCCCTGATTCCCTGATGGCAGCTTCAAAGACCTGTTACATAGAATCGCTTGGCTGCGCTAAAAATCTGGTCGACTCAGAATCCATGGCCGGCCTTCTCGTTCAGGATGGGTACAGCTCTGTCGAAAATCCTGCCCAAGCGAACGTATTAGTGGTGAACACCTGCGGATTTATAGCCGCAGCGCGTGAAGAATCATTACAGGCACTGCAGCGCCTGTCAGCCCGAAAAAGAAAAGGACAGATCCTGATCGCAGCCGGCTGCCTCACCCAGCGGGATCGCAACCTTGTGGCCCGGGAAGTGCCGGGATTGGATGGCATCCTTTCCACCCGGCGATGGATGGACATTGTTGATCTGCTCCATACGATCAGGCAGTCTCCAGCCCGTTCAGCTCCGGTATACCATATTCCGGATGTCCCCGTGATTGGAATGGAGGAAAAAGGTATCCCCCGTGTGGCCATTCAGGGAGCCAGCGCCTATCTAAAGATCGCGGATGGCTGCCGGCGTCCCTGCGCATTTTGCTCCATTCCCCTGATTAAAGGTCCGGCCGTCAGTCGTCCGGTTGAATCCATTCTTTCCGAAGTCAGATTCCTCGCTGAAAACGGTATTCAAGAGATCAACCTGATCGCGCAGGATATTACAGACTACGGCCATGATCTTGGAATGCATGACGCACTGCCAGATCTGCTGGAGAAAATCCATTCTGTTGCGCCTGATATCCCCTGGATCAGATTATTGTATGCCTATCCAGGCGCCGTATCAGACCGTCTGATTGCGCAACTATGTGAAGGGCGTATCATTCTCCCCTATCTGGATATTCCCCTGCAGCATGCACACCCTGACACGCTTAAACGGATGAAACGCCCTTCCAATATGGATTGGGTAAACCGTACGGTCGAAAAGCTTCGTCAGGGGAATCCGAAGATCGCGCTGCGCACGACTTTCATCGTCGGCTACCCTGGTGAAACGGAGGAGGAATTCAACACGCTTCTGGATTTTGTTCGGGAAGTCAAATTTGATCGCGTCGGGGTTTTCACCTTCTCATTTGAACCAGGTACAACCAGTGAGTCGTTGGGAGATCCAATTCCCCCCGAACTTAAAGAAGAACGCTATAACATCCTTATGTCTGAACAGGAAAAGCTTTCCCTTGTGAAAAATCAGGGCTTTATCGGGCAGAGATTATCGGTTCTAATCGAGGGTACGGACAAGGGGATATCCATCGGGCGCAGCTATCGGGACGCGCCGGAGATCGACGGGTTGGTGATTGTTGAAAAGAAATTGGCCGTTGGTGAGATCGTCGAAGTCCAGATCACCGGCGCCATGGCCTATGATCTGACAGCACGGTAAGTATTATTTATCAAAAATATTCGAATATGAAGTATATCGATTGATACATGGTGATTTCTCATATCAATAATCCCGGCCGGTCAATTTCCATGAGGAAGATTTACATTCGGATCGAGTTGGTTGGAATCATGTAATTCAATTTGCTATATAGGTCTTCAAGACATGAAAAGGAATCTGTCTTCCCTAATTGGAATTGGATTTCCATATATTAGTCATTATATTGTCCTATTTCAGATTTGTAATATAATAGTCATTATATTGTCTATTACAAAGAAGGAAATTTGGAAAATAATAGAACGATATTTTTAAGGCAACAAGTGTATGCAACCCTTTTCTCTCTGGCGAACAAGATCCAGGTAAAAGGAGACCAGAATCTGGAAGCCTTCACTTCGCGCCAGTTGATGATGTTGATTTCCATTCTTCATTTACCGGATGGTTTCGCCTCCATTAATAATATTGCCCGAAAGATGGGTACGACCAAGCAGAGCATCAAACAACTGGTGAACATCGTGGAAAAAAAGGGGTACATAATGACAGTTCCTAGTAAAAACGATAAACGATCTGTCAATATAGTGATCACACCTTCTGGCAATCAGGCATTATATAGGGATGCCATTCGTGGTACTGAATTTTTCGACACACTATTTTATGAACTCACTTCGGAAGAATTAGATACTCTCTGGACTCTATTGAAGAAGCTTTATCGCTTTGACGGAGTAGAGCAGGATGGTTTTGAGGAAACGGTCGAATATAACCCACTGGAGAAAGACAAACAAAATAATGAAATTGCAGATACAACCTTTAGCCGCCTTATCTGATAAAAAATTGGATATCATCGTTTCCGGAGTTCCACCAAAATCTCGAGTAAGGCTGAACGCGTCGATGAGATTCCCCTGGGCAAAGGATGTCTTGTATGAATCAGCCGCATGGTTCACGGCGGATAAGATTGGAGAAGTGAACCTGTCACTACAGAAACCGGATGAAGGTTCGTATGACTTTATCGATCCGATGGGTTTAGTGGTTTCAGTAAAAAGCCGTGATCCCAAAGCATTGCAAAAAATTGCCCAACATATATCAATTAATGAAATAATGTATATCGAGTTCTCAGCCGAATGTGAAGGTGAAAAGGTATACGCCACAGTCGAGCGGTATTTCAAAGCTTCCGATATTAAAAGTAAACGAATTCTTGATGAATTTATCGGTGAGCTATTTTACACCGATGATCCCGGCAGGCCAACGATCCTGTTCATCGGCGGTTCTGGCAGCGGTTTGGATGTGGATGCGCCGATCTCCGCCGCTCTTGCATCACATGGATTCAACGTACTGTCTGTGTCCTTTATTGGTGAGTATAACCTTCCACCGCAATTATCCAGAGTGCCGCTCGAATATTTCGAGAAGGTAATAGACTGGATCAAACAAAACCCGATCACCCGCGGGAAAGATATCTGGCTCCTGGGGATGTCAAAAGGGGCAGAAGTTGCGTTGATACTGGCTTCGCGTCATTCAGAAATTACCCGCGTGGCTTTGTGGGCTCCTCATGCCTATTGTTTCCAGGGGATCGCCTTCAAGAATGAGTCATCATGGACTGATAAGGGAATTGATGTACCTTATATCCGCATAAAGAACCGATGGGTCTTCCGGCATACACTGGATTGCTTCGTCAAAAATCGGCCATTTGGGTATACACCGGTTTATCAGAAGAGTCTGGAGGCCGCAGATAACAAAGAGGAAGCCAGAATAAGAGTGGAGAATTCAAAGGCGGATTTCCTCTTTTTTACGAGTAAAGACTGCGGTATGTGGAATACCTATGATGGCTCGGTTGATATTATGGATACTTTACGTAAGAATGAATATCCCCATAATTACGCCCTCATTGTCTACGATGAAGCCGGTGAACCGTATTATGTGCCTTACGTGATCCCTGCCAGTGAGACGTCCGTCAAGATATTTCCCCGGTTAGTGTTCTCCACGGGTGGAACACTGCAGGGAAATGCTCATGCCAGGGAAGATGCCTGGGAAAAGACGATCGAATTCTTCAAAAAGCCTTTTAGTTCCAGATAATACTATTTAGAATCAGTGAGCAAGTCTAAATCCAGATCACCGGCGCCATGGCCTATGATCTGACAGCACGTATGGATTAATCATCTTCGATTTGAATATAATTGACAATCAATTGTAACAGGAGCATCTTGATCAAGGTGCTCACTAACCAGATATTCGAGTGACTTTCCGTTTTTTATCTTTAATGCTCTCTTAAATCTCTAAGATGACACTGGTACTGATGGGTCTGGTGATGGTGTCATTGTAGGTTCTACTACAGGTGCTTCCGTTGGTTGGACTTCTTCCGTGGGCGGCGTGCATTGGTTAGTGGCTTCGTTCAGTTTACTCTGAGTGACATCATCTGTTGAGAGAGCTAGCGCGTTCTGGTACTGTTGTACAGCCGAACATGGATCGCCTTTCGCCACCAGTTCGTCGCCGTATAAGATGGAACCCTTGCGGTATCGTTCGGCGGCAGTCATTCCGGAGGCATCCCTCAAACCCGGCGCGGTGGCATAGAACTGCGAGAAGAATTCTAGCACCTTGGGCCAGTCAACTGCCCAGGCGGCCACGCCGCTTAAATAGTAACTTGCGGTCTGTGTATAGGAAACAGCTTCTTTATCCAGCGGGCCAAACTGGCTGGCCATGGTGATGTCGTAAATACCCTGTTCGAGCATACCGCTATTGATCCGGTTAATGCCCCGGTTGCGCAAAGCGATATAGTACAGGCCGTCCGTTTGAACAGCCCGGTACGAGCGGTCGATCTGGCGCAGGTTGTCCAGAGTGGTCAGAGCCGCGTTCCATTCCTTATTGGCAGCTTGCTGACGTGCCTGCACGAAAAGCTCTTCCGTGTTGCGGGTGTCTTTCGTTGGAACGGGTGTTGGTTCGGCAGCCACTACTGTAGGGGTGACTTTGACGGCCTGAGCCATCATGACTTCCGTCAGCTTTTCGGTCACACCCGGGAATTGCGGGTTCAACTGGACAATATATTCCAGGCGTTTGCGCGCCATATCCAGATTACCGTTCGCCTGGTCAACCAGTGCCAGTTGGAATTGCGTTGTGGCCACCAGGGCAACCTTGTTCTTCTGTTCTGCTACGCGGGCTTTCACTGCCGAGTTGTAGCCAATCCACCCGCCTGCACCGGCTCCGATGAACATTAATAAGATACCTAAAAGAATCCAGCGCCAGCGTCCTGGCTTGCCGGATTTACCGGCTTTCAACGGTTGTGTGGAGGGCCCGTCATCATCCGGAGGCGAAGTTGCCAGATCTTTTTCCAGATCTATAGGTTCATCCCTCTGGATATTGTACAATGCCGTTTTCTTATCATGAAGCGGCCGGGTTGTTCCAGGGGCAATACGCACCTGCATGGTTTTCCCTTCATGTAGCGGGTCATACAGTGGATCAACTACCACAGGAGATGTATCCTCCGGTTTAATTTCCGGAGTAGTATTTACATTGGTCTTTTTCTTTGCCATGGCCTGAATTATAACCTCATATCATAACCGTGTTAATTGCTTCACATCTTTCCACAGTACAGGCAGGCATGCCAGTGTGCCTGCCGTCATGGCGATCAGAGCTGTTATCAGGGGATAAGCTCGTTCACGCAATATGAAAATTAACAGCGCAGAAACCAACGACCCAATTAAGGCGGCCAGTGCTCCCCTGGGAATCGTCATGCTGAAGTTTACCGGCTGCGGACTGCGACTCTTGAAAACCCATAATAATAAAATCGCTTCACTGGTATACGCCAGACAATCCGCCAGACTGATACCCGGAGCACCCAGAAGATCGGCTAACAAAATTCCCAGGCCAAGATAGAGTACCAGATTGATCCCGGCTGCCCATAACGGTGTGATGGCATCCTTCTTCGCATAGAACGATCTCACAGCCACTTCAAGAACACACTGCCCGGCCAAACCCAATAAATAACCTCTGGATACCCACAGTACCAGGTCTGTCTGTTCCGAACTGAAACCAAAAGCAGCCTGAATCACATCACCAAGCCCGATTCCCAGCACGAAAGCAATGGGAATCGTGATCACAATGAGCGTATGAACGGCCTTTTCGATGGTATGAGAGAATTCTTTCCAGTCTTCCTTTGCCGCCAGGGCTGCCAGACTGGGAAGCATGGCCGTCCCAATCGCGGTGCCGATAAATGTCTCGGGTACCTGAAAGAACATCCAACCATAGGTCAATGCAGAAACAGAACCCGTGGCCAGCCGGCTGGCCAGATTATCCCGCACGATGAATATCAATTGGATGAAAACCATGGTGATCAAACGCGGGCCCAGGACAGTCAATACCTGCCGCACCGCAGGATCTTTCAATTGAATTCCTGGCTCCCAGCGGTATTGATATTTGATCAATCCTGGTACCTGGATCAACAGATGCAAAACCGCTCCGATGATCACCCCATAGACCAGTCCATGCACCCCCAGACCATAGGCCGGCAATTGTATGCTGCCTATCTGGTAGCCCTTAGAAGGCGCCAGAATCATGGCTCCGAAGATCTGCCCGATATTATAGAGGGAAGGCGCGGCAGCCGGCAGGAGAAAATGCTGGTTGGCCTGCAATCCCGCCAGAACCAGGCCAGAAATGGAAAAGATCACTGTGGCAATCAGATTCAACCGCATTAGTTCAGCCACCAATCTTCGCTGGGATACCTCAAAACCGGGGGCTATTCCCACCTGCCAGTTGACCAGTTGGTCGCTGAGGATCGCAATGATCACCGCCATCATTGCAGTAATAATAAACGCCAGATTCGCGATCCTTGAAAACAGGCGCCAGGCAGATTGCCTGCCTTCCAGAGTCATGGTCTGAGTAAGGACAGGTATGAATGCCATGGCCAGTGCACCGCCGGAGATTAAAGCAAATAACATATCCGGTAAATTGTTGGCCACATTGAATGCATCCAGCTCCTTTGAAAGGCCAAACTGGCGGGCGATAATGACCTGCCGTACTAGTCCAAGTCCCTTATCAGCCAGGAAAAATATGGCCACGATTGCCGAGTTCTTTGATATTTGACTTAGTGTGATTTTCATATTCTCTTCTTTTTCCAAGAATTGAAAGTGGAATTGTATCAAACTCTTGACAACTCTTCGCTTTTATTGATAATGATAATGGTTTTCAATAGGCAATAATCTGGAGGTTAAAACGAAGAATTCACTTATATCTTCGGGTATGCCAGCCCGGATTGATTTCGATAAAGTCACTGTACTTTTCAACGATCGTCCTGCTTTGGATCATGTCACGCTTTCAATTCCTCATGGGCAGCATGCGGCAGTCGTTGGCCCAAACGGTGCCGGAAAATCCACATTGTTCAAAGTTCTGGTCGGTTTGGTCACGCCGAATTCGGGAAGCGTGAAAATTCACGCACAACCGTTGGGCAATGAGATGTATTGCGTGTCGTATGTTCCACAGCGTGAAGAAGTGGACCTGCGTTTTCCGATCACAGTTGAAGAAACCATTATGATGGGGCGCTACCGCCATTATGGTCTTTTGAAAGCACCGGATCGTAAAGATCATAATATGGTCAAAAATGCCATGGAACGGCTGAATATCACCAGGCTGGCGAAACGCTCATTGAACGAATTATCCGGAGGCCAGCTGCAGAGGGTTTTCCTGGCACGGGCGATCGCTCAGGAACCGCATATTCTCTTGATGGATGAGCCCTTCAATGGGGTAGACCTCTCCACTCAGGAGGCAACCATGCAACTGTTAGCTGAGCTTAAAGACCAGGATGTGACTGTTCTGGTTTCTACACATGATCTGAATATGGCTGCGTCAAAATTTGAATCAATCATCTTATTGAAGAAACGATTGATCGCGTATGGCACTCCGGCAGAAGTGATGAAACGCGAAAACCTTTCTGCCGCGTTTGGAGAGCAGCTATTTTTACTGGATGGACTGGATGGATTGGCCGTGATCGATCACTGCTGCCCGCCTGAAACAACCGGGGAAGAAGCTCGATGATCAACTGGCTCGTCCAACCCGTGACATATGAATTTATGCAGCGTGGATTGATCGCATCCATCATTGTGGGGATTGTATGCTCCATTATCGGCTGTTATATCGTGTTACGCTCTATGGCATTTCTTGGTGACGCTCTGGCGCATGCCATTCTTCCGGGAATTGCCATTGCGTACCTGGTCGGTGGGAATTTGATGATCGGTGCATTGCTGGCTTCTGTCCTGGTAGCCCTGGGTATTGGTTTCTTCTCAAAATCTGGAACCATCAGGGAAGACACTGCCATCGGTGTCCTGTTTTCTGCCGCGCTGGCACTGGGTATAGCCATAATCAGCACCATCCGCTCGTATGCTGTTGATCTGACTCACATTTTATTTGGAGATGTACTCGGGGTTGGAACATCCGATCTTATCCAAATTTCGATTCTTGCCGTGATCATCCTTGGACTGGTTTTCATTTTTTACCGTCCCTTCAAGATCATCTCTTTTGATCCCATCCTGGCCAATACCCTGCGTCTTCCTGCGGAAGGTCTCCGCATGCTGTTGTTGATCCTTATCTCATTAACGATTGTTACTTCACTTCAAACAGTGGGAATCGGGCTGGTTGCTGCCATGTTGGTAACACCCGCAGCTTCGGCGTTTCTTTTAACCAATCGATTATCAAGAATGATGTTCATTTCCGCTGTGATCGGAGTTATTTCCAGTGTTCTGGGATTGTACGTCAGTTATTATATAAGCATAGCGTCCGGTTCGGCCATCGTACTGGTATCAACACTGATCTTCGTGATCACCTTTCTTTTCTCACCAAGAAAAGGTATTTTAAGAACGTGAGCACACATAAATTAGATTTAAGAAATATCAAGCTGGGAGAGTTGTATATTGTAGCCACGCCGATTGGAAATTGGCAGGATATCACCTTACGCGCCATCGATGTTCTAAAGAATGCCGATGCCGTGATCTGCGAAGATCGCAAGATCGGATCTACGCTGGCGAAAAACATTGGAATTGAAGTAAAAGAGTGGATCGAAGTCAGTGAACACAATGAAACGCACGCCGGTGATTTTATCCAGGAAAGGCTGCTGGGCGGCGCTTCGCTAGCGTTGATCACAGATTGCGGTACTCCTGTCTTTTCGGATCCGGGTGCACGCATCATCGAACGCGCTCTGGGGCTCGGTGCCCGGGTCATTCCTATCCCCGGTGCGTCCTCTTTGATGGCGGCCTTATCCGTTCTGGATGTCCAACTGACTCGTTTTTACTTTGCCGGTTTCCTCCCCAGACAACCGGATGAACGTCGGTCAATGTTGGAATACCTGCGAAAAATGCACATTCCTGTTATTTTAATGGATACTCCGTATCGGATGGATACGGTTCTAAAGGATGCGATCAAAGCCTTTGGTTCAGGCAGAAAAGCTGTCTTAGCCTGTGATCTAACCCTGCCCGGAGAAATTGTCCACAGGGGAAATTTGGGAGAAATCTACAAACACGCTTCCGGCAAAAAATCAGAGTTCATTCTGATCATCATGCAGTGATGCGCAGTTTTCGAAGGTCACCTTCACGCACAGTCACACCGGTTTTATCCAGATATTCAAGGAAGGCCAGAGCGTATTTCCGGCTGGTTTGAAATTCATCACGGAATTCAGCGACCGTAAGGCTGCCTTTCTGCTGAATATGAGTAACCACAAATTGCTGCATTTTTTCTATCTCATCCCTGCGATAAAAAATATCGGCGGAAACTCGCACCAATTCCCGTGCTTCGACCAGAGAATTTAACACATCCTCTCCGAGGATATCGATTAATTTTTCCATGTCGGGAGGTGAAAATGGTGTTCTTGCATACTCGTTTTTGAATTGTTCAATTCTTGACTGCTGGTTTCGTGAGTATTGAACATGATGATTCGGTAACTGATACAACCCCCGATTTCCGATTAACTTGCCTTCATTTTTTAACCATTCCAGAAAGGCATCTGTGAATGTACAATCCAGTTTCAACCGGGTTCGGATTTCCTCTCCTGTTACACCAGTGCGTAGAGGATTTTGAAGGTGGAAGATTTTTAAAAAGTTTTCTACTCTGTCCCATTCGTCTTCCCATTTCTGACGGTTAACAAACCGCTCTGGACCGGAATCTGGATTTTCAGATGAGATGTGAATGATGCGATTATGTTCGACAAGCGATTCCACAGCCGCCGTGATTTCTGAATCTGGTTTACCCGACATATTGGCCAGATCAGGAATTGTCCATATATAGAGGCCTGAAGACAATTCTAAAATCTGGTCTTCCAGCGTACCTATGTGCAGCACAGCCAGTCTATTAATCACTTCTTCCGCATATCGTTTATACCGTCTGGCTGAATCTGTATTCAGAATGATCCCACCGCCAATTGTGACAGCCGGTGATGGTAGTCGGAGGATGAAACGATCACCCCGTTCCACCGGCAGCGGCGTAGATAACTCAATCTGTGCATACCCGTTTTCGCCCGGTGAAAGACTTTCCTTCCCGAGGAGTCGCACCCGGCCGATCCGTTCAGCGGCCAGGTGAAAGATTTTTATCTGATCGTTATGCTTCAATGAGAATTCAATCTCATTGATAAGGTCGATGAAGACATCTATACGAAAGGACGGTTTACTGGTACTCCTGGTCATCAACAGATCACCGCGCGAGATGTCATTTCTGTCTACTCCCGTGATATTGACAGCCACCCTTGATCCAGGTACAGCTTCTTCCACTTTTTCTTTGTGGGTTTGAAGTCCCCTGATTCTGCCCTTTTTACCGGAAGGAAGAAATACCACTTCATCCCCCGGAGATAATTTGCCATCCAACAGGGTACCGGTGACTACTGTTCCAAAACCCTGAATGGAAAACACTCTGTCAACACTGATCCGTGGATTTCCTTTATCCTGCCTGGCCGGAACCTGATCAAGAATATCCTGCAGTGCTGCCAACAGATCAAATATTCCTACGCCGGTTTTTGCCGATACAGGGATCACAGGTGCATTTTCAAGCAATGTACCTCTGACGGCTGTTTCGATATCCGATCGAATCATGGTCAACCATTCAGAATCCCGGATCAGGTCACATTTTGTCAGGGCTATCAAACCACGCGGGATTGCCAGAAGATTAAGAATGGCAAGATGCTCCCTGGTTTGCGGCATGATCCCTTCATCTGCGGCAATGACCATAAGAGCAGCATCAATCCCGCCTACCCCGGCCAGCATGTTTTCCAGAAAGTCTCTGTGACCTGGAACATCGATGATCCCAACAGGTTCACCATCGGGCAAACTTAGCCAGGCGAAGCCCAGCTCAATTGTCATTTCCCGATCTTTCTCTTCTTTAAGGCGATCAGGATCGATTCCAGTCAGGGCTTTTACCAGAGTTGATTTTCCATGATCTACATGCCCGGCTGTTCCCACGACCTTCATGGGTTATCCACCCGATTTTGTGATCTGATTGAATTCCTCTGCCCAATTATGGGTGATATTTACCAACGTCTGCAGCCGTTTTTGAGTTTCTTCATTGACCTGATTCAGCAAGTCTGTCATATCGGCAACCAAATCTTCCAGTTTTACCAATCTATCCTGGTATTTTTCAATCTGCCGCAGAAGTTCTCTGATCTGTTCTTCCTGGCTCAGGGAGTAATTCGTCCATCGCTTTTGATCATCATTTTTAAAACCGGTCCATTCCTGACGGAAACGATCTTCATTGATCCGCGACATTTCAGTGATCTCATTTATTCGGCGGTCGAACTTTTGAGTTATATCATCAAACGTGTCCTGAGAGCGTTTTACCGACCGCTGCATCGATTCAAGTGTTTGTAACTGACTTTCGATGGTGGCAGTCTGTTTATCGAATGTGGCAAATCGCTCTTGCCATTCTTTCCAGGTGTGATCGCGTTCAACCTGTTGCAGCGATTGTTTTTCAATGAACGAATTGACCACCTGTCGTCTTTCAGTTTCGGCGGCCATTAATTCTCCAACCCGTAATTCCAACTTCCGCGTGGAATCGACAGTCAGATCTACTTTTCCCCTTTGTTCATCCTGACGTTTTCGAATAGCGGTGACTTCGCCCAGCAGGTCAGACAATCTTTTCGCATCCTGACGGCGTCCCTCTTCGAGTAAACGAATCGTGCGTTTATATTCTTCATCGCTGTGCGAAATATCAGAAATTTTCTTATCCGTTTCGCCAATCAGGTGATTGATCCTGATTTCCTCTTCCTGCCGGACCTGAAGCGTTCGTTTAATTTCAGAAATTGTGTCAACACTCTTTTTTAAATGAGCGATATTTTTATTCAACCGGTCGATTTCACCGGCTCTGGTTTTCTCTGATTCACGATTCTGTTCAAGGCGCGCTTTTTCCGCGAGTTCGAGGTTTTTCAGCAATTCCACCTTCAACGCACTGATGGCTTCCTCAAGCTTCTCCACTTTGCCTGCAAGTGAAGTCATTCGGGTGGTTTCGCTTTGCGTGTTCCTGATTTCTTGATTCGCGCTGTTTACATTTCCCTCAACAACTGTCAAACGCTCGGTGAGGAGCGCGATTGTAGTCTTATCTTTACGTCGCTCCTCATCCAGCCATTCGATTTTCTTATTGAGCTGCTCTAAATCCATAGAGTTTCCTTCCAAATGGTTTCAAAAATTATACCATTCGGGTTCTATTTGATATTTGGAAATGCCTGGAGCATTTCAGAAACACTTCTCAGTAGCATCTGTGGAAATAATCCCATGACTAAAAGCAGTCCGCTGAGGACATAGAAATAAATCTTTTCTATCCTTGGCATGTGTGGGTTAGGCGGAAAGGGATATTCAGAGTACAGATGAATTAAAAAGCGAACACTGGCTCCAATGAAACAAAGATGTGCGATTCCCATCCATGCCAATACCGTTATATCAACTCTGGCAAGATCCATGAAGACTAGCAGACGTGTAATGAAACCGGGAAAGATGGGAAAACCGGCAATCGTGAATACGGCAATGGAAAACCCTACAGATAAAACCGGGTGTAGTGTAAGACTCTCTTCCTCATTTTCCTGACTCTGGTATTGGTGAATATAAGAAAGTAATACCACCCATAAGACAATAGCGATAATCCTTGGAAGAAACATCATTATGAAAGAATTCCAACCGGTAGTTTGATTCAGGCTGATGGCGATCAAAGACATACCTGTTTCGAAAGAGATCAGGTAAGCCGTTGTGCGGAAGATTTTCTTTTCCATCGCGAACAATACCGCGCTGGTTAGGATCATTAATAATCCCATGTATCGTAGTACTTGAAATATCCTCGCATCATCCCGTAACCAGACAAAACCATCGAGATATCGGATGACCAGTATCAGTGTGGCGGTATTGAATAAGATCAAGACAAATCCAACGCTGAAAGGCGGTTTCTCGCCGGCAACCTGAGGCATCCAACTATTAAAGGGGTAAACTCCTAGCCAGAAGGAAAATCCCAATCCCAGCAGGATAAGGGCTTGAAAGATCAAATTTGTTTCAGTTGGATTCGCTTCAACCGCCGATAAAACCCATCCGGATGCCAGCATAAAAGGCATGGCCAGCGACTGGTAGAGGAGAAAACGCAGAACGCCAGTAGTTGGCATCTCACCAAAATTGGATAAAAGGATCACAGAGAGTATGACACAGATTTCTAGCAGCAAGGCGGCATATAAGAACGGTTGTACTGATAGTGCTGCGAGGGTCAGACTTGTCAACAGGAAACCGATTGGAACAAAGCGAACCGGTATATCAACCACGAATGACATACTACAAAAAAGAAAGAGGATGACGAAAATTAGAGCAGCGTAGACCAGGTCACCATTGCCCAGAGTAAAACTTCTTCCCAGTATGGTCATCGAAGAGGATATCTGCAAGGTTAAATTCCCAATCTGCAGTATAGGTTTACCAACGGAAAGAAAGCGGCTGCTCAGGATCAACAGAAGTGAAACACCGAGGCCAATGAAAAGAGTTCTGCGTTCATCGCGTCGGGTAACCCACAGGAAAATGGCGGTCAATCCGGGCAAACCGATCCAGATGATAGGCGCGTTCAAAGGTCTACTCCTTCCATCGGATTTGTGTGGAAATAAACCAGCAGCCACGCCAAACCAATATTCAAGAATGCCAGAAGGCCGGAAACAAGCACAGAACTCTCGACGGCCGCGTACAGGACTTCAAAACCGCTGATGAACGTGATCACTCCAATAATTGTACGAACCAGATTCTTAGCGAGACCGGCCTGTAATAAACCGCTGCAAAACAGAAGGATGCCGCCCCAGATAATCTCGATACGCGCGGGGATGAAATCCTGGATTACAGGAGCAATTGAAAAAACCAGAAGCCAGATCATACCGGCAGAGAGAAAACGAAATCCAAAGCCGGGAATTACCGATGTTTCATCTTTTTCGAGGATCGAATCCGGATTGGCTGAACTGACAATCGCAATGGCAATCCACCCCCCTATCAGTTTCACCGCGCTTTCAATAATCGACCAGGAAAGAGATGTAAGCCAGAAAACACAAAAGACCTGGAAAACCCAGGCAATGGATACCCAGCGCCACTGATTAAGCACAATCAAGATTGTTGTGGAGACAATCAAGATCAGCACCGCGATGATAGCCAGATTGCTGAGCATCTATGACAAACCCAGACTGCGAAGAATGGTAATTACCAGTACAAGACATAGAATCGCCCAGATAAATCCCCCATCTCCTTCGAACAATCCGGAAATGAAATCAAAGGGTTGTTGGATGAAATCCTGTAAAATATCCTTTCCACTTGGCTGAATAATATCGGATTTGATTCTTGAACGAAAAGTATTGGCAATAGACAGGCTGGTTTTATTTATAAAATACTGAAAATTGAATATTTTCGTTCTTTCAGCCACAAAAAGCGCCGTTCCGCCCAGTGACATGATCATTGCAGGTACGGAGATTGTGAATCTATACATATCAGGCTGCCATAATAGAACGATAATCCAGGGAGTAACCAGGGGAAAGAGCAATCCACCCTGGGATAAATAGTTCGTCCAGTTTTCTCCAGCCGGATTTTCCAATCCTTTTTTTTCAAACAGATTGCGCAAATAAGTATAAACAGTCAGAAGAGCCGGAAGAAGAAAGAGCAAACCGGGTACTTCCCCCGCCCAGATAAAACCGGAAAGGCCGGTATTATCTGGCGTGAAGGGAAAACCGCTGAAACCTGCTAATGCTGCCATCCCAAGAGTGATGGTAAACCGGCTGACGGGGTACTCAAGGAAAAGGATTTGTGGAAGAACAATAGCAGTTATTGTGAAACAGATGGCACCGGCGGAATAACCATATAGATATTCAGCACAGATCAGGCTGCCGATAAAAACCCGCCAGAGAGCAGGCCGGCTCTCATTATTGGCACGAAATGATCGGATTGATCCAATAGTTACGACAAGTAACAGGAATAGGATTTCGATGGTTTTTATGGATGACCATTCCGGATTAAAGGGCAGCTGGAGGACAATGGCTGCGGAGATCAACAGGTTGATGATGTAACGCATAACAAAAATACCATTTGTTGAAACAGCCGGAGTGCCGATCCATTTTTTGAATGGAATCAACACCATCCTCATCATACAGGCTATGAGGATCACATCTGCCGGGTCATGTTGGATTGCCTTCCAATCGTCGACTGCGCCTGTGGTGGATAGCTGCCAGCCAAACGCAACAATGAACAGGATCAGACTGAACAGGTTCCAGATCGATCGTTTAAGATGTTCAATAACTTTGTGTTCAGGTTCTGCCAGATAGAAGGCGGAAAAGATGCCGGTCAGGTCATAGAGGCTCAGGACGATGATGCTTGTCAGAATATTGGCGGATTGTCCGCCGAGAAGTCCAAGAACACCCAGTCCCAGAATTCCAGCCCATTCGCGGCAGTTGGCATCCAGACCGATTCTGGCGGAGGAGACAACCAGAACACCGATAGTCAATCCGCAGATCGTAACAACTACCGGCCAGGTTATAAGATCGAATGAAAGTGACGGTAAAGGGCTCTGGATTCCCAGGTTTAATAGTGGGCGCAATAAAAATGTGTAGGGAAGATGAGCCTTCCCCAGAAGTGCAACGATCCACGCACTGATGGATGCCAGTGCAGCCAAAAACCAGGCAATACCGATTCCCCGGGGAACAAAGGAAAGGATTATGACAGCTATGGCTGCGGCCAACAGTATGAAAATTGGAAGAAAACCCGGCACGGATATGACTCTGGCGCTTTTATAATATTTCTGCAAAAGGCTTTCGGTATATAAATTTTCCGTTACCTTTTTTCCCGTACCATGTCTTCCCATCAACAATGAGCGTTCCGCGTGAGAAAACTTTTTCCGGGAAGCCTATCAGGCGCCAGCCTTCGTAGAGATTATAATCCGTACGATGCTGTGCCATGTCAACTCCATACGTAACCTGTTTCCGCGGATCCCAGATCACCAGATCGGCATCACTTCCCGGCAGGATCGTTCCCTTCTGTGGGTACATTCCGAAAATTCTTGCTGGATTCGTGCAATTCAGAGCCACAAACTCATTGGCCGATAACCTACCCGAGTTGACGGCCCGTGTCCATAAAATTGGCATCCTGTCACCTACCCCCGGCAATCCATTGGGAATCTTTGTGAAATCATCCTTTCCCAGTTCTTTTCCGGGAATGGTAACCGGTTGGTCCTCATAAGAGATCGCAACGGAACCATCATAGAAAAATGGACAGTGATCGGTTGCGACCACTTTGATACTTCCTTCCTCTAATCCGCGCCATAATCTCTCGTTGTCAAATTTTGTCCGCATGGGAGGAGAACAGATCCACTTGGCTCCATCAGGCTGCTGCAAATTTTCCTCGGTAAAAAATAGATATTGTGGACAGGTTTCTCCCATCACCTGCAGACCATTTTTACGGGCATATTCCACCTGGTCTACTTCCCCTCCTGTGTTCATGTGAACCACATATAACGGGGCGGCAGCCTGAGCAGCCAGGGCGGAACCACGCAAAACAGCTTCCACGGCACCCCAGGCAGGCCGGGTGCGGGCATGCCATACCGGAGATGTCTTACCGGAGGCCAGCGCCTCGGAAATCAGGAGATCGATCACATCGCCGTTTTCCGCATGCAGCATGGTAAGCATCCCTGCAGCTTTGGCTATCCGCAAAACTTGAAATATTTCCCCATCCTGCAGGCGAAGACGGTTATTATAGGCCGAAAACACCTTCAAAGTGGTGATGCCTTCCTTAACCAGGGTAGGAATTTCCTGTCCAATTTTTTCATCGAATCGGGTGATATTCATGTGAAATGAATAATCCGTGGCGGCCAGAGGATCGGCTTTTTCATGCCATGCTTGCACACATTCCTTTAGTGTCTCAAAATCCTGTGAAATGAAGTCAATGGTGGTTGTCGTGCCTCCAAAAGCCGCCGCTTTATGTCCAGTGTAATGATCATCTGATGAGATCGTGCCGGCCATAGGCAGTGCGAAATGGGTATGCACATCAATACCGCCTGGAAGAACATAGCGGCCGGTTACATCGTACACCTGGTCCACCGGATCATTAATCTCTCGCGCGATTTGTGTGACCTTTTCTCCGTCTATCAGGATATCCGCCTGATATGTCTCTGACGCAGTGATGATGGTGCCGCCTCGAATCGCGATCTTCATGATTTCCTCCGGTTACTATTAATTTCTATAGAGGTTGTTCTTCTTTTCCGGAAGCTCCATCCAGAGCATCAAAGCTTCCAGCATAGCCGGATCATCAAGTATCGGGTCATCACCGATATTTTCCGTTCTTTGTTCTGTTGGAAGATGTTCACGCAAGCTTCGCCACAGTATCTGGCGGTTTTCCGAATGGACAACCAGTTCACCAATTGTAGCTGCTTTATTGAACAATTCTCCCAGTGTGTACAGGAAGGTGATGCGTTTCCAGCTATCTGCCTTGATCGAATTACGTACCATTTCCAAAGGACCGAGAGAGAGCTTATAGTACTCCTCATGAGCGCGCCTGTGGTCAGGTTCATCACGAAATAAGTCTGCCCGGGTGACCAGTTCATGGCCGCGCACCGGGCAGAAATACTCAATTTTCCAGCGATGTTCTTCTCCAAAAGCACCGGTTTGATAGAATGCGAGGAAATCAACATCGATGACTTTCGGAGCAGATTTCAATGGAATACGATACCACCCCAGCAGGCGGGCGATTTCTAGATCGCGTGGTTCAGGCAATACGCCGACAAGAATAAGGGCTTCCTCTGGAACAGTCTGCATTCGCCTCTCCGCTGTGAGGTGGCAGGAATAGATGCGATCAGCTCTTCAATAAACCTACCCGATCATTAAATTCACCGATCAGTGCGTCAATTTCTGGGACCTGTTTTTGAATATCCGTCCAGTAATTATCATCGTCCCACTGCGCATTGATCTCATTATACGTTTTTCCCTGCTGTTCCACCCAGGTATAGTACTTCAGGTTGTGGATGCGCTTGCGATCCATTGTGGTCAGGTCGAGCAGGTAGTCGGAAGAAATGCCCTTCAGGTAATGGTCGAAGGTCGCTGCAGCTTGATTTTCGGTGAATTCCCCGAAATCTTTTCGATATTCGGCGATGCGGCTGGTGTACAGTTCCATGGAATCGGTCAACACGGTAATGACAACGTCCTCTTCACCCAGTCCTTCATATTTTGCGAACTTAATGGCAGACAGACAGTTGGCAATCCCTGAGAAACCGAGCAGGTCCAATTGATTCACAATAGTCTCGGGCACGCCCTGCTTTTTGAGGTATGCCCGGCCGATCGGTTCATTGAACAACCGCATGATGTTTACAACCGCGATATCATCAATAGCCACAACCACATCGGTATTCTTGACATTGTGAATCCAGGGTACATGTTTATCTCCAATGCCTTCTATGCGATGCGCGCCAAATCCGTTCATCAGTAACGTCGGGCATTGTAGGGCTTCGCTGGCAATGATCTGACTGGCCGGGAAGGCCTGTTTCAGGTAATCACCGCAGGCAATCGTTCCGGCTGAACCGGTGGTCAGAGCCACACCGCCAAAGCGGCCGCCCTTGCGAAGTTCTTTCTTGATGACTTCTTCCATGGCATGGCCGGTGATCTCATAATGCCATAGATAATTACCAAACTCTTCAAACTGGTTGAAGATCATCAAATCCTGTCCGGATTTGCGCAATTCCCAGCATTTATCAAAAATCTCTTTAACATTGGATTCACTGCCGGGTGTGGCAATGGTTTCACCGGCAACCTTTTTCAACCAGTCAAACCGTTCTTTGCTCATTCCTTCCGGCAGAATGGCAATGGATTCACAGGCCAGTATAGTCGAGTCATAAGCACCACCGCGGCAGTAATTTCCGGTCGATGGCCAGACTGCCTTTTGTGTAGTCGGATCGAATTGCCCGGTCACCAGACGTGGCACCAGGCAGCCAAATGCAGCTCCTACCTTATGGGCACCTGTTGGGAACCATTTGCCTACCAGTGCTATGATTCGGGCTTTAGTTCCCGTCAGACTGGAAGGAAATTCCAAATAATTTACGCCGCCGAATGCTCCTCCTTTTGCCACCGGTTCATTCTTCCAGTGGATTCGGAACAGATTACGGGCTGTTACATCCCATAAACCGATATTCTTCAATTCATTTTTGATCTTATCAGGGATCAAAGATGGATCTTTCATCTGGGCAAAGGTTGGAATAATAATATTGCGTTCCCGCGCACGTTTCACTGCCCTTTCCAGGCGGTCTGCATGCTTGGTTAAGTCAATTTTTGTCATTTCAATACTCCTGTTTAAGCTTGATCAGATGGTTTTTCTGGTGCTTCACTGACGATATACAACGGTCTACCTTTTACTTCATCATAAATACGCCCAATATATTCACCGAGAATTCCCAGACAGATGAGTTGAACACCACCCAGGAAAAGTACAGCCAGTAATGTGGAGGCTTGTCCAAAGAACGCCTGTGAACCAACGATGCGCATGATGATCACGATGGGGATGATAATAATGCTGATCCCCGCCGCGGTGAATCCTACATACGTGGCCAGTTGAAGAGGAAAATACGAGAAACCCGTGATGGCATTCAACGCCAGCAGCAGCATCTTTTTCAGCGGATATTTTGTTTCACCCGCAAAACGCGCCGCTCGTTTGTATTTCACTCCAATCGATTTAAATCCCACCCAGGCTGACATTCCACGCAGAAAACGATGCCGTTCATGCATCGAGTTTAGCACATTCACCACTTTCCGGTCCATCAAACGAAAATCACCCGTATCCAGTGGTATATTCACATCGGTGATTTTTTGAATAAGCCGGTAAAAGAAAGATGCCGTGAAAGTCTTAAACCAGCTCTCTCCTTCTCGTTCCGCCCGAATGGCATAAACGACCTCATACCCCTCCCGCCATCTGGCAATGAGATCCAATATGACCTCGGGAGGATCTTGAAGATCGGCATCGATGATCACCACGGCATTGCCCTGCGAGTAATCCAATCCTGCAGTAACAGCGATTTGATGTCCGAAGTTGCGAGCAAAGATGACCGGTTTGACTCTCTTGTCCAGTTTTCCGAGATCGCGGATTTGTTCGGTCGATCCGTCACGGGAACCGTCATCGATAATTACCATCTCCCATGTTTTACCGGTCGAACTCATAACCTCAGAGACACGACGGTACATTTCCTGAAGGCAGTCTTTTTCGTTGTATACCGGAATAATAATCGAAAACTCGGGATGGCTGGTCACGTGAAAAGAACCTGTCTTTCTTTTATATCCCCAGATGTTTCTTCAATGCTTTCATACTGGGTTCAATGATCGGCGCCGGATTGACCGCCTGCATGGCGGACTTGATATCTTTCAGGCCATTGCCAGTGTTGATAACCACTACAGGATCATCTTCAGTAATAAGATGAGATGCCAGTGCTTTTTTTAATCCAGCATATGCTGTCGAACCTGCCGGCTCGGCAAAGATGCCCACCTTTCCCAGAGCCGCTATACCCTGGATGATTTCCTCATCGGAAACCAAGATATACGATCCCCCGGTTTCCCGCGCAGCGCGAACACCGCGGACACCATCCCGCGGAAGATCAACACTGATGCTATCAGCTAAAGTTGTGGCTGAGATGGGTATGATCTTCTCATCACCGGCAAAAAAGGCGTTGGCAATAGCCGCGGATCCTTCGGATTGAACACCGAAAATTCTCGGCATTTGAGTGAGCCAACCCAACTCTCGCAGGTCTTTAAATCCCTTATGTAGACCGGAGATAATGTTACCATCTCCAACCGATACAAAGATACAGGCCGGTTTGCATTCATCATCCAGGTTCAACAATACCTGCTCCCAGATTTCCAATCCGCCGGTTTTCTTCCCTTCCACTGTAAACGGATTAAAACCGGTGTTTCTACAGTACCATCCAAACTCACGCGATGCTTCGATGGTCAAGTCAAAGGCTGAGTCATAATTGCCATCGACCAGGATCACCTGCGCGCCAAACACAATGAGCTGGGCTACTTTGGCTGGAGGAGCCGTTTTTGGGGCGAAAATCACCGACTTCTGCCCGACAGCCGCCGACATGCAGGCCAGTGCGGCACCGGCATTACCCGTGGAGGCTGTTACTACAACATCCGATTTTATCTCCCTGGCTCTGGCAACTACAACTGAGCTGGCACGATCCTTAAATGACGCCGAGGGATTCCTTCCTTCATCTTTTATCCACAGCGATTTCAGGCCAAGTTCCTTCTTAAGTGCCGGGGGTGAATAAACTGGAGTGCCCCCGGCCATTCTCAACGGAGTTCCCTCTCCGCCGGGGTCCTTTACAGGTAATAACGGTAAATAACGCCATAGAGACGGGTCGTCACGCGAAACGATATCTTCGATCTGGTATTTTTTTTTGATCTCGTCATAATCCAGTACAACGTCCAGATTTCCACCATCTTTCGGACAGGTGTAGGTTACCTCTCCGGGTACATATTCTGTTCCACACAGAGAACATCGATATCCAGTAAATTCTTTCATTTTCAACCTGTCTGATGTCTGACCTTTAGTTTATTTTGTATTATACAACGTTTCTGAGAATTCATTCGTTTTCGAATGGTACACCCAGTGAAGCCGGTGGATTTGTACGCATCGCACGAAGAATCCGGCTAACCGCCGGTCTGACTTTTTCGGGAAGTCCTGTAATGGCTCGTTCAACCCATTCTGTATTTCCGATGTTAACAAGCAGCAGCGTCAAAATCATCAATGGGAAAGGTGCCACCTGTAACACTTGACTTGGAATGGCAGAAAGGGACGTCTGCAACACGAGTCCCAGCCACTGGAGAAAAGCAAACAGATAGGCTCCCAGACTACCTCGCAGCGGACTCCATCCGCCAAAGATCACGATCGCCAGGACAATCCATCCTATACCGTCCAAACCGGATATCGTTCCTTTCCAACCCGCCTTTACAGATAAAGAATACATCGGACCGGCCAATCCGACCAGCGCTCCCCCCAGAATTGTATAGAAATAGCGCATTTTATTTACATTGGTGCCACGGACATAGGCTGATGCCGGCCTTTCGCCAATTCCCTGCAGAATCAAACCGGGACGTGTTCGGGTAACAAATAGTGTGGAAAATAAGATCAGCAGAAAACTGATATACACCAGGATATCCTGGTTGAAGAAAAGGACACCCAGTACCGGTATTTTTGATAGCAGAGGAATTTCAAACGCAGGAGGTACGCGGGGGCCCGACTGACCGATAACCGGATTACCCAGAAAATAAGCCAGGTCGCGGGTCATCAGGGTTAACACAAATCCTACGGCAACCTGTGATTGCTTCAATGTGATGCTCGAAAAAGCGACAATTGCCGCGACAAAGGCTCCCACCGCGGCGCCAGCCATCAATCCAAGAACCACACTGTCAGTCGTAATTGCTACGGCGAAACCCGTCATAGCGGAGAGGATTATGGTACCGTTGACAGACAGGTTTGTAACTCCGGCTTTTTCTGTGATCGTTTCGCCAATTGTGGCAAAGACTATGGGGGTTGCGGCGGCAATTACACCGGCCAGACCGAGAAGAATCATATTTGCGTCCATAGATTTGACCTTATGCCTTCTTCCCTAAGCGCTTGCGTACGCCGTCCATCATGAGGACAAATAGTACAAGTGAACCTTGCAGAACACCGGATAGAGAAGAATCCAGTTTCATTACAATGGGGAGTTGTATGCTGCCGAAATTCAAGGCGGCAAAGAAGAATGCTACTGGCGCCGTCCAGATCACCTGGTAGTTCACCAGCATACCGACCATCAAACCCAGGTATCCATACCCCGATGAAATAGAAGGAATCAGCCGGTGATAGACGGCAAGCACCTGTAAAGCTCCGGCCAGTCCGGCTATGCCGCCACAGATCAGGAAAGCCGACATCATATAGCTGGCAGTGGGTATACCCAGAACAGAAGCCGCGCGCCGATTTTTTCCAACCGCTTTGAGTTTCAGTCCAAAGTGAGTGTTTGATAGCAGAATATAGATCACACCCAGCGCTAGCAGACCGATCAAAACAGACCACCAGCTCAGGCGTAATCCCTCAATTGTCGGTAGATATAGTTGTTCTTTAAACGGCTCCGTACCGCTCATCGAACCAATACCCGGACGCTTCCACGGACCAAAGATCAACCAGATGGTAATAGCAGTCGCGACAAAATTCAAACCCAGACCGCCAAATATTTCATTTACACCACCGTACGTTTTCAACGCACCCGCCAATGCCGCCCAAAGTGCTCCACCGATAAATCCTGCCAGCATGCCGATGAATATGATTAGCGCCGGAGGCATGCTCGTGTCTTGCAGTAGCCGGAGGACAAATGTGGTTGATATGGCTCCCAGTGTGATCTGACCCTCTATACCAATATTCCACAATCCTGCGGTGAACGTGACCAGTGCTCCAACCGATGCGAGCAGCAGCGGGATCCATGCGACGATGACATTCGTGATCGAATCGATGGAACTGAACGAACCCAGAATTATATTTTTATAGGCTTCAAACGGTTGGGCTCTGGCAATCAACAGGATTATTGTTGTAAAGACGAGAGCCAGGATTATTGCAGCCAGTTGCATTCCTGTTTTGTACCAGCGTGATCCGCTTTTCAATTTCAATTTCTCCTTACTCCGAAAAACCCTTTCCACCGATCAATTGCCCCAATTGATCTATACTGGTCTCTATAGCCGGGATGGGCTGCGAGACTTTCCCGCCAAAAAACACGAGAATCCGATCGCTGTAATGAAGTATCTGTTCCAGATCGGATGATATGAATATTACGGATGTGCCATTCTTGCAGCGGTCTTTTAGTTTTTCCCATAACCATATCGTCGATTCAAGGTCCAGACCGCGGGAAGGATGTTCCAACAGTAAGACATTCAACGGGTCATGAACAAAAGCCAGTAAAGCTCTTTGTTGATTCCCACCGGACAATTCCTCAACCAGGCTATTGGGTCGTCCTTTAATATTGAACTCATCGATTTTGATTTTGGTTTTTCGCAGGGCATCTTCTTCATCCACAAAAAGTCGTCTGGTATCTCCGGTCAGAACAAAATGGTCTTTTAAAGTCAATCCGTGGATCAGCCCCTCCTCCATGCGATCAGCCGGCACATAGGCGATACCGGCTTTCAAGAAGGATGGATAAGGTTCATGAGTCAGATCACGACCCTTCATGATAATTCGGGTGTGACCGGTCGTTGGCAGCAGGCCACCCAGAGCACGAAGGAACAGTCTTTGACCGCTGCCTTCCATCCCTGCCAATCCGATTACTTCGCCTGCCTTGACCTCCAGGTTGATATTCTTTATATGCAGCCTGATATCTTCAATCTCAAAATTTTTAATAGAATAAGTGACTTCATCACACTGGCAACCAGATCTATCCCCAAGTTCCATCGGTTTCCCAAACATTAATCGTACAAGGTCATCGATGTGGTACGGTTGAACGGCTTCGCCGACCAGCAGACCGCCACGGAAAACGGCAGCCCGATGGCAGAGCGCCTCGATTTCTTCTAATTTATGCGAAACGAAGATCACGATGATACCTTCAGAAGCTAGTCGTGTCAGTGTTTCAAAAAGTTTCTTCTTTTGAAGGGAAGATATGCCGGTAGTCGGCTCATCCAAGATCAATATCCTGGCACCTAACCACAGCAGCCGAAGTATCTCAATCTGCTGGCGTTCTCCCACAGTCATCGATTCAACATAAGCATCCGGATCGATAGAAAAACCGAATTGATCCGCGAGTCTTTTAATTTCTGCTGATACCTGTGACTTACGCAGAAGAAGCCCGCCTTCCTGCCCAATCAAGAAATTGTCAACAACCTTCATGGGAGGAAAATCGAGAGGATCTTGATGCAGCATACCAATTCCATGTTTTAAAGCATCGGCCGGAGAATGAATGGTGACGACTTTGTCATCCAGAAGGATTTCGCCTTCATCTGCATGAATAAATCCGGAAAGGATCTTCATAAGGGTGCTTTTGCCAGCACCGTTTTCACCGACAATCCCCTGTATCGTTCCGGGTAGTATGGTCAGCGAAATATTATTATTTGCATGCACAGATCCGAAGTATTTATGAATATTTCGTAATTCAACTTTCATGGTTAAGGTCTTTGGGAGATCAGGAATTGTATTTTCAAAAACGGGAGGAAGGATTTTCTCCTTCCTCCCCTCATTGCATAAATAATTCGGGTTATTTCGAGACGCTTAACCCTTCAACACCTTCCAGCAATTGCGGCTGGTACCAGATCTGTTGATCGGTTGCCTTCTCACCGTCTTTCAGGAATACAGTTCCATCCTGCCATTTGATCGGGCCCTTCCAGAGATTCAGTCCACCGGCCAGTTCCGCAATAAACGCATCCAGATTCTTGGCGTTGTCGGCAGAAAGTCCTTTACCCTTGGCAAATCCCATCGCCGATGTATCGGGATTGTTGATATCTTTCCAATCGGGAGCAGCCCATTCCCAGGTGTTGGGATAGGAACCATCCATGGCAGCTTTGACAAATTTCACATAGCCGGGCCCCCAGTTGAAGTAGCGCACACCCAGGCAGACTTCGGGTGCTTCATTGCAGGCGTCTTTATAGTCATACGCCACAGCCCAGGCTTTTTTGCCGCCATCTACAGCTTTCTTGGTCTGAACAAGTGCTTCCATGGTGTCAAGCGCGGAAATCAAAACGTCGTGTCCACTGTTTAAGAAATCATCCGAAACAGTGGAAGGATCAGCCGTAACACCGGGGATATTGAACCAGAATCCGATCCAGGTAACTTTCAGTTTCAGATCCTTGGCATCCTTCTTGGCATATTTTTCCCAGCAGTATTTCGCGCCGAGGTAGGTCCCATTCGCGAAGCGGCGGGTTTCATCATTGATCAATGGTCCGACATAACCGATCTTCCCGGTCTGGGTTGCAAGCGCGGCGGCACAACCACCGATCATTTCGCCGTATTCCATCTGAGACATCAGGTTGGAATAATTCTTCAAATTGGCGAAATTTTTGCCATCTTTCCAGGCCAGATCACCGGAGACGTGCAAAACGGGGACATCAGGGTGTTTCTTATTAAATTCGACCGAGGCATCCTTGAAGTCATCAGAGTTAAAGACGATCATCTTGGCGCCCTGCTTAAGCAGCTCTTCCGCCAGTTGATCACCGGTGGTACCCGGGCGGTCTGATGAGTTCGCTTTATCGATGTAGATCATCTTTGTTCCCGGAATCTGTTTTTCAACATACTGTCCGGCGATGTAACTCGCTTCGCTCCATCCATGATCATTGTATGGGCCGACCATGACAATACCGAAAATAAATTCGTCTTTAGCAGCCGGTGCGGCAGGCAGGAAGGCCATGAGCATGGAAGCAATAACGAGAACAACAATGGTATGCCATATAACTGTTTTTTTCATTTAGCACTCCTCCAAATTAAATAGAATATCCTGGAAACCGGTACATCTGATATCTCAGGTGATCACCTCCTTTATCACATTCTCAACGACGAACATAATTATGAGACAACCAGGTCAACAAATTTTGGCGGCTGACCCGGTTTCAACTCGACCAGTCCCTTATTGGAGAGATGTAGTTCTTCCAATACGATAAGACCGAGCAGGCTCAGTGTCATTTCAACAGAATCTGCCGGACATCCGGCTTTCTTGATGGCATCTTCAACAGAGCGGACCTGTTTTGCGGCAGTCTCCACCGGTTCAAGGGTCATCAGACCGGCTAGTGGCAGCGGCATGATGGCTTCCAATTTTCCGTCCACAACAACCGCGAATCCCCCGCCCGATTCGATCAAAGCATTGCCTGCCACAGCCATGGCATCGTCATCGGTTCCCAGTACCATCAGATTATGGCAATCGTGGGATACGGTCGAAGCGAATGCTGTTTTGGGTTTTAACGTTGCTCCAGTCATAAAAGCAAGGCTTTTAGTGCCTGTGAGGCCTTCTTTTTCCTGGTGGCGGTAAAAGATGGCGATCTTGGCAATATCCCGAGAAGGATCAGACGGCAGGCTGCCATTCACCGGTGAGATTTCGGCAACCTCCTCTGTTGTATGCACCATTCCCGGGTACACCCGCATCACCCGGACCTTCTTTTTTCCATCGGCGGGGATGGCAAAATCTTTGGCAGATAGTTTTTTCAAATGCATGGATTTCAATGCCCATTCTGGATATTCATAGTGCGAGAACGTTACAGCCATCTTGCCGTTCTTCGCCACCAAAACACCATCGGCGTATACTTCGTCGATGGTCACATTGACCAGGTCGCTTAGAATGAGAATATCGGCAGCGCGTCCCGGTGAAATCGTGCCGATGTAGCGGGCCTTTTCCAGCAACTGCGCGGTATTGATGGTGACCATTTGAATGGCCACGACCGGATTCACACCTTGCTTGATGGCATCGCGCACTACCCGGACCAGATGGCCTTCATAGGCCACCGTTGCAGGTGTGACATCATCCGTTACCATACTGAAGAAACGGGTATCCATACCGGGATTTTCTGTCATGGCTTTGATGGTATTGGGCATATCCAGCCAGGCGGTTCCATAGCGCTGCTGCGGGTAAATCCCCAGTTGAGCGCGTTTCAGTGTCGCTTCTGCTGTAGTCGACTCATGGCAGGCATTCATTCCTGAGCCGACAAATGCGTTCAGTCCTTTGTTAAGCTCAAGCGACGCATAATGTCCCGTTAAAATGACACCCGCCTTCAAAGAGGCGGCTGTAATGGCATGTGTATTCGGATCTCCATAGATAACGCCGGGGAAATTCATCTGTTCTCCCTGCAACTGAGCCCAGCCTTCATCGTAGGCTTTCGCAACTTCTTCTGCCGTAATGGTCGCTCCTGCGTCTTCGAATCCCGGAATGGAAGGTACACACACCGGCATGGCCAGATACACTTTCAGCGGAAGTCCTTCCGCCGCTTTATGGAACAATTCCACCGCCCGAAGTCCGAAAACATTGGTGATTTCGTGGTTATCCGGGCAGATCGTAGTCGTTCCATGGGGGAGGATGCCGGCAGCGAAACTGCGAATATCCACCATCGTGCTTTCGACATGCATGTGGCTGTCGATAAAACCTGGCGCCAGGTAGCGGCCGCTGGCATCGATTATCTTTGTGTTCTTGTCCGTTTGAACATGGTCGGCATTGCCAACCAGCGCGATGAAACCATGTTTAACCGCCACATCGATACCATCCTGAACCTGGGCGGTATTGACATTGATTAATTTTCCATTTTTTATGATCAAATCAGCGGGGAGAAATCCCATGGCAACGGCGGCAATATCGCGCGTTACGTCATACAGGGTTTTTCTTCTATGATAGTATGTTTCAGCTTTAGCAACAGTCATTTTTTCTCCTTACCGTAGTAATGGTTCAACCAGTACTGGTTGTTATTTCCTTTTCAAGGTAGAAAAACACTATTCCTTTGTGCTGCACAACAAACTGACAACTCTCCTCTATCCCCATGGAGAAGCTGTTTAATTGTAACTTAATTATCTAGCGATTTACTGCTCCTTTCGGGCACTCTTTTTTACCTGCACACTCCACCATACCCTGACAACGTCATACAGGGTATTCTTCAGGATACTCCATTTGATCGCGTTCGATTTACCCGTTTTCCGAAATGCCACTGATACCGGATACTCGGTAATCCGATATCCTGATTTGCTGGCTTTTATCAATCTCTCGGCTTCAGAGAAAGGAGTGATCGAAATAATGGGAAAACGGTCGATGATCTCCCTGCGCATCAGCTTCACAGCTCCGGCATCGTAGGTCTGCACTCCGAAGGCAATTTGCGGGATGAGATTGAACACGGACGAGATGAACAATCGTTTCCAGTCATAGGGTTTCTTGATTCGGCTGGCAATGATCACATCCCATTTTTCGGTCATCGGCAGCATTTTGATTAATATCTCAGTCTTCCACTGTCCATCCGTCGAATTCAAAAACACAAAGTCCTGTGTGGCTGATTTATAGAGCTCTTCGAAGGTCTCCCGAATTCCCTTATTCTGTTCGTGATGAATGATGCGGACTTCTGATTTCCCTCTGGCAAAGTCATCGACGATCTTACCGGTATCATCTCTGGAAGCATCATCGCAGACAATCAATTCAAATTTAATTTCCCAGGATCGAAGCAGATCGTAGGCTTCCTGCAAAACTGCTCCTACCGTCATTTCTTCGTTATAGGCTGGAAAACAGACTGAAACACCCGGAAGAGTCATAATAATTCAAGCACCGATTGAAAGAAAGATAGTCCCCTGGCAGCTCTCAACCGCCAGGGGACAATATTGTTATGGCACAATCCAGGTACCGGTCTCGCCTTTCAAAGCGCGGCCGATATTTTCTGGATTGGTGATCAGAGCTTTTTTCCCGCCGCTATCCAGGAATTTCAGAATGGCCTGGATTTTGGGCAGCATACTGCCTTTGGCAAAATGTCCCTCTTCCATGTACTTGCGGGCTTCCGCTGCGGTCATCCTGTCGATCCATTTCTGGTCAGGTTTGTTGAAGTTGATAGCCACTTTTTCCACGGCTGTACTGATGACAAACAGGTCTGCTTTGATCAGGTTGGCCAGTAATGAAGAACCGAAATCCTTATCGATCACAGCGTCCACACCGATCAAGTTGCCTTTTTCATCTTCGATCACCGGGATTCCACCGCCGCCGACTCCCACCACAACAAATCCGGCTTTAATCAGGGAGTTGATGGCTTCAGCTTCCACGATTTTCTGGGGTATGGGCGAGGCGACAACCCGCCGCCAGCCCCGGCCGGCATCTTCAACCACCACCCAGCCTTCTTTGTTATGCCGCTCTTGGGCGGTCTTTTCGTCCATGAAACTGCCGATGGGTTTGGTCGGATTCTGGAATGCCTTGTCATTGCGATCGACCACGGTCTGGGTGACCACAGCGGCGGTTTGCTTCTTCATGCCGCGGGCCAGGAATTCATTGTGCAGCGCCATCGCGAACATATACCCGATGGAACCCTGTGAATCTGCACCGCAAAAGTCCAATGATACTTCATGCAACTCGTGGCGTGAAAGCTCGGATCGCCGCAGGATAAAACCAACCTGGGGGCCGTTGCCGTGGGTGACAACCACTTCCCATCCCTGTTCGATCATATCGACGATATGTTTCATCGATTCTCTTCCAGCTTCGTACTGGTCAGGGATTGTCTTATGGGATTCGTCTTTAATAAGAGAATTACCGCCGACAGCAACAACAGCGACACCTTTTTTTTCCATTCGTATACTTTCCTTTCAGTTTTAGCCCATGGTCAGAGCCATGACAGCTTCCTGTGCGTGCATTCGGTTTTCCGCTTCATCGTAAACAACAGAATTCACACCGTCAATCACCGCATCGGTAACCTCGATATTGCGGTCGGCCGGAAGAGGGTGCATATAGATGGCATCCGGTTTGGCCAGTTTCATCTTGCGTTCATCGGTGATCCAGCTTTCATATTTCTTGATGATCTTCGCGCCCTCTTCCGTATCGGTTGTGGTAAGCATGGCACCCCATGACTTGGCATAGACGATATCGGCATCTTTGAAGGCTTTTTCCATATCGTCCACCACTTCAAATTTCGTATTGAAGCGCCGCGCCTGTTCTTCCGCCTGTTTCATGATGTCAGGCATCAATTTAAATTCCGGCGGGTATGCCAGGGTGACATCCAATCCAAAACGGGGCATCTGCAGGATAAGGCTCTGAGGGACCGACATGGGTTTCTGGTATGAGGCCGCGTAGGCCCAGGAGACAACCATCTTCTTCTTGCGAAGGTCGCGGCCCTTTTTCTCCATGATGGTCATTAAATCTGCCAGGCATTGAAAAGGATGGTAGATCTCATCCTGCATATTGAGCACCGGAACGCGGGAGTATTTGGCCACATCGTTCAGGTATTTATTCCCCACGCCCCAGTCCACATGCCGGATGGCAATACCATCATAATAGCGGCCAAAGATTTCACCAATTTCTTTGGGGGTATCACCGTGAGCGATCTGCGTGGATTTTGATTCGATGAAAGCGGCGTGGCCTCCCAGATGTGCCATACCGGCTTCAAAGGAACCGCGTGTGCGCGTGCTGCTGAAAAAGAACAACATTGCCAGAACTTTATCGCGCAGCAGCGGGAAGGGTTCATTCAAAGCGCGTTTGCGTTTCAGGTCAAACGCCACGTCCATAACGGTTTCCACTTCTTCTTTGCTGAAATCCAGATCACCAATCAAATCCCGTCCATGTAAGAAAGTTTGCATGATATGTTTCCTTTCAATAAGTTAAGTTTAGAAGCGATGTAACTGCGAATTATTTATTCACAACCGACAGAAGATCTAGCCTTTTCGGCCTGTTGAATCACCTCCTCGGGAAAAGATACGGCAGTTAATATTTGAGTCCATTGTTTGCACAGTGTATGTTGGGCATCAGGATTTTTGTTTAATCTTTGAGTAAGCTCCAAAGCATCCGTTATTCTATTCATCTGCAAATATGCCTGTAATAAGGGAAAATACTCCTCACTTTGGCTGGAGCTCATGCCTGATGATTCTGCTTCGTTATATATTTCAATGATCTGTTCCCATGCCTGGTTTTGCGCCAACCGATTTGAAATCTGGAAATAAAAACACCATTTATTTTTTATTTTAGTACGAAATTGGTCAAGTTGTTTGACATCTGACAAGTTGTCTCCCTGCAACAATTGCGGATTTGAGTATTTTGCAGCCAGAGATATACCTGCCGGTAATTTCGTCTGATCCGTTTGTTGGTCAATGAGCAAAGCGCAAGCTCCCGGCGGTATCCAGATTGCCAGGAGTCGATCTTTTGACACACTAAGCTCTGAATTGTCTATGCGCATTTTTTTCGAAGCCTGCGCTTCATCATTCAAGAAATCCCTGACTTCCGGATTTTCTGCGGGGATCAGGAATATCTGTTCTTTTCCCTGCCCGGGATCATATTGCCTTCGTAAAAGAGCTTCCAGGCTGCCGCGGGTGGTGAAATCGAAAGGCAGTTGTTCCACCACGAGACCGCTCCCCGGAGTGAGTGTTTCTCCTCTCACCTGTAATTGAGCCAGCAAGTCTTCCACTTTATGCGTTTCATTGGCAAACTGACGGATTTCCTGGAAGCGGGCACCCGCCGCGAGTACGATCAAAAGAACCAGGATCACCGGGTGGTACTCATCCAGGAAAAGAAAACCTATGACACCAACGATCATGATCGAAACCAACATACCAATCACAACCATCCCGGTTTCTGCCGGGTTTTCGCCTGTTGGAGACAGCCGGAAAAATCCCAGAATAAGGATCACAGCCAGCCCCATCCCTCCCGAAATCACTGCCTGCCAAATGGACATTTCACGTCTCACAGGTTGATCGGATGGTATGTGTTTCTCCAAAGCAGAAATTAAAAATACCAGAATCCCCGCGGCCAGAGCCAGAACAATTAGATAAAGAACGGTTTCGATTCCACCAGCCGGCATGGCAATGATCTGCCGCCAGGAAAGTACAAAACCATCCAGCCAGGACTTTAGTGATTCTTTGATAATACCTGGGCCGGTTTTCTCAGTATTGGCGGTGAATAAGGCCAGAACGAAGAAAGGCAGGACAAGATGCCCTGCTGCCGCGAAAATCGGCAGCCTGTTCTTCTTTGATCGAAGATCGCATTTCAAGAGACAGATAACCGGAACAGACAATCCTTCAATCACCGCGACTACCGGTGAAGAAAGGAACGCCAGACAGGCAAAACCGATACCGGCCAGCAACCGACGCCAGTCATAGCCACTCCCGTTCAGAACGGACAAATAAAGTAGGATGGACAGGCAGGCAAATATCAAACCCAGTAGATCGATAGATAACGCATATGCGGCAGCCGGCTGTTGGAATGCCGGAAATACCATGAACAACATGGCACATATCAATGCCAGGTGTTGATCCATCTCCAGCCTGATAAGCACTTGCAGAAAAATCCAACCAGCCAGAACAAACAGGACCAGATTAACCAGGTGGTAAAGTAGGGCATTTGAGCCAATGATGCCAATTAGACACAACTTAACGGCCGACCCTATGAACAGGCTCTTTTCCCGCATGGGAGAGCCCAGAACGACCTCCCATTGGTCTCCGAAGAGACCAAGCTGACCTATCCAGATTCCAAAAGAAAGCAGTCCGGTGACGAAAAGCAAGCCCGCCGCCAGCCATTGAAATGAAATCTCCTTCGGGATAAATCGGGTCTTAATACTCATAGCGTTACCGACATCCGGCCTTATCTATATATTTCCCAACATCAGGATTGTCAGCCGAAAGCCTGTTCCACAATCCACAGATCACCTGACGCGCGCCTTCCTGTTCCAGGCCGGCGAGAGAGATCTCCACAGCCTGGTCGAATTCGTTCAGATGAACCAGTCCTTCAATGAACGGCAGCCATTCTGTCTGATCGGTTGGTTTATACTGGCGTTGGCTGCTTTCTTTAAACAGGGTGCCGATCGTCTGCCAGTCGGTGTACTGGACAGCCAGTTCCGCCTTTTGATAGTAATAACACCAGTTGTGTTCCGGTTCAGGAATGAAAGCCGGCGGCATCGCCTGTGAAGATGTATCAATGAACATTTCCGGATGGGAAAAGACGGATGCCTCGCGTAACCGCCGGGGGATGGAATCCATTTGCCCGATCCGTTCATCCACAATGCGCAGGCAGTTACCCTCCCTGTAATAAACCGGCACCAGGGCATCACTGGTCGAATTAAAAAAGATGAATCGATATCCGTGTTCAACAGGCAGTCCCGGTTTCAATTCGGGAAGATTCTTCCCAAGTCTTTCGCCCATATCGAAGAAGTTATAGGGCAGGTTTAAGGAAGAATTTTTGGGGGCGTAAGTCCAATTTAATACCGGGGTAAGGTTATTGTCGCCGTAATAAAATAGGGGGATGGCATCAGATATCACCACCGCCCCCGGTTTCAATGCAGGTGCGCGCCATGTTAACTGCCAGAAAAACTGTCCCAGTTTTGCCCACTCTTTCTGGTAAAGCATCGCGTTCTGATAGTGCATCCCGATTCCCAACGCAATGATCACCGCGACGAAAAAGTTGCGCAGACCAGGCCGCAATAGCAACAATCCACCGCTAATCAACAGGCTGGCGCCAATCATAAAAGGCAGCATGGAACGATCCCAGGGAAATTCAAGCTGAACAGGAATGCCGGTTATCCAAAAGGGGACACCGGCCAGCAGAATGGCAATACTCCCCACCAGCAGGGGAATGAATGGTGAGGTTTGACCGGCATTTTTTCGCTGTCGTCTCAGCCAGAAAAACACACCGGCCGCGACCAGAAGAACGAGAATCCCGTATCCCGGACCGACATTCTCCTGCAGAGGAAGCGAAACCATTTGCCGCCAGGCTCCCAGAATGGACGCCCGGATTTCTTCGATCAGAATCTGCCCCAATCCGAAGATAGCGGTTAGCGGATTTTCACCCGACTGGTTTAAGAATGTGGGTTTATAAGTCGGGAATTTAAAAATAAAAATCCGCCACCAGGCATATATACCAAGAATTACCAGGTATGGGATCCAATTTTTTATAACACGACGAACAGCAGATTTGTTGTCCGGAGAATCACGGCGAATAACGATCCAGAGAAGCACCGGTCGCAGTAGTTCCAAACCGATGAAATATTCGATGGAGAAGATCGATAATGCACAAATCCAGCCCGGAATGGAATACTGCCAGACCGGTTTGTAATTTTTGCTGGCCTGGATCATCATCCAGAAGGACAGAAGCATTAACCCGAGGGCGGTGAAATGCAGGATGAATTCGATGGGCTGCGGCTGCTGGCGAAAACCGGGGTAAAGCAGGAAGAATGCTGCCGTCCAGAAAGGCAGCGGATGACTGTCCGGAAGGATTTCGATGACCAGCAGGTAGAAAATGACAGCGCAGACCCAGCGCAGAATCAACAGGTAAAGGTGATAAGCCCAAATATGTTCACCGGCCAGAGGCGCGATAACCGCATAAACCCAGGCGGAAAACGGTCTATCCCAGGCGACCAGTTGATTCAATCCATCCAGGCCGAACATGTGATAGACCCAGAGATGCGGCCAATCATCTCCAAACAATCCCAGCTTTGGGATGACTAATCCATAGGCCAGAATGGTAAACACAAAGAGAAGAAATGCTTCAACTCTTTTGCGGGTCAGCCACGATTTCATAGTGTTGGTCAATAAATGACTGCCGCTGCGAATAATATCTCGCAGCGGCAATCCTCTGTTCACTTACTTATTCCATCTTTCCCAGTACTAACGCCAGCAAGGCCATTCGCATGACCACACCATTATAGGCTTCCTGCCAGTAGCGGGAATGTTTGGTGATATCCACATCCGCCGGAATTTCATCCATACGTGGCAAAGAATGCAGCAAAATCGCGTCACTCTTAGCTTTATTGAATAATAGATCTCGTGTAATCTTGTAGTTGGCAGGAGTCTCACCATGCTCACCGGCTTCCTGCCGGGATTTGGTGTAATCCGGCTGTACAACCGGTTCCACCAGAATGACATCCGCCTGGTCAATGACATCACCTACATGGGATGCTTCACTGAAATCCAGATTGTACTGTTTCAATTCCTCTTTGAATTCAGGTTTCATGGACATATCAGGTGGGGCGACGAAGATCGCCTTGGCATCGAACTGGGTCAGGGCATAGGCGATGGAGTGCATGGTACGCATGCGCATATCACCCACGCACAACCACGTCAGACCGTCCAGGGTACCTTTTTCGGTCAATACGGTATAGAGATCGGTCAAAATCTGGGTGGGATGTTCGCCCCAGCCGTCACCGCCGTTGATGATCGGAATGGATGCCCACTTGGCTGCTTCGTGGGGAGCACCCTGCTGGAAATGACGCATGACGATGACATCGCCGTAAAATTCCAGCATCTTCACGGTATCTTTAATGGATTCCTGATACCAGTCTCCGGCGCGCGTCATTTTTGCATCGGAAAAACCGGTCACATGACCGCCCAGACGATGCATGGCGGCTTCATGCGCCAGACGGGTGCGTGTGCTGGGCTGATAGAAGGCTGTGACCAGCGTCTTTTCCTTGAGCATGTCAACATTCTTGCGGGAGCGGGCGATGGGTTCCAACTCATCCGCGACCTGCAGCACATGGAAGAACTCGTTTCGTTCAAAATCTTTCAATGAGAGAATATCTCGACCGGCAAAACTACGCATTTTTACCTCCAGTTATATATGTACAATTTTTCTTATCTACGACTTTCAGACCTCCAGTGGTCTTGTAAGCCGTCGCATTACATGGAATTTGAACTGCCCGGGGACAAAGAAACTTTTGGAATAGTCGACAACCTGTTCGTTCATATCAAAAAGCTGGGCCGTCAACTGAATTAATGCTGTTCCCCTGGCAATTTCCAGACGCTTCGCCAGTTTCTCGTCCGCTTTTACCGCCAGGATATCGGTTCGTGAATATGACAGGGTGATGTCTCGTTTTTGCGCCAGCAGGTCATACACAGAGCCGTGGATGCTGGTCTTTACTTCCGACTGCGATAAAAAGCATCCGGGAACAAGATCGATGAGGTACGCTACAGCTTTTCCGTTAATGGCAATTACCCGGGAGACTTCAAGGGCATTGACCGGTTTTTCTTCATTGAACTGGATCTTTGTCTCCCGACCAATTATTTCCACCGGTTGGATTTCCAGATCACGGACTTCAGTTTCTAATCCTGTCCGTTTGGCCAGGCTGTCCAGGCTTTCCAGAACTTCCAATCCGAAATCAAAAAAAGGAGTCTGGTTGGCGACGAAGGTACCGATCCCCTGCCGGCGGATCAACATTCCTCGTTCGACCAGACCGGTGACAACTTCGCGGAGCATGGCTCTTGACACACCCAACTGTCTGGCAAGATCAGGTTCAGGCGGCAGCCGGTCACCCGGATTTAGGTTATTCAGCAGGTGAATCAACGAGGCTTCCAATTCGAATCTGGGAGCCCGGCTAATGGTTTGAATTTTCGGGGAAATGCTTTGTGACATCTTTTTTATTATACGTCAGATGTCTGACATTTCAACCGTGAATTTTGCAATAATAACGTACAGAATCAAAGAGGTCACTGGAACTTCACAATTACCCGCCCGGTATTCCACAATTCTTCTAACGCGTAATATCGGCGCTGTTCAGGATCAAACAAATGAACGACGATATCCCCCATATCGAGCAGCATCCAGCCGTCATCGGCATGACCTTCGACACGCGCATGCATACTGAATTCTGTCCGCGCCGCTCTTTCCAGGGTCTCAGCCAGAGCATCCAGTAATCTTGTGCTGCTGCCGTTGCAAAGAATAAAGTAATCGGTAAAAGATGCCACCCCCGATACATCCAACAGGACGATATTCTCGCCTTTTTTCTCTTCCAGAACCGTAACCAGTTTTTTGGCTATTTCGACCGTATTCAGAATTCACCTCAAAATAATATTTATGAAAGTATATCCCAGTTTTGATCTGTCTACACAGGATTTAACTGAGCTCTCGTCATAACGGAGTACTTCGCTCCACTGCGTTGCAACTCACTTTTAAAAAGGATGACTTCGCGAACCGTCATCGGTATTATCTCTGAGGCAGAAGCTACCCTGATCCTCTCTTCCAGGTATGCGATATCTACCGGTTTTAATCCGTATTTGATCCGTCCCAGGGTCAGATGCGGCGAAAAACGGCGCTCTTCCACCGGGAAACCCAAATCCCGGCAGGCTTCTTCAACCGCCAACTGCAGGGCTATCAATGGCTCACAACGGGCAGATCCAACCCAGATGACCCGGGCCTGTCTGATATTCGGGAAGCATCCCAGTCCCTGAAAGCCGAGTGTGAACTCTTTGAATTGACCACAAACCCTCATGAGCGCGCCAGTCAGTCCGGGAATATTCCGTTCATCCACTTCGCCAAGAAATTTCAATGTCAGGTGGATGGAGTCAATTCCCACCCATGAGATACCTGAAGAGATATTTCCTTGAAGTTCACGACGCAGATGATCCAGGTAGCTTTTGACGTTTTCTTTCAATGGTATGGCAATGAACAGGCGCATTGCAACCAATCCCTTTCATTTTTATCAGATCAAACAGGGTGATTTGCACCCCACTATACATCAATTTTAGTTTGTGGTATAAGGAAATTACCCTGCCGTGTTCGTGATGCTGCGACTGCGGTTTTGCGCCAACAGTTAATACTTGGATCTTCATCTCACGGTGGTGACGCGATAGGCTTCGGCCAAGGCGGATCTGCCGGGTCGGGATCCTTCCTGCGAAAGCAGGTGCAAAACTACGCAACACATCGGCATGGCGGGGTTTTTCTAACAAAAAGGCATGCAGTCGCAAAACTGCACGCCTATTTTTTTCCCTAATTCGTATTTTTTCAGTTCCCGCGGCCTACACCAAAGTACTCGAAGCCCAGTTTGCGGAGACTTTCTTCATCCCACAGATTACGTCCGTCCATGATGACAGGTCTTTTCATCAGTTCTTTCACGCGTGAAAAATCAAGCTGTTTAAATTCATTCCAATCCGTGACCAGGATCAAGGCATCGGCGCCCTCAGCCACCTGATAAGGATTTTCACATAATTTGACTTTCTTCAACACCTGGTTGGCATTTTCCATAGCCTGTGGATCATAAGCTTGTATTTTCGCGCCTTCGTTTTGAAGCAGATGAATTACCTCAAGTGCCGGTGCTTCACGGATATCATCAGTATTGGGTTTGAATGAGATACCCAGGATTCCGATGGTCTTATCGTTCAAGCCGCCTATCGCTTTACGCAGTTTATAGACCAACCGGCGGCGTTGATTGCGGTTGATCTCCATTACTGCCTGAAGAAGCTGCGGGTGTGTTCCGTGAAGAACTGCCATATGTGCGAGGGCTTTGACATCTTTCGGGAAACAGGAACCGCCCCAGCCCAGACCGGCATCCAGGAAGGCACTTCCGATGCGTTTATCCAGTCCCATCCCCTGCGCGACAACTTTCACATCAGCGCCGAGTTCTTCACAAATATTGGCAATTTCGTTTATAAAAGATATGCGGGTGGCAAGAAAAGCATTGGATGCATACTTTATCATTTCCGCCGTGCGCAAGTCTGTGATCAAGATCGGGCAGCGTAGTGGAGAATACAACTCGGCCACTTTTTCAGCCGCAGGGCGGTTTTCTGATCCGAGGACGACCCGATCTGATTGCATGAAATCATTGATGGCTGAACCTTCCCTCAAGAACTCCGGATTGGATACCACATGTAACTCCAGGGGGCGCCCGTTTCGGCGTTTCTGAATGACCTCGGCCACCCAGTCGCCCGTTCCCACCGGCACGGTGGATTTATTGACAACAATGATATTTGAACCGACAAGATCGGCTATCGATTCTGCTGCCTGTCGAACATACTGCAGATCAGCCTCGCCATCAACACCGGAAGGAGTTCCTACGGCAATGAAAGCGATCTCTGCGTCAGAGACGGCTTTTTTATAATCTGTGGTAAAGACCAACCGTCCTGCTTTGACATTCTGATCAACCAACTGCTGTAACCCGGGTTCGTAGATCGGCATAATTCCATTCAGCAGTTTGGAAATGCGGTTCTCATCCACATCCAGACAGGTCACCGTATTCCCAAGATCCGCAAAGCATGTACCTGTAACCAGGCCGACATAACCGGTACCGATGACACATAGTTTGCTCATAAATGCCCTCCGAGTGGCAAATTATACTGGAATTATGACATTATTCCTCTTTTGCGCTATAAGAAAAGGGACTTTATACGTTATCGTGTTTTTCATCAGAACTGTATAATTTTTTATAGAAAATACACGTAAAAACCGTTTGGAGGAAAATATGCCTGCATCGATTATCAATGGTTCAGAATTGGCAAAACAGATTCGCGCCGATGTGGCGAAAGAAGTAGCGGAACGGATACAGGCGGGAAAACCAAAACCCGGACTGGCAACCATCCTGGTAGGTGATGATCCTGCTTCCCATGATTATGTCCGATCCAAACATAAAGCCTGCAATGAAGCTGGAATAGAGTCTTTCGGGTACGAACTTCCCGCCACCGCCAGCCAGAAAGAAGTTCAAGATTTGGTGAAGAGACTCAACGATGATCCGAAAGTGAACGGCATCCTTGTCCAACTCCCCCTGCCGAAAGGTTTGGATGAAGAAGGCGTGTTGAGTGCCATACGCCTTGAAAAGGATGTGGATGGATTCCACCCGATCAATATTGGCCGTCTGGCGCAAAAAGGCCGGGAACCATTATTTGTTCCCTGTACACCGGCCGGTTGTATGGTCATGCTTGAAAAGAACCTGCCCAAAATTGAGGGGAAGAATGCCGTTGTGTTAGGCCGTTCCAATATTGTGGGAATGCCTGTGGCACTGCTGCTAGTCAGAGCAAATGCAACGGTAACCATATGCCATTCAAAATCCACCGATCTGCCGGGGATCATCCGGCAGGCAGATATACTGGTGGCAGCGGTAGGCCGCCCCGAGATGGTGCGCGGTGATTGGATCAAACCCGGCGCGGTGGTAATCGACGTGGGGATCAATCACGTGGATGATCCCACCCGCCCCAGAGGATACCGCCTTGTGGGCGATGTCAACTATGCCGAGGCAGTTGAAGTGGCCGGTGCCATAACCCCGGTTCCCGGAGGTGTAGGTCCAATGACAATTGCCATGCTATTGAAAAGCACTCTTGCAGCAGCGAAGATCGCCAACGGCTAGGAAGGGACCACCATGACATCTCTTCTTGTTAAAAATGCGTCCATCCTGGTGACCATGGATGATTCCCGCCGCGAGATAAAAGGCGGGGGATTGTATTGTGAAGATGGCTTTGTTAAAAAAGTGGGTTCGGCCTCCGAATTGCCGGAGCAAGCTGATACCGTGATTGATCTTGCTGGTTATATCGTCCTTCCAGGGCTGATCAATACACATCATCATTTTTATCAGACTCTCACGCGGGCAGTCCCCGCAGCGCAGGATGCCAATCTGTTCAACTGGTTGAAAACACTCTATCCCATTTGGGCACGCATGAACCCGGATGATATTTTTATATCAGCAGAGACAGCAATGGTGGAGCTGGCACTTTCAGGCTGCACGACGGCCTCCGACCATCTCTATTTATTCCCGAACGGTTCGCGATTGGATGACGAGATTGCCGCGGGAAAAGAGGTTGGTATCCGCCTGCATGCCTCACGTGGTTCCATGAGCCGGGGAGAAAGCAAGGGAGGATTGCCGCCAGACAGTGTGGTCGACTCGGAAGAAAGTATCCTACGCGACAGCCAGCGATTAATTGAAAAGTATCATGACCCACAACCTGGCTCGATGCTACAGATTGTTCTGGCGCCCTGTTCACCGTTCAGTGTGACCAGTGATTTGATGAAAGAAAGCGCAAGAATGGCCCGGCATTTAGGGGTGCATCTTCATACACACCTTGCAGAGACCGAGGATGAAGAAGAATTTTGCCGGCAGATGTTCGGCTACCGTCCGGTCGAATATATGCAATCTGTGGACTGGGTGGGTCCGGATGTCTGGTTTGCTCATTCGGTTTATGTTAACAAAGACGAGATTGATGTCTATGCGCAAGAAGGCTGCGGTGTAGCACATTGCCCCTCTTCCAATATGCGGCTGGCCAGCGGGATCGCCCCTCTGCGTGAATACCTCGCGGCCGGGGTCAAGGTCGGCCTCGGGGTCGATGGATCGGCCAGCAATGACAGCTCTCACCTGCTGGCAGAAGCCCGGCAGGCTCTCCTGCTTGCCCGTGTTCGATCCGGGCTAGAAGGCTTCTCGCTTTCGGCGGATAAGGTGCCACCGCTAATAACTGGCAGGCAGGCACTGGAGCTCGCCACCCGCGGTGGCGCGTCAGTTTTGGGCCGCGCGGATATCGGATCTCTCGAACCGGGAAAATGCGCGGATTTTATCGCTTTCAAGTTGGATAAACTCGCGTATGCCGGTGCGCTGCATGATCCGGTTGCCGCACTGGTCTTTTGCACCCCGCAGAATGTCGACTACAGCTTCGTGCATGGCAGGATGATCATTAAAGACGGGCAGTTGTTAACCCTTGACACGCGCAAGTTGGTTGAACAACATAATAAAGCAGCTGCCCGTATTCTCGAATAATTCGGTTTTACGGCTTGGTATTTATCAAGAAACCGGCCAATGTTTGAAATTGACCGGTTTCTTTTATTAACTTTGTATGTCCGCAATCACTTCGGTGCTGTGATCTGCCGGTTTGACATTCTCATACACTTTTTTGATCTTTCCCTTCAAATCGATAAGGAAGGAAGTCCGGAAAACACCGTCATACTCTTTACCCATGAATTTCTTTCGTCCCCAGACACCGTATAGCTGGCACACGTGATGAGACTCATC
>JAAZMZ010000010.1 GCA_012798535.1 Leptolinea sp.
GGCGCCGCCAACGAATTATCGCTGAAATAACGGAACGGCAGATCGGTGCTGACCACGGCCGTGCCCGGCTGGATGGCCGGAGCGCGCCAGCTTAATTGCCAGAACAGGCTGCGCTGGGTGTTCCAGTCTTTGCGGTAGGCGAAGGCGGTCTGCGTTTGCAGCCCCACAGCCGCCGCCAGCAGCAGCGCGGCCAGCGCGGCGCGCAGCCCGAAGCGGGCGGGAATGAATTCCAGCAGCCCGGCCAGAAGCAGCCCGGCGCCCAGCAGGAAGGGCAGCGTGAAGCGGTCATTGGGGAAACCCAGGCCGATGGGCAGCCCGGTCACCCAGAAGGGGATGCCGCCCACCAGCAGTCCGGCTAAGCCGATGAACAGCACGCTCCAGTCGCGGCGGCCGTCAGCACGGGAAGTCTTCCACAGCAGGCTGCCGGTCAGCAAGGCCAGCAGTCCCAGCCCGATCCAGTAAGCCAGCTCCGTCCGTCCGCTGAACAGCGCGGCATCCGGCACTCGCAGGGTCTGTCCCCAGGCGTCCACCAGCACAGCCTTGATATCCCGGCCGGTCGTGGCCAGCAGGTTAAGAAGGGCTGCCAGAGGATCATTCTGCAGCGCGGTGACCAGCACCGGCCGGTAATTGTGCGTTTGATGCGGAAAGATGAACGCCCTCCAGTAAGCCACTCCGCCGAAAACCAGCAGGAAGGGCAGCCAGAACAACCCGGCACGGCGCGGGCGCTCCGCTTTCGGCAGGCGTCCGGCAACCGCGGCATACAAAAAGAGCGGCCGCAGCAGTTCCAGAAGGAAGAAATATTCCATGGACAGCAGATTAAGTGCGGCCAGCGGCAGGGCGGCGGCCATCAATCCGATCGCCACCCCCCGGCGGTGTGCATTCAGCGCCGTCAGGTTCAGCCACAGGGATGCCAGAAAGCAATCCAGCACGAGAAAGAAATGACCGTACATCATGGCGATGGATTGCTGGGTGAACGACGGCCACACGGCGAAGAAAGCCGCGGCCGCCAGCGCGCGGAACTCGCGTTTCGGCCAGACCTCGCGCACCACCGCCCACACCAGCACGGCGCCCAGCCAGCGCCAGAACAGCCCGAAAAGCTGCCAGAGCCAGGGTACCGCACCCAGCCACTGCGTGGTGAAGCGGTAGATCAATCCCCAGTACGGGCGGTTGGTCTCGAAATAGCGCGCCAGGCCGTCCGGCCCGAGTTTACCGGCGATCCAGGTGATCGGCCATTCGTCCCAGTACCAGCCCAGAAAAGGGAAAAGCACTCCATAGGCGGCAAAACAGATCACCAGCAGACCCGCCGGCGCCATCCACGCTCTATACCGCAGCCTCCCCGCCGCTTCTTTAATCCGCCGCAGGGTTGTTATCAGCTTCATCCGCGGGTTCCCGCACCAGGTAAACCGGCCGGCCTTTGACTTCCTGGAAGATATACCCGATATACACGCCGATCACCCCGATGGAGATCATCAGGAATCCGCCTACCAGCAGGATGATGAACATCAGCGAACTCCAGCCCGGCGCCAGGTTGCTGATATTGCCGGTCACCCAGAAGCTGAGCACGTAGATCATTTCCACGAGCGCCAGAAGGAGCATCAAGACGCCCAGGGAAATACCGATGTACAGCGGCACCAGCGAGAACGAAAAGACCGCGTCCATGCTGAGGCGCAGCATCTTGCCCAGCGAATATTTGGATCTCCCCGCCATGCGTGCCGGCGGTGTGTAGGGCAGGATCACGCTTTTGAAGCCCACCCAGGCCACCATACCCCGTAAAAAGCGGTGATATTCCGGCATTTCGCGCAAAGCCTGCACCACCTGTTGAGATAGCAGGCGAAAATCCGCCGCGCCGGGTGTGATGTGCGTGCTGCCGATGCGGTTGATCAGCCTGTAGAACATACCGGAAGTCCAGTGTTTGAATGCCGAGATAGATCCCGAATCCTGGCGTTCGGTAAGTACGATATCGTAGCCGTTTTCCGCCAGTTTCAACATTTCAGGGATCATCTCGGGCGGGTGCTGCCCGTCTCCATCCAGCGAGATGACATAATCACCGTACACGCGGTCAAGACCGGCGGTCAGCGCCGCCTGGTGTCCGAAGTTGCGGCTCAGCTCCACCACCTGCACACGCGGATCCGTAACAGTCAGCCCGGCCAGCTTTTGCGCGGTAGCGTCCGTCGAGCCATCATTGATGTAATGGATGCTGATTACATATGGCAGGTCAAGCAGGGCTGCAGACAATTTTTCGTGAAAGAGGTCAATAACCTCTTCTTCGTTATATACCGGAATGATCAGGTCAACTGTTTTCATGGGATAGGAGAATCATACTACAAGGTGCGCGGATGCACACAATCCGGGGATTAGTGACATTTTTCCCACAAATATGGTTACGTTTTTTATTGTGAATTTATTGACATGCTTTATCCAGTTGTGATACGCTTCTCGAAGATGAATTAGAAGAGTAAAATATCTTCAGAAATTCGGAATACCAAAGGAAGGAAAACTCATGGCTCATAAAATTAACACCGATACCTGCATCAACTGCGGCGCCTGCGAAAGCGAATGCCCTGAAAGCGCGATCTCCGAGATCGACGGCAACATGGTCATCGATCAGGACAAATGCGTCGATTGCGGTTCCTGCGTTGATGTGTGTCCCAGCGACTCTATCCACCCCGCATAATCGATCGTTCAATGAAGATAAAGGCAGCCGGACGGCTGCCTTTTATTTTAACCATATCCAGATGCCGTGAGTATAATGGGGTCATTCATTTACTAAATAAGGATTCGCGGGGATGAACAAATTCATTATTGTGGCCGGCAACATCGGCGTCGGGAAGTCCACCCTGGTAAGCCTGCTGTGTCAGAAACTGGGCTGGGAGCCGTTCTATGAGCCGGAGACCGAGAATCCCTATCTATCTGATTTCTATCAGGATATGTCGCGCTGGAGCTTTCAGTCGCAGGTATTTTTCCTGTCCCGCCGGATGCACATTCATCACCAGATACTGCATTACAGTGGATCGGTGATTCAGGACCGCAGCATCTACGAAGATGCCGAAGTATTTGCCCGCAATCTTTATTTGCAGGGCAACATGTCAGATCGTGATTATGTGACCTACCGCTCTCTGTACCAGACCATGACGGAGTTCCTGCCGCCACCCGATCTGGTGATCTACCTGCGCGCGTCTGTGGAAACCCTGCAGAAACGCATCGCCCTGCGTAACCGCGATTACGAAAGATCGATAAGCACGGAATACCTGGACCGGGTCAACCGTCTGTACACCGACTGGCTCACGTCGTTCACCCTGTGCCCGGTGTTGACCATTCCGGCGGATGAGCTGGACTACGTGGTCAGGCCCGACCATCTGGAATTGATTGTCGGCAAGGTGCAACAGAAACTAACCGGAAAAGATGAGGTCATCTTTTCCGGTCCAGAAATCCGCGAGTAAGGTTGTCTATCTCGGTTCGACGATGAGCTTGATGGCCGTTCTTACTTTGCCATCAATATCGACATCCACGAATTCCGGCGCACATACAATGTTGATGTTCTCTTCCGCAAGATATCCTTTAGCCAATACCATGGCTTTTATGGCCTGGTTGACTGCCCCCGCCCCGATCGCTTGAACTTCGGCATGTTTCTTCTCACGAATTACACCGGCGATCGCCCCCGCTACGGCGGCTGTGCGGGAGGTAGCTTTCACTTTGATGACATCCATAGTTCTCCTCCTTGATCGGTCAAGGTTTTTTGGGTGTTCTGTTGTGTTAAAAGGGGGCTTATTAACAATTTCTTAATGAATAATACAGAATAATGCCGGGTTATACAAGCGGTGAAATGAGGTTTTTAAGGGAAAAATCAGGTAAATAGGCGATTTATTAATGTTAATGTATTAATTTGGTCATTAATACATTAACAAATCGTCTAATAATCGATGCTGGCTCCGGATGAAGCCTGGCAGATATAAACGGCGGGGTGCAGACCGGTTTGTTTCTCGTATTGAGAGGAGAGTATTCTGGAGAAGTCGACCGTACATTCCTTTTTGACCAGATTGACCGTGCAGCCGGCGAATCCGCCGCCAGTCTGCCGCGCACCGTAGCACCCGGGGATAGGCTGCGCCAGCCGCGCCATCAGATCTAGCTCTGGCCCCGAAACACCGAACAGATCACGCAGAGAAGCATGACATTCATTCATCAGTTGTCCGAAAGATTCCACATCCCCTTTTTCCAGCATGGGGATGGCGCGGGAGGTGCGTTCGATCTCCACGACCACATGCCGCGCGCGCATTTCGGTTTCCTGCGGAAGAAGGGATGCCAGCCGGTTAAATTCTTCCACGGTGATATCGCGCAGGGATTTCAACGCGGGCATCTTCTGCTGCAGCAGCCGGACGGCTTCTTCACAGGAAGCGCGGCGCTGGTTGTAGGCACTGGTAACCAGCGTACGCCGCACGGATGTATCCGCGATCACGATGGCCACGTCCTCCGGCAGTGGCAGGGTGCGGTACTCCAGGCTGCGGCAGTCCAGCAGCAGCAGGCGGTCTTTTTCGCCGCAGGCTGAAGCGAATTGATCCATGATGCCGCAGTTCATACCGACATATTTGTTTTCCGCCCGCTGGCCGGCCAGCGCCAGCTCCATTGGAGGAAGGCTCCACCCTCCCAGTTTTTCCCAGGCTTTGCCGAAGGTCATCTCCACCGAGGCGGAAGAACTCAGGCTGGCACCGCGCGGCACATCCGAAGAAAAGACCGCGCGCATACCCGGAACAGACAGCCCTTTTTCCTGCAGAGACCAGGCCATACCGGCCGGATAACGCGCCCATTCGGAGAGCGGTTCACCATCATCCGCGGTTTTCGATTTGACTCCCGTCATGTCGAACGTCGACTCGTCATGCAGATCCACAGCCACCAGTGTCGACCGGTCGGAGCCGGATGGCGAAAAGGCGATCCAGGTGGCCAGGTTGATGGCCGCCGGCATGACCAGTCCGTCGTTGTAATCCACATGCTCGCCCAGCAGGTTAACCCGCCCCGGAGCATGCGCCATATGTGCGGGTTCTTCCCCGAATTTTTTCGTAAATTCACGCGTTACGGTTTCTTGAATGTCCATCATTGTTCCTGTAGTGAAATCACATTTTTTCCGTGAGAATATGATCAGCCTGCAGACCGATAATGCACGCTGTCAGATAACTCCCGTAAACGCTGCGCGGCGACTTCTGGGGTGATATCCCGCTGCGGCATGCACAGCAGCTCATAACCCACCATGAATTTCTTCACCGTGGCCGAGCGGAGAAGAGGCGGATAGAAATGGGCATGCAGCACCCACTCTTTATGCTCCAATCCATCCGCCGGTGCCTGGTGAAATCCCATGGAATACGGGAAAGAAGTCTCAAACAGATTGTCATAGCGGATGGTGATGCGTTTGAGGATATCCGCCAGGGATTCCACCTCCGCCGAGTTCAAATCATTCAGACGCGCCGCCGATCCATGCCCCACCAGCAGCACTTCGAACGGCCAGATCGCCCAGAAAGGTACAACGGCGGTGAAGTATTCATTGACGGCCACCAGGCGATCCTTTTGACGTTGTTCTTCTTTAATATACTCATGCAGGAGTTTCTTCTGACTCTGGTTGAAGTAATCCGTCTGTGATGCCAGTTCTTTGGCCGGTTCATTCGGTAGAATGGATTGCGACCATATCTGACTGTGCGGGTGTGGATTGGAGCATCCCATCACCGCTCCCTTATTCTCGAAGACCTGAACGTAGGCGATATCCTGTCTGGCGGCCAGGTCAACCGATTCGCGTGTCCACGCGGTGATCACGTTTTGAATAACCGGCAGATCCAATTCCGGCAGAGTAAGATCGTGCCGCGGTGAAAAACATACCACCCTGCAAATTCCCGATTCCGATTCTGCTTTCATCAGCGGATGGGTATTCTCGTCTTTTTCATGCGGAACAGCCGGCAGCAATGCTGAAAAATCATTGTCGAAAACGAATGTCCCGGTGTAAGCCGGATTCTTGATCCCGCCGGCCCGTTCGTTTCCAGGGCAAAGGTAGCAATCCGGATCATACGCCGGCAAAGAATCAGATGTTCTTTTTTCCACCTGACCTAACCAGGGTCGTTTCGCCCGATGAGGAGATACCATCACCCATTCACGGGTGAGGGGATTGAACCGCCTGTGAGAAGATGTGAACATCCAGGGAATCCTTGTAACTAGTGATATCCAGTTTATAGTAAAAGAAAACGGCAAATTCCGCAAATTGCCGTTTTTTCAGATCAGATGATAAGGCATTTGATGAAAGCTATCAAGTACCAATCTTTCTGGATGCTTTATGCACAGCCCATTTTTCATGCAAGAGTATCTTAATTAACAAATAAAAATAGATTCGTAATCTTAGTAGTCCCGGGGGATATGTGGAGAAAAGTGAACGCCCCCTGCATATAGGAGTAAAATGTCAAAAAAAGGTTCACATCACCCATATATGCCGGATGATCGATCCACTCCTTTGTGGAAGAAACGGTGGAGAGACCAACCTGTTCATACATCCTGTATGAACAGGTTGAGATTTGACCTGAAATTACCTGAACTGGGTAGTGAAGAGAGCACCAGTTATTTAGAATACTGTGGAATTGACGGATATTTATCCACAAATGTTTGAAGTTATCCACAAATTTTTCCGATTTATCCACAGTTTTATTTAGTTATTCCGCCAAACCGTTCTCCGCAGCGAAACCATCCAGGGATTCTTCTACCCCATCCAGCACAGAATCGAGATCACCCCAGATGGGTAGAAATGAATCTTGAATGTTCAGGAAGGAAGCACAGGCCGTCTGCCAGGTTCTACAGAAAGGGGATTCCGACGGCAACAGGGAAACCGCCTGCGACCAGGTCTTCATTAATATCCAGGCAGCAGCGCAGGGGGCTTCTACAGACAAGGCAGTGACCGCTTTCACATAGTAATTCCATCTGGGTTTACTGAGTTCCAGCGGGCATTTTTCGGAGGACTCCATCTGTTGAATGGCGGCTTCCCACTGTGTGATCCACTGGGTCCAATCCAGATCTGACACGGGAGATGAAAGGATCAGCTTTTCGAACCGCTCTTTTAACACATCCCGGTTGATTTTACTCAACCGGTCGGGGAGTGCCAGCATAAAACGCCGTTCTGTAAGCGGTGTTCCGGTCATCAAAGCGATGGCATTGCCGGCATTCTCGATTGCACGCAGGTAGCGCAGCACATTGCCCGGAGAGACCTCCGGCTGTGCCAGATGAAAGTCCATCCAGGTCTGCCGGGCAGCCGCCTCAAGGGGTCGGGCCCTCTCGAGAACATATTCCGGACGGTAGAACTGGGCTGCTACACTGGCTTCGGTGAACTCGAACCAGTGCTGTGTGTCATACAACACCCTGGGTTTTGCGCAAAGAAACGGTCCCAGCCAGGCATCCGCCCGTAAATGCCGGGGCTGTTCGAAGCGGGATTGTTCGATATGGGCGATATCCAGAGACACGTCGTCGTTGAGGTAGAGGATTTCTCTGTTCTGCACCGGCCGGCCAGAATGGATGACAAAGAGGTCGATATCGGTCGATCCGCCGAGAAAGGGATCTTCTGAGATCAGGGAACCGGATAGATAAATACAAATAATGCTGCGATCCTGATTGGCTCTCAGCACCGCCGTATCGCGGGCCAGCCGCAGCATGGCTTCTTTTGTGATGCGCATCCAGTTTTCCCTTTCCTTGATCGGGAAAATTATATCAAAACCGGCCGTCCGGTCAGGTGATGGGCAGCGTCGGTTGAAAAGGACTCAACTGCAGGGCTTGACGGATGCGATTTTCTACATCTTTCAGTTCTTCCGCCGAACGAATGTAATCGCTGGTTTCGGTATCGATGGTTAAAACCGGGAAAGGAAGGCGGGAAGCGTGCGATAGGAACTCCTCATAGGCATCTGAAAGCTGCTGCAGGTAATCGCGTTCGATCTGTCGTTCATAGGCACGGTCGCGCAGGGCGATCCGTTGGAGAATGGTATCCAGGCTGGCCCGCAGATAAACCAGCAGGTCAGGGGTGGGCACCTTTTCGGCCAGGGCTTCATGAACCCGATGGTACATGGTCAATTCATCCCCATGCAAATTGATGTTGGCAAATATGGTGTCTTTTTCGAATGTGTAATCGCTAATCAGGTCCTCATTTTCAGCCAGCAGGCGGGGAACATTGTTGTTTTGCTGCCGGTAGCGGCTGAGCAGAAAAAAAATCTGGGTCTGGAAGGCGTATCGCGCCCGGTCAGCATAAAAATCACTCAGGAAAGGATTTTCTTCAAATATCTCCAATAGCAGGCCGGATTTGAAAGATGGTTGTAAAAGACGGGCCAGTGTGGTCTTACCCACCCCGATGACGCCTTCAATGGCAATATACATAGCGAGAACCTCGAGCGAAAAGTTTTATTGAGAACATTTTAACGGGAAAACCTGTGGATATTTACAATTCTGGATATACCTAGATGACCGACCGCCGGGTACGGGTATAATCTGCATAAATCCAGTACCACAGAGGATAAAATGAAATTTCTCATCACCGGCGGCGCCGGATATATAGGCAGTACCATTTGTTCCGCTCTAGAAGATACCGGGCACACTCCGATTATTCTCGATTCACTGATCACAGGGCGTGAAGAATTCACCCGAAACCGGATCTTCTACCGAGCGGATATCGGAGATCGAAACGCGGTGGAAGAAATCTTCCGCGAACATCCGGATATCCAGGCGACCGTGCACTGCGCCGCGTTGATCGTGGTGCCCGAATCGGTCAGCCAGCCGTATGAATACTACACCGACAATGTCTCCAAATCCGTTGAACTATTTAAAACCCTGGCAGACCTGGGATATCCCCGGCTGGTTTTTAGCTCTTCCGCATCTATTTATGACGTTGTACCCGGATTCATGGTGAACGAAGAGTCACCTCTCAACCCCACCAGTCCGTATGCCCGCACCAAATACATGATGGAGATGATTCTCAAGGACTTTTGCACCGCCTACGGCATGAAAGGCATCGCGTTACGTTATTTCAATCCCATCGGTGCGGATCCAAAGATGCGTTCTGGCATACACGTGAAAGAACCTACGCATGTGTTGGGCAAGCTGGTGGATACCGCCCTGGGAAAACAGGCCACTTTCGATATAACCGGAACCCATTGGACAACCCGCGACGGCACTGGCATCCGTGATTTCATCCATGTGTGGGATCTGGCGCGCGCGCATGTTAACGCCGTGGTTGATTTTGACGGGGTGTTCGAACGTGCTGGCAAACCGGCTGAGAATTACCTGGTAATCAATCTGGGGACCGGCACCGGTGTGACCGTCAAAGAACTGGTGACGGCCTTCGAGAAAGTCTATGGCAAAACCATCAAGAAACGGGAGACCGGTCCGCGGCCGGGCGATATTGCCGGTTCATATACCAACGCGGATAAAGCCTGGCGGCTTTTGAAATGGAAGACGGAACTGCCTATCGAGAAAGGCATCGAAGATGCCCTGAAATGGGGTGAAATCCGCGAGACCATCCTCACGTTTTAGAGGATTTCAACTCCATCAGGAAGAGTTCCAGAGCCAGATCGGCCGGGGTGATGCCGTTTTTAATTTCGAAATCCAGGTCAGCCAGCCGCAGGTACGTCTTCTTGAACTCTTCCGGGCTGAAGCGGCGGCATTGCGAGAAAATCGCATCTGCCCGCTTTCCACTCATATTGTAACTTCTGGCTACCGCGTCCATTTTGCCGCCCTGCTGGAGGGCTTCCTTGATCAGGATCAACCGCCTGAAATGCGCCACCAGGCTACCGAAGATCATGATAGGGTCTTCCGTTTCCAGAAGCTGATGCAGCAGATGTAATCCTCTGCTCTTCTGGCCGGATGCTACGGCTTCGTTGAACTGGAACACATTGGCCTGGTTTTGAGATATGGAAACCAGAGTTACATCGTCATCGGTCACCGGGCGGCTGTAATCCACATAGGATAACAGCTTGCCAATCTCCAGCCGCGCGATCTGCGTGTCGCTGCCGGTGAATTCCGCCAGCGCGGAAGACGCCTGCGGGGTGAACTGCCCTCCCTGCTTAAGAGCTTCCGCTGAAATCCAGGCCGGCATTTCCTTCTGGTCCGGCAGGTGGAAACCTTCTTCCGATACTTTTCCGGAAGATTCTTTTACCCAGGACATCAGCCAGTGGGTCGAATTCAAGGTCTTCCAGGATTTTTGCCAGTGTCCGTCGGGATCACGTTTCCAACCGGTTTCATCTTCCACAACCAGAACGAAATGGGTTGTCGGGGGAATTTCATCCAGCAGAGAAGTGAACCGTTTCCTCTGACTGTCAGTTGCCATTTTCGTAATGGGAGGGTTGTTTAAAATCACTACACGGTGATCCGCGAGAAAAGGAATGGCCAGCGCCGCGCTCCGGATGTCATTTTCTGTGCAGGTACGACCATCCAGGCGGGCCAGATTCAGGTCCGTCATACCCGGATCGCCGAGAGAAGCGCAAAGAGCTTTCAAACGTTCGTTAATACCTGCCGGATCATCTCCGTGCAGCACAAAAATGTTGGCAGCGGTCATTAATCTGCGTTTACCCCAGTTTGAACCGATGTACTTTCACCGAACCCTGTCTGGTGATCGTGACCTCTTTTACTTTCAAATCACCAATGCTGGCATCGGTCGTGAGGTTGGCCTGCAAATAGGGTCCCAGTGGTTGAGCAGCGATCATTCCGGCTGTGGCCAGCGAGACGATCAACGGCCAGCGGTCAAGCTGTCGTTTGAAAGACCGTTTGCCGCCCAACATTCCCAGCCAGGCAAGTGTCCCGGCCACCAGTCCGGCAGCGGCGAAGTTCGTCCCGCAATTCGGGTGAACCGCCAGACTCTTCTCACCGGCCTGCAGGCGGGCAATGGCTTCATCCACGGCGGCCAGCAGTATGTCGGTATCCACATCACCGACCACCCAGAATCCAAGCGGATCCGAATACCCTGACAGACGCAGGGAAGGATTCTTCGAAACGAGGACACTCAGACTGGCATGCTCGATGGCATGGTGTTTTCGCATGGCTTGCAAGGGATTCATGGTTATTTTCCTTTTGGATGAACGGCATCCTGATCGATAAGGGAGAGGCGCAGCGCTTCCTGCAATGATCGGGCTTCCAGCACCTTGATCCCTTCGGGAAGAGTTTCTGCGTGAGAGGTGCGGCGCGGAATGACGGCCGATTTGAAACCGAGTTTGGACGCTTCCCGCAGGCGGGGGATCATCTGACTGACCCAGCGCAGCTCGCCGGAAAGACCGATTTCTCCAATCAATACCAGGTCGGCTTTGACCGGCATATCACGCAGGGAAGACGCGATGGCCACCGACATGGCCAGGTCGGCCGCCGGTTCTTCGATGGTCAATCCGCCCACCACGTTGGCGAAAACGTCCTGCTCTGTGAGGTTGATACCTGCCCGCCGGGTAAGCACGGCGGTATTCAGAAGCAGGCGGTTGATATCCAGCCCGTTGGCCGTCCGCCGCGGATTGCCGAAATTGGACCGGGTTGTCAAACCCTGGATTTCCACCAGCAGGGGACGGGTGCCTTCCATGGTGACGGCAATGGCCGATCCCGGTGTGTTGACCAGTCGTTCGGCCAAAAAAGCTTCCGATGGATTGATGACCTCCACCATTCCACGGTCGCGCATTTCAAACACACCCACTTCCGAAGTGGCGCCGAAACGGTTCTTTACCGAACGCAGCAGCCGGTAGGATTGGTAACGATCCCCTTCCAGGTAAAGCACGGTATCGACTATATGCTCCAGCACGCGCGGTCCGGCGATCACGCCTTCCTTGGTGACATGCCCGATGATGAACACGGAAATACCGCTGGTTTTGGCCAGCTCCCGCAGCCGCGCAGCCGATTCACGCACCTGCGATACCGACCCGGCCGATGAACTGAATTCCGGCAGTGTCACCGTCTGGATCGAATCGATGATCACCATCTCCGGCCTGACTTCATGGATATGATCCAGAATGACATCCAGATTGGTCTCGGTGACCAGCAGCAGGTTCTTTGGCAGGTCAGTTTGCGATGAACCGTTTTCCGGGCGTACCAGACGCAAGGCGCGCATTTTGATCTGCCGCTCCGACTCTTCCCCGGAGACATATAGAATGGTATGGCTGCCATAGGCGACAGAAGACATTTCCATGGCCAGTTGAAGCAGCAGGGTGGATTTGCCGATTCCTGGATCGCCACCCACCAGGATGATTGAACCGGGCACCACACCTCCGCCCAGCACACGGGCGAATTCAGAGATGGGCGTGTTCAGACGTTCTTCCGCGTCTCCCCCGATCTCGTCCAGGCGCACCGGTTTTGACTGCCCCGCATATCCCCGGTTTTTTCCAGAGGCTGTGGAAGAGGCAGGAGCCAGTTGTTCTTCCACCATGCTTCCCCAGGCATTGCAGGACGGGCACCTTCCATATAAAACCGGGGATGTGCGGCCGCACTGCTGGCACACGAATTGGGTGGTTGGCTTGGGCATATAAAAGAATTGTACCGTAAGAGCAGAACACGGGCGTCAATGAATAAAGTTTCTTTTACAAATAAGAAAGGCAGCCCGCGGGCTGCCTTTCTTCACAGTTCTATTTCTTTCAAACCACCGGTTGTTCCAACGATTTTTCCGGTTCTTCCCTGCCTTTGCCTTCCTGCCGCAGGATAACATCTCCATCCGCGTTCAGGTCCACCACGATCACATCCCCGTTGTTGAAATCACCGGCCAGCAGGGCGTCACTGAGGGGGTCTTCCACTTTTTGCTGGATGACCCGGCGGAGCGGTCGGGCGCCCATGTCGGGATCATATCCTTCATCAGACAGCTTGTCCACGGCCGCGTCAGAGGCTTTGAGCAGGATCTCATGATCCACCAGCCGTTCGGCCACCTTATCCAGCTCCAGGCTGACGATCTGGCGAATGTGCTGCCGGGCCAGGGCGCGGAACACGATCACGTTGTCAAGACGGTTGATAAATTCGGGCCGGAAGACGCGCTTGAGTGAATCCAGAAGCTTTTTGCGCATCTCTTCATAGGCTTCCTGTTCCTTCTGGGTTTCATCCAGGGTCAGGGCGAATCCCAGCGAACTCTGCCGTTTGATCATATCCGCGCCGATATTAGAAGTCATCACGATGATGGCATTGCGGAAATCCACCTTGTGCCCTTTGGCGTCTGACAGGTGGCCTTCTTCCATGATCTGAAGCAGCATATTATGGGCTTCGGGATGCGCCTTCTCGATCTCGTCGAAGACCACGATCGAGTACGGCCTGCGGCGGATGGCTTCGGTTAACTGGCCGGCCTCTTCATAGCCGACATATCCCGGAGGGGCTCCCACCAGGCGGCTGACGGTGTGTCGTTCCATGAACTCCGACATATCCAGTTGGATGAGATTTTCTTCACTGCCAAACAGGAATTTTGCCAGAGTCTTGGTCAATTCCGTCTTGCCAACACCGGTTGGACCGAGGAACATAAAGGAACCGATCGGCCGGCGGGGATCTTTCAATCCGGAACGGGCGCGGCGCACCGATTTTGATATAGCTTCAATGGCTTCATCCTGGCCGATGATATGCTTCTTCAATTCATCTTCCATTTGCAGCAGGCGGACGGATTCTTCCTGTGCCATCTGCATCAGCGGAACACCGGTCCACATGGAGACGACTTCGGCAATATCATTGGCGTTCACCACCGGGCTTGTGGAGCGGTCCCAACTGGTGCGCAGCCGCTCTAACTGGTTTTCCAGGCTGGTCTGGCGTTCGAGGATCTCCTGAGCGTCGTCGAAACGGCCGTCTTCCACCGCGTTGGTGTGGTCCACCCGCAGGCTCTTCAGTTGAACCATCAGGTCTTTTACCGTTTTGGAGGCTTCGCTTTTGTACATGCGCACACGCGATCCTGATTCGTCGATCAGGTCGATGGCTTTATCCGGCAGGAAGCGGTCGTTCACATAGCGCGCCGACAGGCGGGCGGCCGCTTCAATGGCTTCATCTGAAATGGTCAGCCGGTGATGCTCTTCGTACGCTTTGCGGATCCCTTTGAGGATCTCAATGGTCTCATCCACGGTGGGTTCGTTGACCACAATCGGCTGGAAACGGCGTTCCAGCGCGGCGTCACTTTCAATATGTTTTCGATATTCCTCGAGCGTGGTGGCGCCAATGACTTGCAGTTCACCGCGGGAAAGCGCCGGTTTCAAGATATTGGCCGCGTCTACCGAGGAACCGGCTGCGCCGGCGCCCACCAGCATGTGGACTTCATCGATAAAGAGAATGGCGCCCGAAGCTTTTAATTCATCGATCACCCGTTTCAAACGCTCTTCGAACTGGCCGCGGTACATGGTACCGGCCACCAGCGAACCCACATCGAGCTGCAACACACGCTTATCCAGCAATTGGGCGGGCACATCCCCTTCGATGATGCGCTGGGCCAGACCTTCCACAATGGCCGTCTTGCCGACGCCGGGTTCACCGATCAATGCCGGGTTGTTCTTGTTGCGGCGTGCCAGTATCTGAATGACACGTTCGATTTCCATCTGGCGCCCGATGACCGGGTCCAGTTTGCTTTCTTCCGCTTTGGTTGTGAGATCCACCGCCAGTTGATCCACCAGTGGAGTTTTGGGACGGTTGGACTGTTCCTTTTGTGAAGCCGTCTTGCTCTGTCCGCTGGATGCTGCGGCGCCAGCCGGCGCCGTACCGCCTTCCTGCAATACGCGCCGGGTTTGCCGGCGGATTTGCTCGGGGGTTACCCCAAGCTTTCGCAGAACATCCACGGCGGCACCTTCCTGCAGCCGGACAAGACCCAGCAGCAGATGTTCCGTTCCAATATAGTGATGCCCCATACGGCGGGCTTCATCAATGGCATATTCCAATACTTCCTGCGTGCCGGGTGCCAGGTCGATCTTACCGCCATGGTATTCGCCCGTCCCGCTGACTTTCTCAACCATTTCCTGAATACGTTCAGGTTCCAATCCCAGATCGCGAAGAACCCTGCCGGCCACACCGCCGTCTTCTTCCACCAGGCCGAGCAGCAGATGTTCGGTACCGATAGTATTCTGCTGCATACGTTCAGCCGCCTGGTGCGCCAGGCTCAAAACCCGTCGCGCACGTTGGGTGAATCGCTCCATTCCAGACAAGGTAAAACCTCCATTTATAACAGAAGCCTTCGGTGATACCCCTCAGGCTGCGTGGAAAGCACTACTGTTCATTTTCGACAGGTAAATCTGAATCCATTCTACCAAAGAAAAAAGTTTTGTCGAGTCAGGTGCAAACCATGTACACTCCTGATGTTTATTAAACAGGATACAATCGAAAAATCGTTTTCATGTTTGAATCCCTAAATCCGGAACCAAAGAAAAACTCTCCCGCAAGGGAGAGTCAATTTTCTACTCTTCATCCCGCGAACGCAAATGTGGGAAGAGGATTACCTCCCGGATGGTACGGTTGTCGGTCAGCAGCATGGTTAACCGGTCGATACCCATGCCAAATCCTCCGCACGGCGGCATGCCGTAAGACATGGCGCGCAAATAATCTTCATCCATCGGGTGGCGCTCTTCATCATCGGCACCATATTCGCGGCCCATTTCGAGGAATCGCGCTTCTTGTTCCATCGGTTCATTCAATTCTGTGAAGGCGTTGCACAATTCCATACCGCCCACGAAGCCTTCGAAACGCTCCACCGTGGATGGATCACCCGGTTTGTTCTTGGCCAGCGGCGAAATATCCCGGGGATAATCATACAGGAAGGTAGGCTGGATGAAACTGGGTTCCAGATAATCGCCGATCAACTGATCGACCAGCTTTCCGCGTGGCATACCAGGTTTCATTTTCATGCCTTTGGCTTTCATGGCTTCTTCCAGGGCGGAATCGGTCGGATACTGGCTGATATCGATACCGCAGGCATCGATTAAACCCTGGCGCAGCTCGACCCGTTTCCAGGGCGGATTGAAATCCATCTCTTTGCCATTGAAGGTGATTTTCCGGGTGCCCAGAACCTGGTCGCAGGTGAATGCCACCATCTGTTCGGTGAGTTCCATCACCTTCAGGTAATCCGCGTAAGCCCAGTAAAATTCAAGCTGGGTGAATTCCGGATTGTGTTTGAATGAAACGCCTTCGTTGCGGAAATCGCGGCCGATCTCATATACTCGATCCAGCATACCTACCAGCAGGCGTTTTAAATACAATTCGAAGGAAATCCGCAGGTACAGGTCTTGTTTCAACTGGTTGTGATGGGTGATGAACGGTTTGGCAGCCGCTCCGCCATAAATGGGCTGCAGGATGGGGGTTTCAACTTCAAGAAAACCACGATCGTCCAGAAACTGGCGGATGGCTCGGAGAATGGCAGCGCGGGTGTGAAATACTTTGCGTACGTCCGTATTCACAGCCAGGTCGGCATAGCGCTGGCGATACCGGGTTTCAGGATCCGAAAGTGTGGCATGTCGTACCACTTCACCGTCCACCACTTCGTCTTTGGCGGCCGGCAGGGGAGTGATGGCTTTGGCCAGCATGGTGAATTCGGTCACTTCAAGGGTGATCTCACCGGTACGGGTGCGGAACAGCTTTCCGCTGGCCTGAATGAAGTCTCCCAGGTCAAACTCATCCATGAAGAGTTTCATCTTCTCTTCGCCCAGCGTATTCACGCGCAGAAAAAGCTGGAGGCGTCCAAACCCGTCCTCAATGTGGGCGAAGATGATCTTGCCCATGGGGCGGATGGCACGAATACGTCCACCCAGCGTGAAGTGATGCTCCACCGATTCATCGGCCGTAAAAGCCTTCACCGCTTCTGCCAGATTGGTGGTTACCCCGGTGCGCGTGGGGTATGGATCGCGGCCTTCGCTACGCATTTTTAGCGCTTTATCAAGACGAACTTTTTCCAGATCATTTACTTCCATGTGATGTTACCTCTCAGTTATAAAAAACCCCGCCCTGTGATGATGGGGCGGGGTGTCAATTCTTCCCCGTGGATTACTCCACCTTAAGAATGGCTACGGAAAATGCGCCGGCAGGCGCTTCAACGGTAACCGTCTCGCCGGCTTTACGATTGATCAACGCTTTTCCCAGCGGAGATTCGTTGGAAATTTTGCCATGCGCCGGATCAGATTCCGCGACGCCGACAATATTGTAGACTTCAGCCGGCCCGCCTTCCTCCTGAATGGTCACTGTGGAACCTACCTGAATGGTATCCGCAGCCACGGTATCTTCATCGATAATTCGGGCTGTGGCCAGCAGGACATCCAGGTCTTTAATACGGCCTTCTGTGAAGGCCTGCTCATTCTTGGCGGCTTCATACTCGGCATTTTCGATCAATTCACCGCCTTCCATGGCCTCATGGAGACGATTGGCGATTTCCTGCCGTTTGACTGTACGGAGGAAGTCAAGCTCTTCCTGAAGTTTTTGATAACCTTCACGGGTCAGGAATGAGGTTGGCATTTTACCTTCCTTGAGACGAGATGTGGATTGCTACCCGGGATCATCCCCTGCGGCTGTCAACTATCATCTATGAATTAATGCGAAAAACCACTCCTGATGGAGCGATTTCACCCTGTGGCCAGCGATTGATTGTCAACTGGTAAAAATAATACCATGAATTGATGGGCTTTGCAACTACAGGATACCGAGTAACCAAATTACGGGGATTTCTGTTCCAGGTAATTTACACAGTCACTTTGTACAATAAAGGGATGTTTTGTTCTGATGAATAGGCGGCCGGTTCAGGAAATGCCATAATATCATCAGCATAGAGCACGAATTATTTCCTGGAAATAGTACAGGGAGGTTGCCATGTATGACAGCTTTAGCCGGCATTACGACCATTTTGTCAACTGGGAGAATCGGCTTGACTTTGAAATGCCATTCCTTGTAGAGAAGATCAAATCTACCATTCCCTCCACAACTGATCCGATCCGGATTCTGGATGCGGCTACCGGAACAGGAATGCACGCCATCACTCTGGCAAAGGAAGGTTTCAAGACGGTCGGGGTGGATATCAGCCAGGGGATGATCGACGCCGCCCGAGAGAACGCTCAACGGCATACTGTGGAAACGAAATTTTTCACGGCCGGTTTTGGTGAAATCTTCGGCACACTGGCCGCGGCAGAGAAAGAGGAAGGTGCGGCGCAGGTGGATCGACGGCTGCCTTTCCATGCCGTGTTGTGCCTGGGAAATTCCCTTCCGCATACGGAGGACCGATCTGCCCTGGTTGAAGCCCTGCGTGATTTCGCGCAGTGTCTGGTGCCTGGAGGATTACTCCTTCTGCAAAACCGGAATTTCGACGTGGTTCTCTCCCAAAAAGAGCGCTGGATGGAACCGCAAACCTTTCTGGATGATGGACAGGAATACATTTTCCTGCGGTTCTATGATTTTCTTCCAGACGGGCATATCCAGTTCAATATAGTCACCCTGAGGCGTACGCTGCAAAAGGAATGGCAGCAGTCCATTCTATCCACGCGGCTGTTTCCTCTGACGCGTGCGGTTATGCTGGATGCGCTGCGCGAAGCCGGATTTGACCAGATAAGGGAATACGGCGCGCTGGCCGACACTCCATTCCAGGTGGAAAAAAGCGCGAATCTGGTGATCACAGCCATCAAGAAATGATCATACTTTTTTTACAGAGGTCGATCTACTGATTTGATAATTTGAACCGTGAAACCATGGCAGTCAACAACCTGGCGGTTTCGGCCAGATTCTGAGCAGAAGCCATCACATCACCTACCTGGGTGTTCATTTCTTCCGTTGATGCGCTCACTTCCTGAATGGAAGCGCTGTTCTCTTCGCTCACACTGGCGATGTTCTCGATAGCCCCGGTGACTTCGACGGAATCACCTTTCATCTTCTCGGCCGCCAGGGAATTATTCTCTGCGATTCGGGCGACATCATCCACCGATTTCACCAGGTCTTCAGAGAAACTGTTCATGCGGACAGTGGCTTCCGTAGCCTGGCTGGCCTGATGGTACACGGCTTCTGACGCGGAGAGGATGTTGGCCAGTGCTTCACCGGATTCATTGGACAGAACAACACCGTTCTTCACTTCCTCTGACCCTTCTTCCATCGCAAGAACTGCTTCACGCACCGTGCGTTGAATATCCTTGATCAGGCTCCCTATCTCTTTTGTGGCCGTGCTGGATCGTTCCGCCAGTTTACGCACTTCATCCGCCACCACGGCGAATCCCTTGCCATGTTCCCCTGCACGCGCGGCTTCAATGGCGGCGTTCAAGGCCAGCAAGTTGGTCTGCGAAGCGATCTCATCGATGGTTTGAACGATTACGCCAATCTGGTCGGACCGGTTGCCCATCTCTTGAACCCGTTGGGCTGAAACGCCGACTTTTTCCTGGATCTTCTGCATGCTTTCAATTGTAGTTTTAACGATCCGCGTGCCTTTATTCGCGGCTTCTGTCGCCAGGTTCGAATCGCGGGTGACCGCCTGCGCGTTTCCTCCCACCTGCTGGATGGCTTCACTCAAAGCCGCGGTGAGATTTGCGGCGCGGGCAGCAGCTTCACCCTGTTCTCTGGCTCCTCGATCGACTCCCTGTATGGTGGCCGCCATGTGATCGACCAGCGCCGCGGTTTTGGTGGAGGAATCCGCCTGCTGCGTGGTTCCCACGGCCACTTGCTGGATGGTCGTCGTGATCTGCTGAGTGGCGTGAGAGGCCTGCTCGGCGGATTCGGCAAGCTGGGAAGAAGATAATTCAAGATCGGAAGCACTGGCCGAAACCAGCGTCAAGGCATCTTTTAGCGACCGGATCATTGTGCGGAAGGCGTTACCGAGAAGATCTTTTTCCGATCTGGATTCGACGGATACAGACAGGTCGCCTTTGGCAATGGACGAAGCGACGGCCGTCATATCCTGCAGGTATGCGATCATTTTCTGAAAAGATCTGGCCAGATTCCCAATCTCATCTGTGGATTGAATCTCGATACTCTGGGCAATATCGCCTTCGGAAATCTTTTGCGCGACATGATCGATCAATTTGATAGGCTGGATGATGGATCTTGGAAGTACTATACCCAGAATCAAACCGATCAGCAGACCGGCGATGATGGAGACGATATTGATGATATTCGATTGCCAGACAATACGCGAAGCCTGTTCCTCAGTGGATTGCGTGGCGATCCAACCGACGTTTTCGGCGGCGCGAACAGTTTCCTGTACCTGGTTACCCAGGGTATTCATCTGAGAAAATGCGGCCTGCAGCTCATTATTGATACTGTTCCAGCTTTTCGCGCCGGTCAGGTATTCGTTCGCGGCAATCTGGATTTTCGTGATCCGGGATTGTTCATCGTCGGTGTTCACGGTCTTCTTCAGGTCTTCCAGGAGTTTGTTGATTTTGTCAATTTCTTCACTGGCCGTATCCCAGTATGTGGCATCCTGGTACATCATATATTTTGTCTGATACAACTGTGCGTTGTTGGCCGAATTGAGGACCACAATCAACAACTGCCCCGCCACGATGGAATCCTGATCGGTGTAGCCGGTCACTTCTTTCAGGTAACTGTCGGTCAGATTGATCAAATGGCTTCCGTTTGTCTCCATTGCCGTGGCCAGGTCTTTTTGTTCATCCACCCTGGCAATGGTGGTATCCAGAAGATCTTTATACTGTTGAAGCACCGTGCTTACATCAGCCATCTTCGATTGCAAATTGGTATCCTGAAATCTGTGGGCAAGTGTGTCCAGATTCTCGATGATTGATTTTAGATTCTTGATATCAGAGTGGATGGCTTCTTCCTGTGTTTTTCTGTCCAACCGCGAATCGGTCATGGAAAGGATCAGGTTCTTCTGGTCCAGCAGCAGTTTTGACGCGGTTCTCTCGAGCGAAGCTAAATCCATCAACACGGGCACGCGCTGATCGCCGATCTCCTGAATGATCCCGGAAAGCTCCCGCACGTTGAAATACGCGGTTCCACCGATCAACAGAGAGATCAACAGAACCGGAAACACGGAAGAGAACAAGAGGCGGTGTGACAGTTTCAAGGATCTGAAAAGTGTTTTCATGGCTTCCCCTCATGGTTTGATGGTGATAAACCTGCTCCGGCGATTTGTTTCCACTCCCCCTCTGCGATTTATATTCGTACTCTCCACATCAGGAGTAGTTTTCTGGTTATTTTGTGGTAGCTGGCCGGGAAAACAGCTCAGGCGCTATGTACGTACATACTGACAAGATAATAACAGAGATTATGTAAAGAGTCTATGAAATAAAGGTAAAAAAATCGATAAAAGTCCGGTAGTAAGAGCGAACTGGATAGAAGCTTCATCATCTACCGGTTGACAAATTCACTGAATGGTATACAATACTACAAAGATACAATAATACAATTTACACAGGAGCATAAGTATTGAACAGTGTAGCTGGCAGAGTGCAGGTAGATTTTCGATCAGAAGAGCCTCTCTATTTGCAAATAGCCAGGCAAATCGAAGAACTGGTTGGAAATGGAACGTTGCAGGTGGGAGATCAACTCCCGACAGTGCGAGAAATGGCCGCGGAATTGAGCATCAACTTTAACACCGTAGCCCGCGCTTACAGGCTGCTGGACGAATCGCGGATCATTTCCACGCAAAGGGGAAGGGGTACCTATATATGGGAAAAACCGACTGAAGAAACGCGGCATTTGTTAAAAGAAGCTGCCCTGGAAGATGTGCTTCTTGAGATGATTGCCAGAGTCGAATCGAGAGGGTACAGTTTTGATGAAATACTGGAAACCCTGCAAAAGATAAAAAGAGAAAAACGAGATAAAAATCAGGAGATAGAATGAGAAACAGAAGAAAAGAAACAAGCCCGGATGAGGGAATTAACGGAGAAAAATTATTGGATCCGATGAAGACCGGGAAGGTTGATAACACCCACATCAACCCCATCGCGGGAACATTGTTTGCAGTCGTAATGCTGGTCGCCATCATCGGGGCGATTATCATGGATGAACAGGGTACAGGCGACCTGACGGTAGGATTGTGGGTCAGCGGGCTGATGCTTATCGGGTTGTTCCTGCTGTTCTCGCTGAAGGTGAGCAACCAGTGGGAAAAAGCCGTGATCCTGCGGTTCGGCAAGTTCCACGGTTTGCGTGGACCGGGTGTCTTCTGGATACTACCCATTGTGGATACCATCGCCAACTGGATCGATCAGCGTGTCATGGTCACGCCATTTGCTGCCGAAAAGACCTTGACGAAAGATACCGTACCCGTGGATGTGGATGCCGTGCTTTTCTGGATGGTCTGGGACGCGCAGAAAGCCTCGCTTGAAGTGGCGGACTACCGTGCGGCGATTGCCTGGGCGGCTCAAACGGCACTACGCGAGATCATCGGTCAAATGGCACTTGCCGACATCCTGGTCGGCCGGTCGAGGATGGATGCCGATCTGCAGCATATCATCGATGAACGGACAACCCCCTGGGGAATTTCCGTCCAGTCAGTGGAGATCCGCGATGTGATCATCCCACAGGATCTAGAAGATACCATGAGCCGTCAGGCGCAGGCTGAGCGTGAGCGCCAGGCGCGGGTCATTCTGGGCGAATCAGAAAAACAGATTGCCGCCAGCTTCGCCGAAGCATCTGAAGCCTATATCCACAATCCCACCGCGCTGCACCTGCGTGCCATGAACATGCTCTTTGAAGGACTCAAGGAGAAGGGTGCTCTGGTGATCGTACCCAGCAGCGCCGTAGAATCCATGAATCTGGGCGGGATCAGCGGATTGGTCGCTATGTCGCAGAATGCGGATTCCACCTTCAATCAATCATCACAAACGAAATAAGGATTTATTAAGTTCAAAATGAAAACCAGTTATGTAGTAATCACCGTTTTACTCGCAGGGATCATCCTATTGATTGCCGGTTACCAGTTGGGGCCTTCCATGGAGACTCCTCTGGCCACGCACTGGAATGCCGCCGGAGAAGCGGATGGTTTCGGATCGCAATTCGCCGCCCTGTATTTCCTACCGCTGCTCACCATGGCACTATCCCTGTTGATTCTGTTTGTTCCGGCAGTTGATCCATTGAAAATTAATGTCGATGCCTTTCGGTCAGAATACAATGTATTCGTCCTATTCTTTGCCACTTTCATGTACTACGTTCACGGTCTTTCTCTGGCTTGGAACCTTGGTCTGCAATTCTCAATGAATGCCATGTTGACACCAGCCATAGGATTATTCTTTGTGTTGGCGGGAATGCTGTTGTTGAAAGCCCGGCGAAATTATTTCATCGGTATCCGCACCCCCTGGACTCTGGCCAACGATACCGTGTGGGACAAGACACATCAGATGGGAGGACGGTTGTTCATTGCATCGGGCGTGTTGACAACCGCGTGTGTTGTCTTTCCGGCTGCCACACCCGTGGTTTTACTGGTCACGATCCTCGGTGCCACACTATTCACAATTGTCTACTCCTATCTGGAGTATCGGAAGATTGAAAAGCGCGTATCGTAAGGCGGGACTCCTCCGTAAAAAATAAAGAAAAACGGTACGGATAGCATAGTCCGTACCGTTTTCATTCCTGGATGTGGAGAAACATATATTTGTTTCACGTGAAACATCTCGAGAAAACCCGATAATACCCGATAATACCCAAAAAAAGGTGCTGTTTTCCAGAAAACCCCGGAAATTGAAAACCTCATTGTTTCACGTGAAACAGTGAGGTTTTTTTAACAGCGAGCTTCCTGGAGGCAAATTTAACCGATTAAATTGCTGGGTAGAACGATCGAATCCTTCTTTCTGGTGTCTATGAAAGCCACCGCTTTTCCTTCAGAATCGTCCATGACAATACGCATGGTCTGGCCGGGAGCGTAATCATCCACGCGAATCAGGCGCAAGGCCGGCAAGATTTCTTTTTCCACATCGACCAGTTCGGTGACATGATTGGGCGTACTTTCAAAGAAACTTCTGTTGAATACGCTGGAATCTTCTTCGAGATAGATCGCCAGGGGATAGATTTGAGATTCCAGCAGATCCTGGAAAAAGTGAGTCCCCAGGGAAGGTTCTGGCGCCGGACCGATGCCCGGTCCGGCCAATTCAACCAGAGATCGTGAGTTGTAGATGTCCCCATAATCGATGGGTACACCGAGATCAGAATTGGAGCTGCCCCAGCGGCCAGGTCCCACGCAGATAAAGGTCTGCCCTTTGAGCGCGGCATTCAGCTTTCCCACCGCACGCGCCAGCTTCACCCGGTCTGAAGGTGGATTGAGCTGGAAGTATCCTTCGGGAGGAACATATAGCACATATTTGATTCCATCGATGAATCCCTGCGGCACAACAAATTGTGTCGAAAAAATCAATTCCTTCTCAGAGAGTTTTTCCGGTAGAGGAACTTGTTCTCCGCGCGTCATATGGCTTTGCGGCCGGCACTGAAGAAGAAAGATAGAAAGATCGGCGCTGCCGTTCTCACCGGGGGTAAGCTGCAAAGCAAACTCCAGGTCGACAGGCGCCTGGTAGCTCTCTTCCAGCAGGTGCAGCATATCTCGCATATGCCGTGCGAAATGAGTTCGGCGCAGCAGGTCTTCGAAAGTCAACACCAGCCGCTGCTGGTCACCTTCTACCAGCCGGGAGCGGAGAGAGACAAAGTACCCTTCCTCATCCAGTTGAACCAGGTATCGGAGAGGAAAGTAGTTGGTCTGAAGCACTTCCTGGATGGGCAAGGTGCGCATCAGATTGGTTTTCATATCGATGACATCCACAAATTGCTGTGAATACCGCCGGATGTTCTTGGCACTGGTGGATGGGCGCAGCAGGGGATGACTGAGGGCTACCAGCCGTGGGTAATCATTGCCCACCCGGTCTACAGCCCGCGTCCCAAGCCCCCAGACCAGGCGTATGAAGCCGTCGTCCGCTTTGATCTGGTTTGACCAGCGGTACAGGTTGCGGCTGAAGGCCACACCCGCGCCATGCGGTAGATAATAATCTCCCAGATTCTCTCCGACCACCGTCTGAATGAGGATGGCCATGCGCTCGTCGTAATCCTGTAGACCCTTTGCCCGCCGGTACAACAGCGCGTTGGGATTCAGTGTGGAGGCATATACTCGCGCGATGGCCTGCGACAGGGCGCGCAGATTTTCCTCCAGACTACCCTGGTTGGGAAGGAAGATGCTTTCATATTTGCCGGCAAAACTGGTTCCGAAGTTGTCTTCCAGCAGGCTCGATGACCGTACGATCAATGGCACATTGCCGACGCTGACCAGCAGGCTGACCAGCTTGTCCAGGATGTCCGGCGGGAAATCGCCAGCCAAAAATTCCTTTACCAGCAAAGGGTACTCTTCGCGCATTTCAGTTTCGGTTTTATATTTCTGGTCATTCCAGTGGAACAGGTTGTTGATGGCCATGAAGGTATAGATCAGATCTGAACCGATGTAATACGATTCCGGTGTGCGCAGGGCAGCCCGCAGTTCCGCGCTGGCCAGTTCTTTCACCACCCGCGCGGCCAGCAGCATACCGGCCGCCTTGCCGCCGATACGCCCGCCGCCAATCTTGCGACGGCGGATTTCGATCAGATCTTCCAGGTTCAGCCACTCTTTCGCAATGTTGATGTACCGCAACTGGTCGCTGATCATGGTGCGGATTAATACAACCTTGGCTTCCTGCAAGCGGGCTTCCAGATGCCCGCGGTCTTCCACCGGCATCTTGTCGATGGCCATTGCCTGTTCGAACACAAGTTCTATTGGAGCTAGTTCCGGGGTGATGGAGAACAATTGTTCGTCTCTGTCCACCCCGCGTTCTTTCAGAACGTCGTTGACGATCTGTTCAAAGAACGAATACGAAAGATGCTGGCTGAAATACAGGTCGGTCAGTTGATCCCGAACTTTGGTTAACCGGGTTTCCCAGATATCATTGGGCTCTTCGTAAACCGGATTCATCAATCCTTCTCTCCGCTGGGAGAGCATGGCTTTTTCCCGGATTTCCGCTTCGAAACCGGCCTGGTTCAGCAATCCGCGGTTGAACAACTCCCGCCGCATCCGGATGCGGATACGGTTGCTGAGAATGGGGAACTGCCCCAGAGTCAGCATCATGCTGAGCAGGCGGTCTGATGATGTGGCGGTAAAAGTCATAACATGCCTCGCTCAAAGATCAGACCGGTCAACTGTATCCTGTCTGTAGAAGGCAACTGCGGCGGTTTACCCCAGGTGCATGGGCATGATGACATGCAGAAAGTTGTCATCATTCACCGGGCGAATCACACCGGGGCTGTTGTTGGATGTGGTTTCGATGACCACGTTGGGAGTCTTGATGACTTCAAGCACCTCGCGCAGGAAACGCACGTTGAAGGCAATGGGCAGCGCCGGGCCGTCTACACTGGCATCCAGGATGATCTCACTGGCGCCGGTTTCCTCAGAAGTTGCCTGAACTTCAACCCGCCCGGGTTCGTTTTCGTTATTCAGGATGTCTAGGCGGATTACATTATTACTGTCGCGGGCAATGACTTCCGCCTGACGGCAGGCTTTAAGCAGAGAAGAAGTGGGCAGGATTGTCCGTGTTTTACAGCTCTGCGGAATGATCAACTTGTAATCAGGAAAATTGGCATCAATCAACTGTGAAGCCAGTTCAACATCCGGCAGGTGGAAGATCACCTGTCCGCGTCCCTGGGGAATGACCATTTTGATTACTTCATTATTATCAGAGACGATGCGCGAAAGTTCGCTCAAGGCGCGCGCCGGGATGATGGCCGAGAGCGGCTGGGGAACCGGATTGGATAAGGATGATTTACGGACAGAAATACGGAACCCATCTGTGGCCGCCATGGTGATATCCCCGCCTTCCAGTTTCACGGACACACCCTGCAAAGCCGGGCGGGCATCATCACTGCTGGCGCAGAAGGCCACCTGCTGGATCATCTCGCGAAAATCAACGACGTTCAATTCGACGGCGTTATCCAATTCGGGCACAGGCATGGGGGGAAATTCCTGAGCGTCCAGTCCTTTAATATCCGTGCTGGATGATCCGCATTTGACATTCAGGGTCTGGGTTTGAGCATCCAGTTCAAGAAAAACAGTGTCACCCGGCAGGGTAGATACCAGATCTGCGAGAGTTCGAGCGGGAACCGTAATGGAGCCGTCTTCGATAATCTGCGCACCAATCCAGCAGGTGATGCCCACTTCCAGGTTGGTGGCGGAAAGGCGCAGCCGGCCGTCATCGGTGGCCAACAGAACGTTGCTTAGCACCGGCAAAGTGCTGCGAGCCGCGACTGCCTTGGATACAATGCCTAACCCGTGCGCAAGTTGCTGTTGAGAGACGTTGGTCTTCATAGCGGTTCCTTTTATGGGATTTATGCTTGATTTAAAAGTATACAACCTGACAGATGAATTTACCAGACCGCTCTTGCAAGAGACGTGCCAGTAAGCACCTCCGATTGTTATGAATTCCATACCTCATTATTGGACTCGGGTTTGATTACTTCCCTTTCTCCCGGAGAACAATAGATTACGGGAGAGAAGAAGTCTCCTGCAAGGCCAGATCGATGAATAATGCCGCTGACCAGCCAAAGATCGGCGCGGCCTTCTTCCCCGGTTCACCGGTCAGCGGATTGTAGTATTCATAGAAATCGGATTGATTCATCAATCTCTGCAGCGTTAGGCGGCGCAATACACGGGCTTCTTCAAAAAAACCTGATCGGATCAATCCTTCGATGAGCAGGTAGTTCACGTTCACCCAGGCCGGTCCGCGCCACATCTGCTCTGGATTAAAAGCGGCCTCGTCCAAGGCTACACTTGGAACCGGGAATTTCGACCGGAATGTCTCCCTGTCATCGATTTGATTCACTAGCCGAGCGGCTCTCTGAGCATTTAATTTTCCCGATAACAGTGGAAAGAGGCTGAACGGGGTTTTCAAACGGATAGCCGTCTGGTTCCGGTGAGCAAAGTACATTCCGGCCTGTTCATCCCAAAGAAGGTTTTCCATCCTCTTCAAAAAGGCCGCAGCTTTCGCCTTCCAGGCTTCCGCTTCACCCGTCTCGCCGATCTCAACGGCAATCTCCGCGAGACATTGCATTTGCAGAACCAGATAGGCGTTCAAATCCGGTGAACAGACCGGCATACCGCCGTCCCACAGCGGGCTGTCATCCAGACCGGATGAAAAAGGATGCCCGTATTCGCAGAGGCCATCCCCATCGCGGTCGTTGTATTCGAGCCACCAGTTGATCCAGCGTACCGTGGCTTCATAGGTTTCCTGCAGAAATTCGCGGTCCCGCGTGGTTTCATAGATTTTCCAGATCGTCCAGGCTAGCAGCGGCGGTTTGGTCACATCTGCCTCGATGGGAAAATCCAGATGCGTGACCGTGCCTTCGTCATGCACGGCATCCGGCAGCATACCGTCTTCACGCTGGTGGTCCAACAGGATGCGCAATTGATCCTTGGCCAGGCGGGGATGGGCATGCCGGTATGCCAGCGCGTGGAAAAGTGCGTCCCACTGCCATACTCCCACATAGTGAATCTTGGATGGGGTAAGAACCTCGCGTGTGGTGAAAAAACGGGTGGAAATGATCCCGGCGGCCAGCAGCCACCAGGCATACAGATACTGATTGTGATATTCGGGAAGCACCGGCGGAATCTCCGCGAACCAATCCTCCCAGCGCTTTCGAGCGTTCCGCAGGACTGTATCCACCTCCTGAATATAACGATTGAATCCCAGCCGCGGTGTCAGGTTGATCTGTAACCCGCCTATTCCCTCGCCGAACATCAGAGAGACCGTCTGTCCGGGTGGGTCAAGAATGACCAGGAGGTTTTGCTGGATGACCCGGTTGGTCGTGTACGCCAGGTTTCGGCGGATATCGCCGGTCACACGCAGTACACCACCGCGCCGGTCGGTCTGGCCCAGGTCCATATTGGTCTTGAATCGTACCCCGCAGGCTGTCTCCGGCAATCCCAGGAAAAGTGTCTCCTGATCGGTAAACGCCAGGGTGAAATTGCCGATAGTGGTCTGGAAAATTACCCTGTCAGGTTGTGAATCGAGTCTGCTTTCCAGCGCGTTCCCATTGGAATCGGTGAATACCCATTCTTCGACAATAGGCGGACGCTGCCGGTAGGCTGAAATACTGCGTGTCAACTTGTACCAGCGCTCAGCCAGGCGGATCATCAATCCCTTTTCGTTCTTCATTACCAGAAGGCGTGAGCCGCGTTCGGTAAAGGGAATATGTTCCAGGTCAATTCGATTGCGCAGATCTTTCAGGGGTGAGCTCAAATCAGATCCTTTTGTGTCATTGAATACCCTTACGTTCCAGTATAATTTTCTGTATGAGTGAATTCAAGTTTTATTCCCCCCTGCAAATCCGATACGGCGATATTGATCCGCAATGGCATGTCAATCACGCCCACACTGTCACCTTTATAGAGACAGCCCGCTTCAACTTTGTTCAGGCGCTGGGTATTTTCGATGGCGAATCCTACTTCGACCTGGGCTGGATTGTGGCCGATGTGCATGTTAGTTTTCTCGCACCCATCACACTGACACAGAAGATTCGCGTGGGTGTCCGGGTGGCGAAACTGGGGAACAAGAGTATGACGCTGGAATATCAGATCGAAGATGAAAGCAATGGAAATGTGTTGACCACAGCAGAGACTGTGATGGTGCACTACGATTACCATACACACACCACCCAACCCATTCCCGATGAATGGCGCGAAAAGATAGCTGCCCATGAGGGTTGGAAATGACCGGAATCCGACCTCTGCCTGCTATTGATGAAGACGGCCTGATGAAAATCCTGACCGGGTTATTGAATACCCCTAGTCCGACCGGTTTTGTGGATCAGGCGGTTGCCTTTGTGGAAGCAGAGCTTACCGGTTATTCGGATTTGACCTGCACCCGCACACGCAAAGGCGCGCTGATGGTCGACTGGCCGGGAGACAGACAGAATCGTCCGCGGGCTTTGACCGCTCACCTGGATACCCTGGGCGCGGTGGTCAAAGAGATAAAGGCGAACGGCCGGCTGAAGCTTTCCGCGATCGGCGGATTGAACTGGAACAGCGTGGAAACCGAAGGGGTGACCGTGTTCTCATCTTCCGGAAAGACCTACCGCGGCAGTCTGATGTTCCATAAACCGTCCATGCATGTCTATTCAAAGGAAGAGCTGGAAGCTAAACGCGATGAGACCAGCATGGAAGTACGCCTGGATGAGCGCGCGACCTGTGCTGAGGACGTACGCGGACTGGGCATCATGGTCGGGGATTTTGTGACCTTCGATCCGCGGGTGGAAGTCACCAACGGTTTTATCCGTTCCCGATTTCTGGATGACAAAGCCTGTGCGGCCTGCCTTCTGGCAGCCGTAAAGTCGCTGCATTCCGCTGGCCTTAGGCCGGTTCAACGAACCACCCTCTTTTTCTCCAATTATGAGGAAGTCGGCCATGGCGCCGCGGCGGGTATCCCGGCAGATGTGGTGGAACTGCTGACCGTGGATATGGCGGCCGTGGGTGAAGGCCAGAACTCGGATGAATTCCACACCACCATTTGCATCAAAGATTCTCACGGTCCGTATCACAATGGCCTGACCACCCGGCTGCGCGGTCTGGCTGAGGCATATAACATCGATTACCGCACGGATATATATCCTCATTACGGATCTGACGGCGAAGCTGCCTGGACGGCCGGCGCAGACCTGGCGGTAGCCTTGATCGGTCCCGGCGTGGACGCATCTCATCACTATGAACGCACCCACCTGGATGCGCTGCTAGCTACCACCCGCTGGGTGATGGCCTATCTGTTGGAGGAATAAGTGCCGCAAACAGAGACTACACTGCAGGACCGGTGGCAGAAACGTGTCATGCCGGTTGTTGAATGGTTGTTTCACAGTCGGGATGGATTCGGCAAATGGGAATTGGGTTGGATTATTTCCCTGTGGCTGGCAGGTTTATTCCTGTTCGGGCAATTCTTTAACTGGGGGAATATTCCCTTCGATTTCCATGATTGGGCGGAAATCTCTGCACCACGTATCGCCTTCGTGCAAGATGCCGTTAAAACCGGTCAACTTCCCCTTCATATGCCGGACGGCTCCGCCCTGCGCAATGTGACCGATCGTTATATGGCACTGCCGGATGTGATGCTCGCACCGCAAATGCTGCTGTTGGGAGTGATGCCCGTCGGCTGGTTCGTGCTGGTCAATGTGTGGCTCCTGTACACGTTGGGACTGTTCGGTTTGGTGCGTCTGTGGAAACGGCTGCACCTTTCGCCGATCTCCTACGCAGTGCTTTATGTCCTCTTCAATTTCAACGGATCCATTCTGTCGCACTTCAGTGTGGGGCATGTCAATTACACCGGTTATTTCTTGTACCCCTGGCTATTCCTCTTATTGATGGATATGGCGGAATGTGCCCACTTCAGCCTGAAAAGCCGCGCTTCCTGGCGCTGGCTGGCGGGATATGCTTTCCTGCTGTTTTTCATGCTGCTCAACGGATCGTTCCACCAGTTCATCTGGTCGTTGATGCTCACCGGGCTGGTGGGCTTATTCCACTGGCGTTATCTGCTGCAGGCTTTCGCTGGGATCGTGGCGGCCGGGTTGTTATCGGCGGTTCGACTGTTGCCTCCCGCCCTGCACCTGGGTCAGTTTGACAACGAATTCCTCTACGGTTATCCGGCTATGAATGACATCTGGATGGCGCTGGTCGGGATGATCGGTCCGGATAAAGCATTCGCCCATACCGGTCAATTGACCAGCCTCGGCTGGTGGGAATATGACCTGTTTGTCGGATTAGCCGGCGCGGTTTTCCTTGTATTTTTTGGATTAGGCTGGTGGTTGAGCGGACGCGCGGTTCCGGCCTGGCTGAGATCACTGTCCGTACCGGCTCTGGTGCTTTTCTCGCTCTCAATGGGCAGTGTTTACAGGTTGGTCATGTATATTCCCATACCTTTGATCAACGGGGAACGGGTCAGTGCGCGGCTGATCACGCTACCTTTCATTCTGTTGATACTGGCCGCGGTGTCCGGCTTCCAATGTTTTCTGGATACAAAAGGGAGGACGACTTTTTTGCGCTGGGGAAGTGCGATTGGATCGTTCCTGTTGCTTAATGATATGTGGCAGCATCTTAGATTATGGCGGGTGAATATCGCCGTGCAATATTTCCCGGTCACTCCGGTAAATCTGGCCATCAAGGTGGTCAGCAATCACACCGACCCGGCTTATACCAATCTGCTGCTGGCCGGGGCGGGGATCACAATTGTGATGGGAGTGGTGCTGCTGGTGGGGGTGTTTCGAAAAACAGAGTAAATCGGATTGATAAACGGAATAGAATCCAGAATGCTATAATCGCATTATGGATTCCATGGAATTGCTTTCTTCTATTCCCATTAAAGAATTTTGTCAAAAGCACCACATTCGAAGGATGAGTTTTTTGGATCCGTTCTTCGTCCTGACTTTAATTCAGACAGTGATATTGATGTTCTGGTTGAATTTGAGGCAGGTCATACCCCCGGGCTTGATTTTTTCTTGATGGAATTTGAATTATCAAAATTATTCGGTAGAAAAGTAGATCTGCAAACCCCTGGATTTTTAGGAAAAGAAATACTCCGATTAGTTCAAAAAGAGGCGATCCTCGCATATGAGCAGGCATGATATTGAAATTGTTTTAAACCAGATTCGCTCTCATTCCAGTGAAGCAATTGAACTGACAAATGGAAAATCAAGAAATGACCTTGATACAGACAGGCTATTAAATCTCACGCTTACCCGGCTACTGGAAATCATTGGTTAGGCAGCCAATAGAATCCCCGAATCATATCGAGATGCTCATCCAGAAATCCCATGGATTCAAATTATTGGCGCAAGAAACCGATTGATCCACGGGTATGACAGTATCGATTTCGATATTCTCTGGGCAATAGTTGAAAAGGATTTACCACCCCTGGTCACAATCCTTAATCATTTGCTAAAAGACTATCATCAATACTAGAATTTTGCTACTTAATGGAGCGGCTTCCACCCTTTACACCGAATACTATTATTCTGAAAATCATCAGTAAATAAACAAGATCAGGAAAGCTTCGGTCATTCAGGGAATGGTTAATGCTGGATATCTTTTAAGAGCCCGGGGGTTATTCCCGAATCTAAACACAAAGAGCTCCCCTGTGTCTTTACAGGTTCGTTCAGTTGATCTTCATCGTCAGCCCGGCGGAAACGCCGGCCTGAAGTAACTTTCAGGCGGTCTGGTACACCGTCGACGATGCCGGAACCACCGCGTCTATTAAGACAGGGAAACAGTAACCGGGGATAATCCCGGCACCTCCTCCCCTGATGAAATCAGATGTTCAAAGTCGTAATGATGTTAACTTATTCTCGGTTCGCCGACTGAGCACTTGGGCAAGATGATCTTTCTCTTCATTTAAAACAACCTTGAAATCCGCGGGTTGCAGGCCGGGAAATAGAGACATCAGCTCTTCCACAAACAGTACCGAGTCGCGTTCCGCCCGTTCGGCCAGATCAAAAACCTCATCTTTATCGGTGCTCTTGGCCACTTTTTGCAGCAATTTATCCGCATCTTTCAGCATGTTGTTATCGACAAGCAGTTTTAAATAATTCTCCTGCTCCTCGGTCACTTCCACTGAAAGATCGCGAGTGCCTTCATGTTTCTTCAACAGACCCGTATAAATATCGAAATGTCTGTCCTCATCTTTGGCCAGTTTATCGAAGAAACCGGCACCCAGTTTGGCATTGCCGGCTATTTGCCGGTACAACGTCGCGACGGCTTTCTCGTTAGCCGCCATCATTTTAAAAAACACTGTTCCATCATACTGTTTGCTCATTTTTCCTCCCGGTCAACCTAATTTACTTGAAACCTGGTAGTCTGGAATGAACAACACCGATGATCAGAGTATAGGAACTCTCGAAAAGGGAGTCAATTGACCATACAGGGTTCAAAATACAGAATTTTGCAGGTCACTACGCCAACTTCCCTTTCAGGTAGAATCAACCTAAAGTGTATACAATGCAAAGTATGATCTTGAGTTTCTTCCTTATTACGTTCGTCGTCGCAATCTATGGACTGGTACATTCTCTTCTGGCCGGCCGGAAAGCCAAAGAGGTGGCTGCCGTATGGCTCGGTTCGAAATTCAAATGGTACCGCCTGGGGTATAACGTTTTTGCTGCCATCAGCCTGCTACCCGTGCTCGCGCTGGCTATCACCCTGCCGGATACGGTACTTTACACAGTATCTTCACCCTGGAACGGTTTGATGATCCTTTTACAGTTGGCCGGGGCGGGGATTTCCCTCTTCGGCGCCCGGCAGACCGGGCTATGGCATCTGGCAGGTCTCGCACAGCTTAGGGAGAACGGTGCCCCACTTGCGGAACACCGCCTGGTAACCGACGGCCTGTATCGATATGTGCGCCATCCCATCTATACCGGCGCTATTCTATTCCTTTGGGCGGCGCCTCAAATGACCTGGAACGGATTGGCGCTGAGGCTGTCTCTCACCTTATATTTCATCATCGGGGGAATGGTGGAGGAGAAGCGCCTGGTGGCCGAATACGGGGACGCCTATCGGGCATACCGGCTGCGCACACCCATGCTCATCCCCGGTATGAAAAAACCAGTCTAAATCCTGAAGGATCGTGCCCATGCCGCTGCTGTGGATCTCCATTGCTTTCGTTGCCGGTGCGGTCGTTTCCCTGATAGTGTCCACAGCCTGGCCTGTTCCGGCGGTTCTGGCCGGCCTGTTCATCCTTCTTGTTATTTTTGAACAGCGCCTGTTCAGCCGGTTTGTTTCGTACACTCGTTTGCGCGCGTCCATGATCACACCGTTGTGCCTGCTGCCCGCGGCTATCTTTGGTGGGATGCTGCGTGCCGATCTTGGGAAACCGGCCGCTTCTCCTCAAAGTCTGAGCTGGTACAACGGACAGGCCGGGGTGACATTGCGCGCGGTTGCTTCACAACCGGTCGAAAACCATGATAAGAGCACCCTTCTAACCGTTTCCGCTGAGAGTATTTCAACCGGTGGATCCGATTTTATCCCGGTAAAGGGCGAAGCCGTGATCCTGCTGCCGGCCGGACGTAATTATGAGTATGGAGACCGCCTTGAGGTCACCGGCAAACTGGAGACTCCCCCGGAGCGGGCGGATTTCTCGTACCGGCAGTACCTTGAAAACCGGGGGGTGTTTTCCTATCTCTCCTACCCGCGGATCACTATCATTGGCCGGAATACCGGCAATCCACTGCTCGCGGTTGTTTTTACTCTGCGCGACCGGATTGCTCAGGTTTGTGAACAGGTTATGCCACAGCCGGAAGCCGCCTTTTTGAGCGGTATGCTGGTCGGGCGGGACGAAGAAATCCCCGATGATCTGAAACAGGCCTTTCAGAATACTGGAACGTCGCACCTGGTGGCCATATCCGGATTCAACATCACGATCCTCAGCGGCCTGATCCTCGCGTTGGCCAGCCGGCTGCTGCCAAGAGGCTGGTCGGTGCTGGCATCCGCTATATTATTGTGCGCGTACGCAATCATGGCGGGAGCCAGTCCGTCGGTGGTACGTGCCGCCATCATGGGGGTGCTGGCCATTATTGGACTATCCATCGGGCGGACGCGCACAGCCGTCAACAGCCTTGGATTGGCCGCGGCGGGAATGGTTTTAGTCAATCCGTTGATCCTGCGGGATATCGGATTTCAGCTTTCATTCGCGGCGACGGCCGGTATCCTGCTGATCGGCGCGCCATTGAACGACAAATTTGTGAAGAAGATGACCGGTCCTGCCAGGTCGCCTGAGACAAATCTCTTTTGGCGCAGTCTGGGGGATTTCGTCATCATCACCCTGTCTGCCCAGGCCGCCACCCTGCCGTTTCTTCTCTACCATTTCTATCGTTATCCGTTGATCGGTCTGCTGGTCAACCCGCTGGTATTACCGGTGCAGCCGGCCGCCATGGTACTGGGAGGAATATCCGCCGTAGCCGGCATGCTTTTTCTCCCCCTGGGGAAATTGCTCGGCATGCTCGCCTGGATTCCCCTGGCATACACTACTCGTCTCGTGGAAGGTTTCTCGTCTTTTTCAAGGATCGGGATGATCGACCTGCATGTCAATCTCTGGCAGGCAGTGGTGCTGGGATGTCTCCTTACCGCAGCCGTGATCTTAAAAGGAACTCTTTTAAAACAACTGGAACGCTGGCTCTACTGGTGCACCCTGATCGGATTGACCGCCATCCTTCTTTTCCAGCTTAACGCGCTGTATCACCGACCGGATGGAAAACTCCATATCCGGATATTCCGCCAGGCAAACGATCTCTCCGCGCTGATTCTGTCGCCGGGCGGGCAACGCCTGCTGGTGACCAACCGTCCAGGAGATAAGGACCTGAAAGCGTTTGTCGATCGGCAAATGCCGGTCCTCGATAGACGCCTGGCGGCTCTGATCCTTCCGAATCCGACAGCCACCACTACCAACGGGCTGGAGGATGTGTTGTTGCATTTCAATCCCGAATGGCTGCTGGTCAATACCCGGGCCGGAGGAAAGCGGGTGCAAAATGCGTTATTTGATATCACTGCCGGTTCCGAGGCACCTGTTCAATCCCTGGATCTATCTGCCCGTTTTGACCTGGGTGCCGGAGCGATCCTGACCATCGAGAGAGGAGATGATTCTGGAGCGCGGTTGACAATTCTGTGGGGTAAAAATCTGGTGAATTTCGAATACGGCGAATCAACCGGGATTGACACTTCCGGGCAATTCACCCCATATAGGCCTGGTGTTTTAATTCTGGATCATGCAGATAGTCTTTCCAATTCCGGAGCAGCTGAGATGATCCTGACGGCCGATATTCATCAGAAGAGCGTAGTAAACATGGTCACTGTTCCGGATGGCGGCTGGCTGGAGATCTGTTCGGATGGGGAAGCGATCCAGATCTTAGAGAAAGCCATTGGCTTTGATTGACCGCTTGAAACAAACCGCGCAGCGGTTGAAAACCGAGATTGCCGTTTTGGGATTGGTCTATCGTGATCCTCGCACGCCCTGGTACGCAAAAGCCGTCATTTTTCTGGTAATCGCCCAATCGCTCAGCCCGATAGACCTGATTCCTGATTTCATACCCGTGCTCGGTTATCTGGATGACCTGATTCTCATTCCTCTGGGGATTGCCCTGGCTATCCGCCTCGTACCAAAAGATATCTTCTTGGATGCTCGTGAAAAAGTTGCCAGTCAAACTGCGTCCGAAGAAATTTCCGGATGGTGGTACGCCGGTCTGGTGATCATCTTCTGGATTATGCTCATTATCGGGTTGGCCTGTTTGATCCGGGGAGAGAATCACTAATACCCTCCCTGTCTGTTCTTGTCTTTGAATAACAACCGTATAATATAGTGGAACGCTTCGCATTAATTTTTTCACGTGGAGGATGTGAATGGCGCGCAAAGAACTCGGTTATGTCGAACTTGAATGGACCTGTCCGAATTGCAAGACCCGCAATCCGGGACTCACTAAGACCTGCCAGAGCTGCGGCGCGCCTCAGCCGGTTGATGTGAGTTTTCAATCCAAAGCGGATGAACAACTGATCACAGACGAAGATAAACTCAAACAGGCGCAAAAAGGCCCGGACATCCATTGTGGATTTTGCGGAGCGCGTAATCCGGCGGATGCGGTAATCTGTTCTCAGTGCGGTGGGGATCTGAAACAGGGTAAAGCCCGAGAATCCGGGAAGGTAATGGGCGAGTTTAAAACGGGGACCGAAACAAAGACCAAATGCCCAAACTGTGCCACCGAGAATCCGGCCAACGCCCAGATATGCGTAAAATGCGGCGCTCCTTTGAACGCCGCTCTCAAACCGGAGGAAGCGCCGAAGAAAGGCCTCTCGCTGGGTTGCCTTATCGCCCTGGGGATTGCCGGATTACTGGCCATAATTGGCATTATCAGCCTGATCAGCATGGGAGCCAAACGGTCAGACATGGTGGGAAGCCTTTCCAACGCGAAATGGGAACGCATCATATCCATCGAGGAATATGGCCCTGTCCAGAAACAGGACTGGCGGGACATGGTTCCTTCCAACGCGCAGATGGGAGACTGCTACGACAAGGTCAGAGACACCTCGGATTCGCCTTCCGGTAATTCAGTGGAAGTGTGCGGCGAACCGTATACGGTGGATAAAGGCAACGGCGTGGCCGAAGTTGTGCAGGACTGCCATTATGATATCTATGATTCCTATTGCACCTTTACCGTTGATGAATGGCACAGCGGAACGGATCAGATTGCCGAGGGCAGCGGTTTAAACGCCTCCTGGCCGTCAGCCGATCTGGATGCGACTCACCGTGAAAGCAGCCGGACGGAACGATACACCCTTTATTTCAGTGCGAATGGCAAAGATTATTCCTATCAGACCTCTGATTTCCAGTTGTACCAGCGGGCGCAGCCTGGCACCCGGTGGAAAATCACCGTGAATGGATTCGGCAGTGTGGTGTCACTGGAACCGGCCAACTGACCCGATCAGAAGAAAGCCAGGGTAAGATGCAAAACAGACGATTCCAGTTGATAAGTCTAGTGGTTTGTCTTTTATTGACGGCCGGGTGGACGGTTGGCCGGGATGCTTCCGGAATTTCAATGGATCACTCTGCCGCAACTACCACCGTGAAAACTGAACGGCCCACGGCGGCTCTTACGCCAACCCCTTCCATCCGGGAACAATCTGCACCCTCAGGGGATATCCGGGAGTTCCTCGGGAAATGGATCGCCTACAATACGGTTTCTCTTGAAAAAGGCCGGGATGCCCGACAAAAGCCCGGTGTCAGACTCGAGATATCAAATGACAGTCTGGTTTTTGGTGCAGCTGTCTGTGAACACCCTGTTTATACGATGAAGACCGTCAGTCTCGAAGAATTCTTGAAGGGCAATAAACCACCTGAAGGGGTGATTGAATGGAATAATCCCGAGTTGGTTGTACTTTCCACAGGCTGCGCCAATCTGGAGTCACTATCCATTGCCAGTCTCAATATCCGGACTCTGGCCGTGTTGATAGAGAACGACCTGCTGTACTTCGAACCCAATTTCAGCGTCACGGATAACGGCCTGACCATTGAATCGGAACTACTGACGGACAGCAGTAAAGATCCATTGTTCGAGATACACGCACAGCTACCAGTGCTTCAAAAAACCGGCAGTCAGTCTTTCAACAACCGGGTAAGGCAGATTGTGGCTACTGAAATGAACGGTTTCCGAAAGGGATTTTCGGATTGGAGTATTCCGCCCGAAATGGATAGTTACCACAGTTTCATGTGGATCAGCTATGACGTTCCCCTATTGACCGAAAATCTGGTCAGCATCCGGTTCGCCGTGGATTACTACATGGCGGGAGCGGCACATCCCAATCATTATTTTAAAGTCCTCAATTTTGATCTGAAAAATGATCGGGAACTCCTCTTCGCGGATATTTTCAAAGACAGGGACGTTGCCCTTGAGCGGATTTCCGAACTGTGCCAGGTTGAACTGAACAAACCGGATTTTCCGCTTTTTCCCGAAGGTCTCACGCCAACCATGCAAAATTTTCAAAACTGGAATCTGGAAAAGAGCGGGTTGCGGATGAGTTTCGATCCCTATCAGGTCGCGCCATATGCCGCCGGCCCGCAGGAAGTGCACATCCCTTATTCAGAAATCGGTAAGTTGATAGATCCCACTTCACCGGTTGGCGCGCTTATTGCACACTGATCTTTCAGGTGTTCTCTGTAAGGCACAGGTGAAATCGTATGATGGAAAATGTTTGTTATAATACGACCATGCCATTCATTGACCTCCGACCTGGAGTCCAGGAAGTAGAAATGCAGGACAGTCCCGCAGATTGGACTTTCTGGAAGAACAGGTCTTACGAAGACCGCATGGCGGCATTGGAAAATCTCCGGCAGATGCATTACGCAGGCAGGGATAATGTTCCAACAAGACTTCTTGGAGTTGTTAAGATTATTAAACGACGAGAAAGTTGAGTATCTCATTGTCGGTGGGTATGCGGTTGCTGCCCATGGACATCCCCGCTTTACAAAAGATCTGGATCTGTGGGTCAATCCCACTATCCAGAATGGAAAAAGAATTATCGCAGCCCTGGATAAATTCGGGTTTCACTCTCTCGGCCTGCGGGTAAAAGATTTTACGGAACCGGACACTGCCATTCAGTTGGGATATCCCCCGGCGAGGGTGGTTTTTGTTACGGATATGGACGGGCTGGTCTTCAAAGAAACCTATCCATTGCGGGTGAAACGTATGGAACAGAATCTGCCGGTGTATTACATTGATTTGCCCAGTCTGATAGCCAGCAAGAGGGTGACCGGCCGTGCCCAGGACCTGGAAGACGCTGAATTCCTCTCGCATATGCTGGAGGAAGATTAAGCCGGGCTGAGTCTTTTCCGGCGGTGCCTCGTTTGCCTTGACGTTTCACCGGCCACTTGGTATATTTAGGCTGCGCGTTGAAAGACGCGTGGAAATATGCCCTCGTAGCGCAATTGGACAGAGCGTTTGCTTGCGGAGCAAAAGGTTGCAGATTCGAATTCTGCCGAGGGCACAAGAAAAAAGAATCAAGGTTTCAGTCCCCCATTGAGGGGACGCTGTCCGAATTCTGTTGGGGACAAATTTCGTTGGTTGGATTGACCGCGAACCATCGTATATCAGGCTAAAGGTAACTATCCCGTATGACCCTGCCTGGCGGGAAATCCAACAATTGCAGGGACACGGTGAGGTATCCTGGATTATGTTGATTCCTCATACCCCCGTGTACCTATCGGTTAATCCATCCATACCCAGTTGAATCACCACCTGATTCTTTTCGAATATTACCGATAAACCAGATAACCCAACCCGGCGGCGGCGATCACCAACCAGACCGGGCTGATATTGGTGAAAACCAGCATCCCGAATGTTACCCCGGCGATCAACGCCTTATCCCAGCCCAGGGCGAGAGCTTTTGTCCATCCCAGAGTCGGGGTTCCCCAGACCGAACGGAACATATCAAAGGCCACATAAGCCAGCAGTCCCACCACCAGAGGCCGGACGGCTTTCAGCATAGCCGTGATGACAGGCGTATCTTTAATATTAAAGAAATAGGCGATCAGGATTAGAACCAGGATAGTGGTCGGTAAAACTGTTCCGGCTGTGGCGAAAACGGCGCCCCAGATCCCGGCGACTTTGTAACCCACATAAGCCGAAGCCTGTGGAGCGGTGGGTCCGGGCATGGCATTGCTAAGAGCGATGGCATTGGCAAAATCATCGGGGGTGATCCAGCCTTCAGAGACCACTTCGCGCTGCATAAGCGCCAGAGAGGCCGGTCCGCCGCCCCAGGAGAACAGGGCTACCTTTGTGAAAACAATGAATAATCGAAAATACAACTCAAGCATACGGTTATTTTACCCCAATCACCACCAGGCTCTATACTACTTTACTTTCAGGTTGTTTATGACTGAATCGCATGCAAGACCAGATATCATCCAGCGCGATAATACGTGCCGGCCGCCAGCCCTTCACTGCGAGCAGCTTCCATAGAATATCGCGGTTGATATCCGTGGCTATGCCGGATTTTCCCTTGGGGTAAGCCAGCCAGAGAAGGCAGTTTTCGTCCAGTTTTGATAGAACTGGAAAGGCGGATTGTTCCAATTGATGCCGGTTTCTGATAAAGATCAGCAGCGCCGACATGTGTTCGGCCAGAGAGAATTCCACTCGAGTATTGATCAAGAGCAAACCCAACCAGGGTTTCACATCATCCGGAACGTTCAGGATGTGGAGAATCGAATTTGGTTTGATCTGCAACCGTCTTTCGAGTGGAACCGTCATATCTTCCTCCGGATCAGGTCGAGTTGTCACTTCTGACAGACACTGCCTGACAGCGCAGCCATTCCAACCAGCTTACCGGTATATGCCCGACCCCCAGGATTGCAGCGGCCAGGGCTAACGGCCAGGAATGAAAATTCACCGACGACATAAAAACTGCCAGAACCGGTGCGACTGCCATGGGTAGGGGAACACCCAGCAAAGGAGCGAATAAATTGATAAACTGGCGGTCTTCACGGATGTAGCGGAACCATCCGGCATAATAAAATCCCATCAGAATACAGAATAGCACCAGGGAGAGTTGATCCAATAGTGTTGCGGTATGAAAACAATAAAAGAAAGGGAGGACAAAGCAACCGACCTGCCCCAATTTTTCGATCGTTTCGAATATTTGGACTTTAAATTGCCGCTGGCCATCTATTTCCGGGGGGACATTCCGCGGTGATAATAAAAGAAATAGCGCATTGGGAATCAAAAGCAGTAGGGTGACTATCCAACCGGTGGGCATCAGTTCTGTGAGTCCTCGTTCATCAGTTTATGGTGTACAAAGATGGGATTTTCAATGGATGGTGGTATTGGTCCACCCGACCGCTCCGATGGGAAGTGCCTGATCTCTTCGATCCCACGGAGCATTGCGCAACCGGTTTATCTGTGGATTTTGAGTGTAAATTTCCACTAGCCGGATAATAAAAATCGCTTTCATCAGAATAACAGGAGAAGCTCCCTGTTTCAACTGGTAAGGTTGAAATTACATGGATTTTGAGAGGTTTTCAGGGAAATTTTAAGAATACAATAATAAATTCTGGTTTATATATTCGTTCAAAATGAGGAATAGTGGACACCGGCAGGGAACACATAAATACTCTACTAGAATCAGGCATCTCCATCTGGAATAGAAAACCGGGAATTGAATCAGCTCCGGAGAAAACAATTGCCGCAATTGGATTCCCTCGCAAGGAGTGGATATCCAAATAGAAAAGGGCGTGGACTAATTAGGAATCGGTTACTTCGGTAAATGGATCATTTGATTGAGTCAATAAGTCATCCAAGTTGTCACTATGGGGGAAATGAAAAAGAAAATCCAAGCGAAATCTGATAAAGTTCAGGTTGCTAGAGCCAAATACACACCGGAAAATTGCAAAGAAAATCAAATTACAGGAGTATTTTGCCTGTGTGATGATAAGTTGAAAGGGATGGATAATAATAAAGACTCTCAATGGCAAATGACAGAATCAGAAGTGATGACCATAGCCATTGTTGCTGCTCTAAAGTTGCGCGGGAACTACGAGTCAGCCCGGAACTTACTTCAAGAAGAAGATTAAATTCCACAGATGTTGAGTAAAAACCGTTTTAATTGGTGTTTGCACTGTATTCAAGGACTGCATCTCACTCAAATTCACCTGTTGGGAGAAACCAGGGAAGACCTGAATAGCCAATCCATTTAATAAATGATCGATAGTACCCCTATTGCCTGATGTGAAAACTATCGAATTTGTCATACACGATTGTAAAAAAAGTGAGGTCTGACGCAGCCGCCGGATCAGGGGAAAAAGTTACTTCTATGGTTTGAAAATCCATATTATGGTCATGGAGAAAGGCCAGTTGTTTGGATTCTTCCTGATACCGGGGAGTTACAGTGATACTTCTGCCTATCGACCCTACGATTTTGATCTTTCCAATGGGCGTGGATTACAGCGGACAAAGCCTGTAAGGATTCTGATGAGGAAGAAGCTATCAATGAAACAGGAATGAGAAAGAGCCCATTACGAAGAACAACTTGAAACGACCTGTTCCACCATAGATTTACTATCACCAATCTACCTGTCGGAAGAAAGTTGAAACTACAGGCAGCTTGAATGAATGGCTGTTACATAAATCTATTCATGCAAATACCTCTGAAGGCTTCAAAAAGATTTCTTGGCAGAGGCCATCAGTTCAGTGGGAATCAATCTAGCGAGCCTCATCGCTTGATTCAGTTTGTAAAGATACTCATTTCCTGTGTCAAGGAATGATACATTTTCAGATGTGTGGTACAATGATAAAAATCGATAGTAATAATATAGATGGCGATGAGGCTCGCTGTATATGTCATTAGACTGATAGCCTCTACTGGCGTATTGCTCAGTAGAGGCTTTTTTATTGTTAATATAATCAGCGACCGATATTGATAATTTATTCGGAGCCATAAATCGAATGACCTTTCCAAGTGTACTTTACCCACCAAACAGCAAATACACAGTTGACGAGAACGCAGAAACTCCAGATTGCTTTGTGGATTTAAACCTCGATCAGGTTATTGATGCAATTTCAGATCGTAAACAGGAATACAATCTCAAGCCCATTTTTTATTCACCATTGCAGGAAATTGAGGTGATTAAATATCGACAGGATGTTTTCAAGGATCTGGAAAACGCAAATGTACTCAAAGCAATAAAGGTGTTTGCTGAAAAAATGGTACTTGTACGCCGCTATCTAAATATGATCGAAAAACTGTATTTCAAGTATCACCAGGAGGGACGATTTCTTGAAGCAGTAATGATTTATTATGAAGCGGTTAAAGACCTGGCCAGAGACCTGGAAGAAGCTCCCTTAAAGTCCAGGGGCCTTGTCGAATTCCTGGAATATATAAATGAATACATTATCTCGCCTGGTTTCCTGTCACTTCAGACAGATTCGCTTGCGTGTAAAGCCGATCTATCCACTATTCAATATAGCGTAATAATAAAGGGGAATTGGGTTAGGGTTCGCAAATACGAATCTGAAATTGATTACAGCAAAGAGGTTGAACGAACTTTTGATAAATTTAAACAAGGTGAAGTAAAAAACTACCGGATTGATCTTATCGTCTCCTCTGGGATGAACCATATCGAAGCACAAATATTAGATTGTGTGGCAAAACTTTATCCAGATATCTTCAAACAATTAGATTCATATTATCTGAAGCATTCCGGCTTCTTGGATAACATCATTCTTACTTTTGACCGGCAAATTCAATTCTTTGTGTCCTATCTAGATTTTATTGAGAACCTGAAATCCAAAGGTCTTGAATTTTGTTATCCAAATGTCACAAAAGACAAAGCAATTCATGCTAAAGATACTTTTGACATTGCATTGGCAAATAAACGCTCATTTGAATCCATACCGGTTGTTTGTAATAATTTCTATCTTGAAGGAAAGGAAAGGATTTTTGTTGTTTCAGGTCCCAATCAGGGGGGAAAAACGACTTTTGCGAGAATGTTCGGTCAACTTCATTACCTGGCCAGTATAGGGTGCCCGATACCAGGAACGGAAGCGACTCTTTTTCACTATGATCGAATTTTTACCCATTTTGAAAAGGAAGAAGATATCCGAAATTTACGCGGCAAGCTGCAAGATGATCTGGTCAGAATCCATGGAATTCTTGAAACTGCAACTTCAGATTCCATCATCATCATGAATGAAATATTCACATCGACTACATTGCAAGACGCTATATTTTTAAGCAAGGAGATTATCCAGAGAATCATTCGCCTGGACGCTCTGGTAGTTTGTGTTTCATTTATTGATGAACTCTCAGTGATGGGTGAGCAAACGGTAAGCATGGTGAGCACGGTTGTTCCAGAGAATCCGACACAAAGAACTTTCAAAATTCTCCGATTGCCTGCTGATGATCTCTCATATGCGATATGCATTGCTGAAAAACATCACCTCACTTACAACTTGATCAAGGAGCGGATTTTGCAATGAAAGCTTACTTGATGTTCCGAGATCGAGATTTTGACCCGCAAACTCCACTTCCGGCAAACACGCCTGACCTGATTCATGACCTTGAGCTGAATACGCTGCTCAATGCCATGGCGCATGGAGATAATTTTCTTTTTGAAATCTCAAAGGAAGCAATATTATCGAGTCTCAATAATGTTGATTCCATTCTTTATAGACAAGAAATTTTAAAGGATTGCCTGAATAATGCTTCAGTGATACGAGCGATTTACCAGATACCAATTACCTCTATGGATAGAGAACATCGCCGTTGGTTGGGAATATTTACCCATTCACCTAGCGGAGTTTTAAGTAGTGCAGTGAGATTAATGGATATGCTTATCGTTTTATTAAAAGAACTTAAAAATCTAGCCGACGAACACTCGGATAAGTTTGAATCTGAGGGATTTAAAAGGTTCTTCGCGATGATTAAACATGAGCTGGATGATGAATACTTTTCTGAAGTTGAATATCATCTAAAACAACTCAAGTTTAAGGATGGTGTTTTGATCAGTGCTGAATTAGGCAAAGGGAATAAGGGGACAAATTATGCCTTACGTCTTCCCAATAGCAGGAATAAGAATTGGATAAAAGAAGTTTTCAGTAAAAAATCGCCGGTTTACTCATTCACGATAAGTGAAAGGGATGACGCCGGCGCACGGGCATTGGGCGAATTAAAAGATATTGGAGAAAACTCAGCCGCGAATTCATTGGCGCAGGCTACGGACCATATCGATAATTTCTTTAAAATGCTTCGGAACGAACTGGCATTCTATATTGGTTGTATCAATCTCAAGGAGCAGCTAGAACAAATAGGAAGTCCGATTGCATTTCCGATTCCAGTTAATATGAATGATCGACAGCATTCTTTTCAAGGCATGTATGATGTGAGTCTGGCTCTGACAATAAAGCAGACAATCGTTGGAAACGATATCAACGCTGATGCCAAGAATCTAGTCATTATTACCGGTGCAAACCAGGGAGGAAAATCAACATTCCTAAGAAGTGTTGGACTAGCCCAGCTTATGATGCAGGCCGGAATGTTTGTGCCAGCCAGGGAGTTTTCTGCCAATTTGTGTCAGGGAATATTCACACATTACAGGCGTAAAGAAGATGCATCAATGAAAAGTGGCAAACTTGATGAAGAATTAAGTCGAATGAGCATGATTGTGGATCAGATCAAACCAAATTCCTTGATTTTGTTTAACGAATCATTTGCTGCGACGAATGAACGCGAAGGATCTGAAATCGCCAGGCAAATTACCAGTGCTTTGCTTGATCGGGATATCAAAGTATTTTTTGTAACGCATATGTACGAATTTGCGCGAATTTTTTATGAAAAGCAAATGAAAGATGCCATTTTCTTGCGTGCAGAAAGAAAGGCAGGGGGAAGAAGAACATTTAGACTTTCTATCGGTGAACCTTTGCCCACCAGCTACGGTGAAGATGTTTTCAAAACCGTCTTTGGAAATGAATAGCGAAGTCTTTCATATTTAGTTTCAGATTAACCTTCAAGATGACAAGTGTCGTTTACTGAACAATTCGAAAAATCCTGAATTACAGCAGTATTTTGCCTGTGTTGTGAAAACTATCGAATTTGTCGTTCACGATTGTAAAAAGGTGAGATCTGGCGCAGCCGCCGGGTCAGGGGAAAAAGTGACTTCTATGGTTTGAAAATCCATATTATGGTCATGGAGAAAGGCCAGTTGTTTGGATTCTTCCTGATACCGGGGAGTTACAGTGATACTTCTGCCTATTGACCCTGCGATTTTGATCTTTCCAATGGGCGTGGATAACAGCGGACAAAGCCTGTAAGGATTCTGATGAGGAAGAAGCTATCAATGAAACAGGAATGAGAATGAGCCCATTACGAAGAACAACTTGAAACGACCTGTTCCACCATAGATTTACTATCACCAATCTACCTGTCGGAAGAAAGTTGAAACTACGGGCAGCTTGAATGAATGGCTGTTACATAAATCTGATGATGTAATTACCGCTGAAGGCTTCAAGATGAAACATAGTTAATTCGTTCTGGTTGCCTGTCTCAACTTCCTTTTGTGGCAACCTGGGTTAATTATCTATAATGGTAATAAGCTGGTGGTCATTTTTTATTGATTTACGCCGATAATAAATAGAGTATCCAGGTAATAATCGGATTTGCTGTGAGACGCTTTTATTTTTCATCTACAATAATAACGGCTGGAATATTCATCCTGTTGATAGGGGGATTTCTTATCACCTTCTCAATCTTTGGCAAGTTCTTGCCGAATGGTTTCTATTCCATTGATCCATTCCTGTTTATCGGCTCTGTTCTGGCAACCATTGCCACAACTCTGGCAGCCATTCAAACGGCCGGTGAAAAATGGTACATACACGCAAGCTGGTTGATTTTTGCTTTCGGAACCTTTTTCGACGTTTTGGTTGTGGTGATTGAAGGTCTTTTTCAATCACAGATCGGGGGAACACTAACTTCAGTATTAATGATGGCCAGCTACTCGCTATATGCTATTGGGATCGCACTGCTACCGTCAGTTCCGCGTCCTGAAAATCTAAGGAAAGAACTCAATACAGTCATGGGAGTCTTTGTGGGGGTGTCACTGCTCGCTACATGGGTTTTATTGATCTTTCCATATGTTTTCAGAGGCGTTGCTTCCAACCAACAGGCATTTGTTGCTCTATCCTATTTAATGGTCTTTGCTGTACTGGACATGTTGATCCGTAGAAGACTCTGGTCAAATCACAGGATTAGTTTCTTCCTGGCTTTATCGGTGGCCGCCAATGTTCTCGGTAGTTTTCTGGTGATTGTGGAACAGTCCGGTACAACCTGGTGGGCGATGGTTCTCAAAGACATCTGCTGGGTGGCCGCGTATGGCGGAATGGCGTTGGCTGGCTTTTCCGTCGCCTTCGAAAAAGATGTGTCTCCAGATAGTATTCATGTCAACCGTGAGAAGGAAAATAATCCGAATCTTGAATTTTTCCTACCGGTCATTTGGGTTGGACTGGCCTATCTCCTTTTAATCTGGAGTCACTACTACTCGGATGTAATTTCATTCCATGTTGTTGCCGTGGGGATCGGCAGTCTGATTGTGGTACTTCTGGTACGGCTGAATAACGTTCTCCGGGAAAATGCCCGCCTGATTTCCGAGGCCAATCACGAGATTGCCTCCAGAAGAAAGATGCAGGAGAAATTTTGGCATGACAGCCGGCATGATCCGCTGACAGCCATTCCCAATCGGTCTTATTTGCTGGATCAAATCCAGAATGCCATTGACACGGCAAAACAGACCGGGAAAGTCTCAAGTGCCATCTTGTTCTTGGATCTGGATCGTTTCAAACCCATTAATGATAAATACGGACACGATATTGGAGATCACCTGCTAAAAGCGATTTCAGAAAGATTGATCTTCTGTGTACGTCCGGATGATTTTGTAGCCCGGCTGGGGGGAGATGAGTTTGCCATTCTGTTGAATAACCTGCAAACCTCGCAAACTGTCTATAAAATATGCTCCCGCATCATGGACAAAATGTACGAACCTTTTGAGATCCAGGGGAACACATTGAACTGCGGCGTCAGTTTTGGTGTCTGTTTTATTGAACCTGATTTCAATTCGCCGGAAGCCCTTCTGAGTGAGGCGGATAAAGCCATGTATCGCGCCAAACGTAAAGGTCGGGGACGATTCGAGATCAGCAAGGCTTTTGATTTTTAGCGGGACGCCTGTCCAATCCCACTTCTGAACTGATAAGCAAATTTCACCCCAGGAAAGATCGTCCGGGATTTCTCATCATCGCGAACGTTTGGATTTCTGGTCACTTTTCCGCATTGAAGTAGATGAATGCGGTATTTTGCCGAGAGCCAGACTCTTTCTCGAAAGGGCAAGTAAAAAGATAGACCCTCTTGACAAATTATAACAAGTGTTATATTATCTATGTTGCATAACATGTGTTATATAAAGAGGAAGAATGCCGCCCAGAAAGAGATTTGAAAGAGATACTGTGATCAATGCCGCGTTCGAGGTGCTGCGCAGGCAAGGATTCGATGCCGTGACTGCCCGCAACGTGGCGGTCGAGCTGGGATCGTCCACCACACCCATTTACTGGGTTTTTCAATCCATGGACGCCGTGGAAGAAGCTCTCCACAACAAAGCCATGCAGTTGATGATCGAATTCCAGTCAAAGAAGTACACCGACAATGTATTTACCAATATGGCCATAGGCTATGTGGATTATGCCCGTCAGGAACCCCGGCTTTTCCAATTTCTGCAGCATGAACAGCAAAAGCCCTATAACCCGTCAGAAAGTGAAGCACTTGGCAGCCGGATGTCGCCCATTCTTGGTGATCAGCCGCCTGTTGAGAATTACTTCGGAAAGATCGATCAAAAATCCATGGATGGAATTGCCCTGAGGAGCTGGATCTTCATGCACGGCCTGGCGGTCGCCATTTCTTCCCACATGCTGGAGTTTAATTCCGAAAAAGAGATCGAAAACCTGATCATTTCCGCCGGCAGAGCCTTCTATTTGGATCAAACGATAAAGAAAGAATGAGAGAAAGAAAATGAAAAAAGCAATCGTACTCATTTCCCGAATTCTTGCCCTGACCGTTCTCGGGGTGATTGTGACAGCCGCGGCTTCTGCCGTAACACCTCAGCCGGAGATAGTGAAATCGGCCACCGGCGCGTCAGCCGGGCAGACCATGCTGCTGCTTTTCATTGATCGGCTGATGGTGGCGTTGATTTTCGCGTTTCTTCTCGAAAAAACCATCCTGCGCGGGATGCGGCTGGTTGGCCTTCTGTTCTGGGTGGTATTTGGCATCACCACCTTTATGATGCAGATCGAAACCCTTGTCTTTGGCAGCGCGTTTCCCGGGTTATCAACGTCGGATGTTTTCAGGCTGGTATTGACCGCCCTGGTCAGCACACTGATATTCGTCCCGCTGGCGGTTCTGGTGATGGGACGCTGGAAAGACAACGGGGAACCCGTCCGTCCGCTGTTCAAGAAGGATTACCTGACCGGTCTGATCCTTCTGGCCGTCATTTATCCGATTTTGTATTTCTCTTTCGGGTATTTCGTGGCCTGGCAATCTGCTGCCGTGCGGGAGTTTTACGCGACCACAACCATCACCACGGCACAACCGCTATTAACTCTCATCCAGGTGGCGCGCGGCGCACTGTGGGTGCTGGCAGGCCTGCCGCTGCTGGTAATGTTCGATCGGCGTATTCACACAATAATCGCATCGATCCTGTGTTATTCTCTGCTGCCTTCCTTTTCGCTGATCCTGCCCAATCCATTGATGCCGGAGCCGGTACGCCTGGCACACCTTGTGGAGATCAGTCTATCCATGGCCATCTTTGGCGGGTTATTTGGATGGATCATGGCGTCGAAGGCACCGTTCCCGCGCGGGATTTCCCGAAATTCTTGAAGAAAAGGAACGCTCTATCTTTCAAAGAGGGATGGCCCGAGAAAGCCGGCTGTCTCTCTTATTTTTCATCCAGGGTGACCAATCCTCTTCGCAGGGCGTATAGTACCGCCTGGGTACGGCTGGAGACGTTCAACTTTGTCAGAATCCGATTCACATGTGTGAATACTGTAGCCGGGCTGA
>JAAZMZ010000080.1 GCA_012798535.1 Leptolinea sp.
AATATTATGACCGGACCATCCGCGCTACAATACGATACTTATTACCATATTTTCAACCGCGGTGTAAATAAAGAGAATATTTTCTTCGAAGAGTGCAATTATCCTTTCTTTCTTGATTTGATGAAAAAACATATCGAACCGGTGGCTGATCTGTTTGCCTTTTGTCTATTGAAAAATCATTTCCATTTGCTGGTCAGGATTAAGGCGGAAGAAGAAATATCAACGGAACAAATAGTACCGCAAACCGTGAACCAAAATCCATCGGCCTGTTTTTCGAATTTTTTCAATGCCTATGCAAAAGCGATTAATAAAGCGTATAGCCGAACGGGGAGTCTGTTCCAGCATCCTTTTCATCGTGCAGAAGTTACAAGTGACCCACAATTCATAGCGGTCGTACAATATATTCACCAGAATCCCCAGAAGCATGGTTTTATCGATGATTTTCGTAATTGGCCATATTCATCCTATGAATCATTGACCAATTTGAAACGGACCTGGCTGAAAAGAGATGTGGTTCATGAATGGTTCGGCGGGTGTGATGCGTTTATCCGGCAAAGCGAGGAGTGGGCAAGAGAAGTGAAAAAACTTGTAGATATACAGGTTGAGTGATCTAGTCCTGAAGCATATCCGTAGCAATAAATTATTAGGAATTATTCCGAGATTAAACGGAAGTACAAACCCTAAGGGTCTCGCAGACCCTTAGGGTTTGGTTTTTACCGGATGGAGTTTGTGTGGAATTGGAAAATTCGGAAATAATTCTGGAACGCCTTAAATCGGGTGCACCTTATAGACTGTTGTGTCGTTATTCTTTGGAAATTATTTGATTTTCTGCTTCAAAATAAATTTCTTCTTTTGTTCGATAATCGCCAGGGATTGATAAATGTGTGGGAAGAATTGGAAAATCAATGAATAAATCAGTCTTTTCGTAATAAGGAAATCTTGAAAAATACATCAATGGAATTAATCTTGGATATGGTGGTGGTGAATCAAAAGTTAAAACATAACCAAAAGGGGGAAATGATATTTCAGAAAAAACATGTGTAAGTGATTTATTGAGATCAAGGGTTGCCCCAACAGGGCTAGTTCTATATCTTCCCTCAAAATTGTAATAACCAAAAATTCCATATTTCTTAGGAAGTGTAATATTATCTTTTTCTTTGACAAATTCAACTAATTCGGGGTGTTTTTCAGAAAAGCAACAATCGTTGATTGAAAAAAAGAAAAGAATAATTTGTTTAATTATTGGTAATGGAGAAATGTTCTTAAATTCCTTTTGGGTACCATCTATCAATAATTGCCTAAGGTTTCTTCTCCCATTTCTTACCCAATTCACATAAAATGCACCATACATTGTCCCTGTCTGCGTATTACATGCCTCACAAAGTGTAAAATCACCCATTCCTCTTTGTTGAATTCGACCGCTTGGTTTCTCATCTGGCCCTAAGAGTAAAGCTTTGCGATATTCTACTGCCAAAACAGGCCTTTTATTGAAGGCTTTTTGTGGCGGAAAGTGTTCAAATGTCAATTCAGAGATTTTTCCACAAAGATGACATTTTCCAATTTGTTTTTGTTTCAATAATCTCCTAATACCTTGCTGTAGATATTATTATCGGCTATTTCTTTTCTAGCACTCGCTGTACCCGCAGGCATAGCACTTCCGGCAGCCCTCTTCATTGATCACGGCCGCTTCGCCGCATTCCGGACACAGGTCGCCGATCTTCAACAGCGGTTGTTCGGCTGTCACAGGGATGGTGATCTCATGCACCTCGACGTGCCCTTCTGAATTGTTCACCAGGCGGTCATCGCGTTCCACCAGATATTCCTCCAGCACGTGCGCCACACCGTCGGGCATGGAGCGGATGCGGTTGGGGCCGAATCCCAGCGAACGCCCGCCGCCGATGCCTGCCAGCTGCCTGACCACTTCGCTCAGACGTTCGCGCGGTTCCACCGGCGAGGTCAGGCGCAGGATGAAGGAGATCAAACGGCCGAGTGCCTCGGATACAGCCGCCGTTTCTGAACCGGCTTTCGCCGAGTTGATGAAGATCTCGAAGGGCTGGTTGCCGCCGTTCTCGTTGATGGTGATGAAAGCCTTACCCAGCGGTGTTTCGGTGGAGAAAGTGTAGCCGGGCAGGGCGCGCGGGCGTGGTTTACGCACCTCGCTCCAGATCATCATCTGCCGGGCTTCTTCCATATCGGAAGGACGCAGGCTAATGCCGTATTCCAGGGCACCGCCGGCACCGTTCCCCCCGCTGCCTGAACTTTCGCCGGAAGAACCGTTGCCGCCGTTTTTCTTTTCGGCGGTGGCGCGGGTTTCCAGCACCACAGTTTCGCGCGAACCGGTGACGTACACGGTGATCCCTTTGCAGCCCAGCTTCCAGGCCAGGCGGTAGGCGGTGGCCACATCCTCCACCGTGGCGCCGGCGTTGAAGTTGATGGTCTTGGAAAGGCTGTTATCCACAAAAGCCTGCATAGCGGCCTGTGTGCGCACATGTTCTTCGGCGGAGATATCCTGCGAAACCACGAAATAATTCCTCAGCCGGTCGGGTACAGAATCCACCCCCTGGCAGGAACCGTCCAATAGAACTTCGTCCATGACGGATTTACGTTCGTCCTCATCCAATCCGAACTCGGCCAGAGCTTTTTCGAACTGCGGGCTGATGTAGGATAACTGCAGGTCTTTGCCGTTGTCGTTTACGTGGCGGGTATACGCCAGGGCGAAGACCGGTTCGCAACCGTAGCCTTCACAGCCGGCTACGGTTGCGATAGTACCGGTGGGCGCGATGGTGGTCTGCGCGGCATTACGAATTCCGTGAGCCTGGATGCCTGCCGATATGGTAGACCAATCCAGGGTGGGGCGCTGCCAGTCGTGGGAGTAGGGTGTGAGCGGCTGCGGCGGCTTCCAGGTAAGGTTATCCGGGTCATAGATACTTCCGGCGATGGCCGGGAAGGAACCGCGTTCCTTAGCGAGGTCGATGCTGGTGAGCATGGCATGGTAGCGCACAAATTCGATCACCTGGGCGGCAAACTCCTGGCCTTCTTCCGAGCCGTAGCGGATGCCGGTGTGGTACATCAAATCGGCCAGCCCCATCACACCCAGACCGATGCGCCGGGCACGCAGGGCGGCTTCACGCAGCTGCGGGACGGCCGGCACATACAGGTTGGCATCCACCACATCGTCAAGGAAGCGCGTGGATAGTACTGTACTTTCACGCAGAGCTTCCCAGTCCACGGTGTGATCGGATCCCAGATGCTCCGAGAGGTTGATGGAGCCCAGGCAGCAGTTCTCATAGGGTCCCAGCCACTGTTCACCGCAGGGATTGGTGGCTTCCAGGCGGTACAGGTGGGGCACAGGATTGGTACGGTTGGCGGCGTCCAGGAAAAGTACACCGGGTTCGCCGTTATGATGCGCCTGAGTGACGATCTTTTCGAACAATTCGCGGGCGCGCACCGTTTTGTAGGTGATGATCGGCAGGCCGGCTTCTTCGGCGTCTTCAAGAGTGCCGTTGAAATCGTGATACAGCGGATGTTTTACGTCAGGGAAGCGCAATTCCCAATCGGTGTCATCCTCCACAGCCCGCATAAAGGCGTCGGTGATGCCCACCGAGATATTAAAATTGGTGATGGAATGCTCGTGTGTCTTGCAGGTGATAAAATCTTCGATATCCGGATGATCCACGCGCAGCACAGCCATGTTGGCTCCCCGGCGGCTGCCGCCCTGGGCGACCTCGCCGAAGGCGTGATCATACACCCGCAGAAAGCCTACCGGACCGGTGGCCTGCCCGGCGGAAGTTTTTACCAGCGATCCGGCCGGACGCAGGCGGGAAAAGGAGAATCCGTTTCCGCCGCCGGTCTGCTGAATGAGCGCCGCGTCGCGCAGTGTCTGGAAAATACCGGTCGGGTCGCGGCCCATATCGTCTGAAATTGGTAAAACAAAACAGGCTGCCAACTGCCCGAGCGGAGTGCCCGCACCGGTGAAAGTGGGGGAGTTGGGGAAAAACTTGCGTGTGGTCAACAGATCGTAGTATCTGGATGCCAGATCGTCGACATCCTGCCGGTAAGCGCTTTCCACGCGTGCGATGTTATAGGCCACCCGCCAGAACATCTCTTCCACGGTTTCCGCAGCAAGGCCGTCTTCTCCTCTGCGCACGTACCGGCGTACAAGCACCTGGCGCGCGTTCTCCGTCAACTGCACGGCACGCAGCGGCCGGCGGGGAGCCGGTGTAAAGGTAGAGGTCTTGCTGGCAACTTCTGGAGACCGGGTAGATTGTGTGGCCATATCTTTATTCACCTTCCAATAATTGATCGATTTCGTTGCGAATGGCGTGGAGGTCAGTTAACTGGAGATAGACGATGGCATAGCGAATATAGGCAATAAGGTTTAAATTCTTCAAGCGTTCAATCACACGGTCTCCGATAACGCGCGAGGAAACCTCCTGGCGGCCTGCCTGCTGGAGATAGGATTCGATATCATTCACCATCTCGTCAATTTCTGAGGCCGTCACTGTTGTTTTGGCGCAGGAGATGCGAATGCCGCGAATCAGTTTGTCACGGTCGAACTCCTCGCGGGTGCCGTCCCGCTTGATGATCAGGGGAGTGTTGAGGATGGGGCGTTCGTACGTGCTGAAACGCTGCCCGCAGGATTCGCATTCCCGGCGACGGCGAACCCCGCCGCGGGTGTCGTGGGTGGTATCAACGACCTTGGTCTCTGCTTTCTGACAATAGGGACAGCGCATCGACTCCTCACACGGGCAGTGATGATAAAACATACCCCCATATATGGGGGTGTATATTCTCCGCCAGGCTAAATCTAGTACCTGTTCATTCTAGCATAGCGTGGATTGATAATCAAGTTATTTTGGAGATTCTTAACATTAGAAAATTGAAAAGTGATAAAAGAAGCCGGATTTATGCAATCCGGCTTCTTGAGGCATGAGGATGAATGGAGACTCGGGCGATCAATAATCGTTGTGGTTGGTATTCAGACGTTTGCGCATGAAGGTGGGGATATCGATATCGCCGGTATCCATAATAACCGGTTTGAAATCGGCCGGTTGAAGCTGGCGGGTTTCACCGGCAACAGAAACATGGGCGGCTGGAGTAATTCGGGCAGGCTCCAGGTTGGCATTCATATTCAGATTTGCGGCTGTACGGCGGGGCATGTTGCGATTATCGAATCCGGTGGCGATGACGGTGATGCGCACTTCGTCACCCAGATTCGGGTCGATCACGGCGCCGAAGATCAGATTGACATCAGGATGGGCACCTTCTTTGATAATTGCGGCGGCCTGGTTGACTTCGAAGAGGGTCAGGTTATTGCCACCGGTCACGTTGAATAAAATACCGCGGGCGCCGTCAATAGTGATATCTAGCAGTTGGCTGGAAATGGCCTGCTCGGCGGCAATGCGAGCGCGGTCTTCACCGGAGGCACGACCCACGGCCATCAGAGCCGCGCCGCCTTCCGACATAATGGTGCGCACATCTGCGAAATCCAGGTTGATGAGACCCGGAACTGTGATCAATTCAGAGATCCCCTGAATACCCTGGCGCAGCACATCGTCCGCGGTTTTGAAAGCATCGGCGATGCTGGCGCGTTTATCGACAATTTGCAGAAGCTTGTCATTGGGAATAACGATCAGGGTATCGGCGTGTTCTTTTAATTTGGCAATGCCTTCATCGGCAGATTTTGCGCGGTGGCTGCCTTCAAAGGTGAACGGGCGGGTGACCACGCCGATGGTCAACGCGCCGATTTCTTTAGCTATCTGGGCGATAATAGAGGCTGCTCCGGTGCCGGTTCCTCCGCCAAGGCCGGCTGTCACGAAGACCATATCGCTGCCTTTTAATACTTCATACAACTCTTCGGCCGATTCCTCAGCCGCCTTGCGCCCCATCTCCGGGTTGCCGCCAGCACCCAGTCCACGGGTTACTTTTTCGCCGATGCGCACGCGGGTGGGTGCTTTGGAAAGCACCAGTGCCTGCGCATCCGTATTCACGGTAATAAACTCGATGCCGCTTAGACCTTCGTCTATCATGCGGTTGACCGCATTGCACCCGCCCCCACCGACGCCAATGACTTTGATGCGGGCAAAGGATTCGGGTTGGTTTGTATTGTTACGTTCCATGGTATTCTCCTCCACTCAATCCTCGATTCTTAATTTTACTTTAAGAATTAAATTTGCGCCACATTCCTCATATGTGGTGCAAATGTTTGCTCACGGTAATAACCGGTTGAAAAACACTTTGACTGCTTCAAGGTCAAATTTTGGCAGATTGATCTTTATACCTCCTCCGCTCATCACGGCGCTGGCGTCATTCATCAGAATTGACCAGTTCAACAGGCCGACACTTGTTGAAAAGGCCGGTGAATGCAATTGATCGGTCAGCCCGAGCAGGTTTTCCGGGCCGGCGATACGCACAGGAATTCCCAGCACATTGCTGGCGACCGTTCTAATTCCCGGCAGCAGGCTGCTTCCGCCAGTCAGTACCATGCCTGCCGGGAGAAGACCGTCATATCCCGAGCGTTTGATTTCCTGCAGCAGTAATTCAAAGATCTCTTCCACGCGGGCGTTGATGATCACCGCGAGTTCCTTGCGGCTGACCGTACTGGAGCGATCTTCACCGAATTTACGAACGGTGAAGACATCGCTGTCCGCGACTTCTTCCATATTGGCGCAGCCGTATAACTTTTTCACTTCTTCCGCCTGCGACAATGACAGGCTCATACCGTGGGCGATATCCGAGGTAATGTGATTCCCGCCAACCGGCATCACTTTGGTATGCCACACATCGCCGTTGATGTAGATGGCCATATCGCTTGTGCCGCCGCCGATGTCACAGACCACCACACCCATTTCTCGTTCAGTGTCGGTCAAAACAACCTCGCCGGAAGCCAGTGGATTAAGCACAAATTGCGAGACACCCACATTCGAAGCCTGCACACACTTGCGCAGGTTTTCCACGGCTGCAGAGGAAGCGGAAATGACGTGAGCTTCCACTTCCAGACGATATCCGTGTAATCCCACCGGCAGACGGATGCCTTCCTGTCCGTCAATGGAGAATCCGCGCTGGATGATATGGATCACCTCACGATTGTGGGGCAGGGACACAGCCTGAGCCTGTTCGAGCGCTCGACTGACATCTGAAGTCTCAATCACGCGCCCGGAAATCCCCACCACACCTTTGGTGTTGGTCGATTCGATGTTCGAGCCGGCCAGACTGACCAGAGCGGAGGTGATCTCCAATCCAGAGGTACGCTGGGCTTTCTCGATCGAACGGGAGATGGCCTGGGTGGCACTGGAAAGATCCACAATGGTTCCCTTACGGATTCCCTGGGAAGGCTCGATGCCCACACCAAGAATGCGCAGTGCGCGTTCGCCTTCCACTCGGGCTACCAGAGTGCAGACTTTCGTTGTGCCGATATCGATACCCACTACAATAGGCTCATCCATGATCTAATGCCTCTCCAGTCGATAAAATGGCGCGTGCACGTGCTCCAGGCTGATCATGCCCGGTTTGATTCCGTCTTTCTGTAATGCCATCATGATGGCTGAATATTCATTCATCTTTATATTTAAATTGGTCAAATCCTGACCGATGTACACAGTCAAACTCTGCAACTGGTCGTTCCACCCAAATCCATATTTGCTGTCATAGATCAACTGGGCACCGACGGGCATCATCATGCTCAATTGAACGGCTGTGGAAAGTACAGATTGATCCACCTGCTGCATACCGGGGAAGGAGGGTTCAGGTTCTTCCACCGTATCTTCATCATCTCGTTTCATACGCGGTTCGAATTGAACACCAGCTGCTGCGCGGGCTTTAACGATCTCCTGTTTACTGCTGAAATCGTAAACCGGAGGTGGAACATTGGCCAGAATGGTCAACAATTCTCCACCTTCACCCTGCACCGGGATGAGGATGCCGTCTGTATCGATCCAACTGATCTCACCGTTATTGTCCCAGACCAGAGCCGGTTTCCGTTCGCCCAGCGTGATAGAAATGGTTGCCGGCAATTCGATTGACACACGGATGTCTTTCAACTCCGGTAAAACTTGCGATACCCGGTTTCTGATCATATCTGCGTCAAGGAAAACGATGGGACGATTGGCAAGATCAAGGATAGGTTGAATACGTTCAGGATCCAGGCGGTTTAAACCTTTCACCTCAACGCTGGTCACCAAAAACTGAGGGGCATAGATCATATAAGCCATACATGCGGAGCACGCGATAGTGAGAATGCCGGAGATAAACCGCCAGCTTGGATTGAAGATGGGCAGAGCGGGAACGCGAATCTCTGCGCCGCTCTTTCCGAGGGACAGATAGAGCTGCCGGCGGACTTTGCTTTGAGCCTGCCTGTGCACGGGAACGCCGTACACGGCATGCCGGGCAACAATCGGGGTAATCCTGGCTGCCGGTTTGGGATGGAATAATTCCGATAAATGAATGGACGTAATATTGGTTCTGAAGGCTTTGATCCATTCCTTAATATTCTTCGGCCTGGCAACAGGAACCGGTTCTTCGACAGGTGCAGGTTTGACAAAGGTTGTTACCACAGCCTGCGAGGCTGATTTTCCCTTGAGGTTGATTTTTCCCAGGAAGGAATTTCGGGATAGCGGCGAATTGATGCTGCGCACCGTGCTGGGAATCACACGGTTGGGCATCACCACACCACGGGCAGTATGTGTTTGTTTTAAGGCCGCCCGGGATGGCATGATACTCACATCTTTGGCAGGTGAAATATGCATCTTCCGGAAGAATCGCTTGATGCCGGTTTCACCGTGAACCTTTTCCTTCTTGATCTGATCCTGCAAATTTTCGAGAGGAGTCTTATCTGGTTTTATACCAAACAGACGAGACAGGCTATTCAAACCCGGTTTGACAGGATGGACAGGTTGCGTGTCAATGCCGGGTATGGGTTTGACAACAGGGTACTGCGGAGCCTGGGTTTTACCGGAAGACCTGCCCGGACCAAACAGCATATCCAGCAGACTGCGGCGGAACTTTTTGTTCTCGCGTGGAACAGCCTGCTGCACAGAAGCGTTCCTGGGTTTTGGAGTGAAAATATCAGTAATTCCGGTCATAACTTCTTTGTTATCCTTCATGGGCGCGATCGGTGTGGTCGCGGTCAACGTTGAATTTCCATACTGAGTCAGCCAGCCTGCCTATCCTGGGTGGAGACATACATATACTGGCGGCATTCCAAGAATTGGTGCAAATGCGGATAGGAGAAAAATCGGGCAGGACGTTCATTTCGCTCATGATTTCGTCTATCTTTTACTACTCGATGATTTCATATTGGTGGAGAAGTCTCCAAGAAGTTCGATTTCCAATTCGAGGGAAACGCCAAAGGCTTCAGATACCCTGGATCGCGCCTGTTGAATAAGCGCCCAGTAATCCGAAGCGGTAGCGTTTCCATTATTCAGGAAGAAATTCGCGTGTTTTTCGCTGATTTGCGCGCCTCCAACGCGCTTCCCTTTCAAACCGGCTGCTTCGATCAACCTGGCGGCATGGTCGCCTTCCGGATTCTTGAATGTTGAACCCATACTGGCGCCCTGCGGCTGAGTTTCTCGTCGGCGGTTAGAAAAATCTGACATTCTGGCCTGAATGGCTTCCGGCTTATCCACCGAAAGTTCAAACCGGGCGGATAGAACCACCACCTGACCGGGATTTCTCTTTAGCCAGCTTGAACGATAGCCGTATTCCAACTTCTTGACAGGCCATTCTTCTTTTCCATTGATCGGGTGCAAGATATCGGCCATAACCAGGGTTGCCGCTGTGTTCGAACCAAAAGCGCCGGCGTTTCCAAAAACCGCACCGCCAACCGTGCCAGGGACGGTAGTAGCCCACTCCAGACCGCTTAATCCTCGCAGGGCAACCTGGCGGCCGACAGCGCCCAGGTTGGCACCGCTTTCCGCCCAGACAGAGGGTTTGGCATGATGCATATCGATCTTGATATTTCGGGCGTGGTTGATGACCACCACACCGCGGAAACCGGCATCACTGACCAGAACATTCGCGCCGCTGCCCAGCAGGTAATTCGGGCACTCGTATTTCCAGAGAGTTGTAAAAATCTCCTCCAATTCATGGCTGGAAGAAGCCACAATCAATCCATCTGCTGGACCGCCTACATGCGCGGTTGTGTAGTTGGATAGACGAACATTCTCCTGAAAACTTTCACCAAATTTTTCACGAAGTTTTTCTATTACAGCGGGGGAAATGGGTGAGGAACCGGTCATCATATCTCCGATACATGCCGAAAAGAGGAATTGATCCTCTCTGAATGAATGAGTTCCTGATTGATCCGGGTGGCGTCGCCGGCCGAGAGTACCAGCACAACATCCCCTTGCCGCAAATTGGATTCCAGATGCTCCACGGCTGACGCCAGGGTTGGCGCGAAAAACGCCGGAGTGTCAGGTATCAGTGGAAGTATCTGTTCAGCAGAGAATCCGTTGGATGTCTCACGGGCGGCGAAGACCTCGGTGACGATCAATTGATCGGCCTTGGCGATCTCACGGGCATAATCATGCATGAGAGTCTGGGTACGGCTGTAGGTATGCGGCTGCCAGACGACCCAAAGGCGGTGATCAGGAAAGCCTGCACGAGCTGCCTGAATGGTGGCGCGGATTTCGGTCGGGTGATGCGCGTAGTCATCGATCAGGGTGATATCCCCAATTTCTCCGACGATCTCAAACCGACGGCCGGTACCGGAAAACGAAGCCAGCGCACGGCTGATGACTTCAGGCTCCACACCGGCCAGCAGAGCAGCGATAGCAGCCGCCATGCCGTTTTGCAGATTGTGTTTTCCAGGCACACCCAGGGAAATCGGGAATAAGGTCTTGCGGGCGTGAAGCGCTTCCTGTTGGACCAACAGATAACCAGTTTCCGCATTCTCGATCAACAAATAATCTGCGTTTTGCTGATTGCTGTTCGGTGTCTCATCCTGGAGCCGGTAAGCGGAATAAGTAAGCACCGGTTTATTCGCTGAAAGCCTGTCGCGTAAATTTATTGCTCCAGCATGATCAGCGCATAAGAGAATAACGCCGCGCGGTTTCAGGTTTGCGAGAAAGTTGAGGAACGCCTGATTGTACACTTGCGGAGTGGGGTAACAGTCTGGATGGTCATGTTCCACATTGGTAACAACGGCGATGGTGGGGTGAAGACCCAGGAACATCGAATCGTATTCGTCCGCCTCGATGACAAAAAAATCACCTTTCCCTGCGCGGGCATTACAGCCCAGATTTTTCGAGACACTCCCCATAATGAAGGAGGGATCCATTCCTGCCTGATCGAGAATCCAGGCTATCATGGCGGTGGTGGTGGTTTTCCCATGTGTACCGGCTATGGCGATACAGGTCTGGTCCCCGATCACCGATGGCAGAAAATCGACACGCTTCTGAACAGGGATATTTTTCTCACACGCGGCAATAACCTCAACATTGTCATCCGGTATGGCCGAGGAACGGACGACAATATCGACGTCTTGGATATTGCCGGCAGAATGGCCAATAAAAATCCGGACGCCCAGTTTTTCGAGATCCTGAAGATAAGGTGTGACAGATCGGTCTGATCCACTAACCTGCCAGCCTTTTTCGGCCAGCACTCTACCAATGGCTGAAAGGCCTGTTCCACCGATGCCGATCAAGTGAACTCTCGGGGTCATAGGAACACCACCAGAACAAGCGCCAGAGCAAGCGCGGCTGAGAAATAAATGGCCGGAGAAACCAGCCAGTGGGGCGGGAGATATACGAGCAGGTTGAGCGCCGCGTCACCGATTTCTGTTCCAGCCTGCGGTGCGGTGATGATGGATAGTGGATAACCGGCCGCGTCCATGAAGTACCACAGGCTGCCGAAAATAAAGAAACCGTTTATGGCTCCCATCAACAGACCGGCAAGATGATCGACGATTGTATTGTTGTTAAAACGTATATGACCGATCAATGCCGGCAGGTTGGGAGATTGATAACCAAAGAAAACCAGGCCGACAAGTACCACTGTTTGGAACCAGTAGTGCGCCAGAGGATCGGTGAAGAGCATACCTTCACGGGCGAAACCGGCAAAGTTTTCCAGAATGAACAGGATAAAAATACCCAGGATGCATGAGAAAGTAACCAACACTTCACTGGCCCATCCGCGAATGGCGCCGATTATGGCAAATATGATGACCAGCAGCCAGAAGATTACCTGAATACTGATCATGCTTTGCCGCCTTTCGTCTGGTAAACCAGTTCACGAAGTGTCGAGGCCAGTATTTGCGCGGCCTGTGGAGCAGCCAGAGCCTGCATATTCTTCTTCATTTCATGCAGCCTTTCTGGCGACTGAATTAATTCGTCGATTGACGTTAACAAATCTGATCTCAGATTCTCATCTCTCAAAAGAACGGCACCACCGTGATTTGCCAGGTATTCGGCGTTCACTTTCTGATACCGCCAGGCGTACGGATAAGGAACCAGTATGGCCGGAAGCCCAAACATGGGAAGCTCACCCAGTGTGGAGGCACCAGCCCGACACACCACCAGGTCTGCCGCGGCAAATGCCGCACCCATATCCTCATGCAGGTAGGCAAAGGGATGATAATCACCTGAATTATTCGTCAGATTGTTTCTGGCGATTTCTGCTTCGGCGAAATTGGCCTGACCGGTGACATGAACCACTTGCATTTTTTCCAAAAGAGATGGAAGAATTCCCAGAGCCGCCTGGTTGATAGAGCGGGCACCCTTGCTGCCGCCGAAGATCAACAGTACCGGTTTTTTCCCCTGGAGACCGAAATGATGGCAGGCTTCTGTTCTCGTCCATTTCAATAAATCTGGGCGCACCGGATAACCACTGACGATGCGATGCCGGTGGAATTTGAAGTACTCTCTGGACTGTTCAGCCGTGAGGGCAATACAGTCGGAGAAACGGGAGATGGCTTTGATTGCCAGACCCGGTTCGATATCAGGTGTGTAGAGCAGAGATGGGATATTCACTCCGGCAACGGCCATGGGAACGGCTACATAACCACCGGTGAACAGCAGCGCATCGGGTTTGAATTCGGAAAGGATTTTGCGCGAGGCAAAAACGCCGCGTAAAAGCCGCCAGAGATTGGATGGCAACGCGCGTAAACCAACCCCATGAACACCGGCAGCGGGGATTGTGGTGAAAGGAATGTCCAAACGGGTCACGATATCAGCTTCCATTCCATTTTCTCCACCTACCCACAGGACGGAGTCGACATTACTGCCGAGGGTTTGTAAAATGACCAGAGCGGGATACACTCCCCCTCCGGTCCCGCCCGCGCAAATCAACAACCGCACTGGTCGGTCTCCTTTCCGGTATCACACCATTATTTGTTCTGGCCACATTCAAGATAAGGCCAAAACTCATCAGGGTCATGGTCAAACTGGATCCACCTGCACTGATAAGCGGCAGAGCGTTGCCTGCAAAGGGCAGCAGATTCACCATAACACCCATATTGATGGTTGCTTCGATAAAAATCCAGATTGTCAATCCTGAAGCCAGTAGTCTGCCCAGTGGATCAGGTGCCCGGTTGGCGATATACAGACCGCGCCACAGGATAAGAATATATAATCCAACCACCAGCAGAGCACCCAGCAGGCCGGTCTCTTCCATTACGACGGCAAAGATGGAATCGGTTGGAGCTACGGGAAGACCCGTGAATTTGGTCGTGGCACGCCCGATGCCAACACCGAACAATCCGCCTTTTACTATGGCTTCCAATGAGCGTTGTACGTGATAAGAAGCCTGAATTGGATTCTGAAGTCCGTTGATGTAATCCAGCATACGTGTCCGGCCGGTTGTGCTGACCAGTACCACCAGCCCACCGAAGAACAGCACACCCAGGATGACGAAGACGATCTTCTTCATATCACCACCGGCAAGGTAGAAGAGGATTCCACCCAGCAGGACAATGGTGGCGGCGGCGCTGATATCAGGCTGCAATAGAACCAGTCCAGCGTTCACACCGATGATGATCAACATGGGAATGATCCCCAGTGAAAGACTATTCAATACCGGTTTGTGGTTGTTCAGCCAGTAGCTCAGGTATAACACGGTGACCACTTTCGCCAGCTCGGAGGGTTGAACCGAACCGAACAGGATCGTGCGGTCGGCACCCAAACGGGTATCACGTAAAACCAGCACGGCGATTAACAATCCGTATGTAACAACCATGGCCGGTAGCATTAATTTGTTATACCGGTGATAGTCAATGCGGCTTAAGAGAACTGCCGCGAATGTTCCCAGTACCACCCAGACCACCTGGCGAATGAACATATAAGACGCCGGTTGTCCCAGTTGTATGGAAAATTTCCAACTGGCTGAGTAGACCATTAAAAGACCGAACATGACCAGGGTGATTATTGCCAGAACAAGCGGGATATCGATCCCGATGCGCAGCCAGCGCCGGGTTTTTTCTGCCAGATCCTGGGTTTGATTGATTATTGAAGGTTTCTGACCAGATTCCTGAAACACTCGCCACGCTCCTCAAAATCTTCAAATTCGTCATAACTGGTACCACCCGGAGAGAGAAGAACAACATCATCTGCTTCAGCTCTCTCAAAGGCGAGATGAACGGCCTCACCTAAACCGGCCGCCCGATCGATAGAAAAACTCTCGGGAGTAGTCTGGACTTTTTGCAGAGCATCCAAAATCTTGGGTGCTGCCTCTCCAAAAACGATCACATGATCCACACGTTCTTTGATCAGTAAGGCCAGATCTTCCCAGGGAAGTTTTTTATCCCGCCCGCCAATCATCAGGACTAACGGCTCGGTAAACGACCTTATGGCAGCCATGGTACGTTCCGGTGCTGTGGCAATGGAATCGTTATACCAGGCGGCTCCATTTATGGTGCCCACATATTCCAGACGATGATCGACGCCGGCAAATCCGTGTATCCCTTCCAACATGGCTTGGGCGTCGAATCCGGCTGCCGCAGCAATGGCGCAGGCTGCCAGTACGTTCAATACATTGTGATCTCCCCTGAGAGAGATATCCTCACGTTTGATCAGGGGATGATCCTCTCTACCGTCAAAATAGGCCAGATCGGATCCCATTATGAATGTGCCCGGATGCCGGTCGATCGGGTGATTCCAGCCGAATGTGCTGAGCCGGCTTCTTACATCCGGTATCAGATCCGATGAACCAGCGTCATCCCGGCAGAGTATGGCATGATCCTCTGTGCTCTGAAAATCCAAAATATGGCGCTTGGCTGCTTTGTAAGCTTCCATAGTGCCATGGCGGTCCAGATGATTGGGGGTGATATTCAACACCGCGCTGATGTTCGGCGATGAGGTCATCAGTTCCAGTTGAAAACTGGAAAGTTCAAGGATCACAAGATCGGTTGATTTGATCTGATCGATGAAACTAATGAGCGGCGTTCCAATATTGCCGCCCACCCACACCTTCTGATCCGGCCGGGCACCGGCTCTGCCGATGCGGCCTACGAGGGTAGTGGTGGTAGTTTTTCCGGCTGAACCGGTGATCCCGATGGTTTTACAGGGAACTATATCCATGAATATCTGGGCATCATTCGAGACGGGTATACACCTTTTGATTGCCTCTTGCACTATCGGTAGAGTCGGAGAAACGCCTCCAGAAATGCACACCAGAGTGATTCCATCCAATATTTCTACAGGATGTCCACCAAAATGAAATTTCACAGATGTATCAGAGAGCGTTTCGACAGCTTTCGTCAACTGTTCGGCCGTCCGGTTATCATTCAGGGTCACCTGACTTCCACGCGAGGCCAAAAAGCGTGACAACGCCAATCCCTGACGGGCGGCTCCGATGATTAAAACGCGTTCTTTCTGCCAGTCTTTCATTTTTACACCAGTGCTATGGCTACGCCCGCCATGGCAAACATAAGGGATACCAGCCAGAAACGTTGAACCACCTGGGTCTCACTCCATCCGCATAGTTCAAAATGGTGATGCAGCGGTGCCATCTTAAAGAGCCGTTTTCCTTTAGTAGCGCGAAAGTACAGGATCTGTAATACAACACTGGCGGCTTCACTGACAGGAATTATGGCTATGGCGGGAATGAGCAGCCACTGCCCGGTCATCAGAGCAACAACACCCAGAGTAGCGCCGATGGAAAGACTTCCTGAGTCACCCATGAATAACTCTGCAGGATGAACATTGAACCAGAGAAAGCCGAAGAGAGCCCCCACCATGGTGAAACAAAACCGGCCGATAAAATCCTGCCCCTGCAGCATGGCAACTCCACCATAAGCCGCGAAGGCCGTGGCAGAGATCAAACCAGCCAGCCCATCCAGACCATCTGTAAAATTGACTGCGTTGGAACAGGCCACAATGATAAAAACTGCGATAGGGATGTACCACCAGCCCAGATCGAATGCCACAAAGACACCCGGCCAGAACATCTGCGGTACCCGAATTACGTCTTTTAGTAGAAAAGCCACTGGAATGGCAAACAAAATCTGCAAAAGCAATTTGGTTCTGGCACGCATTCCCTGGCCGACCCGCTCACCGCGGATGCCTTCCCAGTCATCAATGGCTCCCAGAAATCCGTACCCGAGGAGCACAGCCAACGGAACCCAGACGATGCTGGAGAAAATTTTGAGGCCGAAAATGATGGCCGCGTTCATCAGGATGGTCACCAGAACGACCGGGACGATGACCATCCAACCACCCATGGTTGGGGTCCCCATTTTTGTGATATGGCTGTTTGGCCCTTCGAAACGGATCAATTTTCCGATTCGAAAGAAATGTAAAACACGGATCAACGGACCGCCCCAGATGACTGTCATCATGAAGCTTAATCCGGTCAGGGTTAGTGAGAGGGAGGTCTCTTTCATCGAATTGCCTCAGTATTCCAAATGAATCGCTTTTCGAGATCACCGTGGATGGCTGTTAATGAAGATAAGGACGCGATTTTACATATGCCATCCGCTAAATCAGCGAAATGGATAGGCCATGAGCTTTCTTTTACATCGTTAGATATGTTAAATAGATCGGCCAGTGTGAACATATTCTGCCTATTTTTTTACCAGGCCCTGCCGGACCATATCTGGAGGGATGTTCAGTGAAACCACTAAACTTTGCACTACCTGGCTAAACACCGGGGCAGCTACAATGGAACCCCAGGGTGAACTCTTCGGTTTTTCCAGCCATATATATACTACAAATTTCGGATCATCTGTTGGTCCCCAGCCGACAAATGAAGCATTTGTAAGGTTGCTGACATATCCATTTGGCCCTGGAATTTCTGCGGTACCGGTTTTCCCTGCCACCCGGTATCCATCCACCAGAGCATCAGATGCTTCTTCTTCCAAAGAGATGGCCAGCATTTGTGTGACAGTCCGGGCGGTCTTCGCCGTGACCGGATTCCCGATCACCTGAGGTGTGTTGTTGTATTGTCGTCCGTTTTCCACAACCGATTCCAGAATATGGGGAGCCATCATCTTTCCGTCATTTGCCAAAGCGGCGACGGCGGTGATCATTTGAAGCGGAGTGGCGGCAACACCCTGACCAAACGAATTTGTACCCAAATTGATGGGATACCAGTTGCCGTCTCCGGGTAGAGCCAGTGGGAAATTCACTTCACCAGCAAGATCGATATTTGTCTTGCGACCAATGCCAAAAGCCTGCAGGTACTGGTAAAAACGCGTCGGGCCCAGTTGCTGCGCGACCCAGGTCAAGCACACGTTCAACGAATGCTGCATGCAGGTGGTCATAGTCTGAGGACCCCAGGCATTGCGGTCCCAGTTATAGATCGTATAACCACCGATTTCAACCTGGCCGGTATCTAGAAATGGCGTATCAGGCGTAACGGCACCTGCGTCGATAGCCGCTGACATTGTAAGGACTTTAAAGACAGACCCCGGCTCATATGTTTGACCGACAGCGCGATTATACGGAGTTGGATCGGGAAAAATCTCGCCGTATTTCCAGTATTCGTTCAGATTCAGATTGGGGGTCGAAGCCATGGCGATAATCTCGCCATTCTTGGGATTCATAACCAAAATCGTGACAGATGTGGCTCCGTTACGTTTCATGGCATTTGCCGCAATGGCTTCCATGTTTGATTGAATATCTTTATCGATGGTCAGGACAATGCTGGCACCCGGTTCAACAGTCGGTACCTCACGCGCCTTATATGGGTCGCGCGGAACCTTGACAACAATGGGCGAGCCGGCCAGCAAATCGTTGTATTTTTCCTCCACGCCAAAATAACCGCGACCCTGGTCACGGTCACGATACGAGTAGAAACCAATGATATTGGATGCCAGCGCGTTTTCTGGGTAACTGCGCTGCAGATGAGGCGTCCACAGGACACCTTCGAGACTGGGAAGCTTCTCTCCCTTGTTCAGAGGAGTGAGTCTTTTGTAGTTTTCTTTGATCTCGCTGATTGATGTGATCTGATCGAGTGAGACGAAATCGGCCAGGACGTAATACTCCAATTCTCCCGGAACATATCCGTCATGAATATTGTTGAAAACCGTTTCATAATCCAGCCCCAGAATATCACTGGCCATTGTTGCGATGGTTTCAGCATTCTTGATGTAACGCAGGTCTACGCCCACTTCATAGACTTCTTTATTGCCCGCCAGCAGGTGACCCCACCGATCGAAAATGCTGCCTCTTTCCGGGTATATCTTCTTTTCTTCATAATCATAGTTTTTAATAGCATCAGCGCTCAATGACTGAGCGGCTGAGCTATTCTGTATGCGGATCACCTGAAAGATGATCAGTACTCCTGCGATGGAAAGCAGGATTCCCATGATTTTTAATCGGAAGAATGTGGACGTGTTCAAGGAGTGACTCCCAGCGATGGATCTGTGTAGCTCAAAACACCCTGAAAGAGCCATTCCCACAAAGACTGGGTATATGCCGGGCGCAGAAGAGGCGAGGGGATCATATCCAGACCGGGCGGGGGCGCCAGATTTATAACTTCGCGTCCGCTATATTGCGGAATGATCAAATATGTCGGCTCATCGACCCGATTAAGCTTATATCCCAGATCTTTTGCGCGTTTTTCCATAACCGTGTCCGAGGTCAGATAGGCCAGTTGATTGCGCAGATCTGCCGTTCGACGAATGGTTTCATCTTTCTGAACCTGCAGATCCTGTATGTCCAATCCAGCTGTGGCCGCCTGGGCGGAAATGCTTAAATACAGGCCAGCGATCAAAACGATGCCGATAAGGATCAAGAGAAACATACCACTCCATTGAACCTGAGTCCGCCACGGAGCCTGTTTGTATGCCTGTTCGAGTCTATGAGTGATCGCTGTCATTGTTTTTCTCTATATTGGATAAATATGGTTTGCTTTGCAAAGGATGTGCCAGTTAGAGCTTCTCGGCCACTCTCAGTTTGGCGCTTCTGGATCGGGGATTGTTTCTCATTTCCTCCACAGAGGGATTAATCGGTTTTCGCGCGACCAATCGGATGGATGCTTTGTGACCGCAGGTGCACACCGGTTGTGAGGGTGGACAAAGGCAGTCTCTGCTTTCACGTTGGAAGAATTGTTTGACCATTCTATCTTCCAGCGAGTGAAAGGTGATGACTGCCAGCCGGCCGCCGCGCTTTATCAGTTCCACCGCTATGGGCAGGGTTTCCTGCAAACTACCCAGTTCGTCATTCACGGCAATACGGATTGCCTGAAAGGTTCTGGTGGCCGGGTGATGCTCGCCTCGACGTGGGCCATAAATACGGGAAACCAGCGCCGCCAACTGGCCTGTGGTTTCAATTGGCCGGTTCTTAACTATGGCGGAAGCGATTTGCCGTGATTTCGGCTCTTCTCCAAATTCCCAGAGAATACGCGAAATCTCTTCTTCGCGGTACGTATTAATCAAATCGGCTGCACTGATACCTGAGGTTGGATCGAAGCGCATATCGAGTGGATTATCTGTACGGAAAGAAAAACCACGTTCTGGAGTGTCTAACTGCATGGATGAGAGACCCAGGTCCATCAAGATTCCATCCACACAAAGCCACCCCAGGTTGGCTGCCTCAGTTTTCAGGCATACAAAGGAGGAATGCCTTAAGAAAACCCGGTCATGGAATTCTTCGAGCCGCTGCCTGGCTATGGCCAGCGCATTCTCATCCCGGTCCAGTCCCAGTAAAAGGCCGGTCGGTGATGATTGATCGAGAATCCCAAAGGCATGTCCTCCAGCTCCTACGGTTGCATCAACATAACGACCGCCATCGTGAGGTTGAAGAGCATCTATAGAAGGTTGGTAAAGTACTGGTTGGTGCGGAGTCTCTTCCCCGGATGAATTTCGGGGCATATCAACGCACCGATAGATCAAAAGCTGCGAATCGTTTTGATGAAGCTTCAGAATCGGGCAGCGGTTGATTCTGAATTAACCAGTTCTCAGAAGACCAGATTTCAAAATAATCTCCCATCCCCGCGATCACGACATCCGTTTTTAACTGGGCGCGCTCCCGGAGGAAGGCGGGAATGAGCATACGACCGGCCTTATCGATCTCGGCCTGATTGGCGCGGCTGAACATCATGCGTTTCAGGTCGCGTACGGTTGGATCGGTCATACTCATACGGTTGACCCGGTCTGAAATGGTTGTGAAAGCAGAGGAGGTGAGCACCATCAGATTCTGGTCAAATCCTTCTGTGATGAACGCACCTTCGAATAAGAGTTCGCGGTATCTCGCCGGAATGGTGAGCCGCCCTTTATCATCGATGGAGTGTTCATACTGACCCAGGAACATGAGTTCTACCTTTGTTCTTTAAGGGAGGATGCCGGTGTTACCGGCATCCCACTTTCACCCACTTTGTACCATTTATACCCACATTTTACCCACTTCGCCTGCAAAATACAAGTAGTTTTCCCATTAAAATGGCATTAATTTTAGAATTGGATTAAAACTTGCACATGGAAGGCGAATCATGAAACCACAAATTTTCGCGTTGTTGACGGCTATTGCCTGGGGTGTTGGAGGGTATTTTGAGAAGAAAGGCCTTCATCTGGGGAACCTTTCTCCGCAGGTGGGAATTACTATCCGCACGGCGATTGCCCTGATAGTCCTGGGAGTGGTCAGTTTTCCCGAATGGAAACAGATTCCGGCTGCCGGGTCAAAAGCGCTGATCTATATGGTGATCGGTGGCGGAGTAGTGGCGGGATCTATTGGTATGTTGTGTTATTATCTGGCCATTAAAGGTGCACCACTGGGAAAAGTCATGCCCATCGCCTTCACATCTCCTCTATTTGGCGCTTTGATGGGGCTATGGCTGGGTGGGGAACCTTTCAACGTTAAGACGGCCATCGGCATGCTGATGACTATCGGCGGCATCATCATTCTCACTATCGGATAAATCCATGCCCATTTCATCGGAAGAAACAAAAATCCTCCAGACATTGGAGGATTTACAGATTCCCTATCAAAGGTATGAACACCCCCCGGTCGCCACAGTAAAAGAAGCGGAACAATACAGCGATCTGCATCCCGGAGCCCATTGCCGGAATCTCTTTCTGCGCGATAAACCCGGGAAAAAACACTACCTGGTCATTCTGAGGATCGAAACCGAAGTGAACCTCAATAAACTGGCGCGTGCGTTCAAGAGCGGACGCCTGAGTTTTGCATCAAACGAACGACTTTACCGGTTCCTGGGGGTGTTGCCCGGTGCGGTAAGTCCCTTTGGACTGGTGCATGATATTGATCACGAGGTGATGGTCATTCTGGATCATACGATTCTGGAAGCCGATACGGCAGGATTCCATCCCAATGTCAATACAGCCACTATTGTGGTGAAAGTGACTGATTTACTGCATTTTCTGGATGTTATGGGGAATAATTATCAGGTGATCGACTTCACCCGGGAAGATATTTCTTAAGGGAAGATACCGGGCATTTCCATAGCCCGGTGCATTCCGGCAGCAGAGGCAGTGGATCACGAGAAATGTGAGTCAGCATATCATTCCCGAAAAAGAAACCGGTCAGCTCCCCGGCTGTTAGTGCATCGGGAAAACGATAATCGGTGCGTATCCAGCGGCGTATGAAACCAAGATCATCTAGGAATGAAAGATAGTCTGAAAGGTGCTCCGGCGGTTCCGGTCGTTCTTTGCCCGTCCCCAGGGTTTCAATGAGCAGGATACTACCTCTTTCATTTAACACCCGAGTAAACTCACGCAGCGCTTTGCAAACTTGTTCTTTCCAGGTATCCCTTTCCCAGCTTACCAGGTAACAAACGCTCCAACCGGAAACAATCCAATCGAATGATCTATCTACCACAGGAAGCGATCGGTGATCGGCACAGGCGTATCCGGAAAATCCACGTTGATCCGGTGGGACCGTTGAATTCGCATACCTGAGCATGGGAACCGAAAGGTCGAGACTGACCATTTTTTTACTGCGGGGAATCAAGATATCGGTTACCCGACCAGTCCCCGCACCAGATTCGAGAATGGTGCAATTTTCAGGAATGATCTCCTGAATGGCAGCGGCCAGGTTGTGTTGATAATCTTCACATGAAACGAGAGCATGGTAACGCTCCGCTTGATTTTTATATACATTTTCGTGTTCAGGCATTCGGGATGTTGATCGCTCGGATCATAGCGCTGGAGGACTCAATGAAATTAGGGATCACATCAATCAATTCGCCGATTTTATCATCATTGAACTCGTAGAAATCCACAGCCGATGAATCCAGCTCATACTGCAGTCCATCCCGGCCCAGACCGATACCCATAGCCATAATGGAATAATCAGCCAGATGAACGGCATAGGCGAGAGAACGTCCTTCTTTTGAATCCTGTGGATCATGATGATGCTCGATGGCATCCATCAGACGGGCGGGTAGATTCCAGCGGCGTGCCAGTTCTGCGCCCAGGTAGGCATGGTCAACCCCGAAAAATTGTTCTTCAAGATCTTCAAAAGATTTTCCCTGCCACTCCGGTGAGGAAAGATCAATACCGCGCAACAGAGTCTCGAGAGCCAGTTTCCCGATATCTGCCAGCAGACCGGCGGTATAAGCCTCTTCTGCAATTTCATACCCTTTATCTTTTGCGATTTCTCTGGCCGCGCCGGCAACGGCAATCGAATGTTGCCAGAGATCGCCTTTTTCCAACCCATACCCTTCTACAGGCCGATCCATCATCGTGGCGACTGTTGAGGCGAGAATGACATTACGGATAGCCTGCTGTCCGAGCACGACCACTGCCTGATTAATCGTGGTAACCGGATGTCGAAGCCCATAATAGGCTGAATTTGCCCAGCGCAAAACCAGAACAGCCAATGATTGGTCCAGGGATAACAATTCGGCAATCTCAGCCATGTTCGATTTCGGATTACGAATCATGGATAAGACTTTTTGCGCCACGACAGGCATGGCCGGGAGGTTTCCCAGACTGGAGATGAGTAAAGAAACTGAGGCAGATTTCTCCATTTATTAAATACCTTTATCTACCGTACCTTAAAAACAGGCAGTTGGAAGGTCATTTCATTCAGTATAAATCAAATGAAAATGGTATTCAATAAAAAAGGGTTCATTAAGGCTTGACAAAATTGAAAGCTGTTCTATAATGAATTAACCCTACCCGGTAGGGGGGGGTGAGGAGAAATATGAAGAAAGATACAACGATGCGCTTGAGAAATGTGGAGGGGCACATCCGGGGAATCGAACGGATGGTAGAGGAGGGTGCCTATTGTATCGATGTGATACGACAAATCCAGGCTGCCCAGGCGGCATTATCTAAAATAAGTTCCACCATATTGGATGACCATCTGAATTCCTGTGTGATAACCGCGATTCGAGGAGATGATCCGGCTGAAAGGGAACGTGTTATCAAAGAAATTCATGAAGTGTTTGATAAAACCAACCGACCAGGTTAGGGATTTATTGATAAGGAGAAAAATGAATACAGTTACTTATTCCATTCCGGTCATCCATTGCGGCCATTGCGTGCATACCATTAAGATGGAATTATCTGAACTCGAAGGCGTCAAAAGTGTGGAAGGTGATCCATCCTCGAAAACCGTCAAAGTGGAATTTGATGCACCGGCTACTGAAGAGGCCATTAAGAGTCTGCTCAAAGATATCAATTATCCGGTTCAATCATAAGTCGAGTTGAAATGACAGAGACAAGACAGGTCATCCTGCCGATCACCGGGATGACATGTGCCAATTGTGTGGCGACCATTGAACGAAACCTGAAAAAAGAATCCGGCGTACAGTCATCGATCGTGAATCTTTCCAACGAGAGAGCCACCGTTGAATTTGACCCGGCGGTTGCCTCACTTTCCGGGATCATCCATCGAATAGAACGCGCGGGTTACGGAATTGCGACCGGTGATGCCGATCTACTGCTAAAAGGCTTAAGTGATGCCGCCGACGCAGCGCGTCTGGAAAGAAAGATCAAGGAACTCTCCGGTGTGCTGGAGGTGAACACAAACATTGCCACCGAAAAGGTGCGGATCAAATATATCCCAACCTTGATTAATGAAACAGAAATCCGGCAGGTCATCCAGTCTGCCGGTTTTCTAGTGGAAGAAACGGGTCCGGGAACGGAAGACGCCGAAAGCCTGGCGCGGCTGAAAGAGATTCACGAACAAAAAAGATTGTTGATCACCGGCTTGATTTTTTCCATTCCACTTTTTATCCTCTCGATGGCTGCGGACCTGGGATTCATACCGATGGTAGTGGCGCATACCTTCTGGTTCAAAATGACCATGATGGTGCTGGCGACTCCGGTCCAATTCTACGTAGGCTGGCAGTATTACATCGGTGCCTATAAAGCGCTCCGGAATGGATCTGCCAATATGGATGTGTTGGTTGCGCTGGGCTCATCCACGGCGTATCTCTATTCCATCCCAGTTGCGTTTGGCCTGGTCCAGGGACACGCCTATTTTGAAACGGCGGCCGTCATTATCACACTGATCAAAATCGGGAAGTATCTGGAATCCCGCGCAAAAGGAAAAACCAGCCAGGCGATTAAAAAATTGATGAGTTTGAGACCAAAAACTGCCCGCATCATCCGTGATGGACAGGAGATGGATATACCCATAAATGATGTACTCATTGGAGATCTGGTGGTGGTTCGACCGGGTGAAAAACTTCCTGTCGATGGTGTAGTGGTCGACGGTTATTCTTCGGTCGATGAATCCATGATAACCGGTGAATCATTACCTGTGGAGAAAACCACAGATTCACAGGTCATTGGCGCCACAATAAACAAACTTGGTTCGTTCACGTTCCGGGCTACCAGGATCGGTAAAGACACCATGCTGTCCCAGATCATCCATCTTGTGGAAGAAGCACAGGGAAGCAAGGCGCCCATTCAGAAAATGGCCGATCGGGTTTCGGCGGTGTTTGTTCCTGCCGTTATTGCAATTGCCCTGCTGACATTTGCAGGTTGGATGATCTGGGGTTCATCCCTGATGGCAGCGAGCGATGTCACCCCGTTCACCCGGGCGCTGATCAATATGGTGGCTGTGCTGGTGATTGCCTGTCCGTGCGCCATGGGCCTGGCCACACCGACCGCGATAATGGTGGGTTCAGGTAAAGGTGCGACACTGGGAATCCTGATCAAGTCGTCTGAAGCTCTTGAACGCGCCGGATCGGTCAATATGGTCGTATTGGATAAAACCGGCACAGTGACCAGGGGAGAGCCTTCTGTTACCGATATCATCGTAAAAACAGGAATGGATGAAAATCAACTTCTGCAACTGGCGGCTTCTCTGGAAAAGAACAGTGAACATCCTCTTGGGGAAGCTATTGTCGCGGAAGCCGGCAATCGAAATCTCTCTCTGCTGCCTGTCGAGATGTTCACATCCATCTCAGGACAGGGAGTACGGGGTTTTGTTTCTGGAAAGCAGTTATGGATAGGCAACCTCCACCTGATGCAGGAAAACGACATCGATACGGCGATGTGGATGAAGGATATTACTAACCTGCAAAAAGATGGAAAGACGGCCATGCTCGCAGCGGTGGATGGCAGTCTGGCCGCGATTATCGGTGTGGCCGATACGGTAAAAGATGGTTCAGTTGCGGCGATCCGATCCTTGCATGAAATGGGATTAAAGGTGGCCATGATCACCGGTGATAATCGTGAGACGGCAGAAACCGTTGCTCAACAGGTGGGCGTCGATGTTGTGATGGCCGAAGTGATGCCAGGAGAAAAAGCGTCCGAGGTAAAAAAGCTTCAAGAAAAAGGAAATATTGTTGCCATGGTCGGTGACGGTATCAACGATACACCGGCACTGGCACAGGCGGATGTCGGAATTGCTATTGGCACCGGCACGGATGTGGCTATTGCCTCCGCACCAATCGTGTTGATCAGCGGTGATCTGAAAGGTGTAGTTCGTACCATCAAATTATCACGTCTAACACTGAGAACGATCAGACAAAATTTGTTCTGGGCTTTTTTCTATAACATCGTGTTAATACCGGTTGCCGCGCTGGGTTTTCTCGTTCCCATCCTGGCAGCGGGAGCCATGTCATTCAGCAGTGTCTTTGTGGTAAGCAACAGCCTGAGGCTGAATCAGAAGAAGATCGATTAACCGCATTACCCCAAAATACTTTCGAAGAAGACCTGTTTTTCACAGGTCTTCTGTTTATTTAGTTGCGTATAGATAAATGCCTTCTTTAAAAAAGTCTCCAAAAATGGGCAGCATGGTAAAATATTTGAAAAATAATTACGAATATCGAGGTCAGCATGTCGAACACATCTATGCAGGAACGCGCGATCAATACCATCCGTTTCTTATCCGCGGATGGTGTGCAAAAAGCAAATTCCGGCCATCCCGGTTTACCTATGGGTGCGGCTGCAATTGCTTACACCGTCTGGACAAAGCATTTACGATTTAATCCGAAGAATCCAAAATGGTTTGACCGTGATCGGTTTGTGCTTTCCGGCGGACATGGTTCCATGTTGTTGTACAGTTTGCTTCATCTTACCGGTTATGATCTGCCGCTGGAGCAGCTGAAACAATTCCGGCAGTGGGGTTCACTGACTCCGGGGCATCCGGAAGCCGGTTTGACTCCCGGTATCGAAACAACCACCGGCCCGCTTGGGCAGGGATTGGGAAATGGTATTGGTATGGCCGTGGCTGAAGCTCATCTGGCCGCACTCTACAACAAACCCGGCCATGAGATTATTAATCACACCACGTATATTATTGTCGGCGATGGCGATTTGATGGAAGGTGTGGCTTCTGAAGCCTCCAGTTTTGCCGGCCATCAGAAACTGGGAAAGATCATTTGTTTCTACGATGACAACAAGATCACGATTGACGGTTCTACTGACCTGGCTTTCACGGAAGATCGCGGAAAACGCTTCGAAGCCTACGGATGGCAGGTACTTCGCGTGGATGACGGCAACGATGTTGCCATGATCGATCGAGCCATCAAGAAGGCAAAGAAGGACCCGCGTCCATCTTTGATCATGTGTAAAACGATCATTGGCTATGGAATGCCCAATAAACAGGGCACGGCCAAAGCACACGGTGAGCCACCCGGTGAAGAGGAATTACTGGCTGCCAAAGAGAAACTCGGTTGGCCGAAGGAATCCTTCTATATACCTGATGATGTCGCCAGAGAATTTAAAAAATGCGTTTCCAAAGGCAAGAAGCTGGAAGCGGATTGGAACAAACGGTTCAGTGCCTACAAGGCTGCCTACCCGGTTGAAGCCGCCGAACTCGAGCGCCGGATTTCTGGCAAATTACCTGAGGATTGGGAAAAAGCGCTGCCGGTATTCGAAACCGATGCCAAGGGAATGGCCAGCCGGGTGGCTTCGGGGAAGGTGATCAACAGCCTCGTTACGGCGGTGCCTGAATTGATCGGTGGTTCGGCCGACCTTGCTCCCAGCAATAATACATGGATCTCCAGCAGTGTGGCCTTCCAGGCTGACCACCGCGAAGGCAAGAATTTCCACTTTGGTGTTCGCGAACATGGCATGGCATCCATCGTGAACGGCATAACCGTTCACGGGGGCATCCGCCCTTATGGTGCCACTTTCCTGGTCTTCGCAGATTACTGCCGCGGAGCATTGCGTGTCTCCGCCCTTTCTCATATTCCCAGCATCTGGGTGTTTACTCACGATAGTATCGGGCTGGGAGAAGATGGCCCAACCCACCAACCGGTGGAAACCCTGGCTTCACTGCGGGTTATTCCGAACCTGCTGGTCATCCGCCCCGCGGATGCCAATGAGACCGCGGAAGCCTGGCGGGTAGCCCTGCTGAATAATAAACGCCCAACGGCTCTGGCTTTGAGCCGCCAGAATCTACCCACACTGGATCGCAAAACACTCGCGCCAGCCTCCGGATTACAGAAAGGTGCGTACGTTCTGCTTGATCCGGCCGGGAAGAAACCGGAGATCATTCTGATGGCTTCCGGTTCCGAGGTTGGCCTGGTGCTGGATGCAGCGCAAAAGTTGTCCTCGGAGGGAAAGGCTGTGCGGGTGGTATCCTTCCCATCGTGGGAATTGTTCAGCGAACAATCTGCTGAGTATCGCGAGTCTGTTCTTCCCGCCAGTGTAACAAAACGTGTGGCGGTTGAAGCTGGCTGTACTTTCGGCTGGGAAAAATGGGTTGGAGACAAAGGCGTGGTAATTGGTCTGGATCGCTTTGGCGCCTCTGCTCCTGCCAAAGTGGTTATGGAAAAATTGGGTTTCAGTATAGATCATGTGGTTGAAGAAGCCAAAAAACTGCTGGGATAAACGATGAATGTAGCTGTTTCCTGTGATCATGCGGGTTTTCCCTATAAAGCCGCGATCATTCAGACCATTCAGGAAATGGGACATTCCGTTATCACATTAGGTGCCACATCTACAGAAACTGATGATTATCCTGATATTACCGAACCGGTTGCCCGGGCGATACAGACCGGGCAGGCCGATCGGGCTGTGATCATTTGTGGTTCAGGGGTAGGTGTCACTTTCACCGCCAATAAATTCAGGGGGGTGCGGGCGTGTATCTGCCATGACACATATTCAGCTCACCAGGGCGTAGAACATGACAACCTGAACGTGCTCTGCCTGGGTGCCCGGGTTATTGGTATCGAGACTGCCAGAGAACTGGTATCTACATTTCTCACGGCCAAATTCTCATCAGAAGAACGGTATCACCGCCGGATCGAAAAGGTGGAAACGATAGAAAGAAGGATGTTCAAATGAGTAAATCAAGTTTGCAGCTACTGGTCGATGCCGGCCAATCTCCCTGGCTGGATAATATCGACCGCAGACAATTGAAAAACGGCGGACTGGCCAGACAGATTGCGGATGGAGATGTTACCGGTGTGACGTCAAATCCGACGATCTTTAATAATGCCATCGGTGGATCCAGGATCTATGATGAGACAATCCAACCCATGGCACTGGCCGGATGTGATCCTGAAACGATTTTTTACCAACTGGCAATCGAAGATATACGTGCGGCGGCAGATCTCTTCCGTCCGGTCTATGATCAAACGAACGGCGCGGATGGTTATGTAAGCCTGGAGGTCAGTCCGAGACTGGCGCGCAGCACCAAAAAGACGGTCGAAGAAGCCAAACGGCTGTGGAAGCTGTTGGACCGACCCAATGTGATGATCAAGATTCCGGCAACAAAACAGGGACTTCCGGCTGTTACCTCTGTGATTGCGGAGGGGATCAATGTAAATGTGACGTTGATCTTCTCGCTTGAACGTTATCAGGCGGTGATCGACGCCTATATGAAAGGTCTGGAAAAAAGAGTAAAAGTACGGAAACCGATTGATCATATCGCCTCGGTTGCTTCTTTCTTTGTCTCGCGGATCGATACCAAAGTGGACGGACGCCTGAAAACCATTGTAGATTCAGGAGATGCCCGTGTAAAAATCGCGTCCTCATTGATGGGAAAAGCCGCGGTGTCAACCTGTAAAAGCGTTTTCGAAGTATTCGAGAATGCCTTCGCGGCTGACCGTTTCAAGAAACTGGCAGTCAAAGGTGGCCGTGTTCAGCGGGCGCTTTGGGCTTCCACCAGCATGAAAAATCCGACCTATCGAGATGTACTCTATGTCGAAGAATTGATTGGCGCCAACACGGTCAATACAATGCCTCCCGCCACTGTGACCGCGTTCAAAGATCACGGCAAAGTGGAAAACACCGCGGGCAAAGAACTGTCAGATGCGCATAAGGTACTGGAAGATCTCGTTAGAGTTGGCATCGATCTGGCGGAGGTATCCGCCCAGTTGGAAGACGAGGGCGTAAAATCGTTCATCAATTCCTATAAAGAACTGTTAAAAACCATCGACAAACGCTCAAAGGAATTCCGTAAGTCTATGGGCACTCTGGCCGTTCCCGTTGAATCGGCCATCCAGATGTTAAAAGAGAAGGATTTTATTCAACGCATGTCCGATAAGGATGCGACACTCTGGACGGATGATGCGGAAGGTCAGGCGATCATCAAATCCCGGCTGGGCTGGCTTGACGCCCCCGAAAAGGGTAGTGCGATTGTCGAAGAAGCGCAACCGCTGCTGGCGGAATGTCTGGCTGAAGGGATGAACCGGATTCTCCTCTTAGGTATGGGCGGTTCCTCGCTGGGTGTGGAAACTATGGCCCTGGTTCTGGGAACACAGCCGGATGGAATGGAACTGCGCATTCTGGATATGACCAATCCGGATCAGGTACTTTCCGCTGCTCACTGGGCTGCGATGAAGAAAACCCTCTTCATTGTGAGCTCAAAAAGTGGGACGACCAGCGAGGTCAATGCCTTTATGGATTTCTTCTGGGAGAAAGCTCAGAAAACGCTGGGTAAAAAGGCCGGAAGACATTTCGTTGCCATCACCGATCCGAACACCAGCCTGGAAAAAGCAGCCGAAGAACGCGGATTCCGCAGGGTATTCACGGGTGATCCTGAAATCGGCGGGAGATTCTCAGCCCTGTCGGTTTTTGGACTTGTTCCCGCGACTCTAATGGGCCAAAATGTCACTGGTCTGCTGGATTCAGCCCGTGCTATGAATTTCCTGTGTTCAACTAAAACACCCATCGAGCGCAATCCCGGTATCATGCTTGCCGCTTTTATGGGCGCGGGGAACCTGAAAGGTAAGGATAAAATCACCCTGCTGGCTGACCCGGAATTGGCTGCAGTCGGCGCATGGGTGGAACAGTTGATCGCCGAGAGTTCAGGGAAGAAGGGTAAAGGGATCATCCCGGTGGATCTGGAATCCAAACTGGACTTCTACTCAACCGACCGTATTTTCGTTTACCTGCGCCTGAATGGCAAAATGGATAAACGCGCGGCAAAAGTGCGCCGCGCCGGACACCCGCTGCTGGTGCTGCCCTGGGATTCGCTCTCTGATCTCGGTGGTGCATTTGTGCAATGGGAAGTGGCCGCAGTGGCGGCCTGCGCCTTACTGGGCGTGAACGCATTTGATCAACCGGATGTGCAGGAGAGTAAAATGCGCACGAAACAGTTGACCGATGCCTATATCAAAGAAGGTAAACTGAAAACTCCGAAACCCGTCTGGGAAAATAATTTAGCGGCAGTCTATTGTGATGGTCTGGATAATGTTGATCCGGATGACAGCCTGGGATCTGTGATCAATAAATTCCTGAAGAAGACGCAGATCGGCGATTATGTGGGCATCAATGCGTATGTTCCACGGAATAACCAGACACTCAACGAATTGACACGCTTCAGAAGTGAGATCACCGGGAAAACCGTGACGGCCACGACGCTGGGATATGGGCCACGGTTCCAGCATTCCACCGGTCAGCTTCATAAAGGCGGTGCGAATAATGGGGTGTTTATTGAGATTACTGCCGAACCTGCGGCAGATACCGAAATCCCCGGTTGGAAAATGCCGTTCAGCATTCTGGAAGCCGCACAGGCTCTGGGCGATTTTGAAACACTGCAGTCCAGGAAGCGGCGTGTCATCCGCGTGCACTTCAAGAAACCGTTCGGCCGAGGTTCGCTTCCTGCTTTGAAATAAGAAAAA
>JAAZMZ010000081.1 GCA_012798535.1 Leptolinea sp.
ATCGGTCGGATCATACAGATAAGGATCGGCAGTTACTTTTCCCTGTTTGGGATCAAATATTCGCCCAAGATAGAAAGTGCTTTCGTCGCCCATATTTCGCTCCAGGAATATCAATTTTTCTTAATTGATTCTAGCGTCAAATTTCTATCATCACAACATACAATAGCACAGGGATTGGCACGAGATTTGCAAAATCCTTCGCAAGAGGAAAAAACATGAAAATCAAATCGATATTTCTGGTCCTGCTGTCATGTATGCTGTGGGCAAATTGTAGTTTGATCGATCCGGTTCAGGGATTCTATTCAGCCTCCATAGAAACACGGGACAACCCGGCCGGCAATCCAGATCAATCTTCACTGTCAGCTCTGACACCCACGCCCGATACTGTCGAGATCAATCCGATTACAGCCATACCGGTGAAAGCCTGGCTGGTCATGGCCTATGTGGAAAACAATATCTTCCTGCGGGCAATCAGCGCGGTCGATGAACCCTGGCGTGAACTGGGGCCAACGGGTAATCCGGTGACCACCCGTTTTGCCGCTTCCTCTAATTTGGAACAACTCTGGTTCAGCCTGTACTCGGGTGAAGACAATGGTTTGACGGTTATGAATGTAACATCAGAAAACAGCAGCGATCTGATCCCGCTATTGAAATCGAAAGAGCTTCCCCCTGAAAAGAAAGAACTGCTGAAAGCTGAATTCCTGCGGGAAGATCAACCCACCCAGGTCTGGTCGCAGGGGGGAACCCGCCTGGCTTTTCTTGATGTTCCCACAGGCGATAAAACCCGGCTGATGCTTTATGACACGTCCACAAAATCGCGGTCTGCCATCGGTCCGTCGGTCAACGATGTCACTGCTCCTATCTGGTCGCCAGATGATCAGTGGATCCTCTATCAAACCATAGATGGCTTCACCGCGCAGGGACTTCCGCGGGTGACCGGTATGCGCGCCGTCCGGTCGGACGGCAGTGAAGATCGCCTATTGTACACACCTGTCAGCCTGCGTGAGACGGTGCTGGGGTGGCTGTCCGCGGATACATTCGTTGTGCAGTCCATGATCGAACGCGGCAACCGCGACCTGCGTCTGGTCAGCCTGAAAGACGGGAGCAGCCGGAGTTTAAATGCCGGGCTGATAAAGAACGCGGGCTGGGACGATCGATTCCAGACCGCCATGTATCTTTTAACTGCGTCGGAAACCAACAACGAACAACCCAACGGCGTGTATGCCATCACAGCCTCATCCCCCCAGCGCATAATCTTGCCCGGGAAATGGACTTCTCTGCAATTCTTCAAACAACCGGGTATCTGGATCGCCAGTATGCCCGGTGAGATCGGGATAATCAAGCCGGATGGCACGACCAGCCGCATAAAAGGGATTACAGCGGTGACTGCCGTCTCGCCGGATGGGAAGTATCTCGTGGCCAGCAGCCAGGATTCCGGCAGTGCTTTATATACGATTGACGGTTCTCCGGTCGTGTCGTTGTCCAATAAGCCGGTGGAAAAAGCCTTCTTCACACCAGACAGCCGCAAACTCTATTTTACGGTCGAAAATTC
>JAAZMZ010000082.1 GCA_012798535.1 Leptolinea sp.
AATATTTTGCGAACGGCTTCACGATCCAAGGGGACAAAATTACCCAGCCGGCGGGTATTGCCGTCCGTGCCTTTATCGGCCATTTCATCGATGCGGTCACCCTTGATCCCCAGATCGGCCAGACGGGTACCCAGCCCCATGGATTTAAAGAAGGATTCCATGCGTTCGATACCGGCCAGCGCCACAGCTTCAGGATGGAACACATCCATATCTACATTCCACACTCTGACAGCCCATTGAACGAAGCGGTCGACATCGTGTTTATAAACATATTTCATCCAGGCCGGAAACACCACTGCCAATCCGGCGCCGTGCGCAATGTCATATATTCCGCTGATCTCATGTTCGATGTCATGCGAACCCCAGTCGCCGATGCGCCCGGTATTCAGCAGGTTATTATGGGCAATCGTTCCGGCCCACATGATCTCGGCCCAGGCGTCGTAATTTGATGGTTTTTGCAGTACCAGCGGGGCCTGGCAGATCAATGTTTTCATGGTGGCTTCGATCAGCCGGTCGGTGAAAGCCACGTGGGTCACATTAGTAAAATACCGTTCCATCAGATGCGCCATAATATCCGTCACCCCGCAGGCCACCTGGAACCTCGGTAGAGAAAATGCCAGTTCTGGGTTCAAAATGGAAAATCGCGGAATGATCAATTCTGAATTGACGGCGCGCTTCAACCATCCTTCTTCATTGGTGATCACCGTACCGGTGCTGGCTTCGCTGCCCGCCGCCGGAATGGTCAATACCGTACCGATAGGCAGGGCGGCTTTTGGTTCACCTTTGCCCAGATAGAAATCCCAGACATCACCATCGATTACAGCGCCCATGGCAATCGCCTTGGCAGAATCGATCACGCTCCCGCCGCCCACTGCCAGGATTAGACCCAGTTTGTGTTCTTTGACCAGGCGAACGCCTTCATGCACCAGACTCAGACGTGGATTAGGTTTCACGCCGGCCAATTCTATCCATTCGACGCCGGCTTTTTTGAGAGAGGTAGTGATGCGGTCATACAGCCCGGATGTTTTTATGCTTCCGCCGCCGTAGTGCAGCAGAATCTTCCGGCTGTAGACGGCGGTCTCCACCCCGACCATTTCTTCCATACCACGGCCAAACAGGATCTTAGCCGGATTTTGAAACACAAAATTTTCCATTACGAATACTCTCCTTCTACACTGTTTTAACAAAATCCATGTTTTATGAACAACAGATAGGCTACGAAATTTTTCTTTTGTTCAATTTTACAGTATGGCGGCTTGTAATGGGCGTGGATATGTAATGTTCTCGCGGGTCATTTGCTAGCATGTAATGTCAGCAGATTGATTTCAGGTGTGTTCAAGAACCGGAACATCATCAGTGGTACAGGTCCGCCGGCACCCATACCACGGCTGATATATTGCTGCATTCCGTTTCCCTGATACAACCCGCTGACTATGCGTTGGTCTGGGAACAATCCGCTGCGCGGTTGAGACGGTATAGGAACATAGATCGCGCCAAGGAACGGAAAACGGATTTGTCCACCGTGGTAATGACCGGCCAGCACCAGATCGAAAGGGAGCATCCCACCGTGTGCCGGATCATCCAGCACGTTCTGTATCACCGGATAGTGGGTAATGCCGATAAGGGTGTCGCGGATTGTAATCCCTTTGAAAATGGAATCAATTTCCGCCTGATAAATTTGGTGAAGAGCAGCTGCCTCAGCAGGGTCATAATGCACATCGAGCGGTCCGGTGGATCTGCGGCGTACCCACTGGTTTTCCCGGCGGCGGTCATCGAACAATTCAGAGAACCAAATGCGTGCGCCATTGCGTTCAACAGCCACGGGATAATCCAACAACCGGCAACCGTGGGATTGCATTTCTTTTCCTTTGGGCGTCACCTGCCCTGTATAAAAATCTACAAAATACGGATCAACATTTCCCGAAGTCAGGAGAATACCATCGCGTGGATCGATCGAATCTACCAGATCAAAGAAAGGCTGCAAATCATCATTTAGATGGTTTTGAACATCTCCGGTAACGGCAACCAGGTCATAATCCAGGGATTTAATCATTGAGATCAGTTCACTCTGGTTTTTGCCAAACGATTTGCTGTGTAAATCGCTAATCTGCAAGATGGTATACCCTTCGAACTGCGACGGCAGATTGGGGATGGTAACATTCTGGTGAATTACCACAAAACGATTGTTGTCAAAAATCGTGTAGGCTACTAGTCCACCGACCAGCAAAACAAGGGATGTGGCAATCGCGAATAATCTTGAAGAAGGGCGCATCCGGCAATTCTACCCCATGAAAATGGCTATCCTATCAGACTACTTTTTATGGATATTTTCATCAATGCTACAATTCTTATAATAGACTCGGGTAAACCCATTTCGGAGATTCATATCCAATGGAAGTGAATAACAAGAATCTCGAACAATCTATCACCGAACTTGCCTCTCAGGCCGTACAGGCTGCCCGCGATCGCTACGGCGTCACCCTCGATTTTTCTATGAACAGCCTGAACCAATTCTATTTGCTGATTGATCAGGCGCACCAGGTGTATCTCTCATCTAATGTGTCACCGCAAGGATTGGACCACACGGTCGAAGTGTGGGGGGCGTATCTGGGGGAAACACTGCGCCGCAACAAACGCGGTGTATGGAAGATCGACCCTGAACAAACCGGTGACCGCCGGATATACCTTACAACCAGTAATGTACGTATCCATCCCCTGGAACAGGTGCGTATCAGGATCACCGGTGAGGAACCGGTTCGGCCGGAACTCGAGAATCCTCTGGAGCCTCCTGACGTTCCCAAACCAAAACGTAATCCTCTTATAAAAATCCTGATCGTGATTGGAGCTCTCGCCATCCTGGGACTGCTGGCCATACCGGTATTAATGTTCGGTCAGAATATGATAAATTCCGCCATAGACCGGCAGCATGCCTCTCTGGATGCTCCATTCCTGCCATTCATGGATGAATACCTCAAGGCATACCCCGATCCCCTGGGTGATGACCTGGATATGCAGGGCAGGATACTGATCCTGGATATAAATACAAGGAGCGTTGCCGATCTGCAATATAAGCTGCCCGCCAACATGAGGGCTAACAATCCGGATGATCTCAGTATTGTTGTACAGCGCAACTGCTTTGCCACCAAAACAACCAGGAAGTCTGACACGGAAATATATGCCAGTCAAATGCAATGTGATTTAACGCTTGTGGATATCCATCGTGGTATGGTGGCTGCCACACAGAGTTTTCAAAGCGGAGAATTGAAGGATCCGATCCGGGTGAACGAACGCGGAAATCCAATCGATACTCCGTATGCCGGTTTTGATCCTCAACTAATAATTAACTGGCTGGCATCCAGAATCCCGTAGGCTTCATATTTCATCGTCTGTTCGTAATATTGGGACAACAATTTTCCCATCTTCACTATTGTATGAAGAATATATAATGGATAAATAATGTTGCTTTTGGTTAAAATCCACAATCATTTTGAAAAACGTTTGGGTCTCATTTTTAGTCCAGCGCAGACGATAACCTCCATATCCTATACAGGTATTTCATGATCTCCCTCGATCTGCCGACCATTCTCATCAGCTTTATATTAACGAATCTCCTCTGTGCTGTTGTGTTGTTTTTTCTGTGGCAGGAGAATCGTTCCCGATATTCAGGCCTTGATCTATGGATGATCGGTTATATCTGCAATGTGGTGGGAATTGCCCTTCTAGCCGGCCGGAATTTTATCCCTCCAATATTCTCCATATTGCTTGGGAGCATGCTGATGGTTGGAGGCATTTTTTTTGTTTATATCGGGATTGAACGCTTCCTGATAAATCGCAAAACTCCCGCCCATCTCTATTTCATTCTTGCCGGTTATTTCTTTCTACAAATCTACTTCATATACATTTTCCCCAGTCTCGAAATTCGTAACGTGCTTTTTTCGGTGATTCTCGTTTTCTTTTCCTGTCAATGTGCCTGGCTGATTTTCTGGAAAATCGATGATCAAAAAAGAATCCTCACCAGGAGACTGGGACTTATCACCTCTCTGTTCGGGTTGATGGCCATTATCCGGATTGTAAACAATGTTCTAAATCCACCCGGCAATGATCTTCTGCGTTCCACCGGATACGAAGCATTGTCTTATATGGTTTTCCAGACGCTGTATATCCTGCTGACAATTGCTTTGTTCATGGTTGTCAACCGCCGTTTGAAGAATGATCTCGAAAACGATATTGCTGCAAGAAAGAGCATTGAAAAAGAATTACAGATCAGCCAGGAAAAATACGCGAAAGCCTTTCAATCCAGCCCCACGGCAATCTTGATAACCCGGATATCCGACGGCAGAATCATTGAATTGAACGATGGTTTCTTAAAAACTACCGGCTTTTCAAGAGAAGAAGCTCTGGAAAAAACTACCATAGAACTTGGTATCTGGGCCAATCCAGATGATCGAGCCCGCATGGTAAGGGAAATGCAGTCAAATCCCCGATTGAAAGATTTTCATTTCGATTTTCGAACGAAAAGCCGGAAGATCATAAAAGGTGAAATCTCAGCCGAATTAATCTATCTAAATGGCGAAGAGTGCATGCTTTCGGTAATCCAGGATATTACCGAACGGTATCAGATTGAAGAGATCATGAGGATCAGGCTCAGATTGTGGGATTTCTCTCTATCCCACAATGCTACGGAAGTGATGGAAGAGGCATTAAATGAGATCGAGATATTGACAGATAGCCAGATCGGGTTTTATCACCTGGTGGATGAAGATGAGAACACACTTTCCCTTCAAGCCTGGTCCACCCGTACAAGAAAGGAATTTTGCCGGGCTGAAGGCAGCGGAGCGCATTATTCCATAGATAAAGCCGGCGTGTGGGTGGACTGCATAAAAACACGAAAACCGGTGATTTTTAATAATTATGCCTCTCTGCCTAACAAAAAAGGGCTGCCGGAAGGTCACACCATGGTGAACCGTATGCTGTCCGTACCGATCTTTTCGAATAATAAAATCGTATCCATTCTCGGGATCGGAAATAAGACAACTGAATACATCGAAAAAGATGTCGAACTGGTTGAATTTATTGCCGACCTGGTCTGGACGATCGTTTCGAAGATGAGGATGGATGAGAAAGTCCTGCAATTGAACGAACGTCTGGAGCTGCTGGCTATGACAGATGAATTAACCGGACTTCCCAACAGGCGATTCTTCTTTGAAAGAGGGGCTGAAGAAATCCGGCGATCCATGCGTTACAAGACACCCCTCGCTTTGATCATGCTCGATCTCGACAAGTTCAAGGTGATCAATGATACCTACGGGCATGATACTGGCGATCAAGCATTGAAATGTCTGGCCAACCTGCTTAAGGGATTGATCCGTGAAGTGGATCTGCCGGCCCGCCTTGGCGGCGAAGAGTTTGGAATCTTGCTACCGAATACCAGATTGGAAGACGCCGTTTTTCTCGCCGATCGAATAAGAACGGCCATTGAAAAGTTGAAATGCTTGCGGCAGGATGCAGACATCCAAATCACGGCCAGTCTGGGTGTTGCCGAGTATCATAAAAATATGAAGAACCTGGATGCTCTCTTCCATAACGCAGATACCGCCCTGTATGAGGCCAAACACAGCGGCCGTAATCGGGTTGCGCTATACCAGTAAACCCGGAAGAATATTACAAATAATATCCATGACCTGCTTTTCCGGAAGGTCAACGGGTGCGGGTCGAAATCCTGCCGAACGATGTTAAAATCTCAGAATGGATCAGATTCTTGTGAATGGAACGAGGAATTCCACGCAAAATACGTCGTTGGATGTGACTCGGAAGATGCAGGAACTGGCATCACAGGCGGTACAGATTGCCCGGGATGATTATGGAGTAACCCTGGATTTTTCATCGGGATCTTTGACAGCTTTATATAAGCTGCTCGACAGGGCGCATGCCCTGTATGCGGTACAATCCACTCCCGGCCAGAATCCCACCCGCACAATACTGGTATGGGGCGCCTATCTGGGTGAAACGATCCGCCAGGGGAGCAACGGCACCTGGATGGAAAATCCGGCCGCCACGGAAAACCGGCAGTATTCCATCAACACATCCACCGGCAATATCTTTCCCATGGAATTGATCTATCTCTGGGTAGTGGAAGGAAAAAAGAACCGTAATCTCAAAGCCGCCATGCTGGAACCCCCGACCCGGAAAGCCGGTTCAAAAAAGAAAATTTCCGGATGCCTGATTATTGTCATTACTCTGACAGGATTATTCGCAATAGGAATGGCCCTTTCTTTTGCCGTGCCCGGATACCAGAAAATGCGGGCCACAATCACGGCTCAGGCTAGAGCGGCCTATGAAGCTCCTTTCTTATCATTAATGCCAGTTTATCTGGCAGAGTATGAAAATTCTCCGGAAGACAATCCCGTTCTTAAAAGTAAAGTCTTGATTGTGGATACCACATTCGAAAAAATTGCCGACCTGCATTATGAAATTCCACCGGAACTACGTGCTTCCAGCCCCGAAGAAGTAAATACAGTGGTGCAGTATTATTGCAAACCCGTTGAATCTGGCATATATGAGAACACCATAATACTTGCCAGCCGTGAATCCTGCCGTCTTTCCCTTATCGATATGAAGAAAAGAGAAATCATGATCTGGCAGGAATTCATTGGCAGCGAAATTCCTAAAGAGATCCATGTCGATCGTTTCGGATTTGCCGTCGAAGAAATCGGCGGGGGAGCTGACCAAAAGGAAATGCTCAACTGGTTGGTCAGCAGGATACAATAGAACTTATTACCAATAGGAATACACTTTGAGCCGACGCCGCTTTGCATTGAATGGAGAAACCATACTGCTGGATGAAGACGAACGCGCTGCCATTCCTGGCTCGTTTGTAAAACTGTCCGACGGCCAGACCTGGTATCAACTGGCCGGTCCCGTGGAAGGCAAACCGGTGATCTTTCTCAACGGGTATTCAGTTCCTCATTATTTATGGGATCACACCTTTCACCCGCTGGCAGAAGCCGGTTTCCGTGTGCTGCGTTTCGACCATTTCGGACGCGGCTGGTCTGACCGTCCGCGCGTGGAATTCGGACCCGACCTGTTCGACCGGCAGATCATCGACCTGCTCAGTGCACTGGAGATCAAGACTCCGGTCAACCTGGTGGGTTCCTCCATGGGCGGTATCGTCGCCGGCATCTTTGCCGACCGTCACCCGGAGCTGGTAGACCGGCTGGTGCTCATCGACCCGGCGGGTATGATGATCCCTCCGGCCTTCCCGAAATCTTTGCTGCTCATTCCGCTGCTGGGTGAATTGATCTTGCATCTTACCGGCGACCGTACGCTGCCCGCCGGTATGGCCGAAGACCTGCTTTACCCCGAACGCTTCCCGCAGTATGTGGCCGACTATCTGCCGCAGATGCGCATCGCGGGTTTCAAGCGCGCCATTCTATCCACATTTCGCAGCGGGATCCTGTTCGAACAACGGTCCGTTTATGAGAGGCAGGGGAAAACAAATATCCCGATTCTGCTGCTGTGGGGCCGGCACGACCGCACCATTCCGCTGGAAGTGGGGGACAAGGTTCACGCACTGCTGCCGCACGCCGATTGGCGGGTGATTGAGGATGCCGGGCATGTTCCGCATTATGAGCGGCCGGAAGTGGTCAACCCGATGCTGGTGGAGTTTTTACAGTAGCACGGGCTCATCGTCCATATCAGCGATAACCTGTTAATTTCATCATTCCTCGGCGGGGGTTTTTTTCTAGATTGAGAATCCTTCCATGTGAGGAGACTCGCCCGAACGCGCCAGACAAACGATACTGCCACACTCGCAGGGGGTCCTTCTTTAAGAATTCTGTGATGATCCATATCGATCTGGAATTTTTTCTTGTAGTGTTTTTATTGACTCTATCATTAACCTATGTTATTGTTAACCTATGGATATCCAATATACAATACTCGGGCTGCTTAACGCGCAGCCGCTTTCTGGTTATGATCTGAAAAAGATCATCGCTGATTCGGATCTTTTCTACTGGTCAGGCAACAATAACCAGATCTATCATAGTCTGGTCAACCTACACAAACAGGGTCTGGTTTCGGTAGAGACCTTTCAACAGGAAAACCTGCCCCCACGCAAGTTATACAGCATCACACCTGCCGGGGAAATGGAACTTCGTCAATGGTTACTGTCTGATCCGGTTTTGCCTGAAATCCGAGATCCCTTTCTGATCCAGCTTGCCTGGGCAGATCAACTACACGGAGATGAGCTTGACGCTCTCCTGGCGAGGTACGCAGAAGAACTGGAAATGCAGGTACGCATGCTCGGGCAACGCCGGTTAAATCCATGGTACCGGCCGGCGCGTACAAAACGTGAAACGCTGTTGTGGTCACGTATTGAAGAACGACTACAGGAGCGGTATCAACAGGAGCTCGACTGGGTAAACCGGTTGAGAAATGAAATCTTGAAAAATCCATAACGATCGCAAATCTTTATGGAGAGAGGGACACAATGGGTACAACAATTGAACAGATCAAACAACTCCGCGAGGCAACCGGCGCGGGGATCCTCGATTGCCGCAAGGCGCTGGAAAGCAACAACTATAACCTCATATCTGCTCTGGCAGACCTGAAAGAACAAATGGCGGCAAAAGCCTCCCAGAAGAATGGTAACGCGACTTTTGAAGGTGTACTGGAAATCTACTCGCATAACAACGGACGTGTTGGCGTAATGGTGGAAGTAAATTGCGAAACAGATTTTACAGCAAAGTCCGCCCGTTTCCGTGCCTTCGCTCATGAAATAGCGTTACACATCGCCGCCTCCGCCCCACTGTGGGTATCTGATGCGAATATTCCAGGGAATGTGTTGGAAAAAGAACGGGAGAAAGTTTTGACGCGCGCCCGGGAGGAAGGCAAGGCGGAAACACTGCTGCCTCGCATTGGTGAAGGTGCGATAACCAAATACATGGATCGCACTGTGCTGCTTCGTCAGATGTCCTTTCGTGATGAGACAATCAGCGTGGCTCAATTACTGGCGCAAACCGCCGGCATTCTGGCAGAAAATATCATTATCCGGCGTTTTGTACGCTGGGAACTGGCAGAAGGGATGCCATTTGCGGAAGAATGAACCTGTGTGAATGATCAGCGTTAATAAATCCTCCCTTTGTTACAGGGAGGATTTGTTTCTTTCAATATCCAGGTCAATCACTCCAGATTTTTGCAGATTCGCATATCACAAAACGAACCTGGAGTTTTCAGGTAACAGTCCGTTTTACCCGTAGAAAGGAATCTGTGATTTCAAGTCTGGTGAAAACCAGCTACTGCCGCTGCGCCTTTCCGTAGATGGCATGATCGGATTTAGAAATGGACGCCCAGAATTGGTCGCCATAATCGAAATGCCACCATTCATTGGGAAAATTCGTGAAACCCGCATCCCTCATGCAATGAAAGAGAAGCCGCCTGTCCTGCAAAAACTCATTTTCTTCGCGGGTCAATTCTTTTCGCTTTGAAAGAATTTCATAGTAATTTGTATTCGAAAGCGGAGAAAAATCATCGAACCCGGTGCCCATCGGAACATACGAGCTTCCTTTCATGATGGATAGATCAACCGCGCCGCCGGTGAGATGAGGTGACGGGCAGAGGGGATTCACTGATGGCACGGAGACAAATTTCGCAACTTCCCTGTCAAGATCCTCTTCCTTCTTGCCTGAAAACTGTTGTTTCAATCTGGATTTATATTCATCAAATAAAGCAGTTTGCACTTCAGTCGGTCGCCAACCATCCCAGATCACCAGGGAGAAATTCCCCGGTAATTCTTCAGCAGCTTTTACAAGCTTCTTGGCCACCGTCTTCCTGACAAGACAATCATTGAGCGCGCCGGGAATGTTATTTATAAAATATTGCGGTTCAACAATGATTCGGTTGTGGATTCCTCTGAGTGAGACTAATTCTTCGTTGCACTCCCGGATTGCTATTACATTCCAATCGCCCAATTCCCCTGAAATTATCGGTGAATTGATAGAAATGCCCATATTTTTCTCTCTGTTTTTGTCACTTTGCCAGATCCCAGACGAAAATCACGCCGCTGTCTGGAAACAACCAGTGATCATTCGAAATCTTGACCTTTAATTCACGCCGGCTCTTATTCGAGCTGAACTGTGATATGACGCCATCTTCTATACGTGGAGTGATCTTTCCGGCTGTGAGAAAATGAAGTCTTGATACATTGATGATCGATCTGGCATTTTCAAAATCAAAACATATCTCTGCTCCTTTTACCGGGTACGCCAAGTGAACGGAAAGAAAGCCATTGATTTTTGGGTGAAGTGTCCGAGTTTCAAACTCCAATTCGATCAATCGATCAGATGATAATGAGTCTGCCGGATGCTCGCTGTATAATGGATTGGGGAAAATGATCTCGTATCCCCGCTTTGTCATTTTCTTTTCCAGCGGTTGGATTTCGTGATTGTCAATTGAAAAATTCACTTTGAAAGCGTGGGCATCCTGTAATACTTCTTTGAAAGCAGGGCTTTTAAACAGCCAGCGGTACAGGCAGTCACGATCCACAAAGAAATCATACAGGCATTGTTCCTTTTCCGCGCAGGCAAATATCAGGTTTTGCCGGTTGATATATTCAGAGAGATAAGTTTGAAAACGGATCCTATCGCTTACTTCAAAGTAGTCATTCGCCAGCTCTGAATTTGAATCGTTCTCAATATCAAAAAAAGTAATCGTGTCTTCAAAGTTGTACCGAAATTCCTTTTTATATCCCAATGTTTCATCGGTATAACGGGCAATGAAGTCATCATAGAGAGCATTTCCATATACATCATTCCCCGTATTTAATTGCATCATAGTTTTGATGATATCGTTTCGTTTTTCTGTTGTAAAAACCTCGCGAACTACCTTCTTATCTGTCGTTACAATTTCTGCCAGTACTTCACTGGTTTCGTTTAATATATCGCTTCGCAGGAAAAATTCAAAAATCACACCGCCCAGTAAACCGGCTGTGGCAACCCCAAAAATGGCGGTTGCGATCTCACCAATGATCGGATTCCAACTCTCAGCTTTGCCGATGTAATTGACGAACCAGCTAACAACCGCGATCACAAATAATACAATCAAAGATGCGTATAACTTGACATTCTTTAACTGATATTTTTGTTGAATATCTTTGTTTCGAGTTGATATGAACTGTTTTCGAAAAAGGAGATAAAAAACCAGGAAACCAAGCAGGGACCCGGCGGCTATCCAGAAAACCCAGTACTCTGAGAAAAGCATAATCATTGTCTCCATTGATGGCAGGATTTATCACACCTATGCTTGAAACATCGAAAACAGGCAAAACAGTACAGTAATAATTCTATCCTGATAGGGGAAATCGAGTATTCCAGTTATGCGTGCTTGTTGACAAAATCCTCGAATTGACCTGTCGATCCCAAAATTCCAGGTGCCCTGCTTTATGCTCCTGCCATTTTCTCATTCCAAATCCGGAGAGGAAAGCAGTTTTTGGACGGTTTCCAGAAAGTCAGAACCACTAATCCTTCTTTAGTTGCAGCAGATCAATTTTCTGTAATACTGAAGGACCCTGGGAATAATTGTTCTTCTTCTTTTCTCTGGCCGCATTGACCGCAATTTCAAGCAGCTTATCCACCAGTTGTTCCGGTGATAATCCGGATGGTTTCCACAGGTAATAGGCAATGGATCCCGGGATGGTGTTGATCTCATTGATAAACACGGTATCGGTATCGCGATCGATGATGAAATCCACCCGGAGCACCCCGCGGGCGCCGACTGCGGTGAAAGCTCTGACTGCAAGGTCTTGAATTTTCGCCGTCAACGCTTCACTGATGGGGGCAGGAATGATCCGTTTTGCGCCTTCCATGCCCTGGGTGTTTTTCCCCTGCAGGTATTTTTCTTCGAATGTGAGAAACGAACTGGATGATAGCGGTTGTTCACACAGTGACGGCTGCGGATTCTGATCTCCCAGAACGGAACAATTGATTTCCAGCTTATTGGAGATACAAGTTTCCACAAGGATTCTTGTATCAAAATGGGTCGCAACGCTTATGCTGAACTTCAATTCATCAATGTCGTTGGCCACGGAGATGCCGATGCTGGATCCAAGTCTTGCCGGTTTTACAACGACGGGAAAGTGAAACTTGCGGGTGATCTCATCGACAATTGCGTCTTCCCTGGTCTCCCAGTCAGCCCGTGAGAAGTTTACACACTCGATCACGGGCAATCCAGCGCCTTTTAAGACGTACTTGGTTCTGACCTTATCCATACAGATGGATGACGCAATAAAATCAGATCCAACGTATGGGATATCCGCCAGTTCCAACAGGCCCTGCAGTGTTCCATCTTCACCGTGCGGACCGTGCAGCGCAGGAAAAATGACGTCCAGTTTCAATTGCCGGGGTTTTGCCAGCAGGCCGTCTCCCAGCGGATTCACCACCGTTTTGAGGCTGGTATCCGGAGTGATGGCGATAGATTGAAGATTCATCTGGCCGGCATTGAAGTTCGCGTAATTCTTCGCGTCCTTCAAACTGTCACCGGTCAACCATTTACCTTCTTTCGTGATATAGATCGGGACGACGTCATGTCTGGGTGATAAAAAACCGATCACCTGGAGAGCAGTGACGATTGAAACTTCATGCTCTGGAGATTTCCCTCCAAAGATAACACCTACTTTATATCCCGTCATAATCCATCCTCGTCTGTCTTACCTGAGATAAACCCTGATACCACACTGATCCAGGTAATGACCCGATTAAATATTTTCTTCTGGTTTGCGAATATCATTCCAAAATGAAACCGGCCGCTTATCCAAAGAACTACAATTATACTTCCC
>JAAZMZ010000011.1 GCA_012798535.1 Leptolinea sp.
AGGCAAATTTGTCCTCACAGGTGAGAATGGTTTGATGTGCCGGCAGGAATGTCTTGCAGGGCAGCCTGTCCCGCAGGCTGGAAACCATGATCATTTCAGCGGAGATTTGCACATGGAAAAGATCGGGTTTCACCCGTTCCAAGATATCAAGGACTGCCGGTAGATAATCCTTGTCCTTTACAGATGGCATCAAATAGCGCTCATCAGTTTCGGCCCGCTGTAATGTATATGGATTGGTATCAAAACCGATCGTATAATACGACTCGGGCGCGGATTTGAGCGACCGCACGAAACCGGTGGCCGGGCTGCCGCCGGCGCCGGTGACCACGACTCGGATCATTTACGAATTCCTTCCTGGTTGGCGTAGATCATTTCAATAGCCTGGATCGTTTTCCTGCCTTCGTCGCCTTCGACGGTATTATGACGTTCGAAAAGCAGATCGGCAACCACTTCATTGATCACTTTATCGTGATTGGAACTGGTGCCCTGATAATTGCCGTAAAAATTGGGTTTGTCAACGAATACCACATCTTCCGGCAGCGGCAGAGACTGCACATCCCAAAATTCGACCTTGTTCAGATACTGCCCGCCTATCTTAATCGTGCCGTTCTCTCCCAGAATGGTGATACTGCCTTCATAGTTTTTGTTATAAACAGAGGTGCTCCAGCTTAGAGAGCCCAGCACACCACTTTCGAATACCAGCCGGGCCGTTCCGTTATCTTCGATTTCGATGTTATGACTGAGGGTGGCAATCTGGGATGAAGCCTGAACAACATCGCCGAACCACCAGATCATTAGATCAAGAAAGTGCGAAACCTGAGTGTAAAGCGCTCCACCTTCCAAAGCCTTTCGACCGCGCCAGTTCGAATCGCGGTAGTAGCCTTCGTGCCGGTTCCAGAGCACGTTGCAGATCACCATGTATGTCTTTCCCATCTTTCCCGAATCCAGGGCTTTTTTTGCCAGGCCGATGGGAACATTGTAGCGGTTCTGCTTGACGACCATGATGCGCACCCTGTTCTTTTCTCCGGCAGCGATCATGTCATCCGCTTCTCTGGTTGTCAGTGCCATCGGTTTCTCGACCAGTACATGTTTACCCTTGTTGGCGGCGGCAATGGCCATGGGGGCATGCAATCCATGTGGAGTGCAGATGTTAACAACATCGGCATCGGTGTTTTCGAGCAACTCATCAAATGAGGTGAAACATGGAATCGGACCATATTTCGCTGTTAGACTTTTCAGCTTTTCTTCTTCCACATCACAGAGAGCGCTGATCGATGCCTGTTCCTGGGCATTCACCACGGCAACATGCCGCGAACCGATATTTCCACATCCTACAATCGCAAATTTGACTTGACCGTTCATTCCAGCATCATTTCCACTTAGAAATTTGAAATCAACCGATTCTATATTCTAATCGAATCTTCCCTGAGGCTGGCATTATCTCATGGAGATAGATCGTTGTCTGATGGATTTAAAGCGATCAGAGATGTGAAATTTGCTGAAGGGAAGAAATGAATCTGTATATGATAGAATAAATTTTTATATTTATTGTCTCATGCAATAATTTTTTTCGACCGGAGAAATACATGATTAAAATAGGTGTGATCGGGTATGGTTACTGGGGGCCCAATCTGGTGCGCAATTTCGCAGAGACGAAAGACGCACAGGTCACATTTGTCAGCGACAGAAATCCAGACCGCCTGAAACTGGTACGCTCACGGTATCCTTCGATTAATGTCACTGAGAATCCCGTTGATCTTATAAATAATCCACAGGTGGATGTGGTGATCATATCTACACCAGTTTCCACCCATTATGATCTGGCAGTCAAAGCATTAAGAGCCGGCAGGCATGTTCTCGTTGAAAAACCAATGACGGGAACTGTGGAAGAAGCGGAAAAATTGCTGGACGAAGCCGCCCGTGCAAAAAGAGTGTTGATGGTGGATCACACATTCATCTACACTCCGGCGGTGATCAAGATCAAGGAACTGGTCGCAGACGGCTCTCTGGGAAACATGTTTTATTATGATTCTGTGCGTGTCAATCTGGGATTATTCCAGCATGACGTGAATGTCCTCTGGGATCTGGCAGTTCATGATCTTTCGATTATGGATTTCATCCTGGGCAAACAACCAACGGCCATCTCCGCCACCGGTATGGCACATCTGGAAGGCCAGCCGGAAGATGTGGCCTATATCACCTGCTATTTACAGAACAATCTAATCGCTCATTTTCATGTCAACTGGATGGCGCCGGTGAAAGTGCGCCGCACTTTAATTGGCGGAGACAGAAAGATGATCGTGTATGACGATATCGAACCCAGCGAGAAGATAAAAGTATACGATAAGGGTGTCAGCCTTTCCGGTGGAGCGGAAGGCGTTTACCAATTGTTGGTTAACTATCGAAGTGGTGATATGTGGGCGCCGCACCTGGCAACAACAGAAGCCTTAAAAACAGAAGCCGCACATTTCATTGATTGTGTGACGAATGGAACACATCCACAAACCGATGGTGAAATGGGCCTGAGGATCGTGCAAATACTTGAAGCAGCAGATGCGTCCATGGCAAAAAAAGGCCAACCCGTAGAGCTGGTTTAGGATTATTTCAATTCTGATATGGTCATGGAACAGATAATCAAGTCACATAGGAACGGCAGCTACCGATCTCACATAGTGGGAAATCTTTACGGATTTTTCTCATTCCGGAGCATTTGTGGTAATTCCTGCGGGTGAATTTGAACGGGATGTTGCCGATGGTGAGCGCTTCGAGTTCGGTAAGAACTGGCAGCGTTTCTTGAGTCGTCTCAATGAAAACCGTATCATCGAAGCGGAAAAATCCATCAAAGAAAAACTGGCTGTTGAAAACCTGGATGGTTTGAGTTTCCTGGATATTGGCTGCGGAAGTGGTCTTTTTTCACTGGCCGCTGTTCGCCTGGGGGCGAAATCCGTGCGCTCTTTTGACTACGACCCGTACAGTGCGGCCTGCTGCCGGGAACTTAAACAACGATATTTCCCCGATAAGCGGGATTGGTCGATCGAACAGGCCAGTGTACTGGATGAGACCTACCTCCACGGTCTTGGTCAATTTGATATTGTCTATTCATGGGGTGTTCTCCACCATACCGGGCAGATGTGGAAAGCCATCGAGAACGCCGCCGATCTGGTAAAAACCGGTGGTAAGCTTTTCATTGCCATCTATAACGACCAGGGAATACCCAGCCGTATCTGGCGGATGGTGAAAAAGACCTATAACAAATTACCATCCTCTCTGCGATTTCTTGTTCTGTATCCATCCTTTCTGTTTATCTGGATTCCGATCAGCCTCCGCGATTTATTTATTGGCAAACCCGGAAAAACCTGGCGGGAATATGTCGGTGACCGGGGAATGTCTCCATGGGAAGATGTTATAGACTGGGTAGGTGGGTATCCCTTCGAGGTTGCCACTCCCGGCCAGATTTTTACTTACCTGCATTCCCGGGGATTTTCCCTGGAAGGTATGAATACAACCTACAATCTGGGCTGCAATGAATTCGTTTTTCTGCGCGGAAGGTAATATCCGTTCGAAACAGGAAAACACCCGTGAAAAAAGTTCTTGTTCTTATCCGGTCGCTGAATATTGGCGGTGCTGAAAAACAATTGCTCACACTGATGAAGAATATCGATCGTACCCGGATCGAGCCGGTCATCGTAACTTTTTATTCTGGCGGTGATTTACTGCCTGATTTCTCGGAATGTCAAACACGGGTGCTTTCTGCTCAAAAAAGCGGACGATGGGATATATTTGACTTTTTCTCAAAGCTCATCAAGATCATCCGATCTGAGAATCCGGATGTTGTGTTGTCATATCTGGTGGCGGCCAACCTGCTGGCTGTCATTCTCAAACCTCTCTTCCGATCTGCCAGGGTTATCATTTCCATCCGGCATTCGTTTGTCAGGATGGAAGATTATGACCGTTTGAATCGTATCCTGTACTCCCTTGAGAGCCGGTTGGCCGGTTTCAGCGATCGTATCATTGTGAATTCCTTCACCGGCGCGAAAATGGCCGCACAGCGTGGTATTCCGACCGATAAAATGGTTGTAATACCGAATGGTATTGATACTGATCAATTTTATCCAGATAAAAAATCCGGCCGGGAATCAAGAAGGCAATTTGGTCTTTCTGAGAAGGATAGGCTGGTGGGGATCATTGGCCGGCTAGATCCGATCAAGGATCACATAACTCTACTGGAAGCGGCCAGCATTGTCAGGGAGCAAATTCCCCTTTTTAAACTGGTGATCATCGGCAGCGGCGATGGAGAATATGAGCAAAAACTGAAAACCCGTGTGCAGTTACTTGGCATGGAACCCAATGTGATCTGGATTCCTTCGCAAAACAACCTGCTGGGAATTTATAATATGCTGGATGTTTGTGTTTCTTCGTCGATCGGCGAGGGTTTTTCCAACGTAATTTCGGAAGCCATGTCCTGTGGAATACCGTGTGTGGCCACCAATGTGGGCGATTCTGCCATGATCATAGAAGAAACCGGTAGAATCATCCCCCCCTGTTCAGTGAATGAAATGGCGCAGGCGATCCGCGACCTTTTAGTTATGTCGGCAAAAGATAGGACAAATCTGGGAAGAAAAGCCCGCGAAAGGATCATGGCTAATTTCAGTGTTGAGAAAATGGTTTGTGCAACCATGACCGAAATTGAAAGCCTGGGATGAATTGAGTGGATTCTGAGATAAAAGCAAAACAAACGGTGGATAAACCTGAATACCTGTACCGGGAAGCCCGGCGCGCCCATAACGATGCTACAGCCCGTGGATTGGACGGCTGGAAGGGTGCGGGCGGATATTATCACCGCCGGATACATGATGTATTCAAGTTTCTGGTTGCGCCCGAGCAAAAAATTCTGGAACTGGGCTGTGGACAGGGCGATCTGATTGCCGCGCTCAAACCCTCATTGGGTATCGGCTTGGATTTCTCTACAGAAATGATCCGCCGGGCAAGTACGCGCCATCCGGATTTACACTTCATCGAAGCGGATGCCATGAATATCGGTTTGGAAATGAAATTCGATGTGATCATCCTTTCCGATTTGTTGAATGATCTGTGGGATGTGCAGGCGGTCTTCCGTGAAGTGCGCCGGTTATCTCACCCGCGCACCCGCATCATCATGAATGTATACAGCCGGATGTGGGAAATTCCACTGGGACTGGCCGAAAAACTTCATTTAGCCAAACCCAATCTATACCAGAACTGGTTGACGATCGATGACATCACCAATCTGCTTCACCTCGAAAACCTGGAACCGATCCGTTCCTGGCAGGAAATTCTCTGGCCGGTGACGACACCGCTGTTGAATGAATTTTTCAATAAATTCCTGGTGAAGCTCTGGCCATTCCACGAACTGGCGTTGACCAACATGATGATTGCCAGACCCCAACCCGATCACACGGAGAATAAGAAGCCTGTTGTCTCGGTAATCGTCCCCGCGAGGAATGAATCGGGAAATATTTCCAATATTATTCGCCGTGTACCGGAGATGGGCGCGGGGACGGAAATCGTTTTTGTTGAAGGGAATTCCACCGACGACACATACGAAGTCATCCGGCGGGAAGTAGCCGGCCACCCGGAACGGCGCTGTCAGGTCTGGCAGCAAACCGGCAAGGGTAAAGGTGACGCTGTCCGGCTAGGTTTCAGCAAGGCTGAGGGAGATATTCTCATGATCCTTGATGCCGACCTGACCGTGCCGCCTGAAGACCTGCCGCGGTTTTACGACGCGCTGGTTCAGGGCAAGGGCGATTTTATCAATGGTGTACGGCTTGTCTATCCCATGGAGAAACAGGCCATGCGTTTCTTCAATCTGCTGGGGAATAAGTTCTTCTCGCTTACGTTTTCGTGGCTGCTGGGCCAGCCTGTCAAGGATACCCTGTGCGGCACCAAGGTTCTGCGCACATCAGATTACGAGTTGATCGCCCGCAATCGGAATTACTTTGGCAACTTTGATCCGTTTGGTGATTTTGACCTGTTATTCGGCGCCACGAAACAAACGCTGAAAATTGTCGACCTTCCCATTCGCTACCGTGAAAGAACATATGGAACAACAAATATTCAACGCTGGCGGCACGGCTGGTTGTTGTTGAAAATGGTGGCATTTGCGGCCAGCCGAATAAAATTTATCTGATGACTGCCTTCAAAATTCGGACCCGGGAACAGCAATACCTGGCTTTCCCCCTGATTTCAGGAATGATCTCAGCCCTGGCCGGCTTGAGCTGTCTGTTTGCCATTCCGGCTGATCCAGGAAATGCGTTGATCTGGGGATTTTCCCTACTCCGATTAATCGAAGGTCTGGTGATTATTGTCTTTTTATGCACCTGCCTTCTGCTCGTTCTGAAGATTGCATGCAATCCGGATTTTGCCATGTGCTGTTCTGATTTTCTCGGCTGGCAAAATCCGATTCCCTGGAGCCTGAACATCGCGTGGATAGGATGTCTGCTGGGAGCGGGTTTTATTGCGGCAGGATTCTGGCTTCTTCCAGAGCGAGCTCAATTATTGGAGCGGCTTCTCCCCCTGCTTGGTTGTATTCTGGTTTTTCTCATCGCTTTCTCCGTTGCTGTTATCCTGCGATATCGAAAATCCGATCTGATTCAGTTCATCTTGCACCTTTTATGTATAAGCCTGATGACTTTTTTTGCCGGATTTCTGGCAGGTTTATTGTTGTTCCCCGCGAAAATTGGGTTGATCTTGCGGCAGGGGAGTATTCTTGTTCCCCTATTATTATCTATAGTATTGATGTATACCTTCAAGAGGCAGGATTTACGGGGAACAACCGTTGCTTTCCTTGTAATCTGCCTGCTTTTTGGCGGAGCGTTGGTCGGCCTCTGGGCAAGCGGCAAGACAGACTTGAATATTATTGCCGGGCTGTTGCCATTCAATGACGCCAACGGTTACTTCCACGGCGGCCGATTGCTGGCGGAGGGAAGGTTATTCCATCCCTTTTCGGCAAAACGGCCGCTTTTCCCGGCGTTGTTGGGCGTTTTGTACTGGTTGAGCGGTGAAAACCTGCAGATCACTCTGGGCTGCCTGACAATCCTGTTGATCCTTGCCGTATATTTAAGCTCTCGGGAGATCAATAAAACTGCCGGCTATGCCGCCGCTGCCTTTTTAGTGCTGGGATCTTTTCTTTTTATCCGTCGTTTTATCGGCTCGACCATGAGCGAAGTTCTGGGTATGCCGCTGGGAATGATCGGCTTTGCGTTCTTCTGGAATGCAGCCGCCCGGCACCGCCTGAAAGATGCGGCGGCCGGAATGCTGATGTTATGCCTTGGTTTGTTTTCCAGAGCCGGGCCGTTCTTTATCATTCCCATGCTGGTTATCTGGGGCGGATGGATTTTTCGTGATAAAGGGAAAATAAGCTGGAAATCGGCCGGGATTCTGGCAGCCGCCGCGTGCCTTGGACTTGTCATCCATCTGGTAATTTATTATGGATTATCAGAGATGAACAGTTCATCCATGGCTAACTTCTCGTACACACTTTACGGACTGGTGGCGGGTGGAAAAGGGTGGAAACAATACATGGTGGATCACCCGGATGTATTGAATCTTATTGAACCTTATCAATCTCAGGCGATCTATACCTATGCCTGGGAGATGTTCAAAGAAAAACCTGCGGGTATCCTTCAGGGAGCCATTTGCTACTGGCAGGCTTTTTTCACCATGGAATGGTCAGGTTTGTTTGGTTATATTGAGGGAGCAACCCTCGCTGAATCTCTGGCAGGCCGCTGGGCAATGGCAGTGATCTCGATGGGTGGACTGATTGTCTGCCTGCGGAACTTTCGAAAACCGGAATATTCCTTGGTACTGGCAGGCGCGGTCGGGATACTCCTGTCGGTGCCCTTCGTACCCACTACAGATGCTGAAATCCGCACCTACGCTGCCGGGCTGCCCTGGATGATCGGCCCGGGTATGCTGGGGATCAAAGAATTATCTATATGGTTCCATCGTAAAGAAATTCGAAACTCCGATCAGCCGGCAGGGAGTACAACTTCTAGTGGGATGTGGCTTCTGGCCGCCGGTCTGGTGCTCATGCTCTCGATCTTGCCATTGATCCTGCATGCGGCTGTCAAACCGATTGAAAAACCGGCAGCCAGTTTCTGTCAGTCTGGTGAGGCGCAGGCGATCACAACGGTATCGAGGGGTTCTTACATTTCGGTAATACCGGATACAACCCGCACGCAGAGTTTTGTCCCAGAGCTGCGCAATACCGATTACCGCCAGAGTCTGCATGATGCGCCGATGTATACCACTGCGCTGAGATTGCTGAGGATTCAACCGGGGTATTCCTTTTTCACCGGGTACAATCTGGACAATCAGATGATGGAAGATTTTGTAGCTCCGACTGAATTGTTCGAATCACATCAGGGGCAGGTTGTACTTTGCGGTTGGCGTGAAATCGACGAATCCGGAGACGGGCTTTTTTATGCAGACAAAGCCACCACACTGGCTCCCACTATCGAGATGCCATGACTGACTCGCTGAACATTCCCGTTACCCACATCATTACCGGTCTGGATACCGGTGGAGCAGAGATCATGCTGAAGAAGCTGCTGCAGGCTGTTGATCGCGATAAATACCCTTCACGGGTAATTTCCCTGACCACCCGGGGAATTATCGGGGAGCAAATTGCCGCGTTGGGTGTACCCGTTACTGCCATGGGGATGCGACCCGGCCGGATCAGCCTGGCGGATATCGGCCGTCTTGCCGGAGAAATTCGGGACCAGAAGCCGGATGTCGTTCAAACCTGGATGTATCACGCCGATCTGCTCGGCGGACTGGCCGCCAGACGAGTCGGGGTTCACTGGATTGCCTGGAATATTCGCAACAGTACGCTGGACTGGAAAAAGAGCAAGCCGTCTACTCTGCTGACGGTGAGTATATGTTCCATCCTCTCACATTTCATTCCCCGCAAGATTGTGGTCTGTTCACAGGCGGCTGCCCGAGTTCATCAACAGGTGGGATATGCCGGCTGGAAAATGCGGGTCATTCCCAATGGATTCGACCTAGCGGTTTTCAAGCCGGATCAGGAAACCGGAATTAAACAGCGCGCCCTTCTCGGTTTGAACCGAGACGTTCCGGTTGTTGGTCTGGCAGCTCGCTATGACCGGCAGAAAGATCACGAGACGTTCTTCAAAAGCGCCGCAGTTGTTTTGCAGTCGCTGCCGGACACACATTTTTTATTATGCGGTGAAGGGATCACACCCAAGAATCCTGTGATTCGGGGTTGGGCAGCCGGGACCGGCAGGGAAGAGCAATTTCACCTGCTGGGCCGATGGACGGACATGCCGCTTTTTCATGCGGCCTGCGACGTAGAGGTATCCTCTTCCGCTTACGGGGAATCCTTTTCCAATGTGTTAGGGGAGGCCATGGCCTGCGGCATTCCGTGTGTCTCCACCCGGGTGGGTGGTGCTGAAGAAGTGCTGGGAGAAACCGGACAGATTGTTCCACCCAAGAATCCTGAGGCTCTGGGGAACGCGATACTCACCATCCTCAAACAACCAGCAACGAAGCGGCAGGAGATGGGGATGGCCGGGCGGGAAAGAATGCTGCACAATTTTGATATTTCGTTGGTGGCCCAGGAGTATTCCCGGGTCTGGAATGATATGTGTAATATCTCAGCTTAACAGAATAAAGGCGGCGATTGTCTGCCCATTTGGACTGGCTGAGCCGTCGGGAAAAGTATTCCGGCTTGTAGATGCAGGGCAGAATCATTCGCTGGTATACTTCGCGAATTGAATGGATTTTTTCTCTTACTCTCATATAGAAGGCAATTACCCGAAATAATCGAAGGGAAAAATGTGTGGAATAACCGGATTTCTTGATACCCGGCGGGAGATGACAGATGCAGAATTGAAAGCTGTCGTCATCCGCATGTCAGATGCAATCGTTCACCGTGGACCGGATGACAGCGACGAATGGACGGATGCCTCTGCCGGTGTGTCATTTGGATTTCGCCGCCTGGCCATTGTTGACCTGACGCCCACCGGGCGTCAACCGATGATCTCAGCCAGCGGCCGGTATGTCATGGTTTTCAATGGTGAAATCTACAATTACGGTGAAATGCGTAATGAACTCATCTCTCATGGTGCGAAGTTCAGGGGTACCTCCGATTCAGAAGTAATGGTGGAAGCTATTGACGCCTGGGGACTTGTTCCATCCATCAAACGATTCAACGGGCAATTCGCCTTCGCACTGTGGGATCGAAAAGAACGAGTGCTTCATCTGGTGCGCGACAGGGTGGGTGTCAAACCTATGTATTACGGCTGGTTTGGCAAGATTCTGCTTTTTGGATCGGAATTAAAGTGCCTGCGGGCTTTCCCCGGATTTAGCGTCGAGATCGACCGCGACGCCCTCGCGTTATTCGTCCGGCACAATTACATTCCGGCGCCCTATTCGATCTACCAGAATGTATACAAACAGATCCCCGGCACTATTCTGTCTTTCCCTTTTGACAGAGCCGGTTTCCTGCCGGAACCGGAGGTTTTTTGGTCTGCGCGCGGAGCTGTGGAAGCCGGTCTGGCGAATCCATTCACCGGCACACTCACTGAAGCGGAAGAGCAGTTGGATGCCCTGCTGCGCGAATCTGTGCGCCTGCGCATGATGGCGGATGTCCCACTCGGCGCCTTTCTTTCCGGTGGGGTGGATTCTTCCACCATTGTGGCTCTGATGCAGGCGGAAAGCAGCCGTCCGGTTAAAACATTTACCATTGGTTTTTACGAAGATGAATACAACGAGGCAGAACATGCCCGTAAAGTGGCGGCTCATTTAAAGACCGAACACACCGAATTGATGGTCACCCCGCAGGAGGCGCAGGCGGTCATTCCGAAAATCCCTGCTCTGTATGATGAACCTTTCTCCGATTCATCGCAGATCCCCACCTACCTGGTCTCCTGGATGACCCGTCAGCATGTCACGGTCAGCCTTTCCGGCGACGGCGGCGATGAATTGTTCGCGGGATATAACCGCTATTTCTGGGGAAATGATATCTGGTCAAAGATCGGGTGGATGGGTTCCGGCCTGCGCGGTGCGCTGGCGGGAGGAATGCGGGTGCTCTCTCCCAATACCTGGGATGGCCTTTTTCGCGCTCTGAAACCTGTGATTCCCGCTTCTTTACGCGTGCCTTCCGCCGGGGAAAAGATGATCAAAATGGCCGACGTGGTTTCGGTGGATTCCCCGCAAAGTCTGTATTACCGACTGGTGTCACACTGGAAAGATCCGGATCAACTGGTGCGGGGCGGAAAAGAACCGCTGACCCCGTTGACCGATCGTTCAACCTGGCCGAATATCCCGGATTTCACCCGCTGGATGATGTACATGGATCTGATCACCTACCTGCCGGATGATATCCTGGCCAAGGTGGATCGCGCCAGCATGGGTGTCAGTCTAGAAGCCCGTGTTCCGTATCTGGATGATCACCGGGTCATCGAATTTGCCTGGCGTCTGCCCATGAGCATGAAAATTCAGAACGGGCAGGGCAAGTGGATCTTGCGGAATATTCTATACAAATATGTACCCCGGGAATTGATCGAACGCCCCAAGATGGGTTTTGGAATCCCCATCAATACCTGGCTGCGTGGCCCGCTACGCGATTGGGCGGAAGACCTGCTGGATGAACAGCGGATGCGCGCCGAGGGTTTCTTTGATCCCGAACCGGTGCAGAAGATGTGGCGGGAACACCTGGCGGGCACGCATAACAATCAATACTATCTCTGGGATATTCTCGTCTTTCAAGAGTGGCTGCGGGCGCAGGTTCCCCGGATGTAAATGTGAAAACCCTGCTTTTCGCGAACACCGCCTGGTATCTTTATAATTTTCGACTGCCCTTGGCAGAAGCGTTGCGTTCGCAAGGTTATTCAGTTATTCTCATCTCTCCCCGGGATGAATACGCAGACAAGTTGATCGAAGCTGGCTTCCAGTGGATCGAGTTCTCTTTTTCACGCAAGGGGCAGAATCCGTTTCAAGAGCTTGGCACCATTACCCGCCTGACTTCGCTTTATCGACAGCTTAAGCCTGATTTTGTTCACCATTTCACCATCAAATGCGTCCTTTATGGGTCCATGGCCGCGCGGTTTACGGGAATCAAACGGGTGATCAATTCCATCACCGGGCTGGGTTATCTATTCATCGGAAACACTCCGGGGCAACGGCTGCTGCGCCCGTTGATCCTGTTGTTCTACCGCATCGGATTGAAGTCCACACAGGTGATCTTTCAGAATAAAGATGATTTGCAGCAATTTCTTGAGCACGGCCTGGTGACTTCTGAACAGGTGCGGATCATCCGCGGTTCGGGAGTCGATCTGGAAAAATTTCATCCAACACCTGAACCGGCAGGCCAATTGCAGGTTCTCCTGCCAGCCCGCATGTTATGGGATAAAGGGGTCGGTGAATTTGTTCAGGCCGCCAGAATGCTCAGGGCGGAAGGAAGGGATGCCCGTTTCCTGCTGGTCGGAGATACCGATGAAAATAATCCGGCTGCTGTGCCGATCCAAACATTGCAGGAATGGCAGGCAGAGGGGATCATCGAATGGCCAGGCTGGCAGGGTGACATGCCCGCGGTGATGTCCCGAGCCAGTATTATTTGCCTGCCATCTTACCGTGAAGGACTGCCAAAGACATTGATAGAAGCCGCCGCCTGCGCCCGACCACTGGTGGCGTTTGACGCTCCCGGATCACGGGAGGTCGTCATTCCGGGTGAAACCGGCTGGCTGGCACGGTTCAAAGATGTTGTAGATCTGGCGGATTGTCTCAGGCGATTATTGAGGGACAAAGATGAAAGAACCCGTTTGGGTTTCAATGCCAGAAAGCTGGTGGAAAGAGAATTCTCAACCGGACGGATCGTTCGTGAAACCCTGTCAGTTTATAGTAAACTACAGGGGGACGAAACTACGCAATGACTCAGAGTTTTATGCAATATTCGGGTCTCTTTCAAGCAATACTGGTCAGCCTGCTGATCACACTGGGAACAGGTTATCTGGGAATTATCATCGCCAGACGACTTAATTTGATGGATTTTCCCGGCGCCGCTCCCTACAAGCAACATAAAGTAGCCATGCCGTATGCCGGCGGTATCGCTTTGATTCTCTCTCTGTCCATTCTGGTGTTGATCACCGGTTTGTGGCGGGACGCGATGATCAGCCGAATGCTGCTTGCCTCTCTGGTGGTATTTGGATTTGGCATCTGGGACGACTATAAACGGTTGACAGCACTACCGAAATTACTCGGTCAGGTGACCGCCGCCGTTATTATGATCGCTTCCGGTGTGTCGATTCAGATCCTTGAATCGCACACCTTTTTCATCGGTGGGTCCGGAGAGATATATGTCTGGCTTGACCGTTTCCTGACGGTATTTTGGATCGTGGGAGTGACCAACGCATTAAACCTGGTGGACAGCATGGATGGGCTGGCCGTGGGATTGAGCGGCTGGGCTTTTGCTTTCTTCCTGCTGGCCACCATGGATTCTGGACAGCACCTGCTTTCGGTGACCAGCGCCATCCTCATCGGTATCTGCCTGGCGATCTTTCTCTACAATTCCAATCCCGCCAAGATGTTTCTGGGGGATTCGGGCGCACAAACCCTGGGATTCCTTCTGGCCGTAATGGCCATCTATTACAATCCAAAAGACAGTTTTCAGGCTTCATCCTATCTGGTTCCCATCTTGCTGGTGGGTGTTCCCATCTTCGATACCACCCTGGTCACCATTTCGCGAATCCGCCGGCGCATTCCATTTTACAAAGGAAATCGCGATCACACCTACCACCGTCTGGTGGCGCTTGGATTGGATCCCAGCCGGGCTGTCTACACCATGCATCTGGCCGCGCTGATCCTGGATTGCCTGGCTTTCATCGCCGTCGGTCTGCCGCCCATCTGGGCGAACAGTATCCTGGTTCTGGCCATCCTCATGGGAATCGGATTTATCATCTTTTTTGAAAAGAAACGCAAGTAGTCCGGGATCGTTGCTGATGCCTGCGGTTTTTGGGAATAAGATTACTGAATTTGGAGACCGCTGGATGGCTCCGGTTTTACTCTTTGTTGCCCTTGCGGCCAGCGGATTATGCGGCCAGACCATATTTCAATTGCCGGGCAGTTTCTCACTGAACCGGCTCGTTCTGATAATCTTTCCGGTACTTACCGGCCTACTCTGTTCCGTTGGACTGGTGCTGCATGTACGCCACCCGGATACTGTCAATCAAAAGATTCTAAGTATGGCACAGGGGAAGAACTCCCGATTTATTGAAATTCTGATCCCGACTATCTGGTTGGGACTACTGATTGTCTCTTACCTGTCTCCCGAGAGTCTGGGACGCTGGTGGGCACTGTATGTGCGCATCTGCCCTGTCTTCCGCCTGTTCTTTCTCATCGTATCAGAGTTGTGGATCCTCTGGCTATACCTGACCCGCCGGGATTCATTCTCTTATGATAAAGACTCGAAGCAGGCGGTTCTGGCCGGAGCGATTTTTGCCGCCTGCTTTCTTATGATTACTCTGCTGATCGTGTTCACAGGTAAGGGGATCGGGCTTGGAACACAGTTCTGGGGAAAATCCGGTGTGCCCATCCTGCATTGGCAGTGGCTGCTTTCCTGGTTGGTCATGTTGTTCTGGGTATGGATGGAAGGACATATGAAGAACCGGCTGGCTGTCTGGCAAAAGGATCTGGCGATATTCCTGCTCCTTTGGGTGGCTGCGTTTTGTATCTGGCAGAATGTCCCGGAGATCACCAGCCGCTATGTCACTGCGGCATATCCTCCAAACTATGCCCATTATCCGTATTCAGACGCTGCCGAGTACGCCATCCAAGCAGAAGCCATTCGGGTGGGAAATGGTTTTCCCTACGGATTTATCGATAAACCCCTGCATCTGTCCTTCCTGGCTATGTTGAGATGGATGGCCGGATCCGATTATTCTAGGATGATATGGTTACAGGTGGGGTTTCTTGCTCTCATGCCTGGACTGATCTATCTGTTAGGTTTACGTATAGTTTCACGCCCGGCGGGACTGCTGGCCGGACTGGCAGTGCTCTTTATGCAGGCCAATAATCTTGCGGTGGCCAATCGTATCCAGGCGACGAACGTGAAAATGGCCATGTCTGAATCATTGACGGCTTTCTCGTTGATTCTGTTCTGTCTTTCGCTGGTTCACTGGTGGAGCAGGCCGGATGACAGATTTCTCCGGCCGGCGTTGGCTGGAGCCATGCTGGGATTATCTGGACTTGTACGTTTGAATGTGTTGATCATCCTTCCCTTTGTCCTGATCGTCTATCTGATCGCTTCTGGATGGAAACGGCGCGCGGCGTGGATAACGGCGGCAGTCTTCATGATTTTCTGCCTAGTGCCGCTGGTTCCGTGGGGAATCCGCAACCAGATCGTTTTGAATAATCCGCTCAGTTCTTATTTAAGCAAGACTGTCGGAGTGGTGTTCAAAGAACGTTTCCTGCCAATCTTGAGGAAGACTCCGGAACCGGTTCCGGCAACCAATACGGAAGTTGAACAAACCGAAAAAGATATACCACCGGCTGACCACGCCGGTTTGGGCGGATTGCTGGATGACGTATTGCATACGGGCATGCATAATCTGGTAACTATCAGCCTGGTTCTGCCGGCATCCGCCTCGCATACGAGTTTGGATGAGACCATGCGTTTGCCATACTGGGATCAGGAATGGGACGGCACCTTTGCCCCGGGTGGACAGGTCGTACTGGCAGTCAGTCTGCTGCTGGTAGCGTCCGGTTTCGCTTTTGCCTGGAAAAGAAACAAGATCGTCAGCCTGATCCCCCTGATTGTGTTGATCCCATACCTTCTGGCAAACGGGCTGTCACTGGTTTCTGGAGGCCGGTATATCCATCCGGTGGACTGGGTGCTGCCCCTTTATTTTGCGATGGGGGTGGCCAGTCTGACGATCTGGATATCCGGTAAGAAGCCGGATGAGAGCAAACCGGCCGGAGAAGTAGAAGAACGCCGCCAGACAATCAAGACGGGTTCGGGGCTGGTTGTGGTGATTCTTCTTTCCTGCTTGCCAGCCGTTCTCAGCCTTACCATCCCGAAAATGTTCTTACCAACAAATAACGCCGATGTACTGTCAAAATTGCGGTCGATGGATATCCCATGGCCGGATAACATCTCCCTGGCGGAATTGGAAGAATTTTCTCAACAAAAAGATGCTTCCTTCAAATCTGGTCTGGCTGTTTTCCCGCGGTGGATGAAAAGCGGTGAATCAGATACTGCCGGAGCCGGCTCGGCGTACAGCGGACTTCCCTTCGATCATCTGTCATTTTCCGTCATTTCTGATGACACATTCCCGTTTGACGCTGTCCTGCCGGTGAATACACCGGTACGCTATCTTCCCAGTGGAACAGAAGTAATCATCGTCGGCTGCAAAACAAAAGCCTATTTCGATGCGATCCTGGTTGTGCCGAGAACGGATGACCCCATTGTATATGCCCGGCCGGATGTGACCACTTTTACCTGCCCGTTACCGACACCATGAAAGAACGACTTATGTTCATGTTCTTCCTACTCACAGGCATGGAAGCTCTGATCATGGTGGCCTGGCTTGCCGGAATGCCGGCGGAGGCTGAACATGCGCTTTTCCTGGGTTTTTCACTGCCACGTTTGATCCTGATGGGCGGGTTGATTTCCGCCAGCCTGGCCGTTCTATCGCTGGCCTTTACTCTGCAAAGATCAGCGTTGATCCGTGAAAAATGTGAAAAACTGCTGGATAACCGGTATACAGGGATCATCGCTGGACTGGTTAGCTTGGCAGCCTGGATTCTAATTTTATTGCCCGCCTATCAGTGGGGCCGATATGGTGGATACAAAGAGCGCCTGTTGCCAGTCATTTTCTGGCTGCTTTTGGCGGGGATTCAGACTTACCTGATGGTTATCTGGTCTGGACGAACACGACGCACGGCTTCATTGAGGTCAACTGTGCAACAAGAGCCGGCTCTGGTCAGAGCCTGGTGGATAACCATGAGTGTATTCACGCTGGCTGTCCTTGCCGTATCATTCTTTCGGGTGGGTTTGATCCCTGATATTGTCTACTGGAATGACATCAATGTGCCGCTGCTGGGAATCCAGATCATCGCCGTTCTCTTTGGCTCGGTGATCTTCTTGTTTGGCCTTGCCCGGCTGGGTTTCTTTCTCAATAGAAACCGAACTGGTTTTTATAACCGTCTTCCGGATCTCCTGATCTGCCTGTTCATCTGGGGACTGGCTGTGATCGCCTGGACTCAGGTTGAAATGCCGCACAGTTACTTTGCACCGGGTCCCTATCCGCCGAACGAGGAGATGTACCCGTTCTCAGATGCCGCCGGATACGACAGGCTGGCTCAGATCGCCGTAATTGGCGGGGGAGTGGGGACGAGACAATTCGAATACGTCGACAAACCCTTCTATGTGGCATTTCTGGCGGTGATCCATCTGATCGCCGGAAATCGTATGGCGCCGGTGGTGGGATTGCAGGTGGCGGTGATTGCGCTGTTGCCCGTGGTGGTCTACCTGATGGGCAGAAAGATACACGGGCGGCTGGCCGGCGTGCTGGCGGCCGGATTTGTGATCTTTCGCGAGATCAACAATATTCAGGGGACTCTGTGGGTTCTTTCCTCCAATTCCCGTGTGCTGATGAGCGAATCGCTGGTTATGGTATTGCTGGCGCTCTTCGTACTGATGATTCTTCAGTGGTTTCGGGATGAACGCTGTTTGCTGCAACTGTTGGCGGCCGGTGGTTTTCTCGGATTAGCGGCGTTGGTGCGCCTGAATCCATTGCTGTTAATGCCGGTCACAGGTGTTGCCATTCTGATCTTCTTTGGCAAACAATGGAAAAAAGGAATTCTGTATGGTGCGGTTTTTGCTGCCCTGTTCACATTGACCCTGGTTCCCTGGATGATGCATTCCAATGACCGGCATGACAAACCGTTCTTCTTCATGGGTGCCATGAAAGGGGTGGTGCTCACCCAGCGGACGTATTACGCATTGAATACACCTGCTCCGGTTCAAACACCTGTTGCAGGCGGAACATCCGTACAACCTACTCCACAGGTTGAGCCTCCGCAACAACCTGTCAACAAAATCTGGAACAAGATCACCGGGATTTCAAACTATGTAACCGCCCATTTCTTCCATAACATGATCAGCAGCATGGCGCTCTTTCCAACCAGCCTGAGCCTGGATTCGCTGGAAAGGACCATCAAAGCGCCCAGTTCCTACTGGAGCGCGGAATGGAATGGTTCCTTATCCGGCGGGCAGATCATTTTGATTTATTTCGTTCTCATGATCCTGTCGACAGGCCTGGCGGCCGGATGGTCTCGGGTCAGGTGGGCCGGTCTGGTGCCGGCCGGATTTTTCCTGGCTTACAACCTGGCAACGGCTGCCGCTCGAACCTCTGGAGGGCGCTATATTCTGCCGGCCGACTGGGTATTTTTGCTGTATTTCGCACTTGGACTGGCTCAAATTGTGGAATGGTTGGCCACCTGGTTAAGTATTGAATATGTCAGACCGTTATTTGAAACAGATGCACTTCCTCCATTAATAGCGATCAAAAGATGGCAGATCCAGGCTATTGCCGGCCTGTTCCTGTTGGCAGGTGCACTACCGGTGTTGTTCGACCGTCTGGTACTTCCGCGCTATCAGCCGGTCGATAAATCTACCCTGGCCGCAGAACTGCAGCAGCAGGGAAGATTGACCGGGTTGGGCATTTCCCGGGATAAGCTGGAAACCTTCCTGAGTTCTACGGCGGCAGTCGCGACGCGCGGAATGGGTTTATATCCGCGGTATTACACTCAGGATCACGGTGAACCGGATCAGTTCTCACCGATGCGCGGGCAGCCTTTTCCGCGCCTTGTCATGGATATCATCGGCGCGGATACCACGACCAGCGGGATCATCCCGTTGATACACTCTCCACAACATCTTCCCAACGGAACCGATGTGCTGGCTATTGGCTGCCGCGGTGAATTGAACGATGACTGGCTGGCTCTCATCACGGCTGATGAAGTGATCCTGCGGTCTCCTGCCGCGGAGTGGGTATGTCCGGTCACCCTGCCGACATGCGATAACAACCGGAATTGCCGCTAACCTTAAAAAATCTATCATTACTGGATTCCGGTCTTGACCGGACAGGTCATGTGTCTTATAATTCAACGATTGAATTTAGGACAGCGCTATGGGACTTATCCCCGATCCCGCTAGAGACCTGATACTTTTAGAACATATAGAACAGAATCCGGATGCCACTCAAGCGAGTCTGGCAGCACAGGTGGGTGTGGCTGTCGGAACTGTAAACTGGCATCTCAAACGTCTGGTGGCAAAGGGCTATGTAAAAGTCCGCCACGCGGAACGGCGCAAACTTCGATATATTATCACCCCGGATGGGCTGGCCCTGCGGGCTAACTTGACCCTCGACTATATTCAGAACTCCTTCAAACTGTATCGCCTGGTACGGGAACGAATGGGAGTGACTCTGCAAGAGGTGCGCAAAGCCGGATATGACCGGGTACTGCTTGCGGGTGAAGGTGATGTAGCAGACGTATGCCGTCTCACCTGTGCGGAAAACGGAATCCAGATATTGGAAAGTGGACAGATCCCGCGCCTGACCATCAATGGATTAAAGATTTTCATTGAATGGCCAGATGGTAAAGATCCCCTTTCGGTAGAAGAACAGAACATAAATCCATATGAAAACCTGGAAGGAGACAGTCAAAAACAATGACATCGAGAGAAAGCCAGGATTTTTGGAAATCGAAAAAAGTGTGTGTGACGGGCGGTGCCGGTTTCCTGGGCTCGTTCATCACCGAGAAATTAAAAGAACGTGGTGCAAAAGAGATCTTCATCCCCACCATTGAGGAATATGACCTGGTGAACGGCGATGACGTCCGCAAGGTTCTGGATAGAAGCAAACCGGATATCGTCATTCACCTGGCCGCGCAGGTCGGGGGGATCGGCGCCAACCGTGAACATCCAGCCGATTTTGTTTACAGCAACGCCATGATGGGATTGCAGCTCATCCACGAAGCGTGGAAACGAAACATAGAGAAATTTGTCTGCCTGGGAACCATCTGTGCCTACCCCAAGTTCACGCCGGTTCCTTTCAAAGAAGAGAACCTATGGGATGGCTATCCCGAAGAAACCAACGCTCCATACGGATTGGCAAAAAAGCTTCTTCTGGTGCAATCGCAGGCATACCGTCAGCAGTATGGTTTCAATTGCATCTACCTGCTGCCGGTTAATCTCTATGGTCCACGTGACAACTTCAGACTGGACAGCTCGCATGTCATCCCGGCTCTCATCCGCAAATGCGTGGAAGCCTGCGAAAAAGGAGCGGAATCCATTGAGGTCTGGGGCGACGGATCACCCACCCGTGAATTCCTGTACGTGGAAGACGCGGCGGAAGGAATCCTGATGGCTGCCGAAAAATACAATGGTCCGGAACCGGTCAACCTGGGTTCTGGCAACGAGATCGCCATCAAAGATCTGGTGAACCTGATCGCCCGATTGACCGGATTCGACGGCAAGATCATCTGGGATACTAGCAAACCCAACGGCCAACCACGCCGTGGATTGGATACCACCCGTGCCTGGGAGTACTTCGGGTTTCGCGCTCAGATGACCTTCGAAGAAGGATTGCGCCGGACGATTGACTGGTACCGCGCCAATAAAAACTCGATCAAATAAGAAATTGGGAACGTCAATGACTGTTGAGAGCCATGCGCTGGTAAAAACCGAAGCTCCCCGCACTGTGGTCATCAAACCCGGAAGCGGATGGGCGGCGCTTAATTTGAAAGACCTCTGGGTGTACCGCGAGCTGGTCTATTTCATGACCTGGCGCAACCTGAAGGTGCGTTACAAGCAAACGGTGTTGGGAGCTGCCTGGGCTATATTGCAGCCGTTCCTCACCATGGTCGTCTTCAGCATATTTTTTGGCAACCTGGCAAAGGTTCCGTCAGATGGTGTGCCCTACCCGATCTTCTCTTATACCGCGCTGCTGCCGTGGACGTTATTCTCCAAGGCGCTTACCGATGCCGCACATTCCCTGGTGCAAAACAGCCACATGATCACCAAGGTGTATTTTCCGCGCCTGATCCTGCCTCTGGCTGCCATTCTATCCGGTCTGGTGGATTTCGCCCTGGCTTTCATTGTTCTATTCGGCATGATGCTGTTTTACGGGATGATGCCCACCAGTGCCGTGTGGAGCCTGATTCTGTTCATTCTGCTTGCCATGGTCACCGCTCTGGGGGTGGGCATCTGGCTTTCTGCCATGAATGTGCTCTACCGGGATATCGGCTATGTGCTGCCATTCCTCACCCAGTTCTGGATGACCCTGACCCCGATCGCCTATCCGGCCAGCCTTCTGCCAGAAAAGTGGCGGTTGATCTACGCCCTCAATCCGATGACTGGTGTGGTGGAAGGTTTCCGCTGGGCTCTGCTGGGCTCAAGCGCCAGCGCGCCGACCGGTATGCTGGCCGTCTCCACTGGTATCTCGATTTTCCTGCTGATCACCGGATTGTATTACTTCCGCAGAATGGAACGGCGTTTCGCCGATATGGTGTAACGAATGAGCAACATTGCCATCCACACGGAGAATTTGGGAAAACAGTACACCATCGGGCAGCGCCCGGCGGCGTATACCACTTTGCGGGAAACCCTTTCAACCGCGCTGGCGTCTTCTACAAAACGGTTGGGTTCAGGTACTGAAGCCGATAATAAATTTTGGGCATTAAGGGATATTTCCTTCGATGTGGAAAAAGGCCAGGTTCTGGGCGTGATCGGCCGCAACGGCGCGGGGAAAAGCACCCTGTTGAAGCTGCTCTCGCGGGTCACGGAACCCACGGAAGGCAGAGCGGTGATCAACGGCCGGGTTGGCTCGCTGCTCGAAGTGGGAACCGGATTTCACCCCGAATTGACCGGACGTGAGAATATTTCTCTCAACGGCGCGATTCTGGGGATGAAGCATGCTGAAGTGGAACGCAAATTTGATGAGATCGTCTCCTTTGCCGAGGTGGAACAATTCATCGATACCCCGGTGAAACGTTATTCCAGCGGCATGTACTTGCGCCTGGCGTTTGCTGTGGCGGCTCATCTGGAACCTGAGATTCTGGTGGTAGACGAAGTGCTGGCGGTAGGCGACGCGGAATTCCAGCGGAAGTGTCTGGGAAAAATGAGCGATGTGGCGCACGAGGGACGCACCGTACTGTTCGTGAGCCATAATATGTCAGCCATTCTTCGTCTGACGGAAGAAACTATCGTAATCGAAAAAGGCCGGCTGGCCCTACGGGCGCCCACTCCGCAGGCGGTGGATTATTACCTGTCGGCCGGTTTTTCACAGGAAGGGCAGCGCATCTGGCAGCCGGATGAAGTTCCAGCCGACGCGGCGCCTTTCAAACCCATCGCCATCCGCGTGCGTAATCCTAAAGGGGAGATCGTGGATACCCTGCGTTCCACCGAACCGGTGGATGTGGAAGTCGAATATGAACTGGAAGCGCCCATCACCGGCTTGCGGGTGGGTGTCTATTTGCTGAGCATGCGCGGCGAATATATCATGACATCCTTCGACACGGATAATCCACAGCAGTATGACGAATTCTCCGTACGGCAAGCCGGGCGGTATATCAGCCGCTGCACATTGCCAGCGGAATTATTGAATGAAGGCCGTTTCATGCTGGCGGTGAATGCCAGCACATTCCGGGTGAAACGGTATTTTCAAGATGAGCAGGCACTCACCTTTAACATCGACGCGGCGGGAGCGCCCGGTATGCAATGGCCGGAACCCCGGCTGGGGCCTATTCGCCCGCGTCTTACATGGACCATTGAGGCGGTGTAGACATGACAGCGGCGGCAGCAGCAGGAAAAGACGTTGTAAAAGAAATCCTCGGGCAAATCCCGTTCACTGTGGAGCTGTACTGGCTCCTTCGGCAGCGCGGTAAGGCCATAAACAGCCATTTCAGCCTGCGCCATCTTCAGGATGCTTTACCTGATCTGGTCAAAGACGCGGTTGAATTGAAGAACAAGGTGCCGGAAGGTAAAAAGATTTTCATTTTTGCCACCCTGCATTACTGGATCGAGCACGCCGCCCTGACAGGTATCGCGCTTGCGGCGCAGGGTCATTCTGTAACACTGGGATATCTGGCGCAATCTGACTGGCAGAAACCGATCACCCGTTTCGATTTACGCCGGCAGGATTTATATGCCCGCAAGGTGTTGAGCCTGGCTGAGCCTGTGATGAAATCCATCTCATTTGTCAGCGGCAAAATTCCTTTTGCACCGGTTTCTGATGAGATTGCCCGCCTGGTGCAACAGGTCAGCGAATTCGATACCCAGTATTCCCTCCAGGTAGAAGAGATCGACCACAAAAACGAGGTTTATAAATTGCGCCAAGAGCGCAATGAAGAGACAGCGCTGGCGGCTTATTCCTACCTCAAAGAGAATCGTCCGGATGTGGTCATTGTTCCCAACGGTACCATTCAGGAGCTGGGTGTGGTTTACCGGGTGGCCCGCCTGTTGAAGATCCCCGTGGTAACCTATGAATTCGGTGACCAACGGCAGCGTATCTGGATTGCGCAGAATAATGAAGTGATGCGGCAGGATACAGACGCCCTGTGGCGCGCCCGTCAGAATTCACCGTTGAAAGACGAACAACTGGAACGCCTGCGGTCGATGTTGATGGCCCGTCAGCATGGTGCCATGTGGGAAAACTTTGCCCGCCAGTGGCAGGGGACTCCCAGCCAGGGCGGGGAGAAAGCCCGTAAAGCCCTGGGATTGGATGAAAGGCCGGTGGTCCTGCTGGCCACCAATGTGCTTGGCGACAGCCTGACTTTGGGCCGGCATTTGTTCAGCAAAACCATGGGAGAATGGATCAGCCGCACTGTACAGTATTTCGCCGGGCGGCCGGATGTGCAGCTGGTGATCCGCGTACATCCAGGAGAAGTATTAACCCATGGCACATCAATGGTCAAAGTGGTGCATGAGGTCTTCCCCAAACTGCCGGAACATATCCGTCTAATCGGTCCCATGGAGAAGGTGAATACCTACGATTTGATCGAAGTGGCGGATGTCGGCTTGGTGTACACCACCACGGTCGGGCTCGAGATGGCCATGGCCGGTGTGCCGGTGGTGGTGGCCGCTCAGACGCATTATCGGAATCGCGGCTTCACGTTTGACCCTGAATCCTGGGTGACGTATTACAAGACCCTGGGCCAGATCTTGCAGAATCCAACCGCTCACCGATTGAACCGCCAGCAGGTGGAAAAAGCCTGGCAGTATGCCTACCGCTGGTTCTTTGAATTTCCGCTGCCATATCCCTGGCATCTGGTGCGAATGTGGGATGACTATAAAGCTCATCCGCTTGCCAGCGTACTTAACTCTCATGATAACAACGACTTTGAAAAGACCTTTCGCTACCTGGCCGGGGAACCGATCAACTGGCTGCCTGTGGATGCCGTACAGGAGAACCCGTGAATAATCCGGATGTCAAGCAACAGGTACGCACATTCTACGATCAGGTTGGCTGGAAAACGATCGGTGAGGGCGTTTACCAGAATGCCCGTTATGAAGACCTGCGGCCAGTTTCCCGCGAATATATCCATCGCTGCCACCTGCGCGTGAACCGCTTCTTGAGGAACTCCGGCGATCTTTTGCTGGATGCTGGATCGGGGCCTGTGCAGTATCCGGAGTATCTGACGTATTCCGAGAAATATACCCATCGGGTGTGTCTGGATATTTCCATGCTTGCTCTGAAGGAAGCCAGGAACCGCATTGGTGATCACGGTCTCTATGTGGTGGCAGACGTGGCCAACCTTCCCTTCAAACCGAATACCTTTGACGGGCTGGTTTCTTTGCACACCCTGCATCATCTGCCTCTGGCCGATCAGAAAAAAACCTACATGGAATTCCTGCGGGTGATGAAGCCTGACAGCTCTGCAGTGGTGGTTAACGGTTGGACGGATTCTCCGCTTATGCGCACCGCCAGACCGTTCATATTGTTCATGGAACGACTGGGAAAGCTGATTTCCGGCCAGCATGAAGAAGATAAAGAGACTGTGCTGAAGTCTGCCTGTTTCGGTGTGGAACCACCGCACAAGGAACCCACCGGTACTTTCATTAAGAAATTCAACCCGGAATGGTTAAAAACTGAAATAGCTCCTCTGGCGAAATATGAGATCTTTTGCTGGCGCAGTGTGAATGTGCGTTATTTACGAGCCATTGTGCATGCCGCGCTGGGTGGAAAGCTTTATCTGAAACTGCTGTACCGTTTGGAAGAGTGGTTCCCGAAATTCTACGGCGAAAAAGGTCAATATCCACTGATCGTGTTGCATAAATAGCGTGTTTCGCCAGAACCTGGAGAGAAATATGGATTGGTCAAAACAAGTTGTACTGGTTACGGGCGGTACCGGTTCTTTTGGAAAGAAAATGATCAAAGTTTTGCTGGAAGAATATCATCCGGCCAAGATCATCGTGTACAGCCGGGATGAATTGAAACAGCATGAAATGCGCGTAGCCGGGTATACTCATCCCAGCTTGCGCTATTTTATCGGTGACGTGCGCGATCAACAACGGCTGCGGCGGGCTTTTCACGGGGTCAGCCTTGTGGTGCACGCTGCCGCACTGAAACAGGTTCCGGCCTGTGAATACAATCCAATGGAAGCCATCAAGACCAACATTCTGGGCTCCAGCAATGTGGTGGATGCCGCGCTGGATGCCGGTGTGGAAAAAGTCATCGCACTAAGTACGGATAAAGCCGTTAATCCGGTGAATCTGTATGGCGCGACGAAACTGGCGGCGGAGAAATTATTTGTGCAATCCAATGCCTATGCCGGCGGGATGGCCACACGCTTCTCCTGCGTGCGTTACGGGAATGTGGTCGGCAGCCGGGGCAGCGTGGTTCCGATCTTTATCAAACAACGCCAGAACGGCGTGTTGACCATTACCGATGACCGCATGACCCGCTTCTGGATCTCTCTGGAGCAGGGCGTGCGTTTCACCCTGCGCTGTTCAGAGCAGATGTTCGGCGGAGAAGTGTTTGTTCCCAAGATCCCCAGCACCACAATTCTGGACCTGGCACACGCAGTGGCGCCGGATGCCAGAGTGAATATCATTGGCATTCGTCCCGGTGAAAAACTGCACGAGGTGCTCATCTCGGAAGATGAGAATCGCAATACTGTCGAACTGGATGATATGTTTGTAGTGCAGCCGGCCGAAGCGTTATGGTTTGGCCGCGAATGGGAAAAACGCGGGAAAGCGCTGGCTTCCGATTTCCGGTATGCCAGCAATACCAATGACCAGTGGTTGAATGTGGACCAGATCAGAGAACTGGTAGCGCCTTTCGAGACCAACGGAGATTCGGGTTTCGCGGAATGAAACGCTTGCTGGTTACCGGAGCGAGTGGACTGCTGGGAATTAACCTGGCTCTGCGTGAATTGGCGCACAGGGAAGTGACCGGCATCATAAATTCACACGCCCTATCAGGTATACCTTTCCCTGTTGAGGCTCTGGATTTGACACTCCCCGGCAGGATCGAACATGTACTTGCCGATAAAAAGCCGGATGTAGTGATCAATTGTGCCGCTCTGGCGAATATCGATGACTGTGAAAAGGAGCCGGCGAAAGCCCTGCTGACCAACAGTACGATGCCTGGCTGGATGGCACAGGAATGCCACAAGAGGGGAATTCGACTGGTGCATCTATCGACTGACGCGGTTTTCGACGGTTTACAGGGGGGGTACCGAGAAACGGATACGCCTCATCCGCTTTCGGTGTATGCGCAGACTAAGCTGGATGGCGAAAAAGCCGTTCTGGATGCCTGCCCGGATGCCGTAATTGCCCGGGTGAATTTTTACGGGTGGAGCCTCAGCGGAAAACGCAGCCTGGCCGAGTTCTTTTATAACAACCTTTCTGCTGGAAAACAGGTTAATGGTTTCACCGATGTCCTTTTTTGCCCTCTATTTGTGGATCATCTCGCGGATGTGTTGATGCGCCTGGCTGACAGCGATCACAGCGGGCTTTTTCATGTGGTCAGCCCGGTAGCGCTGTCGAAATATGACTTTGGTTGCAGAATTGCCAGAGTATTTAAGCTGGATGACCGTCTGATCAAACCGGTTTCTGTCGAAGATGGCGGACTTCTTGCCCGGCGCTCGCCTAATCTAACTTTGAATACGGATAAATTGAGAAAAGCCCTGCAGTTGGTACTGCCCGGTGTCGATGAGGGCATTCAAGCTTTTGCCGGTCAACTGGCTAATGGCCATCCACAACGCATCCGTAAATTCCTTGTTTAGCAATAATCCAGGAGGATGTTCTATGGAAATCCAAATCGGAAATCATGTAATCGGAAACAACCGGCCTACCTATTTCATCGCCGATATCGCCGCCAATCATGATGGCAGTCTGGAGCGGGCAAAAATGCTCATTCGCCTGGCCAAAGAGGCCGGAGCGGATGCCGCGAAATTCCAAAATTTTCGCGCGCCGAAGATTGTTTCCGATTATGGATTCAGATCCATGGGAGGACAGGTTTCCCACCAGGCCAAATGGAAGAAATCTGTTTTTGAAGTGTACAATGACGCTTCGGTTCCATTCGAATGGACGCCTGAATTGAAAGCCGAGTGCGACCGGGTCGGGATCGATTATTTTTCTGCACCGTATGATTTCGAAGCCATAGACCATCTGGATCCATTTGTGCCGGCCTACAAGATCGGCTCCGGCGATATCAACTGGCCGGAAGCTCTGGAACGCATTGCCCGCAAGAATAAACCGGTGCTGCTGGCTACAGGAGCTTCAGATATTGGCGATGTGCAGCGGGCCGTGCGAATTCTGCTGGCGATTAACCCACGATTGGTGTTGATGCAATGCAACACGAATTACACGGCCAGCCTGGAGAATTTCAACCACCTTCATCTGCGGGTTCTGACCACCTATCATAGTATGTTCCCCGACCTGATCCTTGGCCTATCTGATCACACGCCCGGACATGCTTCCATTCTGGGAGCGGTGGCACTCGGGGCGCGGGTGATCGAAAAGCATTTTACGGATAACAACCTGCGGGAAGGGCCGGATCATGCCTTTGCCATGAATCCGAAGAGCTGGGAGGAAATGGTAGTCAATACCCGCCAGCTTGAAAGAGCACTGGGGTCGGGTGACAAATTCGTTGCCGAAAATGAGAAACAGACTGTGTTATTACAACGCCGCTGCCTGAGAGCTGCCCGTGACCTGAAAGCCGGTGAGATCATTACCCGCGAAATGATCGACGTGCTTCGCCCGGCGGCTCCCGGAGCTATTCTGCCCTACGAACTGGATGCCGTCATCGGGACAAAAGTGTTGAATACCCTGCCGGCCGGCAAGGAAATCTGTTGGACGGATCTGGGTAAGGCATAAAGACCGACGGAAAGCCGCAAAAATGCGTATTCTGTATGCCTCCCGCGGTTTTGGAGTTCATGACGAGCGTTTTCTGCGCGCGTTATCCTCCTCTGACCACGATGTTTTCTTCCTGCCGCTGACGTTACAGTCCACATCCGGACTGGCTTTGCCGGTGAATGTCCGGCAGATCTACCAGCCTACGGAAAAGGAAATCACGCCGCGTACCATCGGTATCTTGCTGGAAAAATGGACGATCGATCTTGTGCATGCCGGACCGGTAAATGACGTGGCGCGGGTATTCGCTTTCAGCGGTTTCCAGCCGCTGGTCAGCATGTCGTGGGGATTTGACCTGCTGTGGGATGCCGAACGTGACCTGATGGTGTGGATGGCGATCAAAGAAGCACTGGAACACACGACGGTCTTCTTCTGCGACGCGCACAGCGTGGAAACAAAAGCTGTAAATGAATACGGTTTTGATCCGCAGCGCATTGTGGTTTTTCCCTGGGGGGTAGATCACGGTCTGTTTTTCCCGACCGGTGCCCGTGCCGGCCGCTCTGACGGACAGCCGCTCCAACTATTTTCCAACCGCGCGTGGGAGGATCAATACGGCGTAGATGTGCTGGTGGATGGATTGATCCGCGCCGGCAGGACCGGTATGCCATTCAAAGCCATATTGGCCGGAGATGGTTCTATGAAGGCGGCACTGCAGGAAAAGATCCGCCGCAGCAACATTGCCCATCAGGTACAGTTCGTCGGCCGTATCTCGCAGGCGGAGCTGCCATATTACTACAATGAGGCGGACGTCTTTATCAGTGCGTCTCATGTGGATGGTTCTTCCCTCTCGCTGATGGAGGCCATGGCCTGCGGGACCGTACCGTTGGTGAGCGATATTCCCAGCAATAAAGAATGGGTGGAAGACAGCGTCAGTGGGTACCTGTTTGATGATGGAGATAGTGTTCAACTGGCAGCCCGTTTGCTGGCGTTGGATAAGGTGCGGCACCAACTGCCGGAGATCTCTCGAAAAGCCCAGGCAGTGGCGGAAGAACGGGCGGATTGGAAAAAGAACCGGCAAATCATGCTGTCCGGTTATGATATCGCAATGAAAATTCACCGGGAACAGTCTGCATGAAGAACAACCGATTCCCTTCCCGGCTGGACGGATTATTAATCGCACTTCTGGCTTTGGCCGGAATCTGGCTGGCGGCCGCATCTGCCGGTAAACCGGTGCACCCGGCGGAAGATGCCGCCATGCTGATGCGATATTCGCAGCACCTGGCGCAGGGTCACGGTATTGTCTGGAATATTGGCCAGCCTCCGGTGGACGGCGCCACCGATTTTCTGTTTATGCTTACCCTGGCCGGCCTTTACGCCCTGGGCGGCGGACTTGAATCCAGCGTACTGTGGCTGGGTGGGATCTCTCATCTAATGACGGTTCTACTGGTCTACGTAGGAATTCGCCGGTTTTTCAAAGGTGGAATTCTGGCGGCGCTGATCTCTGCCGTATTTCTGTTATGCGGGCCGGGCCTGCGTTATGTCGAAGCCGGTTTTGGTACTACGTTTTTCGCCCTGTTTTGTGCTTTGAGCTGGCTGGCCGGACGGTATGCGCTGGAAAAGCCGGGCTCCACCGGCCGGGCTTTGTCTTTTGCCGTTTCCTGCCTGTTGATGGGACTGATCCGCCCGGAAGGTGTTTTAATCGCCGGATTCATGCTGCTGGGAATTATTGCGAAAAATGGATGGAAGAAGTCGGCCAGACTCACCACGATATTCGCAGGAGTATTCTTGCTGTTGGGTGGAGCCTACTTCCTCTGGCGTTGGAATTATTTCGGATATCCCCTGCCAAATCCCTTTTATAAGAAGGGCGGGGGGAATCTGTATTTTGACAGCCTGCGGGAAGCCGTATTCGGCCTGTTCGAACTGAGTTTTCCCTTTTGGCTGGTATACGCAGTCTGTGTGATTCTGGCGGAATACACGAGTTTGGAACGGTCTGTTTTTATCCGCGGCTGGTGGATGAACACCAGGGATGGTTTGAACGGATTCTTGCAGAGTGAGTCGCGTGGCCGGTTGGTGAAAACCACACAAATCGCCGGCGGGATACTTGTTATCGGTTTTATTCTGGGTTTATTCCGCCCGTCTTCCAGTCTGCATGAAACACTGGTACTGGGACGTTATTCAACGCAGTACGCTGGATTCCTGCTGGCCTTGCTGATGACCGGTCTGGCTGGATTGACGATCTCCGGGTGGCTGCCGGTTTATGAACTGCCTGATGCTAAAAAACAGTCCGTGGATGGAGGCAGTAATACCTTTTTGGATAGCGGTTTGGTACTTGAAACGTTGTATGCGGTTATTCCGATTCTCGGTTTCACCCTGATGTGGGTATTGCTCTCCAATGAAATGAATACCCTTTATCGCTTCCAGTATCCGATTTTACCGATCGTTCTAATGACCTGGCCGCTGCTGATGGATGTGTTCTGTCAGAGTATTAAAATGCCTGACTTTGAATCCTGGCCTTCGAACCTGCGGGGAGCTGCGCTGCTGGCTGTTCTGCTGCTGGGCATTGGGCTGGTTTGGACTCAGGCACACCGATGGACGATCGATTACCGGCCTGAAGGACGTTATGAGGTGGCGGAATTCCTGGCACAATACGCAGACAGGCAGTACACCATCGCCACAACGGAAGCCGGCCTCCTGCCGCTGTATTCCGGGTGGCAGGCCGTGGATACCTGGGGTTTGAATGACGCTTGGATAGCGCACAACGACGGGATCACGGCGGAATATCTGGAAAAGGCACATCCTGAAATCATCATGTTCCATGCGTATTTTTCCCCGATCTATCCGTTGATGGAAGCTGGTGATGCCTGGGGTCGCATGACGTTGATGCTGGACACCTACGCACGGGAAAAGGGGTATACTCTGGCGGCGGCATACGGAGAAAGCCCGGTGGACACACATTATTATTATGTGCGCCCGGATTTCCCGGAAAGTGGTGAGATTGTGACGTTCATCCGCAGTCTGGATGGCGGCCGGTATCATTATGGAGCGCGTACGCTGGACTATAACAAATTATTGTGGAAGAAGGATAAGTAATGCCCGAAAAAAAACGCACCATTGCCATCGTGCAGGCACGCATGGCATCCAGCCGCCTGCCGGGGAAGGTGCTCAAAGAGATCAATGGAAAACCAATGCTGGCCTGGGTGGTGGAACGTACCCGGCAGGCCCGCTTTGTGGATTATGTGGCCGTTGCCACCACCACCGATTCTGCGGATGATGCCATCGAACGCTGGTGCAAAGAAGCTCTGACCGCTTGTTATCGCGGCAGCATGTTCGATGTGTTGGACCGGTATTACCAGGCTGCCCGTCTATACGCGGCGGATGTGGTCGTGCGTGTGACCGCCGATTGCCCGCTGATCGACCCGCAGGTGATCGATGACACCATATCGGCGTTTTTCGACAATAAAGCCGATTTCGCTGCCAACCGCCTACCGCCGCCCTGGAGACGCACATTTCCCATCGGACTGGATACCGAGGTATGCCATTTTCCCGCGTTGGAACGTGCCTGGAAAGAAGCCAGGGAAGCTCACGAGCGCGAACATGTAATGCCGTACCTCTATGATGAGCCGGATCGTTTCAAGGTTTTTCAACTGAACACATCACCGGATTACGGCGCTCTACGCTGGACAGTGGATACACCGGAAGATCTGGAATTCATCCGGGCGATAGTCAAAAATCTGCCGGATAAAGAAAAATTCACCTGGCTGGATGTGCTGGCTGTGACGCAAGCGCATCCGCAGCTGAACAGCATCAACGCGGGGATCAGGCATAAAGTGTTCGATGATGTGGACGCGAGAATGCAAAAATGATCTCGATCTTTACTGCGCCTAAACCCTTCACAAATCCGCATATTGCCATAATCCAGCGCAATGCCATCCGCTCCTGGAAGGCTATCGGCGCAGATGTCATTCTAGTGGGGGATGAGGAAGGAATCGCGGAAGCTGCCCGTGACCTGGATGTCAGACATGAACCTTGTGTGGTGCATAACACGTATGGAACACCGAAGATTGACTCCATCTTTGAACTTGGACGCAAAGCGGCAACCGGTGATCTACTTGCTTATATCAACGCAGATATCATCCTGCTGCCAGATTTTACTGAAGCCGCAGAGTCAGTCGCCGCGCAGCAGTCAGAATTCCTGATCATCGGCCAGCGCTGGGATCTGGATGTGAAAAATGAGCTGGATTTCACCTCTGGTTGGAGTGATCGATTAAAGGCAGAGGTACAAAACCGCGCCCGGCGTCATCCACGTGGCGGCAGTGATTATTTCCTGTTTCCTCGATCCATCTTCACGATGATTCCGGCTTTTGCCATCGGACGCGCCGGGTGGGACAACTGGATGATCTATGAAGCCCGCCGGCAGAAGTGGAAAGTGATCGATGGCAGCACGGACATCAATATCATCCATCAGGATCACGACTACAGCCACCTGCCTGATGGGAAACCGCATTACCGCCTGCCGGAGACATTCGAGAATATCGAAATGGCCGGCGGCAAACGTGCCATTTTTACCCTGGATGACTGCGATTACCGGCTTGAGAATGACCGGCTTGAACGTTTACCGCTGACCTGGAGAAAATTCTGGCGCGAGGTGGAGATTCTTCCACTGGTGAGCTGGCATTCCAGGCCTCTAGGGGAGGTATTTTTCGCCATTTTTCATCCGGTCAAAGCCTACCACGAATGGCGCACAAAAACGGCCGTCTCTGCAAACAGGTAATGATCGCGGCGTGGTATAAATCATATTATAAGAGAGAGCAATGCGTGTAGGACAGAACCCAGCAAAATATGTGAAAACTGTTGCCCGGCCTGAACGGATCACCGTGGCTGTGCTGAATTTCATCCCCTTTCTTAGCGGATTCTATTCCGAAGCGCTGGAGGTATTGAAGGTCTGCCTGAACAGCGCCCGCAGAGATGCCGGCCTGCCGTTCGATCTTCTGGTTTTTGATAACGGTTCCTGCGTGGAAGTCAAAGACTATCTGCTAAAAGAACAGGCGGAAGGACGCATACAACATCTGTTCCTTTCCGAGAAGAATCTGGGTAAGGGCGGCGCGTGGAATATCATCCTCTCCGGCGCGCCGGGAGAGATCATTGCCTACGCGGACAGCGATTGTCTGTTCTATCCCGGCTGGCTAGCCGAATCGGTCAAAATCCTCGAAACTTTCCCCAATGTGGGTATGGTCACTGCCCGGCCGTTCCGCACCAATCCTGATTTTTATTCCAGTACAGCAGCCTGGGGAGAGGAACAAAAGAATGTCCGCCGCGGCCAATTCATACCCTGGGAAACCTTTCTGGAGTTCGATCGTTCCATCGGTCAGACCGATGAAGAGATCAAACGGCATTACGAATCCAGTGAAGATGTCTGTCTGGAATACAAAGGCGTGCAGGCCATGGCCGGCGCTTCACACTGGCAGTTCACCGCGCGCAAGGATGTGCTGGCGCAGTTCCTGCCTTTTGAAATGAACCGCCCGATGGGACAGGTCAAACAATTGGATCAGCGGGTGAATGAAGCCGGATACCTGCGGTTGATGCCGATTAAACCATTCGCCATGAACATGTCCAATACACTGCGCAGTGTGCCGGGTATCGATCCACAGAGCAGCGATGCGGCGGTACAGCCCGCCCGGAGGCGGCTGTTGTTGGACCTGCCGCCGGTGAAAAAAGCTCTTTTAGCCGTGTATGACGCCATCTTCCGCTGGTATTATGACCGCCCGGCGGCGAAATAAGGAGACCTGCCCGCATGCCGGATAAGAAGATCGTCTTTATCAGCGCCGATCACGGCCTGGCCATCGTCTATTTTTTACAGAGCGATGTGGTTCCGACACTTCTGGAAAAGGGTGTGGAAGTAGTGATCCTAACCGATGACGGGTTAAAAGAACAAATCGAAAAACGTTTTGGACGGCCGGGGCTGCATATTGAAGGACTGCGCATGAAACAGTGCCGCAAGTACAGTGACACGGTTGATCCATCCGCCCAGTGGTGGTTGAATTTTCTGCGTCGGGTAGGCGCCTCCAATCGAATCAATGTGGAAGCATTGACCAGCCATGTTCGCCAGGTGGATGTGGAAGCCTCGAGGCGCCGCCGAACCATCATGCCGTTCATGAAAGCGGCTGTTGGTCTGATGCGACGCTCTAAAGTTGCCCGCAGGTGGGTGTATCGCGCGCAGTTAAAATACTCGCCTGAGCTGTATTCCGACCTTTTCGAAAAGTACAAACCCGATCTGGTGATCGCCAGCACACCGGGATGGCGGCTGGACCGCTACCTGCTGAGACAGGCGGCCCGGCAGGGAATCAAAACCGCAGCCGTGGTGGTGGGCTGGGATAATCCTTCCAGTTACAGTCTACCCGGTGCGCCGGTGGATTGGATCACCTGCTGGTCGGAAATCCAGAAGCAGGAACTTGTGGAAGGCGATGATTGGCTGCCTGAACGTGTGAATATCGGCGGCATTCCTTCCTACGATGGATATTTCCACAAACAATGGTTGATGCCCCGCGAGGAATATTTCAAGCTTCACAACCTTGATCCAGACCGCAAACTTCTTTCGTATGCCAGCAGCTTCATCACCTTTTCACCGAACATCCAGAATATCGAAGCTCTAGCCCGCCTGGTGTCCGAAGATCAACTGGCCGAACCGGCGCAATTGCTTATCCGGTTGCATCCCAACCACTTCATGAGTGAACCATTATTCGCAGCGGAACGTGAACGGGTACGGGCTATGACCAGAGAGCTTCCGCATGTCCATCTGGTTGAACCTGTTCCACTGGGCGGTGAGCTGGGGTATTATTCCGGAGAAGACATGCCGGAAAAAACTTCCATGATGGCCTATTCAGATGTGTTTCTGACCGTCTATTCCACCATGGTCGTTGAGGAAGCCATCCACGGTAAACCAATCGTGGCGGTGTGTATCGATGCGCCGGGCGGGTGGAATCAGCCCGGACGGTTTTCTCTGCCTCTCTCACAGATCGGGGAGTGGCCGACTCACCAACGGTTCCGCAAAGCCGGCGCCGGCCGGGTGGCTTTGAATGCGGCAGAATTGCGGGATGTGATCAATACCTATCTGCATAATCCTCAGACCGACCAATCACAGCGTGAACAATTCATCCGCGATGAGGTGACGTTCACCGACGGCACTGCAGGCCGGAGAACCGGGGAGTTTCTGGCATCCCTGCTGGAAAAGACCAAACCGGAGGACTTCCGATGAGATTCTTGATCGCGGGTTTTGGTTCCATCGGGCGGCGGCACCTGCGCAATCTGCGCGCGTTGGGTGAAAATGACCTGGTTCTGCTGCGTTCACACAAATCCACGCTGCCGGATGATGAAATTGCCGGGTTACCGGTTGAAACTGAAATCGAAGCCGCTCTGGCGCACAGGCCGGACGCGGTGATTATCTCCAATCCCACTGCGCTTCATCTGGACGTAGCCATTCCGGCTGCCCGAGCCGGGTGTGCCCTGTTGATGGAAAAACCGGTATCGCATAATCTGGAGAGGCTGGCAGAGTTGAAACAGGCATTAAAATCCGGCGGCGCAGAGTTACTGATGGGATACCAGTTCCGTTTTCACCCTGGATTGCGCAAGGTTCAAAACTGGCTGCGAAAGGATGCCATCGGCCGTCCCCTTTCTTTCCGTGCACAGTGGGGGGAATACCTGCCCAACTGGCACCCGTGGGAGGATTACCGTGCCAGTTACACCGCCCGGCCGGAATTGGGCGGCGGGGTGGTGGTTACCCTCAGTCACCCGATTGACTACCTGCGCTGGTTTTTTGGAGAGGTTGAGTCACTGTGGGCTTTCTCAGGCAGGTTGAGCGACCTGCAAGTGCAGGTGGAAGATTACGCGGAGACCGGTTTACGGTTCGCGAACGGCGTCGCCGGCAGCCTGCATCTGGATTATTACCAGCAGCCGCCTGCACATACCCTGCAGATCACCGGCACAAAGGGGTGTATCAACTGGGATAGTGCCGACGGTAAAGCCCGTCTGTATCGTGCTGAAACAGGCAGCTGGGAAGATATTCCATTGCCGGAAAACTTCGACCGCAATGACCTGTTCATCGCCGAGATGAAACATTTCATCGATGTTACCCGGAAAGAAGTGCAACCGCTGTGTTCGCTTGCGGACGGTGAAGCCGACCTGAAGATTTGCCTGGCTATCCACCATTCCGCTGCCGGCGGGCAGCTTGTCAAATTCGACTGATCAAAGTGAAAACCAGAGAGCGATTCGTTCAACGATGGTTCCCCTGGCTCTCAGCCGGGTATTTTCTCCTGCTGACCATATTTATGACCTGGCCGCTGGCAACTCGTATGAGCGATCAGATGGCCGGGCAGGTGGGAGATAATATTTATTTCGTGTGGATGATCGGCTGGTTCAAAAAAGCTCTGATCGACCTGCATGTCAATCCGTTCAATGTCTGGTTCCTGAATTATCCGGAAGGCTGGAGTCTGGCCTACACCGAGATCACCCCGGCGCAATTGCTGCTGGCGGCGCCATTCAGCCTTATTGCCAGTCCGACGTTTGCTTATAACGCGGCGCATCTCCTGTCTTTTCTGCTCAGCGGCCTGATCATGTCGCTGTGGGTGCGCCGGTTGACAGATTCAAACGGCGCGGCACTGCTGGCCGGAACGGCATATGCCTTTCTTCCCTTCCATTTCGCACATTTCCTCATCGGACATTTGAACCTTTCAGGCCTGCAGTGGTTCCCCCTGTTCTTCTGGGGTTTCTTCGATTTGCTTCTCTATCCGCCTGATGGAGCTACTGCTTCAGGCAAATATCAAGACAGAGTACAGCCGGCCGGAAGCGCGATTGTAAAAACGGGCATTGGCCTTGGGCTGATCGCCCTGACCAGCCAGTATTATCTGTACATGACCTGCCTGATCGCCGTGTTCATCTGGGTGATCTATACAGCCTTCATCAATCGTTCCATCTGGTGTGATCGAAATTTCTGGAAGCACTGGATTTTTGCCAGTCTGGTCGCCCTGCCGCTGATCGCCATCGCGGTCGCGCCGTATGTCAGCCTCGCCGGGCGGGGTGAACTGCCGGATCGCGAACTGGGGGTTGTGCGCCCCTATTCCGCCGGCCTGACGGATTTCCTGCTGCCGTCCACCGACCATTTTGTGTGGGGCTCATGGGTGGGTGCTCATTTCAACCGTGATATGTGGGTGGAAGGGACGCTGTATGTCGGTCTGGTCAACCTGGGTCTGGCTGTGTTTGCCTGGCTCAACCGGCAAAAGACCGGTAACAGGAAGCTGTTGATCCTGATGGGAGCCGGAGGTGCACTGGCTCTGCTCCTGGCTATGGGAACTGACCTTCACTGGAACGGCGCGCCGGTGGAAATTCCCACTCCAGCCTTCCTGCAGGGGATGATCTCCCGGTCGACCATTCCCATCCCACTGCCGGGATGGCTTCTATTCAAGTATTTCCCCCTGTATGCCAAACTGCGCGCTCTGATGCGCTTCGGCATCTTTGTATTGCTGTTCATTTGCACGGCGGCCGGTCTGGGAGCGGCACAGGTGCTGAAACGGTTTGCTCCCCGGTGGAAGAGTGCCCTGACGGTTGGTTTGATCTTACTGGTGCTCTTTGATTTCTACCCCGGTCCTTATTCTGAATTCGCGAAGGTTCAGGCGCGCCCGGTGGATGCCTGGCTGGCATCGCAACCGGGTAGTGACGCGGTGGTGCAAATGCCATTCTCCATTGCGGAGGACCAGGAACATACCTACTACACTCTGGTACACGGCAAACCGTATGTTGGAGGATTTTTTAACGCCTTCCCGCCGGCGCAGTATAAACGCATCAAACCAATCCTGAACAACTTTCCGGATAAGGAAAGCACCGCCCTGTTGCGAGATTTAGAAGTTCACTGGGTGCTGGTGGATCCAACCTGCTACCCGGACTGGAAAAAGACCCGCAAAGAAATCGAGAATTTCGGTTTTGAACTGGAAGCAGAACCGGGAGGCATGGCTGTTTTCATCCCGCAGGTGGAAAAATGATCGACAGGTTGGGGAAAAAGCTGGTTTGGTTGGCAGCTGTCATTGGGATGGCGCTGGCTATCTGGAGCACCCGCCTTGGGCCGGGAGTGGGTGGTGACGCGACCATCTACCTGACCTCGGCGCAGAATCTGGTGAAAGGGATCGGTCTGGGATTGATACAACCGGATGGTTCTTTCCGTCTGCTTCCCTATTCCGCGCCGCTTTTTCCTCTGCTCCTCACACCTTTTTCCGCTCTGCATCTTGACCTGACAGCGGCTGCCCGCTGGATCAACATCCTTCTGTTCGGCGGGATGATCCTTCTGGCAGGTTTCGCGTCTCTCAGATATTTTGAAAACAAATGGCAGGCAGCCCTGCCGGCCTGGCTGCTGGCCTGTTCACCCATCCTGCTGCCGGTCTATTCCTGGGCTATGGCCGAACCGTTGACGCTGCTGCCGGGTTTTGGAGGACTGGTGTTTATCCTGACAAATCTCGACAGGCAGCCAACCGGTCGGATCGGCTGGCTGGAACTCAGTGGACTGCTATTCGGCCTGTCCATCGCGGCGCGTTATTCAGCTGCAGCGTTTTTGGCTGCCGGCATGCTGATTTGCCTCTTCTGGATGGCGGCGCCGTTGAAAAAGCGGCTGCTGGCCGTTCTGCGGATCGGTCTGGTGGGATTTCTTCCTCTGGCAATCTGGGTTCTGGTCCAATTTACGCAGACAGCTTCTGTAAGTTCCCGATCCATTCTCACGCTGGCGGAAATGCGCGAACGGTTTCTGGCATTTTGGCCGCAGGTGAACTCCGCCCTGCTGGTGTGGATCCTCCCGGCTTCCTTTCAGGAATCCCCACCCTATCCACAGTGGATCAACATGATCCTTCCCCTGACCATGATCGTCATGCTGGCAGCTGTATCCATTTTCATGAAGAAACGAGACATGACTAAATCCAGCGATCGTTTAATTTCCACGCTGTGGATCTTCGCGGCGGTCTATGTGGGTGTTCTCCTGCTGGTCTATTTGACCACCTACCCTCCGATCACCATCGATAACCGCATGCTCTCGCCGGCGCATGTGGCGGTCATCTGGATTGCCGGCCTGCTGCTGGCGCAACTCACCGGGTTAAAAACATCCCACCTCTGGCAGACAGGTGTATTCTTGCTGGCGGCCGCATCGATCCTGTGGTACGGCATGAGAACCATTCGGATTGTCCAGCAGAATGCGGAAACCGGACTGGGCTACAACGCATTGACCTGGCGTCAGTCACAATTGATAGAAGCGATCAAGGTCCTTCCTGAAGACCAACCGCTGGTCACTAACGAGACAATGGCACTGCTTTACCTTACCGGACGAGTGGCCAGCCCGGTTGCGGAGATTTACTTCGATAAACCGGTCTACCCTTTCACCCGCTATGGCGATGGGCCGGCGGGCAGAGATCCTGCCGAAGCCCGGTTTAAGGCCGCTGAAAGCCTTCTGGTGGTCTTTGATACCCTGGAAAGCCAGTTTTCCACCATATACGGTGAAAGAGCTAAAGAACGCGCGGACGTGTTCGTACAGGGACTGCACGTGGCAGCTTTTGGTGATAATGGGGCAATGTATTATCACCCGTTGACTTCTTCAGAAAACTGAGTCTGCTTCGGTTACGCGGTATTTAGTTTACCGAAATAAAACAAGACCCTGAGTTTTCTCAGGATCTTGCGTTTACTGGAAAGTTTTTTTATAAAGCTGGCTATTTGTCCGCAAATTTCTTCGCAATGGGCAGAATGTTCTTGACGACATCCGCGTCATTCTGTGGGGCGGGGACATTTTCGGCCAGATACCAGGTCTCTTCGTGGATGACAGTCTCTTCCAGATCGACGGTTTTCATCGGGCCAAGAGTTTCTAACTCCAGACAATCTTTGTTCGTCCAGCTCTGCAGATTGGTGCCGAAATCCGTGTAAGTGGCGCCAGAAATGTATGTAAAGAATTTAAAGAATGCCGTATTGTTGATCACACAGGCTGCCCAGCCGGCTTCATTGATGACCGCTACCTTTGTAGGTTTGCTATTGGCTGCCTGGCGCAGCAGAATATAATCGTCACCCCAGGTGAACCGGGGATCTGTCATGCGGGTGTAAGGCCAGATGGCTACCGCATGAGTCGGTAACAGAAGACCGGGAGTGAAATCACGGGGTTTGACAGGAAGGACAGCCGTGCCGCCGGCAGCCATAACCGAAAGCGCCCAGGGCGCGAATGTGATCGGCCACAGGCCGCAATTCTTAATCACATTTCGTACCAGAACCTTCGGTTCTCTGGGATCCATGTGGATTTCCATGGATTTCTGCAAACCGGTGGTGGTTTCCACGGCAGAGGTCAACAGGACACCGTCAGGCAGGTTCTTGACTTCCAGCGGGGAATTATCCGGGTAGTAGGTGCGTTTGGCGAGTTCAGGCGCAGCCCACAAGCGATGCCCGCCGTATCCGATATATTCCTTGCCGCCAGTCTGACCAACTTCGGCCTGATTTTCATAGAACAGGTTTTGTTTCCCCTTGAATCCACAGAAAATGATGCGCGGACCGACATCGGTTGTGGCGATCACTTCCATCACCGAATTACCAAGGCGCAGGCAGTTCTTCCAGCCCGCAAACGGTATTTTCTCGATATTCATGATTTTTTATCCCTCGTGAAAAATGGTCTATTATTATTGTCCATTATAATTACCTTCGAGTTTTCCATGATTAAATGAGGCACGTCTTGTTTCAAAAAATGAACATTTCCGGCAAAATACCGGTCAAATATCACAACATACTCTTCACGGGAATCCTTCTGGTCATTTTGATCGGGGGGGTATGTGCGCTGATCTATGCCACACCGTACGGTCCGGGGTTGATCAATGATTCGGTTGTCTATATCGGCGGAGCGGAAAATATCCTCGCCGGTCACGGTTACAGCCGGACTTCCGGTGGCGGTGAGATTAAACCGTTGACCGTTAATGTACCGCTGTATTCATACACTCTGGCAGCCGTGGTAAAAACCGGAACGGATCTGATCCGTGCCGGCTGGTTGATCAGTGCATTCTGTTATGTTTTAAACGGACTTCTGTCCACGCTTCTGGCGATCCGCCTGACCCGCTCGCGAGTCTGGGCGCTTGTGGCAGCTTTGCTGGTGGTCACTTCAGAATCGGTCATCCGGGCGCATACCTTTGCCCTGAGTGAACCGCTTTTTATCACCTTTATGCTGGCCACGCTCCTATTGTTGACTTACGCGGTTGAATCGCCGCGATGGTATCTGATCGCGGCTGCCGGACTTATGGCTAGTCTGGCCTATCTGACGCGCTATATAGGACTTTCCCTTCTGGCCACGGGAACTTTGGTTTTCTTTGCTTACTCTAAGAATTTGAGAGAACGGTTTCGTTCGATCGGCTTTTTCCTGCTATTCGGCCTGCCGGGTGGGATCGTCTGGATTGTGCGTAACATATTGATCACCGGAACGGCTGCCAATCGCAGTCTGCTCTACCACCCGTTGACGGCGGACAAGCTGCAGGAAGGCGCTCAAACCCTGCTGACCTTTCTCTTCCCTGACCGCTTCAACCTTTACAATCTGGCTCCGGGATTCTGGGATGGTTTTGCCATCATCCTGGTCTTTGGTCTGGTCCTCTGCGTTTACATTTTCTGGCGCCGGTCTGAACAGATTAAAGAGAAAATCAGTAATACCGGTGAAAGAGCGGCGTTTCTGGTATCTCTGCAGGCGGTTTTTTATCTGGTGGTACTACTGCTTTCACTGACCTTTCTGGATGCCAGCACCGCGCTGGAGAATCGCATTCTGGTGCCGGTTTTCGTGTGTTTGATCCTCATATTTGTCTATCTGCTGCACCTGATCTGGAAAAGTACCGTTCCCAGGGGGTCCTGGATATCACTGGGGCTGGCGTTGATCGCGCTTGGTGCCTGTGTGTATGACGGCCGCCGCGCGGTGATCGACCTGCATGCCGACGGTCAGGGATATGCCAGTGCGTATTATCGGAATTCAATGACTATTGACGCCCTGAAACGTCTGCCGCAGGTTACCATCTGGACGAACCGGGTGCCGGCCGTGAATTTGCTGGCTGACAGACCGGCTTATGCGCTGTTGGCTCCCATTGACCCCTTGACGAGGCAGAAACGTCCCAATTATGATAGTTCTCTCCAGGGCATCCGCACCTCGGTATTGAAAGGTGATGCTATACTGGTGGTTTTCGAAGCCCGGCAGGTTCTGGAGGATCCCATTGAAGGACAATGGTTGGAAGATGTGACCCGGGATATTCCCGCAATTTTTGAGTCCGAAGACGGAATGATTTTCGCCGTGGAAAAATATCTTCAGGAAAAATAATGGAAAACATACTCGATAAATTTCGCATGGACGGCCAGGCGGCTGTGGTTACCGGTGGGGCAGGTTTACTGGGTCGTGAATTCAGTAAAACGCTGGCACAGGCCGGTGCCGGAGTTGTTGTCGCCGATTTGAATGGTGAAGCCGCAGAAGCAGTGGCAGTGGAGATCCGCAGTGCCGGTTTTAAAGCCGTGGCTGCGGGTGTAAATGTGACCGATCCGGCTTCTGTCAAACAACTGGTGGCCGCAACACTCAAAGAATACGGACGCCTAGATGCCCTGGTGTGCAGTGCGGCCATGGATCCAAAATTTGATCCGCAACATGCCGGGCAAAACCGGAATAATTTCGAAGATTATCCGGTGGAATCCTTCCGACAGGCGTTGGATGTCAACCTGACAGGTCTGTTCCTATGTGCTCAGGCGGCGGTCATTCCCATGCTGAAACAGGATCATGGATCGATCATCAATATCTGTTCCACCTACGGGTTGGTCGGTCCCGACCAGCGGATATACATCAAGCCTGATCAGCCGCAGCAATTCAAACCGGTTTATTATTCGGTGACGAAATCCGGCGTTCTTGGGCTTACCCGTTATCTGGCCACATATTATGCGGGTAAAAATATCCGTGCTAACGCGCTGACTCCCGGCGGTGTGTATAACAACCATGATGAATTGTTTGTGCATAACTATTCGGCCCGTACGGTGCTGGGACGTATGGCGCGCAAAGATGAAATGAGCGGCGCGGTACTTTTCCTGGCGTCCGACGCATCCTCTTATATGACCGGCTCAAACCTGGTCGTGGATGGCGGTTGGACGGCATGGTGAAGAAACCCGAAGTCCTGGCCATAATTCCGGCACGGGGCGGTTCCAAAGGCATCCCGCGCAAGAATATCCGCGAATTTGCAGGATATCCTTTGATCGCCTACAGTATTGCAGCCGGGTTGCAGGCCGAAACCGTGACACGCACCATTGTCTCGACGGATGATGAGGAGATCGCGGCGGTCGCGCGGCAGTTTGGAGCGGAGACGCCTTTCTTGCGGCCGGCGGATCTGGCTTCGGACCAGGCGTTGGACCTGCCGGTTTTCCAGCATGCCCTCCACTGGTTGCACGAGCATGAAAACTACAGCCCGGATGTGGTTGTCCAATTGCGACCTACTTCACCGGTGCGGCCTGTAGATTGCGTGGACCGGGCTGTCGAAATGTTGCTGGCAAACCCGGACGCGGATTGTGTGCGCGGTGTGGTTCCGGCTGGACAAAATCCGTATAAAATGTGGCGGCGGGACGAAAACAGTGGGCAGATCTCTCCGCTGCTGCATGTACCGGGCATTCCCGAACCGTTCAACGCGCCCCGCCAGATTTTACCGCCGGTCTACTGGCAAACTGGTCATATTGATGCCATCCGCCCGGAGGCCATTTTAAAAAAGAATTCTATGACCGGCGACCGCATTCTGGGTATGGTCATCGATCCTCAGTACACCATCGATATTGATACACCCAAAGATTGGGGCAGGTCAGAGTGGCTGGTGTGGCACGGCGGTCTATCATATGTCGATCCGGCGAAACGAGCCCGGCGGCCGCTGCCCGCGAAGATCGATCTGATGGTCTTCGATTTCGATGGTGTGATCACGGATAACCGGGTGTGGGTGGATGAGAACGGTTTTGAACGGGTGGCTGCCAACCGCAGCGACAGTCTGGGTGTACGCCTGCTTTCCGAAGCCGGCCTGGAGATGATGGTACTCTCCATGGAAGTGAATAAAGTGGTTGCCGCACGGGCGAAAAAAATGGGTATCGCCGCCCTGCATGGTATAAAAGATAAGGCTACTACTCTGCGGAATCTTTTGGATGAGCGTCAGATTCCGTCAGAGAACGTGATCTATGTAGGCAATGATACAAATGACCTGGAATGTTTCAAGGTGGTGGGTTACGCGGTCGCCGTTGGAGATGCCCAACCAGAAGTAAAACGGGCGGCTGATCTGATTTTAACCAATGATGGTGGTCATGGGGCGGTTCGCGAAATTTGCGATCTGATCTTACAGACAGGAAGATTATGAGGTTGAAAATGGCACGAGAAATTAAGATCGGCAATAAATGGATTGGTGATGGACATCCAACATACGTAGTGGCGGAGATTGGCATCAATCATAACGGCGACCTGGATAACGCAAAAAAGATGATTGACGCCGCAAAACACGCTGGTGTTGATGCGATCAAGCTGCAGAAACGTACACCGGAGATTTGCGTTCCGGATAAACAGAAGAATCAAATGCGCGAAACCCCGTGGGGATATATCACATACCTGGAATATCGCAATAAGGTGGAATTCGGGGAGACAGAATATCGTGAAATTGACCGGTATTGCAAAAAGGTGGGGATGGACTGGTTTGCTTCTGTCTGGGATGAACCTTCCGTGGATTTCATGGAAACTTTCAATCCGATCTGTTACAAGATCCCTTCCGCCTCATTGACAGATTCGGGTTTGCTCAAGAAAATTCGTGCCACCGGCAGGCCGGCAATCCTTTCCACAGGCATGTCGACCATGGAGGAGATCCATAAAGCCGTCAAGGTGATCGGATTAGAGAAACTTATCATCACTCATGCCACAAGCACCTACCCTTGCGAACCCGAAGAGTTGAACCTGCGCATGATCGAAACCCTGCGTAAAACGTTTCCCTGTCCGATCGGCTATTCTGGACATGAAGTGGGTTTGATCCCCTCGGTGGTGGCTGCTTCGATGGGCGCCTGCCTGGTGGAGCGCCACATCACGCTGGATCGAGCCATGTGGGGCGGCGATCAGGCGGCATCTGTGGAGCCCAGCGGTTTCGAAAGATTGGTAAAATATATTCGCGTTGCCGAGCAGGCGCTGGGCGATGGCGTCAAGAAAGTTTACGATAGTGAACTTCCATCCTTGAAAAAACTCCGCCGGGTACAGGAATAATCCGGAGGAGGGATTGTGAGCATAGTGTATGATCCATGGAATGCATTTATTAAGCGGTTACCTGGGTAGACCAGCCCTCTATCTGGACCCGGGTTCAGGCAGCTTTATTCTGCAGGTTTTGCTGGCCGCTTTACTGGGTGGTGGTTTCGCCATCAAAGCCTATTGGAAGAAGATCAAACGAATCTTTTCGAAGACTCCATCCGACGAATCCGATTCTGACGAATCCGATGATGAGGATTCTGGCGAAGAGAATTAGTAACGGTTAGTGGTATTATGACCCTGAAGAATAGCAAACCACGGCGGACTTCCGGTCAACCGTGGTATTTTCATCCTGTATTGTTCGGGACCTACCCGATCGTGGCGCTGCTGGCCACCAACATTGAACAGATCAGACCACAGACGGCCATCCGCCCGTTTATTGTCAGTCTGGTCTTTGCCCTGGTTCTTTACCTGTTGACTTCTCTGACATTCCGCAACCGGTCAATATCTGCCGTCCTTTCTTCGTTCTTTTTTCTGTTGTTTTATTCATACGGACATGTTTATCAGTTGATCGAAGGAAAGATGTTTGGCGGGCTGGATATCGGCCGGCATCGATTTCTAGGATCACTTTGGATTATCCTCTTCATCGTTGGTATCTGGCTGATCTTCAGGTACGCGAAAAAAGCGACGACGTTCAATAATTTGTTAAATACTGTCTCCATCATATTGCTGATTTTTCCGCTCTTCAAAATTGGTGAATTTGAAGTTCGCGCCGCCCGGGTCGCGGCTGGGGGGAGCACGGTCAAAGCCAATTCCCTGGTTTCTTCGACCGGGAAGGAACTGGATGTGAATGCCCTTCCAGATGTTTACTACATCATTCTGGATGGTTACAGCCGGGATGATATTCTGAAGCAGTTATATGACTTCGATAATTCTACTTTCTATACAGAACTCAAACAGCTCGGCTTTGTGATCCCGGATTGCGCGCAAAGTAATTACGCCCGCACGGCGCTTTCCATTTCATCTGCTTTGCACATGGATTATGTTCAGGATTTCAGCCCCCTCATTAAACAGGGTGACCAGAGCCTGGATATGCCGGTGTATCATGACTATATCAAACATAATCCGGTGCGGAGTCATCTGGCGGAATTTGGTTACAGGATGGTGGCTTTCGAAACCGGTTATTTCTGGAATGAAGTCACCGATGCCGATGTGTACATTGTCGCAAATAAAAATCCGCTCGAGAAAGTCAAACAGGGCAAAGATATTTCCGAGTTTGAGGTTATGTACCTGCGAACGACCGCCCTACTTACGACAGACGAGTTGAAGTCTAAATTCACCCAAAATCTGGTGAAAAATATCCGCACACCGGAAGAAAAACATCACGATCAGGTGATCTTCTCGTTGGATCAGCTTGAACAGGTCGCCAACCTGCCCGGAAAGAAGTTCGTCTATGCCCATATTATGGCGCCACATGCACCTTTTGTCTTTAGCGCGGACGGCCGGTACATTTCCAATGGCGCTGTCATGCCGGGGTATCTGGATGCTATTACCTATGTCAATTCCAGAGTCATCCCCATTTTGAAATCGATCATTGCCAATTCCAAGGTTCCGCCGGTGATCATCGTTCAGGCTGATCACGGTTGGGATGAGGACCACCGCATGGAAATACTCAATGCTTATTATCTGCCGGGCGGAGCGGATCAGGTCTATGATACGATCACTCCGGTGAACACGTTTCGTACCATTTTTAATCGCTATTTTGGCGATTCGTATCCTCTATTAAATGATGTGAGCTACTTCTCTGATGGCGTAACTCCTTATGCTTTCAAAGAGAAGCCGTTCACCTGTTCTAGCGGAAAGACACCCCCCGTTAATCAATAGGATATTTTGTGGATTTATCGATCGAAGGCAACCTGGAACGAGTTCAACGTGTCATTGCCCATCGCCGGAATGATGAGCGGATCAAAGATGTGGCACGGCAGGTATCAGCAGCCTCTTCATCCTCAGGCCTGTCGAAACATAAACCGGTGATGGTGTTTAACGCGTCCACGCGATTGGGAGGCGTGAGTCTCAATGCGGCTTTCGCTCTGCTGACCGGTTGGGCAATGCAATTGGAAGGTGTGCCGGTTGTTCATTTTATCTGTGATCGCGGTATGACCCGCTGCGTGCTGGGGACGAACTGTAAGAATCCCGGGAAAGAACCGCCGTGTGCCGCATGCGTCAAACAATCGCTGGTCAATACAACCGATGCCCGGGTTATCGAACTGAAAAAAAAGGACAACAGAGACTTGCGCGCGATGGTGGCCGGCCTGCCTCTGGAGAAATTGCTGACCTTTGAGTATCAGGATGTCCCACTCGGAACGCTGGTTTTACCCTCTTTGCGCTGGATACTGAGGCGAAATACTCTGATGGATGATAGCCAGACGCGTTTCTTGATGCAGGAATATCTGCTTTCCGCGCACCGGGTTGTCACCCGCTTTGAAGAAGCACTGAATGAAATCGATCCGGCCGCCGTACTGGTGTTTAACGGGCAGTTCTTCCCTGAGGCATCCGCTGCCTGGGCTGCGCGAAAACGGGGTATCCGGGTGATCTCTCACGAGGTGGGTTTGATGCCGTTCACTGGTTATTTCACACCAGGTGAGGCGACAGCATATCCGATCGATATACCTTCCGAATTTGAATTGAGTTCCGGGCAGAATGCCCGCCTCGATACGTACCTTTCGAAACGCTTCCAGGGCGATTTCAGCATGGCGGGTATCCGCTTCTGGCCGGAAATGCAGGGTCTGGATCAAGCCTTCCTCAGGCAGGCCGCCGGTTTTAAGCAGATCGCCTCGGTGTTCACCAATGTCATCTTTGACACCAGCCAGGGACATGCCAATACCCTTTTTACTGATATGTTCGTCTGGCTGTATACCCTTCTGGAAGTGATACGTGCCCACCCGGAAACCTTCTTTGTCATTCGCGCGCACCCGGATGAGAAACGCCCGGGCAAAGAGAGCCGCGAGACCGTCGCGGAATGGATCCATGCCAGTGGCTGCGACACGTTCGCCAATGTTCATTTTGTGGATGCCGACGAACCATTCAGCTCCTATGACCTGATCCGGCGTTCAAAATTGATCCTCGTATATAATTCCACCATCGGCCTTGAAGCCAGTATCATGGGGATGCCTGTTTTATGTGCCGGGAAGGCTCGTTTCACTCAGGTGCCATCCGTGTTTTCCCCGGGTTCCATCGCAGAATACCTGCGGATGGTGGAAGATTTTCTGACTGCCAGTGATGTGAAGGCACCTCCGGAACACCAACGCAATGCACGGCGTTTCCTCTACTATCAACTATTCCGTTCATCGTTGCCTTTTGATGCTTTCCTTGAGGAAGATCGTTTTTGGAAAGGTTATGTGACGTTAAAACCCTTTGACATCGACGCGCTGCGCCGCCAGAATTCCGTCACGCTGGATACAATTCTGCACGGTATCCTTGAACATGGAGATTTTCTTCTACCGGAATGAAACCGACCTGTTCTATTGTGATCCGCGCATATAACGAAGAAAAACACATCGCCCGGCTGCTAACGGGGATATTCCAGCAATCCGTGCGGGATGTACAGGTAATCCTGGTCGACTCGGGTTCCACCGATGCCACAGTTCAGGTAGCCGGTACGTTCCCAGTGGAAGTCGTGCACATCAAACCGGAGGAATTTTCTTTCGGGTATTCTCTGAACCAGGGGATCGCACGCACCACGGCGGATAAAGTGGTATTCGCCAGCGCGCATGTCTATCCGGTTTATCCTGACTGGCTGGAAAAATTGATCCAACCGCTGGACAAGCCGCAGGTCGCGCTTTCCTATGGTAAACAGCGCGGTATGGAGACCACAAAATTCTCGGAACACATGATCTTCCAGCAGTGGTTCCCGGATCATTCCGTGAAAAGGCAGGATCATCCATTCTGCAACAATGCCAACGCGGCGATCCGCCGGGAGCTGTGGGAACAACATCCCTATGACGAAAACATCCCGGCTCTGGAAGATCTGGCGTGGGCCAACTGGGCGCAAAAACAGGGGTATCAGATTGCCTATGCCAGTGAAGCGGAGGTGATCCATGTGCATAACGAGACATGGGACGGTGTATTCAACCGGTACCGCCGCGAAGGTATGGCTTTTAAACGTATTTATCCGCAGGAGCGGTTCAGCCTTGGGGATATGATCCGGCTTTTCTGTGTCAATTCGATCAATGATATGCGGCAGATTGATAATCCGACTTTCAGGTCGCTTGCGGCAGCAAATCCAATCCCTTTGTCGGATGCCGGGAGCGGATCAATATCTTCTGCCGGAATGAAAGCACCTTCCAGGTGGCGGCGTATTTATGAGATCATCCGTTTCCGCTGGGCGCAATTTCGGGGAACGTATCTCGGTTACCGGCAATCATCCAACCAGTTGACCTGGAAGTTAAAACAAACTTTTTATTACCCCAGAGGAACGATTGTTGCAATTAATAACAATCCGAGAGATGTTGAACCCATCCTCTATCCGGAGTCGTCCGGTTCAAAATCATCAGGGAGGCATGTATGAGTCTGGATCGAATTGTTGCGTTGGTACCCATGCGGCATCATTCCCAGCGAGTTCCCGGTAAAAATTATCGGCTAATTGCCGGAAAGCCGCTGTTTCATCACATCCTCGATACATTGCTGCAATGCGCTGAAATCTCCAAAATCGTGATCGATACGGATAGCCCGGATATTCGTCAGGGCGTAGCGACAGAATACCCATCGGTGGATGTGCTGGAGAGGCCGGATCATCTGCGGGCGGATGATATTTCTATGAACGAAGTCCTGCTGTATGACACGTCGCGGTATCCGGCAGACCTGTATCTACAGACTCACAGCACCAATCCGCTGCTTAAAATCGACTCCGTACGTGAAGCAGTACATTTTATGCAGATGAATTACCCCGCCTATGACAGCCTTTTTTCGGTGACGAAAGTCCAACGCCGGCTGTATGACGAACTCGCCCGGCCGATCAACCATAATCCGAACATTCTCCTGCAGACCCAGGATCTGCCACCCGTGTATGAAGAAAATTCCTGCCTGTATATTTTCTCGCGCGAGACTCTGGAAAAACGCCGCACACGCATTGGCGACCGCCCCCGTATGTTCGTGCTGGATGCCGTGGAAGCCTGGGATATTGACGAAGAGATGGATTTCCGCATCGCCGAATTGATGTTGCAGGCCGGTTGAGCCCGGTCTGCCTGGATTTACCACACTCTGAAAACAGTTTTACCTTCAAAAAGGTATAATTTCCTCGGAAAGAACAGATATGCCGACTGTATTGATCTCCGCTCCCTATATGATGCCGACCATTTCCCGGTTTACCGGCGTCCTTCATCGTTTTGGCTGCGAAACCATTGTGGCAGATGTGCGGGAACGGCTGTCGGAAGAGGAGATCCTGGCTTTTGCCGGCCGTTTTGACGGGGTGATCTGCGGGGATGACCGTTTTACGCCCCGGGTGCTGGACGCCTGTCTTCCACGCTTGAAAGTCATCTCTAAATGGGGCACGGGAATAGATTCCATCGATAAATCCTACGCGGAGAAGTTGGGCATCACCGTGCGAAACACGCCGAATGCTTTCACTCTGCCGGTTTCCGACACGGTGATGGGATTGATGTTGAGCTTCGCGCGCGGTATTCCCTGGATGAACCGCGATGTAAAAAAAGGTCTGTGGTCCAAATATTTAGGACGATCGTTGAGTGAATGCACGCTTGGCGTGATTGGAGTGGGAAATATTGGCAAGGCGGTCATCCGCCGGGCGCGCGGATTCGGTATGAAGATTCTGGGGAATGATATTGTTCCAATTGCTCCGGATTTCATCATCGAGAACGGCGTGGAAATGACTACTCTGGAAGACCTCCTTGGTCGTGCGGATTTCATCACCCTCAACTGCGATCTGAACCCGTCCAGTTTTCACATCATCAATCACCAGACCATGGAATGGATCAAACCTGGCGCCATTCTGATCAATACGGCGCGCGGTCCTCTGGTGGAAGAAGCTGCTTTAGTGGAAGGACTGCGTTCCGGATTACTGGGAGGAGCGGGCTTTGATGTTTTCGAAGTGGAACCCCTGCCTGCCAACTCGCCACTGTTGGGATTTGATAATGTGCTGCTGTCAGCCCATAATTCAAACGCCAGCCCGGCAGCCTGGGAGAGGGTGCACCGCAATACCATTCATAATCTTCTGATGGACCTGAAGATACCCCATGATAATCTGGATGATGTTATGGAAGAATCGCTCAATTCAATTTCGCAGAGTTCTTCAAAGGGATAATCGAATGTCAGATAAAACGAGAACCGTATTGATCACCGGTGCAGCCGGCGGGATCGGACGGGCGACCGTCCAGTTATTCAATGAATCGGGTTGGCAGGTGATCGGCGTGGATCGGGCGGATTTCGGCGATACCTTCCCGAAGAAAGGTCTGTTCATTAAGGCAGATATCTCCGATCCGAAAGCTATGGATGTGATCTATGGAAAAGCCAGGGATTATCAACCCACACTTGATGCAGTAGTGAACAACGCTGCCTACCAGGTGAACAAACCGCTCATGGATACAACCGTGGAAGATTGGGATCTGGTAATGGCTTCCAATCTAAGGTCAGTTTTTCTCGGAACGAAACTGGCCATACCACTGCTTCAGGCGGCCGGCGGAGGAGCTATTGTGAATGTTTCCAGCGTGCATGCTGTGGCCACATCTGTTGGTGTATCGGCCTATGCTGCCAGCAAAGGCGGTTTACTTGCCCTGACGCGGGCCATGGCCATTGAATTTGCCAGAGATAATGTACGGGTTAATGCCATTCTGCCCGGCGCTGTGGATACGCCCATGCTGCGTGATGGTATGAATCGCGGACATGCGGCCGGCGGTACATTGCAGGAACGCCTTGAAAACCTGGCCCGTAAAACCGTCAACGGCCGAATCGGCCAGCCATATGAGATAGCCCATGCCATATATTTCATGGCGGATAATACACAGTCTTCCTTCATTACCGGTCAGGCGCTGGTGGTGGACGGCGGCGCCACTGCCCGATTAAGTACAGAATGAGCAGTTTTCGTCAGGCTATCAAACAGGCGCTGCCAGAACCGGCGCTCAATACTCTACGTGAGACTCGGGATGCCCTGCAGCGCTGGCAGCAATGGCCTTCCGCCACTTTTGACTCAAGACGGCGCGACAGCATCCAGAAACTGGGAGCGTTGAAAGACAGCCGCAAAGGAGAACGCTGCTTTATCATCGGCAACGGCCCCAGCCTAAAACAGATGGATCTCTCCTGTCTGAAAAATGAGAATACCATCGGGATGAATCGTTTTTATTTAATGTTCCCCGAGCTGGGTTTTAAAACCACCTATTTTGTATCCATCAATGATCTGGTGGTGGAACAGTGCGCGGCTGATTTGCAGGCGCTGGATATTCCCACATTCATTTCCTGGCGTGGACGCCAGTGGATCAAACCGAGAGAGAATCTGTTTTACCTTTTCACCACCTATACCGGGCCGAAATTCGCTTACGATATCCGCGAACGATTATGGGAAGGTGCCACGGTGACGTATGTATCCATGCAGGTGGCGTTTCATCTGGGATTCCAGCAGGTTATCCTGATCGGTGTGGATCACAATTTTGCTACCAAAGGAAAACCTAACACCACGGTAGTCAGCCAGGGAGATGATCCCAACCATTTTTCTGGCAGTTACTTTGGCAAGGGATTCCGCTGGCAATTGCCTGATCTGGATACATCTGAACAGGGATACATTCGCGCGCGGGAAGCGTACCACGCGGCCGGGCGGGAAATCCTCGACGCGACGATAGGTGGAAAATTGACAGTTTTTCCAAAAGTAAATTTCAAGGAACTTTTCCAGGCCTGATATGGTTGCGCAACCCAGGGTGACCATCATCACACCGTCATATAACCAGGCTGTGTTTCTCGAGCAGACCATATGTTCAGTGCTCGATCAGGACTACCCTGATCTCGAGTACTTTGTGGTGGACGGCGGATCGACAGATGGCAGCCAGGCGATCATCGAAAAGTATGCCCATCGAATAAACTGGTGGGTGTCTGAAAAGGATATGGGGCAGGCGGAAGCGATCAACAAAGGATTTGCCCGCGCCACAGGGAAATATATTGCCTGGTTGAATTCGGATGATGTGTATCAACCGGGAACGATTCGGGCTGTTGTAAGAACCTTTCGGGAGCATCCCGAAGCCGGTCTGGTATACGGTAATGTGTTATCCATCGATGCGGAAGGTATCCCGTTCAATTTGATGACCTATGATGACTGGTCGTTGAAGGACCTGATGTGTTTCAATATCATCGGCCAGCCGGCCGTCTTCATGCGCCGGTCGGTTCTGCAAAAAGCCGGGTTTCTTGACCTGTCATATCGTTTCCTGCTGGATCATCACATATGGCTACGCATGGCACAGTTTGGAGAAATGGTCTATGTACCGGAAACCTGGGCGGCGGCGCGCATTCACGCCGGAGCCAAGAATGTTGCCCTGGCGCGCGGGTTCGGGCAGGAAGCCTATCAACTGGCGGCCTGGATGCCCTACCAGCCGGGATTGGCTGCATTATATAAAAAACACCGCCGGAAGATCTGGGCGGGCGCCAATCGCATGAACGGACGTTATCTACTGGATGGCGGCGAGCCGTGGAAAGCACTACGGGCTTACTTCCGCAGTTTTATGCAATACGCGCCAATCGCGTTAACCGAATGGCGGAGGATTGGTTACGCATTTATCAGCCTGTTTGTGAATGTGGAAAAACTCAAACAACGTTATCTGGACCGCCGAAAAAAGAATTTATTCGAAAATGAGAATACAATCGAAGATAATAAGGCTGCAGACCCTGATGAATCCAGGTAATCCAGAATCGCCCCGTCTTTTCGAAAAATCCATCTGGCTGCGCGGCATAACCATTTTCGTGCTGGTGGCCCTCGCACTGGTCATCCGATTCTATGATCTGGATGATCTACCTCTGGATTTTCATTCCACGCGCCAGATGCATTCCGCGTTGATGGCACGCGGGATGTATTACCAGACTCGCGCAGATATTCCGGAGTGGCAAAAAGCGGAAGCCTACCGGCAGTGGAAAGCGGAAGGTCTGATTGAACCACCGATCATGGAGAGTCTGGCCGCGTTCGGTTATCAGCTGGCAGGAACGGATGACCTGCGCATCCCGCGTGTTCTTTCGATCCTGTTCTGGATGTTGGGCGCTTTACCTCTATACCGGCTGGCTCGGGGATTGATCGATCACAACGGCGCTGTGTTCGCGCTGGCATTCTATTTGATCCAGCCGTACGGCGCGCAGGCCAGCCGGGCATTCCAGCCGGATCCTCTGATGGTTTCAAGCATCCTCTGGGCGGTGTGGGCTGCCTGGCGCTGGTCGCTTCGTCCGGGATGGAAATGGGCGTTGATCGCCGGACTTCTGGCAGGACTGGCCGTTCTGGTCAAATCGGTGGCGGCCTTTTTCGTGGCAGGTGCCTGGATTGGCCTGCTCTTATCCACATGGGGATTGAAGCGAACTCTGAAGGATGCTTCCTTCTGGGTGGCTGTCATCCTTGCAGCGCTGCCTTTTGGTGCTTTCACCTTCTACGGATTGAAGATCAGCGGGGAAATGGTCGGTCAATTCAGCCTGCGCTTCTTTCCGAACCTGTGGATCGATCCGGTCTGGTATCTACGCTGGAATGGCGAGATCAGCAGTGTGGTTGGCTTCGAATGGTTCCTGGCGTCGCTGGTCGGCATATTCCTGATGCGAAAATCCACAGGCCGGTGGATGATGCTGGGGTTGTTCGCTGGTTATCTGGTCTTCAGTTTTGCCCTGCCGTATCATGCCATGACGCATGACTACTATCAGGAACCGTTGATCCCTCTGGTGGCACTGGGCGCCGGAGCGGTCATAGCCGCCCTGATCGCAAAGTTGGACGGTCCTCGATGGTTGTATTCCTTTGCCATTCTGGGAGTGCTGGTCTACTGGGTGGGCATCAAAGCCTGGGATGTGCGTGTCACGCTGAAACGTAATGATTACCGCGGCGAACCGGTTCTCTGGCAAAACCTTGGGGAAAAACTGGGACATGATTCGCACGTTCTGGCCATCACCCAGGATTACGGCTACCGGCTGGAATACTGGGGGTGGTTGACACCGCAGAACTGGATGAATTCCGGTGATTTCATGGTGCGCGAACTGGCCGGTCAACAGTTTGACCGCACGAAAATGTTCAAAGAGCAAGTGGAAGGCAAGGATTATTTCTTGGTCACCGCGTTCAGCGAGTTTGACAGCCAGGGAGAATTCAAGAAGATGATGACGGATGGTTTCCCCATTCTGGAAGAAACCGGTGACTACATCATCTTTGACCTGAGGCATCCATTGCCGGCCGCGGCTGCGGGAGAGAGCCAGTGAGACCGATTCTATGCAGATTGGGACGAATCTCGTTCCAACGGGTACTGCTGGTGCTGGTCATTCTTCTGGGATTTGGAATCCGGATCTTTGACCTGACCGATCCGCCGTTGGATTTCCATCCCACCCGGCAATTACGTTCCGCCATACTGGCACGTTCTTTTTACTACCAGTGGAACCCGGCTGCAGATCCCGAATTGCGGGAAAAAGCCATCAGTATGGGCAATTCGCTAGAAGTATATGAACCACCCATCCTCGAGGGGCTGGTAGCCGGTATTTACCTGGCGGCCGGGCAGGAGATCTGGTGGGTTTCCCGAATTCTTAATGCCCTCTTCTGGTGCACTGGCGGACTGGCACTTTTTTGGATCGCCCGGCGTTACACCGGTTTCTATGCCTCCCTCAGCGGACTGGCGTTCTTCCTGTATCTTCCTTTCTCCATTATTGCCAGTCGTTCTTTTCAGCCGGATCCGTGGATGGTTATGTGGCTGCTGCTAGCTGTGGCCAGCCTGCTGCGCTGGATGGATACCGGCCGTTGGAAGGATGCGCTGACCGCCGGATTGTTAACCGGCATGGCGATTCTGGTGAAAATGATCACAGTTTTTCCGCTGGTGCTCATCTGGGCAGCGGTCATTCTCACGCAGATCGGTTCACCGGCCAGATTTAAAGATATCAAATTTTACGCAGCCGCGGCACTGGCTGCCTTTCCGTCCACCATTTTCTACATCATCAACCTGGGCAGCCGTTCCTCCGGTTTCTTCTCGTTCTGGACGGTGGCCCTCTCTCATCTGGTGCTGGAATCGAATTTCTATGCCGACTGGCTGGTAATGCTGCATAACCAGTTCGGCCTTACGAACATCCTTCTTTCTTTGCTGGGCACCGCCCTGGCCAAGCGTGAGTTTAAAGCGCTGCTGGCCGGCGGCTGGGTTGGATATTTTATCTATGGATTATTCTTCCCGTATCAGATGATCACGCACGAATACTATCATTTGATGGTCATTCCCCTGATCGGTCTGTCATTGACACCGATCGCGGAAGCTGTCTATTCGGCTTTGCGGGTGAAGTATATCCTCTGGCGCGCGGCGGCCGCGCTGGTGCTGCTTTGCGCCTGCGGATACTGCCTGTACGTCAGCCGGTCGGTTTTGATCGCCAGCAGTTATGCCGCGGAACCGGTTGCCTGGAAGAAAATCGGGGATGCCATTCCCGCGAATGGCAAGGTGATCGCCCTGACCAGCGAGTACGGCAACCGACTGATGTATTACGGCTGGCGTGGGATTGCCGCTTACTGGCCTGACAGCGGTGATCTGAGACTCTTCAATATGGCCGGAAGCGCGCCAACTGATTTTCGATCTTTCTTCAAAGAAAAGACGGATGACATGGATTATTTCCTGGTCACCATGTTCTCCGAGTTTGATGCACAGCCTGATCTCAAAGACGAACTGACCACCGGCTACCCGGTTTACAGTGAAGGAGATGGCTATATATTATTTGATCTGAGGCACCCGAAAAAGTAATGACGGGAGACATAAATTTACCTCTGGTGACCGTGGTCACCCCATCCTTCAATCAGGCCGCTTATCTCGAACGGACGATCTGCTCGGTGCTCGAGCAGGATTACCCCAACCTGGAATACATCATAGTCGACGGCGCATCCACAGACGGCAGCCTGGAAATCATCCAGAAGTACAGCAGCCGCCTGAGTGCCTGGATCAGTGAACCGGATATGGGACAGACGGACGCCATCAACAAAGGCTTCGCGCGAGCCGGCGGGCAGATCCTGGCCTGGCTCAATTCGGACGACACGTATAATCCCGGAGCCATTCGCGAGGCGGTGCAATTCCTGACGGATCACCCGGACGTCGGGCTGGTTTACAGCGACGCCAATTTCATCGATGCGCGGGATGAAGTGATTGGCACATTCCCGGCGGCGCAGACTGACCGGACGCGCATGCTGCGCGGATATGTGCATATTCCGCAGCAGACTACATTTTTCCGGGCTGACCTGTGGAAGAAAGTTGGCCCGCTGGATCCCACTTTCTACTTTGCCATGGATTACGACCTGTGGGTGAGGCTATCCGCCCTGACCCCGCTGGTTTATTTTCCCCGGCGCATCTGGGCGAATTTTCGGTTGCACGAAGATGGGAAGACGGTGGCGTCAGATGAACGCTGCTGGCCTGAAATGCTGCGCGTACACCGTCGTGAAGGCGGCAGCTGGTTTTCTATCATCCAAATGAAGTATTATCTCAGACGCCTGCTTTCTCCGCTCATCAACCGGCGGCGGAAGGCGATGTTCCGGCATACAACCTGAGCGGTCATTCTCCGTAGATTGTTATAATGATAGAGGAGACCATTAATGGATAATAAACCAAACAGGAACATTACCCCGTATTCGGGCGGATTCTTCCCGGAAATCGGGCTGCGGATCAAACTGATCCTGAAATTAATGGGCGACCGGCGGGTGAATATCTTTCTGAAAGCCATCCCGGTTGCTTCACTGGTTTATCTGGTATTTCCGGATCTCGCTATCGGACCTGTGGATGATGCATTGATGATCTGGCTGGCTTCCTATCTATTCGTCGAACTCTGCCCGGATGATGTGGTGGAAGAGCATATGAAACGCCTGCACCATGTGACTTTGCCGGGTGAATCTCAACCGGGAACTGCTTCCGCGGACGCGTCGTCTGCGCCAAAAGTGGATGTGGTGGACGCTGAATTTAAGGATGTCGAAGACGAATAGACAGACATCTTGAAACCTTTTCATTTTTGCCACCGGCCATATAGCCGGTGTTTTTCTTTCTACACAAGATTGGTAAGATTTGTAATCCGGGTATAATCTTACTAAGAAGATAGGTAATGTAAGTATAGTTTTCGGAATCGAAAAAATGGCAGAAAAATCCTGGATCGTAGAAAAAATGAGATATTGTGAACACGCCGGCTGTGAGGTTTCGCTGGAAGCGGAAGCCGTCTACCCGGCGGATCATTTACCTGACCAGCCTCCGCGGGTGGCGGTGCACCGTTGTTCCCATGCTGCCATATGCTGCGATGACCGTCCGGCCTGTGTATGGAATGGCACCAATCCGAATTATGATCCGTTCAAGTGATGAACAGACCGATAAACCGGCCAATCATCACATCTAGTTTCTGAGACTGTGAATCGGAGCGGGGATCTTGCCTCCGAAACCCACAAAGCGGCTGGATTTTCCCACATTGCGAACCGGAGCGATGGCGCTTTCCCCAAACAATCCGCCGAAAGAAACCATCTCACCGGCTTCTCTGCCTGGCACCGGGATAATGCGTACAGCCGTGGTTTTATTGTTGATCATGCCGATGGCCATCTCGTCGGCGATGATGGCCGATATGGTGGCCGGATCGACTGAACCTGGTATGGCGATCATATCGAGTCCCACGGAACACACGCTGGTAATGGCCTCGAGTTTTTCGATGACCAGGCTGTCATCCCGCACCGCGTTGGCCAGAGTTTGATCCTCGCATACCGGGATGAAAGCGCCGCTTAATCCGCCGACGCTCTGGCTGGCGAAGGCGCCGCCTTTTTTCACCGCGTCATTCAACATGGCGATGATAGCCGTGGTGCCCGGCGCGCCAACGGCATCCACACCCAGTATCTGGATGATCTCGCCGACGCTGTCGCCTATGTTCGGGGTGGGCGCCAGGGAAAGATCCACCACGCCGAAGGGCACGCCCATGGTTTTGGCTACCTGCCGACCGATCAATTCCCCGCAGCGGGTCACTCGGAAAGCAGTACGTTTGATCTCCTCGGCCAAATCCTGCAATCCGGGGTTCTGATTACCAGATTGGGCAATCTTGCGTTCCAGCGCGCGGGCGATGACCCCCGGACCGCTAACTCCAACATTGATCATCACCTCATGCTGCCCCAGGCCGTGCACCGCGCCGGCCATGAAGGGATTATCCCCAGGCTGGTTGGTGAAGACCACGAATTTGGCGGCGGCAAATCCACCGGTCTCGGAGGATCCTTCGGCCAGATCTTTGATGGTTTTACCGAGAAGAACAATGGCGTCCATGTTGATCCCGCAGCGGGTGGAACCGACATTGACCGAGGCGCACACTTTGCGGGTGCGGGTGAGAGCTGTGGGAATCGCGGCGATCAACTCGCGATCCCAGCGGGTGATGCCATTGGCCACATCTGCCGAGAACCCGCCGAGAAAATCGACTCCAGCTGCCTGTGCCGCCTCATCCAGCGCGACGGCGATATCCACGAATCCTGCGGAATCGAAACCCGCGCCTACGTGCGAGATGGGTGTGACGGCAATACGTTTGTTCACCACCGGGATGGCGTACTCGCTACTGATAGCCTCGCAGGTGGCTACCAGATTTGCGGCATGCCGTTGGATTTTTTCTTTGATCGCCTGGCAGGTGCTGGCGACATCCGCGCGATGGCAGTCCAGCAGGCTGATGCCCAGGGTGACGGCACGCACATCCAGGTTTTCTTTCTGGATCATATCTACGGTAGTGAGAATTTCATCTGACTGGATCATCTTGGAATTTCCTGATTGAAACGTTGGGTTTTACAGAATGGGGAGGTTGATCTCATTGACCGCGCGGAAAATGTTGTAATGCTGCAGCACCATGCGCAGTCCTTTCTCACGGGCAAATTCCTGAAGGTCACTCCGAACTATGTCAATGGATGCCGAACGGGTTAAATCTACGATCAGGATCATCACGTATTCGCCATCCGAGCGGGTGGTGGAAAGATCAAGAATATTGATATTGTGATCTGCGCAGAAGGACGAGACTGTAGCCACAAATCCCACCCGGTCAGGCCCGGTGGCCGTCAGCACATAGGCATTCTCCGGAATGGTCTTCCCGGTGACCGGAGTCGGATCATCTACAGCTTTTACGGCCACGTCGATGGCTGTGTCACTGCGCGCGTCCACCCCGGCAAGCCCGCGTTCGATATCCCGCCGTGTGACGGAATCCGGAAAGGCGGCCAACAGGATCATGGTGAAATAACCGCACAACACACTCTGGCGGATATCGGCAATGTTGCCCTGCAGATTGCTGATAGCCTGCGAGACTTCGTGGACGATGCCCACACGATCGCGGGACATAATGGATACAACAAATTGATGGTGTCTATCACTCATGGAATAACCCCGGAATACAAAATTATCAAGCGATTATACGGGGTATTCCGGGTGAAACAACCCTCAATTTTGATTCAATTTATCTATTGACCGTCTATTTAATAACGCCCAGTTCTTTGCCGACCTTCTTGAAGACCGCCAGTCCTTTGTCAAGATCGTCGCGACTGTGAGCGGCAGAGATCATCACCCGGATGCGTGCCTTCCCTTTTGGCACGGTGGGGAAGCCGAGTGCCATGGCGAAGACGCCGTTTTCAAACAGCGTGCGGCTGAACTGCTGTGCCAGCGGAGCTTCACCCAGCATAATCGGTGTGATGGGGGTGGTGCTCACCCCGGTATCGAATCCCAGGGTTTTCATTTCCGACTTGAAATAACGAGCATTTTCCCACAGGCGGTCGACCAGTTCGGTGGATTCTTCCAGCACATTGATCGCGGCGATGCAGGCGGCGGCATCCGGCGGGGTGACCGCCGAGGAGAAGAGGAAAGGACGCCCTCGCTGTCGCAGCCAGTCTACGATGGCTGGTTTACCGGCCACCACACCGCCCATGACTCCGAAGGCTTTGGACATGGTGCCGACCTCGATATCCACTTTGCCGTGCAGGTGGAAGTGATCCACAATACCGCGCCCGCCGGTACCCAGCACACCTTCTCCGTGGGCGTCATCCACCATCAGAAGAATATCGTTTTTCTCGGCAATGGCGTAGAGCTTATCCAGCGGCGCAACGTCTCCGTCCATGCTGAAGACGCCGTCTGTAACGATCAACGCCCGACGATATGTCCCCACGGCTTCTTTGATGACCTGTTCCAGCGAAGCTGGATCGGCATGAGCGAAACGGATGATCTTCGCGCCGGAGAGACGCGCGCCGTCGATGATGCTGGCGTGGTTCAATTCATCAGAAAAGATGACATCTTCCTTGCCAACCAACGCCGGAATGGTCGCCAGATTAGCACAGAATCCCGATTGAAACGTGATGGCGGATTCCACTTTTTTGAATGCCGCCATGCGTTTTTCCAGTTCAAGGTGAATATCCATGGTTCCCGCGATGGTACGCACGGCTGCCGGACCAATGCCGTATTTATCGATGGCTTCTTTCGCGGCTTTCACCAGACGGGGATGATTGGCAAATCCCAGATAATTATTAGAACAGAAATTCAAAGACCTCTTGCCGTCCACCACTAGCCAGGCGCCCTGCGGGCTGCTGATGGTGCGGATGCGGTTATATAGACCGGCTTCCTGCAGATTATTCAATTCTTCCTGTATCCAGTTCAAGCGGTTTGCCATATATTTTCTTTTGCTCCTTTATCGTATTGACTGGTTGGATCAGAGGGTCTTCTATCTGTCGGGAAATTGACGGATGTACTTTCGGCTTCTGTCATTTCCTTTTCCGGCCTGCCGCGGCCACAGCAGCCAGAGGAACCAGCAGAATGGAACCGCAGAAAGGCATTATTCTGCCGGATCTGGTTTTCTGCCCGGTTGATTCTTGATTTTGGGGAGCGGCCAGCGCAGGTTGTTCCGCAGCGGGAGCGGCGGCAGGGGGATTGGCGACCTGCGCGGGAGCCGCACCAGATGAGAAGGTTTGAATATCGTCGATCTGGATGATTCCGTGATTGACTTGATTGCCTGCCGGAAAACCAAACGCCAGCCCGGTGATCTGTTCCGGGTGACTGAAAACCGTTCCGCCATCCGCTTCCCACTCCACGCGTTTAAGATCAGACCAACGGGTTTGAATGATTGACCATTTCCCTGTGGAATCCGGCAGCGGGATCTGGCGTGCGTAAGTCGCCCGTTCACCGTCCGGACCGGTGAAGACGTCCAGGTGCATTTCACCGGGTGGATCCTGCAGGCGCAGCATGAATTGAATCCCGGCTGCCGCGCTCAGATCACGCGGTGCGTCAAAGAAACTGGAACAGGTAGCCCAACTGTTGGCCGCCACATTGAAAACGATCTGCATGCTCTGCCCGCCGCTGCCGGCATTGGCGGTGTTTATCTGGCAATCCAATGCCGTGGTCTGCGCGGCTTCGTCCACTGACGCTTCCCAGAGGGGCTGCTCAGATTCAAAGTCGAACAACAGCCCACCCGCGGCGGGAACAGCATCAGCCGGAGATTGTACCGACTGTTGGCCCTGGTTTTCCGTAGATTGAGCCTGTGGATTTGTTGCCGGTGGTTGTGCGGCAGCCGTGGTCGGAGCCGAGGCTTTCCAGCGGTTATAGAAAATGTTCAACATCGGCAGGAATTCGGTCGTGGCTTTCTGATTGCCCTGCCGGTTCGGGTGGTCATCTTCTGACGGGTAGAATTCCGTGTTGCGTTTGTCATTGATAACATGCTCGATCTGACCGCCGGTAAACCGGTGATGGTTATTCGGGCCGGTGAGCACATTATAGAAATCAAAAACTGCCACATTGGGTAGAGTATAGTTGTCTTCACGCAGCCAGTCATTCACCAGCCACTGGTTGAAAGCCCGCGCGTTAGCGGCAAACGTCCCGTCGGTAAGCGGCGGAGCGGTGATCACCACAAAGAGCTTATCCGGTCTGGTTTTGAAGTATTGCAATATCTCGTTGTAGATATATTTGGCATTTCCCACATTGAGATCGGAACCGGAAGAGGGCGGATCATCAGGGCTGCCGTCCAGGGCGGAATTGGGGAAACAGGATTTAAAAAGAATGATCTGGTTCTCTCCGCCCGGATCAGTAAGTGTCCGGGCAAAGGGGGAATGAACTTCCCCTTCCTGAAAAACAGCTTGCATGATTTGGGGTGTATTTTCACTGCGAAACCATTCCAGCCAGTTGGGGATATCCGTCCGGTCTCCGATGGCATCAGGTCCCCAGCCGTAATTCGTGTCACTGGGATAGTAATTGTTCTTCTGCAACGCCCGCGCCAGGCCGCCGTTGTCGTCATTCAACCAGTTCTCCCCTGTGGAATGATGAATGAAGATTAAACGCACCGGTGAATCCGGGGGATTGGGATTCACACCCTGCCAGGCAGGTTCATAATACACTGAAGCGCTCGCGCAGAAGACCAGGATAAATCCAAAAACCAGAGCTGAGAGCCGTTTCATCAATTGCTCCATTCCCGAAAACAGGGGGACCATGCAGGAGGGCGCGATGATAGAATCCTGCCATGATTATACAAAGCAGGCCTGTGGAAATACAAATGATGAATGCATGGAAAAACCTCCCGGTTGTTCAATAACCGGGAGGTTTAATTTCTTTAGAGTATCAATCCCATTTCCGCCAGGATCTGGCGAATTTTTTCTTCCGCTCCGGGTTTTATCTCGACGGCGGAAGTTCCAAAACTTTCGCCGAGATAACGCGATGCGGAGCTTTCCTTTAACCGGCGGAGCACCTGGGGATCGCTTACCCGCAGCAAGGTCACCTCACCCAGACGCACCTGCGCGCCGGTCTGTTCCCAGGCATGCAAAGCATTGCGTACATTGGGCGGAATGGCGCCGCGCGAATACTTATGCAGCATACGTTCCAGCATGGTGGGGGTTAATCCCTGTTCCTGCGCTGTGGCCAGCCCTGAAGCGGATATGCGGTAAAGGTAACCCTTACCCTGGTAATCCACCGGCTGGGCAAAACGGGCGATCTGGTAGCGGGTTGCCAGGTTGAAACGTGGGGGAGCGAGGATCTCACCGGCGCGGTTGATCTGCAGCGGGGTGCTGTTATCTTTAGCTTCGATGATTTCCATATCACCGTTGACTGCCGGCCACCAGGGTGATAGACGGAAACGAACTATCCCCGGGTTCGGGCGGGTCAACTCGACCAGACCAAGCCAGTAGAATAGTCCGGTGATGTAAAACCGCAATAAGGCGCCTTCCACGCGGTCCCAGCTCTCAAAACCTTTCAGGTATTCACCTGTACGGCTTTCGCGAATGAACCAGGCGTCATACTCGCCGCCCGAACGCTGGAAATCCGGGTCTTTTTCTTTGGCGGCTGCCACGAACTCGGCCAGATCCATCCAATCGTCTCCGGCCAGTTTGTTGATCAATTCGATCACATGCTCGCGGGTGTCTGCGGGATCATTCGCCCAGGTTCCTTCGAATTCCAGGCCGCGCAGCATGCGCAGCTCGTTGAATTCCATGGAACCTCGCCAGGCTTGAATGAGAATATATAACGCCTGCGGGCGCGAGGATTCGAGAAAACGGCGGATGGCTTCCGGTTGGATATTATTCTGGTCATCGAGACACTTCAAACAGCGCAGCCAGGCGATGAGAACCGGAGTAGGCACAGCTCCACGGCGGGGCGGCAGATCTTCAACCTGCTCTCCGGAACGCAGGGCGGCCAGAACGGTGCAGGCCTGTTCGAGCACGCCATCACGGTAGAACCAGGTGCGGCTTTCCTGAGCCTGTTCGGAGAAGGTCGGCGAAACGGCCTGTTCTTCACCTTCCAGGTCGGTCAGCGCGGCGTAGATTTCATCTGGAAGATAGATCATATCTTCCGGTCTACCTCCGCCACCGAGAAAAGCGCGGCCGATCCAACCACGGTACCAGAGAATTTCTGCCACCGAAATGGGGTTAAGTTCCGGGTGTTCGCGTTCACGGCGGCCGACACCCATGGTGCGAATCTCGCCATAGGTGCGTTCAAACAGGGTCGCCGAAACACGCCCGCGCTTTTGAATTAACGCACGCAGAGCGGATTGGGCTTCCGGCGGCAAGGTTGTCGCCAGATTCTGGACAGTTTCAACATCCGAGGCTTTGATCTGCAGTGCTGCCATGATGGCTTCACCATCGTCAGGCAGGTCATGAATTTCCCAGGATGAAGCAACAAATTTAAGAAAGCCGAGATCGGCATCTTGGAGGGTTTGGGTTATATCGGGCACGTTACCTTTTATTTATCTATATTATTAATTCGATTGCGCTCGGAATTACTTCTAATGTCAACTCTGTTACATGAGACGAAAAACCGGCAAATATTTCACCATCTGCATGAATCCATAATGGTTGATCTGATTTTAATGATATCTTTTTAAATGTACCTGTTTCAACGTAATTTAAGGAAGCGTGAGTTCCTTTCAGGAAATGGGGAATGGCGGAAAACATTTGAATTCTGGAAATGACATCCACAATCGTGTAGTTCAACAATCCGTCATCCTGGCTGGCATCCGGTGCCAGCATAAACCCGCCGCCTTCCCGTTTTCCATTTGTCACTGTAAACATTAATGTTCTTTTTTCCCGGCTCTCTCCATCAATCGAAAAGTTAACTGTAAAAGGACGATAATTCTCTATCATTGTACGAAAAACGGCCAAAAAGTAAATCATGAATCCCTGAAAAATGGGGACTTCACGGGAATGAAAATTGACGGCCGAGTCGAATCCCATTCCCAGTGTGTTCATCCAGTATTCCTTTCGGCCACTTTCATCCATCACGCTGGCAACATCAATCTTTCTGGGTGTGCCAGAAAAAACCCGGCGCATGGCGTCTTCCGAATTGCGGGGAATATTCATCGTGGTGGCAAAATCGTTACCCGAACCAACCGGAACTATTCCCAGTTTGGGGCGTTTTTCGACGGGGGCTTCCATCAGGCCATTGATCACTTCATGGATTGTGCCATCTCCGCCCAGGGCGACCACGGTTTTATACCCATGCGCCGCTGCTTTCGCAGCGATTTCAGAGGCATGTCCCGGGTAAACGGTTCCAGACCAGTCTGCCCCTCCCAGTTCATCCACCAGGCGGCGCAAAGTGGAAGCTATCGGCCAGGCTCGACCAAGGTTGGCGATCGGGTTAAATATTAGCAGTGTTTTATGGTGCATGCAAGGCGACTCCAGATAAAAACGAAATTTATTATAACCGTAAATAATTTGACCAATCACTTTGTGAACGGTATAATTTTTCCTGTACTGCACTCTTACTGATTGGGGCATTATGGCGCTGCAAGGAAACCTGCGAGATTTTCCATTTGCGCAATTGCTTAACCTGGTTAATTTAGCGCGTAAAACCGGAATGCTTGAAATTATACAGAGGGGGGAAACGGCTCATGTGTATTTTCGGGATGGAAAACTGGCCTGCGCATTAACCGGAAATGAAGACTCATCCCTGGCGGCGGTTCTTTATCAGAACCAGCGCATCAGTCCCAACCTGTACCGGGCTATTAAAAGCAAGGGCGGTGCTATCTGGGATAAAGAACTGGGATTGCAATTGATCAATGCCGGTTTCGTCTCGCGAGAGACGATCTTGAACAGTCTGCAGCAGCATCACATTTCCATTATTCGCCGCCTGTTTACCTGGCAGGAGGGTGTGTTCCGCTTCATACCCAATGAACCTCCCCCCGAAGATAAGATTGCCTTAAATATGGAGTTGGAAAACCTGATCATGGAAGGTTCACGCCACATTCAGGAGATGGAATTACTCATGGATGAAATTCCCAACCTGGATGTGTCATTACATTTTTCGGAACGTCCAGATAACAACCTGCGCAAGGTAAACCTTACTGTGGAAGAATGGAAAGTGGTTTCTTTCGTCAATCCCAAGAATTCCATCCGTCAGATTGCGCAGGCTACCACAATGGACGACCTGCAGATCCGCCGGGTTGTTTACGGCCTGCTGCAGGCAGGCTTGGTTGAAGTGGTAAAAACCGAAAAAGCCATGCAGATGCCGGTCACTCAATTCTTGCCCAATCAATCTAAAGAAGAGCAGAGATCACTGGTTAACCGGTTGATCAATCGGATTAGAGGTTTGTAACCCTTGACTGGTACGAATTCAAATGTCCAAACCGTAAAAATGGTGGTTACCGGGCCGTTCAATGCCGGGAAAACTGAATTCATCCGCACGGTCAGTGAAATCGAAGTCGTCTCTACGGAACAAAGTATTACCAGCGACAATGAAAAGGTGAAAGAAACCACCACAGTGGCTCTCGATTTTGGCCGCCTGACAATTGACAAGTCGCTGGTGCTGCACCTTTTTGGAACACCGGGGCAGCGCCGTTTTGAATTTATGTGGGATATCCTGGCGGAAGGTATGCTGGGATATATTCTGATGGTCGACAGCACCCGGCCAGAAACCTTCCGAGAGGCACGCTACATTCTGGACGCGTTCTCGGATCATTCCGATACTCCCTTTGTGGTTGCGGTGAACAAGCAGGACCTGGAAAATGCCTGGGACGCAGAAGATATCCGGCACGCGCTGCGGCTGAAGGATAATATTCCGGTGCTTCCCTGTGTCGCCACCGAAATTAAACCGGTAAAGACCATTCTCCTGAGTCTTCTCGATATCATCAAACGCAATCTCGAAAACGAATAAACCTCCCGGCCAATCAATGCAGATATATCTGTACGAACAAAAGCTTTGGGGAAATTGACTTGCGTATCAGGAAAAATCAATGGGTGGTAAATCCATCCGATTTATTCGATTCCGGCTGCTACCGGTGGATTTGTTCCAATCTCGGCCTGGGCACGGTTCACCATGTAGATCCCCAGGAAAACAAGGATTCCGCCAACAATCTGAAAAATTGTCAAATTTTCTCCGGCGATGGGAATGGCCAGTAATGCGGCAATCACTGGCGAAGCGACCATGGTTGGTGAAACAATGGAAGCCGGAATATGCCCAAGCGCGTATGTCAGGCAGAAATATCCGCAAACCTGTGAAATCAATCCGGCAGCGATGAACAGCAACCAGGTGGAAGCCGAATACCCGGTCAATGACGCACCGCTTATCAGGCAGATCAACAATAAAGTAAGCGCGCTCCCGCCGGCGATCAAGCCTGTGCTGGTCAGCGCGTCAACCCGCGAACGGGCTTTTTGTGTCACCAGGTAATACCCGGCGAAGAAAAATGAGGAAAGCAGTGCCAGAAAATCTCCCTTGCTAAAGGCGGGGTGCAGGAAAAGATTTGAGCCAAAAACCGAACTCATCCCGGCGATCACAAGAGTGAGGCCAATCCAGAACCAGCCCGGCAGTTTTTGTTTCCAGAATAACCAGGAAACCAATGCCACCCAGACTGGCGCGATGAAATTGATCAAATTGGCATTGGCGATACTTGTGTACGCGACGGCTGTACTCCAGGCGCTGTGATCCAGCGCGGTGATGAATCCGGCTGCCAGCGGCACCAGCAGCCAGCGTTTTTCTATCTGTATTCTGCCTCTGGACCTGATCAAAACTATTGGAAGCAAAATTATGGAGGCTGTTGTCATACGGTAGAACGATGTGACGATGCCGGGAGCCTGAGCCGTGCGCACAAATATGGCGGATAACGAAAGACAGAGCACGCCCATGAACAGAGCGAGATAGGGGATCGATTTATTCCGGATGGGCATGGATGTTTTTCTTGCTTTCGTTTCGTTAGTTTTCAGGATGGCCAGGATTTTAAAAGATCTGGCAGTTCAGAAAGTTTATCAATTGTCTGGTCTGGAAGGATGATCGCTTCATGCGCCCGGGTGTCTGACCGGTTCACCCGCCGGGTGATCCAGACATTGTGCATTCCCAGGTTTTTTGAACCGAGGATATCCGCTCCCAGGGTATCACCGACCATGATCGTTCGGGTGGGTGTTACACCCATCGCTTCAAATGCCATTTGAAAAATGCGGGGATGTGGTTTACGGATACCAGCGGCCGCCGAAGTACTGATGTATTCCAGGAAAGGACGAATACCCGCTTTTTCGATCAACACCTGAACATCCCAATCATCACCCGCGTTGGAAATGATCCCCATGCGGTAACCGGCTTGCTTCAATAGCTGCAATGTCGGATACGTGTCATTCTCCACTTTCCAGCAAGCCTGTGTAACCGAATACATACGTTCCAGATGCTGATGAAGTTCTGCCGGGCTGAGTTTTGTAATCCCGTGTCGTTGCAAAACATCCCGCAGCACCTGTTCGGTTGTATATTCAATCAACTCCGACTCCCGTTCCAGATGATAGGCATCCAGACGGGAGAGAAATTCCGATAAAAAGGCATCCTTGTTCAGGGTTTGCGCGGATTCACTTAAGGAGGCGGCCAGCTCGTGGTAGGCGAGCTCCATCACATCCGGCAAATATCCGTCGAAATAGATCAGGGTGCTTCCCAGATCGAAGAAGATGACATCTATGTTCGGGTTTTTTATCACCCGATAATTCTAATCGCTTAATAACCTCTTTCAGCTTCAAATCGGTTGAAAAGCGGGGCTTTTTCCAGATATCGGCGGAGGTTCGTGCAAAACAGATCGACTGCCCGGTTGTTGTAATGCGGGCTTACCCCACCGACATGCGGTGAAATCATAAGGTTGGGTACTTTCCAGAGCGGGCTGTTGGCCGGTAGAGGTTCCTCCGGGAAGACATCTACCACGGCTCCGGCGATCACCTTCTTTTCGAGGGCTTCTTTAAGAGCGGTCAGATCGGTGATTCCTCCACGGCTCAGGTCAATGAAGTAGGCGGTATTTTTCATGGCGGCAAAATCATCTGCGCCGATCATATTCCGGGTGGCAGCGGTGAGCGGCAAAGCTGCCACCACGAAATCGCATTCCTTCAGCATGGATTTCAAAGCCTGAGCAGGATACAATCTGGTGAAAAGGTTTCCCTCAGGATCGCCTGTACCTTCAGGGAAATAACCATCATCCTTCAATTGTTTCAGGTCGCGTTTGGCCGCCAGAATACTCACCTGAAATGGCTGGAGCAGGCGGGCGATCTCGCGGTTGATGCTGCCATATCCGATCAGACCGACTGTGCTGCCGCGCAATTCATGTTGCTTGTAATGCTCCCAGCGCCGATCCGGCCATGTGGACTTTAACTGGTTTTCGATCATCAGCTTGACATTGGCACCAAGAACGAGCATCATGCTGACGGCATATTCCGCCATTTGTGGAGCATTGGCGCCGCTCATGGTGGTGACCAGCAGATCCGGTTTTGACACAATCGGTTTGTTTATCGCGTAATCGATCCCCGTGTAATGGAATTGAATCCATTTAAGATGTGGAACCTTTTCCGGTTCGGGCAAAACAGAATCGGTGTATAACACCTGCGTTCTAGCCCATACATCTTCTGGAATTTCATCCGGTTGGTGCGCACGAATGGCGGATACCTTCAACAGAGGGGATACGGAGGAAATTTTTTCAATCTGTTGATCGGTAAATGGCATGGTAATGAGGATTTGAACAGGTTCGGTAGTCATTTTAGATATATTCCTTCAGGATCTAAGTCTTGCCGCAAAATGCGGATTTCATCCGTTGTTGGCGGGTCGGTGACTTTCTGGCATTTGTTGCACTGTAAATCCCAGCCAGTGTTGGCAGCGGCTTCTTCCACCGTGCGCCCGGGGTGTACGGCGGTCAATACCAGTTCGCCGGTATCGTCCGGCTGCAGTATCCCGATATCGGTAACCACTGCTTGTGGCCCTTTTCCGCGCAGCCGCAGTCTGGCGCGTTCGTCGTGTCCGCTGAAAAAACCCGCGGAGGTTTGAAAATCGACACTCTCTGGGAAACGGCGTTTCTGATGTGGAGTGATGATATAGCAGCGGTTAGCCCAGGCGGCGATTTCGCGGGAACCCCCTGAACCCGGCAGGCGGGTTTTTGGTTGCGCGTAGTCACCAATTACAGTGGCGTTGATATTTCCAAATTTGTCGATCTGCGCACCGCCGAGGAAACCCACATCCACATTGCCGCGTTGCAGATAGAAGGTGAAGATATCATACATGCTGCACACGGATGCCGCGCCCGAAACCAGCGTGGGATCTCCAATCGAAAGCGGAAGCCGGGCAGGGCGGGCGCCGATCACACCGGCTTCATAGATCATCTGCAGATTGGGTGCGTGGGTGCGTTGAGCCAGGTTGCAAGCCAGGTTGGGTAGACCCACTCCCACAAATACCACATCGCCATCCCGCAGCAGGCGGGCGGCATTTACGATCATTAATTCTGTCGAGGTGTAATTAGTATTGCCCATAATTCACCGGAACGCTCATTTTTTCTTTCACAGCCAACCGGGTATGAACAGTCTGGCCGAGTTTTTTCCAGTATTCCGCCCGATCTGCCACACCAAAGATCCATTCGTCCAGGTACTGTTGGATTGTTTCCGGCGTTTCGCTGATCTTGTCCCACTGTAGATAAAAATCATTATCCCGGTCGTAATAACCCTGTGTGTAACTGGGATGACTGCAAAAGGGAACATGGCATACTGCATCCACAATGAGGTCAGGTATGATTGTGCGGTTGGGGTCTGAGCGGATAACCTCTTCCGGAACGATCTCTTCTGCGGTAAGAATGACATGCTCCGCAGCAAAGGCGGCTTCCTTCTGTTCTCCCAGTATGCCCCAGATATGGGCATTACCGTTGATATCCGCGCGCTGTGCATGGATGATGGCCACATCCGGATTGAGGGCAGGAACCACCACCACTTCTCTGCCCGAGTACGGATCAGTCACCCTTCTGAACTGTGGGTTGACCTTCTCGAGGTCGAAGGCACCGGTCTCATTCATCGGTAAGAAAGGCAGGCCGGAAGCCCCAGCCTGGAGGCGGGTGATCATGGCAAAATGGGAATACTCCTCAATTGTCACCCGCCCGCTTTCAACCAGCGCGCGCAGATTTCTCAGAGATCCCACACCCGGATTCCCCATATAGGAGAAAATAATTTTACTGGCACAGCCGGCCGCCGCCATCTGCTCATAGATAAGATCCGGAGTGGCTCGTGCCAGAGTGAGATTCCTGCGTTGCTGGCGGATGATCTCATGTCCGGCGGCGAAGGGGATCAGGTGAGTGAATCCGGCGGCATAAAGAAGTTCGCCATCCTTTACATACTGGCTTATCGCTTCCCTGAGAGAACAGAGCTTGCTCATGTTCTTCCTCAGGCTTTACGAATATGTGTCCGAATCTGTTCGTGCATGTACAACTGAACGTAATACAATCCGCCGGCATTCTTTCCGCTGGAACCTGAGCCTTTCCAGCCGCCGAACGGTTGGAAACCAGGCCAGGCGCCAGTTGTTGCTCCCTGAGGGCGGTTGGCATAATTCACACCGGCTTCAATGCGGTCAAAGAAAGTGGCTATTTCCGCATCATTGCCATAAATTCCGGCTGTCAGTCCATAGGAGACATCGTTGGCATATCCCAGCGCCTCTTCGAGATTCTTGACTTTGCCAATAGTCGAGATCGGCAGGAACATCTCATGTTTCCAGAGCTTGTGGCTGTAGGGCAGGTTTTCGACCAGGGTTGGCGCGCAGAAATATCCTTTCCCCAGAGCTCCATCTGTGAGGATTTTGCCGCCGGTGAGGATTTTTCCGGAATGTTTCAGGTCTTCGATAAAATTCTGGTAGTCGTTATAAGAATTCTTGTTGATCACCGGACCCAGGGTAATGGCGCGTTCTGTCGGGTCGCCTATGGTCAGTTTGTTGGCAGTTTCCACCAGCCTGGGAACCAGGGTATCGTAGACCGGCTCTTCGATGAAGATGCGGGATGCAGCCGAGCATTTTTGACCCTGCAGCCCAAATGCCGAGCGGATAATGCCTGTCACGGCGGTTTCGAGATCAGCATGGCGGGTTACGATAACCGGATTTTTTCCTCCAAGTTCCAGGATCGCCGGGCGCACCCATTTTCCCGCAGCAAAATCCCGGTAAAGTTTCATCCCAACCGCGTAAGAACCTGTAAAGGTGACACCGGCGACATCCGGGTGCTCAATGAGAGCCTGCCCAAGGGTCGAGCCGCCGCCGGTCACATAATTAAATACCCCTGCCGGAAGGCCGGCATCCCGCAGACATTCAGCCATCAGGCGGACGGTCCAGGGGGTATCGGAAGCCGGCTTAAGAACCACGGTGTTTCCTGCAGCCAGCGCGGCGCCCGCCGGACCACCGGTCAGGGCGGACGGGAAATTGAACGGGCTGATCACCAACCATACGCCATAGGGACGTAGTACGGATGTATTGTCGGCTGTAAACCCGACCAGAGGATCATGCCCCATTTCAGAGACAAATCCTTTATGAGCTTCCACCTGATCGCAGGCATAACGGATCAAATCGGTTGTTTCGGCGGCATCTCCCAGCGCTTCCATGCGGTTCTTGCCAACTTCCATGGCCATGACCGCGCCAATATCATAGATGCGTTCATCCATCAAAGCGGCGGCTTTTCGCAGCAGTTCCACCCTTTTCTCCCAGGGAGTATGAGACCAGGCCGGGAAGGCTTTTTTGGCCGAAGATATTGCCTGTGCCGCGGTTTCGGCATCCCCTTTTTGGAAGACACCCAGGACTATCCCTGTATCCACCGGTGATCGATCTTCAAATTTCTCGCTCGTTTTCACCTCTTTGCCATCAATGATCATGGCATGTTCTTCACCCAGATGCGCTTTCCTCTGTTTCAATGCGTCTTCGAACCGGGAATGCAGTTCTTCCGGGGGATTGAACATGGTGGCATAGGTTAACTTAAACGCAGACGATTCAGTCATTGTTTCAAGCCTCCAATAATAGATTTCACAGAGATGATACTATTCAGTATAGCCAATGGGAGATATCAAGTCAAAATGGGTGTCAAAAGCAATATTACAGACTGACGACCTTTTCGGCTTTTTGCAGCGTTTCCAGAATGTCCGGCATCCCACCTATGATTCCTACACGAACCTTATCCGTTACCCCAAAGGTATCGGTGCAGGTTTTACAGATCAGCAAATCTACCCCCCGGGATTCGAACTCTTTTAACTGAGGGAGAACGCGGGAGCCTTCACAGACCAGATTGACGCCTTCTGTATAGAAAACGATGCGTTCGGGAAGATCATTGGATTCCAGGGTAAGGGTCAGGTATTTTTCTGCCAGATTCTGCTGCAATTCGGCGGGACCTTCCCCCATTCCATTGCGTGTAAAGAGAACAACCATGGATTTTGACATTTTCACACCTTTCTTTGATTTCTGTTGATGATAATCCATAAGCTGTCCGCCGGGCCAAATCAAATTTGCACAACCGAATCAGTTCGATTAAACTCAGACTATGCTTAAGAAATATCTAGCCTATGTCGGTATCGATGTTCAGGCTCATCAAAAACCTTTTTTCTACACCGTTCTGGATTCAACCCTGGAGGTTATAGCCACCGGGCATGGACGAATGGTAGATGTGCTATCCTATCTCGCCGGCCTGTCCTCCGCGCTGGTGGCAGTCAATGGGCCGATTTCTGCCCGCGAACCTGATCGAGAAGTGAAACAAAGCGGTCTATTCGACCAGGCCAGCCCCGCGGGCGAGCTTGTCACAGCCCGTACCGGCGAGAAGGAACTGGCATCCAGAGGATTCACGAATTTTATTACCGGGAAGACCGAAGAACGCAGCATTGCCCTGGCATCCGGATTGCGCGAATTGGGTTATACCATGCACGGGGAAATCAATTCTGATAAGGTTTACCTGGAAACCAATTGTGATGCCGCCTGCTGGCTGGCCGCCGGATGTTTGCCGTATGACGCGCGTTCACTTGAAGGCCGCCTTCAGCGGCAGTTGATTCTGTGTGAAATGGGAATCCACCTTAAAGATCCCATGAATTTTTTGGAGGAATTCACACGTCACAGGCTGCGTACTTCACAGTTACCCATGGAACAGATTCTGCCGGGGTATGAATTACGAGCCATGATGGCGGCTGCCACCGCCTGGCTTGTGGATTCTTTTCCGGAGAAGGTTGAACATCTAGGAAAATCTGGAGCGGGGGAGGTCATTCTGGCAGGGGATTTCAGCAGCAAATAAGCTCAATCATCGGGACTTTCCGCTATTTACCATTCTTCGTTATCCGATCCGTACATTCCTGATCTCGAGCCAGGCGGGTTCTGGATTGGCTTCCAGACCAAAACCGATTGATCCATCCGCGGAAAAAGCGGCGTATTGATTATCGATCCAGATCACCAACCCCAGCGGCGGACGTGGAGATATCTGGCAGGATTGCACCGAAATCCCATCTATCTTGAAATCCACGGAATCGGGCAGCCAGTTGATTTGATATTCATGCCAGAGGGTGGGATCGATCTGCAGGCACTGTGATGTATCCATTATGAATCGAGCCGCAAACCGACGCATCCGGCGTGCGGCCGGTTTTATGGGTATCAACGGAATACCCAGAATTGCCAGCAGCCAGAATAAGATCTGTCTTTCTCTGGAGGAAAAGACCGATGCCGTGAAGCCGTTCGTTGCGGCTTCTGAAAAAAAACTAAGGTCATTTTTGGATGAGCCGTAGAAGAACCAGGCAGTCTGAGGTAGTGTGGGAAAACGCCAGCCTGAGCCTTTCACTCCCAATCCCAGGGCGAAAGGGTCATTCCAAAGGCCAAATCCCCAGGTGCCCGGAAGTTCAGCGGCAGAAACCCGGGATTGCAGTGAAAAAGAGACAGGTGGATGGTATCGAAAAATAACCCGGTTCAGATTGGAGTAATCATCCAGTTGAGCGATACGGTACGCACTTTTTCCACCTGCCGGGATCATCAGGCGAGTCAGCGACTCGGTCTGGTTGACCTGCCCATGCGCACAAAGGCTATTCAGAAGAAGAGTTGCTGTTCCACCTTTACCGGTCATTTACTCATAATTCTAAGCTTTTTTCAATGCACCTCGCAATAATTGAAAGAAAGCCGGCAAGAGCCGGCTTTCTTCGTGATTTATTGGATGTATATAAAATTATTAATGTCCAGAGCTGGCAATCCCTGCCCGTGATTAATGGCACTGGTTGCCAGTCTGCGCGAAATCAGGCCTGAGATGAAAATCAGGTTGATTGATCAGGACGGATTGGTTATTCAGGCCTGGGTTGTGCGGGAGATCAGTGCCTGTTCTTCCGCGGATAAGATTTTATCCAGATCCAACAATGTCACCAGCCGGTTATCCAGTTTGGCAATCCCGCGGATAAAACTGGTATTGACTGTGGAGATCATGGCCGGTGTCGGTTCAATGGCTTCTTCCGGTATGCGAAGAACTTCAGAAACGCCATCGACGATCATCCCGATCTTGGCTTTTCCCATGAAGACATTCACGATCCGGGTGTCTGCGGAGTGTTCAAGGGGCGGCATACTAAAGCGTTTTCGCAGATCGATCACCGGAACAACCACTCCGCGGAGATTGATGATCCCCTCAACGAATGTTGGCGCCTGCGGCATCTTGGTGATCGGCTGCATCTTGATGATGCCTTCGACTGATGAAATATCGATCCCGTAGTTTTCTCCGGCCAGTTCAAAAACGACAAGTTGTTGTTCCATAAATTGCTCCTCGACTCCTGTTGAATATATAGCGATTCTCCCTAACAGTAATTTTGCAGCGCTGATAATCGGCTATAGGTATTATCGGTTATCGATTAAATCTCCTCACAACGATGATACATCAGAATGATGGATTAAACATCCTGTGCTTCTTACAGGGAGGATCGTTTGAGAAAATCCACCCTGTAAGAAGCGGTTCTTCGGTATACAGCCTGTTTTGGCAGGCAGGTTTGGTAATCTTCTGTTTTTATGACAGTTTGAATTTCTTGACGATGTTCTCGAGTTGTGTGGCGAGGTCAGACAGTTCCTGGGCGGAAGCGGAGACCTCTTCGACCTGGGCATTCATCTCTTCGGCGGAGGCGGAAACCTCTTCGACGGCAGCGGAGTTCTCTTCAGAGACGGAAGCGATATTCTCGATGGCCTGAGTGACCTCGGAAGAACCGGCGGCCATCTCTTCGGTGGCGGCGGTGTTCTCTTCGACGACGGCAGAGACGGTATCGACAGCGGCCACCAGTTCGCTGGCGGAAGAAGCCATATTGTCGGCAGCGGCGGCAGCTTGCTGAGCCTGCTCTTTGACGGTTTCATTGGTGGTGAGGATTTCCTGGAGAGCGTCGCCGGACTGGTTGGCGAGGGTGACGCCGGTCTCCACCTCTCTGGCGCCGTTGTTCATGGCATCGACGGCTTCCGCGACGGTGCGCTGGATGTCCTTGATGAGGTCGGCGATCTCTTTGGTGGAAGAG
>JAAZMZ010000083.1 GCA_012798535.1 Leptolinea sp.
ACCCTGTTCGAGAAGACCTTCCTTTGTAAAAGACCAACGCCTTTTTGATCCAATTACACCGATAAACGCCGCCTGCGTTTCAAGCAAAGGTTTCAATCCTGCAATATCGACATTTGAACCCCGAGTTGTTAATATTATGTAAGTAGTCGGGGTGATCTTCGCATGATCCACCAGATCTTTCATGGGCATTGGAAATAATTCGTCCGCATCTGGATTTCCTTCAGATTTACACAGGTCGACTCGATCATCGGATACGGCTACTTTAAATCCAAGAAATTTTGCCAGATGAGCTGTTGCTTTCCCAACATGCCCGCCCCCGATAATGATCACTTTTGGACTTGGAAGTATCGGCTCCACTAGTATTTCCATTGCGCCTCCGCATACGCCTGGATCACCACGTTTGGGATTTACCAGTTGATACTCTAACACCTTTACCTGTTGCGTTAACATCGCGTCAAAGGCTTCCTGGAACACCAGGTCTTCGACTTCTCCTCCCCCTATGGTACCCATAAATGTGCCATCAGAAAGAACCAGCATTTTTGTGCCAACATGACGTGGTGCTGATCCGACGCTTTTAATAATCGTGCACAGCGCTGCAGAATCTTCTTCAGCAAGAATCTGGATAATTTTCTTGTATATTGCATCATTCATTGTTCAAGAATCCCCAGTATTGCCGGTAGTAGCTGCTTCTTTCTGGAAACGATACCGGCAGCAAACCAGGTACCGTCAGCCAGGGGTTTATAGGGTAATTGTGAGAAAATTGTCGGAGGATTAGCCAATATCAATCGACTTGAACCTCCTACTACATCTGTCACCATAAGTATTGCAAAATCCAAACCAGCACTTGTTTGCATTTCTTCCAGAGCTTTTTGAAGTTCTGGTACAAACTCATCCACTTCTACCATATCACTCACCTCCGCCTGTGCAACGGCGAAATGAAAAGGTAGTTGGTCATATTTCTTTAAATCAGTTCTTATCACTTCATCAGCCTGCCTAGTTTGTAATCCTGAGCCGGCTTTGATAACTTTCTGCCCAAAGCTTTCCAAAGTCTCATCACAGAATTGGATGTTCCCGTTGAATGCCCATCGACTCAAGCGTTCACCAGCTTCGTGATCGCGTTCTGTAGTAGTAGGTGAAGTCAGAAGAAGCGTATCTGAAAGTAATCCCGCTAATAGCAGCATGGCGATAGGCGGTGGAGCACTGAGACCGGCATCTTCCACTCGCTCAGAAACCAGAGTACTGGTGCTTCCTACGACATCCACGGTGAACCGAATTGGAACATGTGTTTGCTGATTACCTAGTCTGTGATGATCAAGTATCTCAATAAGATCCGCTTCCTGCAGAGAACCCAGGGCCTGTTGAGGCTCGTTGTGATCTACCAGAATGATTTTCATCCTGGGTGGATTCAACAAGTCTCGTTGACGGCAGACACCTACGTAATGATTATTATCATCAACAACCAGGTAATCATCTCCCTCTGCTCGAAGAATTCGATTCAAAAGATCTCGAATTCGCCAATCCACTCTAAAGATGGGAACTCCTGTATCTGCTGCATCGCGCGCAGGAATCTCCAACAATTCACTAAGCTTCATTTCTTGCTTCAATTTATTAGGACCGACGAGCTTAGACAAATGGTTGAATAGACTTCGTCCAGTAATCAGTCCATATGGAGTTCCGTCAGAATTAATCACAGGCGAGATACCCCCAGTACGTGATGAAATCGCCCATGCTTCCTTTAGTGGTTGTTCAGGGTGTGTTGCGTCCAATCGATGGGTAACCGATTCAAATCTGGGTGAAACATCGGTAATCAGAATTGGAATTTCTACTCCGGTATGTTGCAGAACCCAGGCAGTTTGCGGATTTATTGCGCCGGCCCGGGCAGGGATTGCATCAATACCATCTCTTTCTTTCAACAACCAGGCATATCCAATCGCCGATGCGATCGAATCAGTATCTGGATTTACATGCCCGGTAACGAATATTTTATCGCCCATGAATAATTTCACCTTATTCACTTTGTTTTGAATTCAAGACCGAGAAGACCTTTTCCGGTGTTATAGGCAGGCTGTTCACCTGAGCACCACAGGCATCCAATACGGCATTGCCAACCGCCGGTGCAACGCCATCCAGTGGTATTTCTGCCACGGCTTTTACACCAAAAGGATGTGAAGGCTCATACGTTTCCACAAACATCGCCTCTAAACCGGGCATTTCATTAGCTCTGAATATGTGGTAATCAATCAGATTATTATCCAGAGATCGGCCTTTATTGTCGTAACGCATCTCTTCACACACCGCGTATCCCAATGCCTGTGACATACCCCCTTCTACCTGGCCCGTCGCGGTAACTGGATTAACAATAACACCCGAATCTAAAGCCATGACCAGATTATCCACAACTACTTTACCGGTCTGTATATCGACAGTCACCTCGGCAAATTGTGCGGCAAATGGCGGTGGGGATGAAGGTGATACGTAGGAAGCCACCTCCATTATCTGTTCTTGATCGGTGTGATGAAGTGAGTTGTATGCGATTTCTTTGATCGTCACAAATCGGCCGTCTGAAGCTACAGCTCTTCTGTCGGCCAAAGTGATCTGTTCCGCTTTAACAGTCTCGGCACCTTCTTTTTCCGATAACATGCGCGCAGCCCGTTCTTTCAGTTTTATCGCTACTTTTTCTGCTGCCTTTACCACGGCTGTCCCGGATATGTAAGTTGTACTGGACGCGTAGGCACCAACGTCGAAGGGTGTCATATCAGTGTCGGATGAATAACAGATGATATCCTCAGTGGGCACACCAACAACTTCAGCGGCCATTTGCGCCAACACAGTATCTGATCCGGTTCCCAGGTCAGTTGCACCTACGAGTAAATTGAACGAACCGTCATCATTTAGTTTTATACTGGCTCCACCCATATCCAGGTAAGGGATAGCAGTTCCCTGCATAACGGTGGCGATTCCAATTCCTTTCCTCAGATAGGGTTTTCCCTCCACTATATGCCAGTCTGGATTATTGAATTTTTGATCCCATCCAATCACAGCTTTGCCCTGTTCAACGCAGGCTTCCAACCCTACCGTATGGATGATCTCTGGACGTGGTTCACGACCTTCGCTCCAGGATGTACTGAAAGGATGCATCTCTCCAGATCGAATTGCATTTTTCATCCGAAACTCAATTGGATCCAAATTTAATGCTCGGGCAATGGTTTCCATGTGGCGTTCCACTGGCCAGAAACCCTGTGGAACTCCATATCCGCGGAAAGCACCCGCAGGAGCGTGATTGGTGTATACAATATCTGCATAAAAACGGATATTAGGATTCTTGCGATATTCTCCATCACCCACATACAAAGCCATGGACTTTTGGCCGGTATTTCCGGTTACAGTCAGCGCATGACATCCATACGCACCGGTATCACTCAGGGCGTACATTTCATTGGCCGTGATGGTTCCATCCTTCTTTACACCGGTCTTTAAATGAATCTTCATAGGATGGCGCGATCGAGAGGCTTCAAACTCCTCTTCCCGCGTATATTCCACCAGAACAGGTCTTTTTGTGGCAATGGTTAAATGAGCGGCCACATCTTCGATCAAGATTTCCTGCTTTCCACCAAATCCACCACCTACCCGCGGTTTTATAATGCGGATACGTTTCATGGGCAAACCGAGCACCGGGGACAAAATTCTGCGCGCGTGGAATGGTACCTGAGTGGATGTACGGATCACCAATCTGTCGTCTTCATCCCAGTAAGAAACGACGACATGCGGTTCGATATGTGCTTGCTGAACTTTCTGAACGTCATAATCTGCCTCAAAAATGCGATCGGCTTCAGCAAATCCTTTTTCAACATTCCCAATATCAATTCTTATTTTTGCCGCCAAATTTTTCGCGGGATCCGAATCGGCAAAATTGACATATTCCGGTTCTTCATGGATACGGATCGCACCATTATCCATAGAATGTTCCGGATCGAGAATTATGGGCAATTCTTCGTAATCCACTTCGATCAATTTCAATGCGGCTTCGGCAATTTCCCTGGTTTCTGCGGCCACAAAAGCAACCCGATCACCCACAAACCGCACGCGGCTATCCAGTGAAAACATATCGAGGGGGCCGGGTATTGGATCTGATTGGCCGGCTGTTGAATAAACAACCCGCGGGATATCCTGCCAGGTCAACACAGCAGCCACACCCGGTAATGCTCTGGCTTTTGTAGTGTCAATTCTCTTAATCTTCGCGTGGGCAACAGAGCTGTGCAATATTTTACCGATCAGCATATCTCTCAGTTCAATATCGGAAGTAAATGCCGGTTTTCCCTGAACAAGTTTCAAAGCGTCTACTTTGGGCTCCGATTTACCGATGGTATGATATCCCTTCGTTTTTTCTGTGATCTGCACTTTAGGCGCTATTTTTGTCGTTACACCTATTGTTCGATCTGATAGAATTTCCGAATCGTTACCACTATCCTTTCCCGGTTGGAATTCCCATTCATCCATGGAAGAACCACCATTTCCAATGGCCGGCACCGGTTCCCCGCGTAATACAGCCGCCGCCCGCATCACAGCCTGGACAGGTTTAAGGTAACCGGTGCATCGGCATAGTACACCGGATAAGGCTTCTCGAATTTCCTCTTCAGTAGGGTTGATATTTTGTTCAAGTAATGCTTTGGCAGCAAGTACCTGCGCGGGAGTGCAATAGCCACACTGGATCGCTCCTGTTTCGACAAAAGCTTGCTGAATGGGATGTAATCCTTCGGTTTTTTTCCATCCCTGTTCCGGATGTTCTCCAAGCCCTTCTATCGTCTCGATCAGATGTCCCACGGCTTGCGCCGCGAGAAGTCCGCAAGAGTTGACAGGTAAACCATCTAAAAGGACGGCACAGGCGCCGCATTCGCCATTGGAACATCCTCCGTACTTTGCGCCAAAATAACCTTCACGCCTCAACAGGTCCAGAAGTGTTTTCCCAGGTTCATACTCAAGATCCAGCTGCGTACCATTAATTGTGAATCGGCTCTTCATGATAGTTCCTTTCCGCCGAAATGTTCTTTTTGCTGAACCGTTCTTTTAATCAGAATCTGTATGGCGGCTCTTTGATAATCTGAATATTCGGATTTCACAATCTGATCTGACAGAGACCGTTTGCTAAAGAATTCAATGATCTTATTTCCATAGCTCTCCGAAGCCAGGACTGGCGCGTTACCTGAACCACCGAAAACGATTCTGACACCTCCTGTTTCCCATCGCGTGGTGGTTACGAAAACAATTGGCCTGTCCTGTGGTGATCGAGCCACATCCTCATACCCGGTTTCTACTGGGATGGTAAACGTAATTTCAGTGATCAATTTTCCTGGTTTCTTTTGTCTCTCCCTTTTCAACCAATCCTCAAGCGAAACGGATATTTTTCCAGGTTCCCACGTGATGTTAATATCCAATGAGAGTAGACATCCAAGCAGTGGAGAATGTCCATCCGCTTTCATTAGCAACCCGCCGATTGTTGCGCTGCGCCGAATGTTGATATTGGCTTCTCTTAATGCCGCCCTGCGCAGGCTACCCGGTAAATTCATATTTTCAACCAGGTCTTGCAGCCGGGTCATTGCACCAATTCGGCAGGTATTCCTAACGATAGAAACTTTATTCAATCCCAGGGATTGCAGATCAACTACAGCAACCGGAACATCTGTGTGCCGGCTGATTACTGTTCCTCCGCCCAGTGGAATAGTCAATGGTGTTGTGCGATCCAATAATCGTTTTGCCTGATCGAGATTTTCAGGCCTGTGATACTCGATAATCATAAAACCTCGCAATCATTTTTCCGGAGGCAATATTTCTCGCCAGGCAGAATTCTATTTTTGCGCGAAAGTGTCAATTAATAGTTTTACATCCCCACCGACCGGATACAAAATGGGGCATGTGCAGCCATATTTCCGATATTCGGCCACTTTTGCTCTGGCTTCATCCGGTGTTCCTGAAGCGGTGATATCAAGGATCAACTGTTCCGGAACCAGATGTTTTGCCTTATTGATTTGTTCTTTCGTGGCCGGCCATCCAAGTATTGATTGAATTTCTTTGACAACATCCTCTGATACGCCAGAAGCCTTTGCAATGTGCGGCTGCTGCGCCAGATATTGTGTCAATAAACCGCGGGTTGTATCCAGAGCTTTATCATGATCCAGATCAACCGAGCACACTACGAGTTGCGGTCTATCAAGATCCTTAAGAGTTCGATTTGATTTCTTTAAACCAGCTTGCAATAAGTCCAATGCTTTTTCATTATATTTTGGAGCCACACAATAATTTAGAACCACACCATCGGCAATTTCACCGGTCATCTCCATCATCTGATCGCCGGTAGCTCCGATCATTATGGGAACATTTCTCGGCTCTTTACGGCCATGTACCACATCCAATTCAATCCCATCCACATGGATGAACTCGCCGTGAAATGTCACTTTCTCCATATTCAGCAGCCGTTTCATTACTGTGACGGTTTCTTTCATTGCCAGCAGCGGCTTTCTTCGTTCTATCCCCACATTGCGGGCTAGCGGATCCCACCAGGCGCCGATTCCACAGATTATTCGATCAGGAGCCAGATCATCCAGTGTGAGAAAGGTAGCAGCCAGTAAACCAATATTTCTTGTCCAATTGTTAATAACACCGGAACCGACTTTAATACTTTTTGTTACAGCCGCATAAGCCGCCATGGGGACTATTGCATCCCTCACAAGACGGCTTTCCGCCTGCCATACGGCTTCGAATCCCCTCTTCTCGGCATATTGCACATAATCCAGCCCATCCCTCAGGTTATGAGCATCCTGCAAGTAAAGAGCAACACGATCAGCCATTCTTCCTCCAGGGTTAATATTGAGTTGTATGACAACTACAATTATAGATTATCTTGCCGCTGTTGGAACTGTTGTAACATGTTTAAATCCTCAGGTAAATCCAGGTCCAAACCAAGAGTCTCACTGGTTACGATTTTTAAGTTAAGGTTAAACCTTTTCGCCTGGCTGCAATGCTTTGAAAATGACTGATCTCCGAATTGATAGGCGATCAATCCTGTTGGTTTGATTAATATAGCATTTGTGCCTTCATTTCTTCGGTCCGGTGCGATAACAACGACTGGAGGATTTTCTGAAAGCTGTATCATCTCTTTAACATCTTCCGTTTGTAAAAGAGGCAAATCCGACGGTAAGATCAATACACCCTGCGCCGCATACATTTGAGCAACCATGGTAGCCCGATGCAAGGCAGTATTCAAGCCCGGATTTCCATCTTCCTGTACGGTTTTAGCGCCCTGTTCGCGCGCCAGAGCCAGTACCGCTGTATCACTGCTTACGACCAGGACTTGTTCGATCCCCTCCACCTGGTTTATGACCTTCAAGGTGTGTCCCAGGAGGGAAAGATTCAGAACCTCCCGTTCGTCCTCAGTTAAAACACCTGCCAACCGGGTTTTTCCACGACGCAATGCTTTCACTGGAATTATGGCCCAAAGGCTCATACCAGATTTTTACCTTTTCTTGCCAACTGCATTCCGAAATTGATCGTCTCTTTTGCCAGTTGAATGCGGTCTTCAATCGTCCGCATAATTGTATTTGTCACTAAAGGAATTATACCCCGATCAATAATACTACCGGTTTCTCCCACATCTTGATGATCTATAACAATTCCGGTAAGGAAATCCTTGTAGTGTTCTGCAACAGCCAGAGAACCGGGGATTTCCCCCATTTCCCGAAACATTTTGGCTGCCGGTCCTTTGATTGTTTTTCCGCCGATAATCGGCGATACAGCGATCACGCATTTCTTCTGAAGGGAAGGTCTGATTCCTTTCAATAACAATATAGGATCGATACTCACCCACGGGTTTGAAGGACACAGTATGACCAGATGTGCCTCTTCAATCGCTTGAAGGATGCCATCCGCTGGTTTCGCACTTCTAATCCCTTTGAATTCAAAGCCGGTGATCACGGGTTCACATTGCTCTTTTACAAAGTATTCCTGAAAACTGAGGTGACTTCCATCCTGGGTAAATACCAACGTCCTTACCATTTGGTCTGTCATTGGTATTACCCGATCTTTTATTCCCAGTCGGATGCATAGTATCCGGGTTGCCTCACTTAAGGATTGACCACTCTGTATCAGATGCGTCCGTTCCAGATGTAGAGCCAGGTCTTTATCACCAAGGTGAAACCAATCCGGTGCACCCAGTTTCTGTAACTCCTCATAGACCTGCCAGGTCTCATCCACCCGGCCCCATCCGCAAGAAGGATTAGCTAATCCGGCCAGTGTATAGCAGACCGTATCCAGATCCGGTGAGATGTGTAAACCAAAGAGTTCAAGATCATCTCCGGTATTGACAACAACTGTGATCGGGGAATTATTCAAGTATCTGGAGATGCCATCTGCTAGTTTGGCACCTCCCACTCCACCAGCCAAAGCTACGATTTTTAATGATTCAGCCATTTACAGAAATATTGTCCGGTTCAATAAAATAAATCACTCTTTCCTGTTCTTCAGGCAGTTGATTGGATTTTTCGTGATATTTCTTACTCAATTCATCAAGCGGATCTGGATACAGCGGTACATATTCAGCGGATCGGGAATGTTTATCATGACCAAAGGCTTGCGGCGAATATTCCTATTCTGTCAACAAATTTTATGAGATTCCGGTATGCCGATCATGTGAAGTTCTCTTTTCCCAGATCGAATCGGGATACCTGCCCAAGATGATTTCCATCCCGATAGATGACAGCAAGATTATCAACTTTTATTCTAAATTGGATTTCTCTAGACAGGACTGATTCTAAAAAATGACAGATATCATCCCTGTTTATATCATGATGCATCAGGGTGATATGCGGAATCCAGGCATCCGGTGAATAAAAATATTTAATGGAGGACATGTGTTTCTCACAATGTGTCCAGATTGTATTCTGAAGTGCCGTCATCTGCGCATTTCTTGCCAGCACCAGGGTTACTACAGGTTCATCACCGGGGAAAATACCGAAACCACCCGTCACAACATCAAATGAATTAGTTTTTGAAGCAATATTTTCGACAGCTGCAACTGTATTTTGAATATCCATTTTTTCTGAAACCAACCATGAGAAATGGATAAATTGAGTCTTCAATTTCCCCGATACTACTAACCGTTTGTCATCAGGAATTCGTTTGAGAAATCTGTGCCAGGTCTCTTGATCCAGTAAGGTAGCAACGGCATAGAACATGTCTTACCTGAATAAGTCTTCTTCTCTCTGTCGTATCAATTCGGAGATTCTCCCATCTCGTAATGGGTAGGGAAAACCTCTGGCTAACACAACAGGCTGGCTTTCATCAGCCTGCCCCATAACCAGAGAAGCAGCCGCTGCCAGTTCGTCTGCGGCACCTACCTGGGTGATCTGCAGTTTGTAGCCGAAAAGATCCCGCCGGCCTCGTAAATCTACAAGACCTGGCAATCCAGAAAATCCTATGGATGTTCCGACAGTTCCATTGCGCCATGCGCGTCCGTGAGAATCTATGATCAATACGCCAAAATGCAGCTTGAAGGCATTTTCAAGTTTTAGGCGAATACGTCGGGCGGAATCATCCGAAGATTCGGGCAAGAGAAGATACCAGTCTTCGGTTTCCCTTCCATCCCCTTCCACATTTGAATGGTCAATTCCGGCATTGGCGCAAATAAAACCGGCTTTATGCTCCACGATTAATGCGCCCGGTTTTTCTCGCAGTACGTAATTGCTTTCACGTAAAACAAGTTCAACAAAACGCGGGTCTTTTCGGGTCTTGTTCGCAATTTCGAAAGCTCTCTTCGATGGTATTACCTGGTTAAGATTCACCAGGCGATTTTCTGATTTGCTGACAATCTTCTGCGCCAGCACCCAGATATCATCATTTTGTGGTTGGATTCCGGCCGCCCTTATAGAATTTTCTATGATATCCGCCAGATCATCACCGGGTTTGATCATCGGTATACCCGGAATCGGCGTTAAGGTTAGTGACATCTGTTCTCCCGTTATCTTTGAATACCAGTAATACGAATGCCGGAAGCATTGACTCCGAATTGCTTATTGATACCAATTAGTATTGACGTCATGCCTTCCACAACTACAGAGTTTTCAATCGGTCCGGCATCCAGGCCAAACAAACCGGTATCTCTCACCAGATCTACCACGGCAGTCCTTGTTTCTTTGTCAGTTCCGGTAACCAGGACATCACAGTCAACCATATCCCCTGAAAGGAGATTCTCATAGGATATATTTTGAAAAGCTGCCGCCACTTTCACGTTATTCCCAAGTATCGACAGGGTTTGTTGTGCTGCGGAACCTTCAGGCGGCATCTGAACCCGGGTGACTTTCGGTGGCACTATTGGAACCGTAACATCGATGAAAATTTTTCCCTGAACAAAAGGCTTGATATATTCCAGCATTTCTTTATGAAATGAAAAAGGCACGGTCATTACTACAATATCAGCTTTTCTGGCAGCCGAGGAGTTTTCCATTCCATCAATTATTGCCGTCTTTTTTAGTAGTTGTTTTACTTCAGCTACAGCCACATTGGCTTTTTCGGGCGTGCGTGAACCGATAATAATTCGATGTCCGACCAATGCCCAACGATAAGCCAAACCTTTTCCTTCTTTCCCGGTACCACCCAGTATTGCGATTGTTTTGGGATCTGCAGTAGTCATCTACTTTTCTCCAATATCCTTTATTTGAATTGCACGGCATAGCGATTCCATACTTCTGGAGCCAGCTGCCTGGCATCAGCAAAGGCTTTCTTTTCATCCACGCACAGGATCACCCGATCTTTCATTAATATTTTCCCATCGACAATTGTCGTGGTGATCATGCTTTCATTGAATCCAAAAATTATGTGCCAGGGCAGGTTTCCAGCTGTCATCGGTGTGAAAGGATGATAATCCACCAGAATCAGGTCAGCCCGGGCGCCTTCTTTGATCACCCCAACCTGCGTTCCCCAAAACTGGTTTTCTACCAGCCTTCTGTTATGGATTGTCGCCATCTTGGCCACCAGCATCCCGTTCATGCGGCGTGGATCACGGTGCCAGAGTTTATGTGCCAGATAGGCAGCTTTCCACTCATCCCACATCGTGTTAGAGAAACCGTCGTTTCCCAGGCACACCTTCACTCCCATCCTGTCCATCGATTCGACAGCCGCCATCCCGACCGCATTATTCATATTGCTGCGTGGTTGGTGGGATACCCAAACATCCCTCCGTGCCAGTATTTCGGCTTCACGACCGTCCACATGAACGGCGTGTGCTACGATTGTTTTTGGTCCAAGTATTCCAAATTTATCCAGCCGTTCCACCGTGCGCAAATCGCTTTTCTTCAGGCTGTCATACTCATCCGCCTCAGATTCTGCCACATGAATATGAAATCCAATATCTTCCGGAATCGCCTTTCGCGCTTTTTCCAGAGTCTGGTCTGATACTGTCAGACTGGCATGCAGTCCAAAGGCAGCCGATACTCTACCATCCAATGGATGTTCTTTCAGTACAAAATTGATAAACCGTTTATTTTCTTCGATTCCTTCTTCAGCTTGCATAATCCCATTTCTGTCAGTCACTTCATAGGACAGACTGGCGCGGATTCCGGTTTTTTCCACTACTTTGTAAATGGTATCCAGTGAACCAGCAATGAATGAAGGGGAAGCATGATGATCAAATAAAGTGGTCGTTCCATGCCGAATAGCATCCAGGATACAAACCATGGCCGAGGCGGCTACGGATCGCTCATCCAGAGCTCTATCCAAAGGCCACCATAGTTTTTCGAGAATTTCCACAAAACCTGATGGCGAATCGCCTGGAATACCCATCCCTCTCGAATAGGCACCGTAGAAGTGAGTATGCGCGCATATATTTCCGGGCATAATCAATTGTCCCTGTGCATCCAACTTTTCTTCATCAGGGAATTTGGTTGTCAATATTTGCTGTGGTTCAACATGCGTGATTTTCCCCTCTTCTACCCGCAAAGCCCAGCCTTCAAGAACTCTGTTTTCATCTTCCCAGGTGATCAGAACACCGTTCGTTATCAGCATAATTACTCCTTGTTTACCTGATCGATGTAGAAAAATTGTAGCACAACCATCAGTTGTAAGACATCTATCAAAAAGATGATCTTTACTCAATTCACGGGTGAAATGTCATATAATCCTCTGTTACATTCACAGTATTCATTATAAGGATTTAGATATGACCTCGAATCGAGAAAAAGCAATCCAATTTGCACGAGAGAACAAAGTCCGCTTTGAGGAAAACCTCATCGAACTGGTAAAGATACCTTCTGTTTCAACTGACCCTGAGCAAAAATGGGCCATGCAGCAAACAGCAGAACACCTTGTCAGACACCTCCTCGCGATTGGTTTTAAACAGGCAGAAATATATCCGACCGAGGGACATCCGGTTGTTGTCGCACAAACCAAACCAGATGAGAAAAAGTTACCTGTTCTTTTAGTCTATGGGCATTATGATGTCCAACCCCCTGATCCGCTCGATCTATGGAAATCCAAACCTTTTGAACCGACACGGCGGGGAGATCGGCTCTACGGACGCGGGGCATCCGATATGAAAGGCCAGATTTGTGCCAGTCTGGCAGCCATCGAGTCAGTTTTCAGTCAGAACGAAATACCTTTGAACATAAAAGTGATCTTTGAAGGTGAAGAGGAAATTGGATCACCCAATCTGGCGAAGTTCATTGAAACGCACAAGGAATTGCTTTCCTGTACCTATATATTCAACCCGGATGCAGGATTAATTTCTGCTGACCTTCCAGCCATCACGTATGGATTGAGAGGCCTGGCCTATTTTGAACTACGTCTCTACGGTCCAAGCCATGACCTGCATTCTGGAGGTTTTGGTGGAGCGGTTCACAATCCAGCTCAAGTTCTATGTGATGTGATTTCAAAAATGCATGATTCGAAAGGACGTGTGACTTTGCCCGGTTTCTATGACAAAGTGCGTCCCCTTTCGGATGAAGAGAGAAAGGAATTTTCCCGACTGCCAGTTACCGATGATTATTATAAACAAACCGCCGGGGTATCAGAACTATGGGGTGAAGAAGGTTATACAGCCGTTGAACGTATCGGTGCTCGCCCAACTCTGGAAGTAAATGGGTTGTTAAGCGGTTTCACCGGTAATGGATCAAAAACTGTGCTCCCGGCGTATGCCATGGCGAAGATCTCTACCAGGTTGGTTCCTGATCAGGACCCTGATGATGTATATGCACAGTTTATAGAGTTTCTTAAAGATAACCTTCCTCCCACGGTCCGTTGGGAGGTGACCAAAATGTCGGGCGGACCGGCCTTACTTACCAATCCGCATATTCTTGAAGCCAAAGCGATGTCACGGGCAATGGAGACTGTCTGGGGTGTAACCCCTGTGTTCAAACGAGAAGGTGGATCCATCCCTGTAGCCGCGGATATGCACGAGATACTGGGGGTTGAATCCGTTCTTACCGGTTTCGGAATGCCGGAAGATGCCATACACTCGCCCAATGAGTCGCAGCATCTTCCCACCTTCCACAGGGGAATTGAATCCATCATTCATTTCATTTATAACCTTATTGAAATGTAGGTACCTATGAATGAGAAATTACCATCCTACGGTGGACAGGCTTTGATCGAAGGTGTTCTGATGCGCGGCAGCAAGGGTCTCGCGGCTGCAATGCGGAAACCAGATGGCCAGATTGTTGTCGAAACGGAACAATTAACCGGGATTTATACAAATCCATTTTCAAAAATGCCATTTCTGCGTGGTCTGGTATTGCTCTGGGATTCACTGGGAATTGGAATGCACTTCCTGACTATATCAGCCAACATGCAAACGGGTGATGATGAAAAACTCGAAGGACCCGCTCTATACCTTACTCTGACTCTTTCACTTGCTTTTGGTATCGGTCTCTTTTTCATGCTCCCAGCCGCTCTCGGGCACCTGGCCATCAACTTTCTCCATTTCAATACCTGGTGGAGTAATGTCCTTGAAGGTGTGGCACGTCTCGCCCTGGCAGTTGGATATATCTGGGCGATTGGGAAAATGCCGGATATCGCGCGCGTTTTTGCCTACCATGGTGCCGAACACAAGACAATCAACGCCTTTGAAGCCGGTGCTGAGATGAAGCCCGAAATTGTCAGCCAGTATTCTCTTGAACATCCCCGCTGTGGAACAGCCTTTCTGTTGACGCTCATTGTGCTATCAATCTTTATCTTCGCTCTTCTGGGTCCAATGGGTGGCATCTGGCGCTATATTGTACGCCTGCTACTCATTCTTCCACTGGCTTCTATCGCTTATGAATTGATCAAATGGAGCAGCAATCACCGCACGAATCCGCTGGTGGAATTGATCGTCAAACCCAATCTTGCACTGCAACACCTGACCACTCGTGAACCAACTCTCGAAATGCTGGAAGTTTCCATTACGGCCTTTACAGCCATGCTGGAGCAAGAAAACAGGATTATTGAAGACACTCCAAATTTAGTCCATGAAACTACCTGAGTTGAATACCTGGCAATCAATACTTCTTGGAATAATCGCCGGAGCAGCCGTTCTTGCTGCGGTTATCTCTGTAACACTTCCGGATCGAATGACGCCTCTACGGGTATTGCCAACCATGACAATGCCGCCTTTTCAAGTCTATGTTTCCGGTGCGGTGAAAAATCCCGGTGTTGTAGTTCTACCCGTTGGCAGCCGTGTTCAAAATGCGATTACTGAGGCGGGTGGCGCGACAGATAATGCTGACCTGCAACAGTTAAATCTGGCCGCGGTTGTTATCGATGGTCAAAAGATAGTTGTCCCAGGTTTTAATGAAAAGATGCCTGCTGTTACCACTGATGCCATTTCGGATTCTGCAGAAAATGATCTACAAATCAATCTAAATCAGGCTTCACAGAAGGAATTTGAGGCTTTGCCTGGAATTGGTGAAGAGAAGGCAAAAGCTATAGTACTCGAAAGGCAAAAGCGAGGAAAATTTAGTTCGATCGACGATCTGATTGAAATACCGGGTATCACCCGGAACATTATCAATCAAATTCGACCTTATATTGTGATAGATTAGGTGGAAATTCGCCAGGAGTATAATTCGATTATGACCATTAAAGAAGCTCTTGATAGTGCCTTGAAGGAATCGCTAAAAAGCGGTGATGAAATCCGAAAAACGACCGTACGGATGGCACTGGCCGCCATTAAACAGGTGGAAGTCGATAAACGCACAAAGCTGGATGATGATGGCGTCATCTCCGTTTTACAAAAAGAAGTCAAGAATCGGCGTGAGACAATCGAGGATGCGAAAAAAGCCGGTCGACCAGATATGGTTGCCGCCGTTGAAAATGAAATCGCCATTTTAGAACTGTATCTGCCTAAAGAGATGGATCAGGCTGAGTTGAAAGCAATTATCGAAAAAATTACTAGCGAAGTCGGGGCTTCTTCACTTGCTGATATGGGTAGAGTGATGAAACTGGTTATGCCGCAGGTACAGGGACGTGCCAGCGGTGATACCATATCCAGAGCGGTTCGTGAAATACTGAATAAATAGAATTCTATGTCATCAGTTCCCCCCAAGGGATTAATGAATTCCTATCAAAACAAGCGCGTATCCAGGGTCTTGCTTCTAATTCTATCGGCCTTGCTTTCATATCTTGCGCTTACATATCCATTGGCATTAAGGCCATCCTATCTGCCGATCACCGTGGGCAATGTAGCACCTCAAGATATTCAGGCGCCGGTGTCAATGACTTATGAGAGCGCCGTTCAGACTGAGGCCGCCAAGAAGGAAGCGGAAAGGAGCATCTCACCGATCTACCTTCCCGCGGATCCTGCCATTGCGCGTCAAAAATTGGATGATCTCCGCACCACCATTCAATACATCACATCTGTTCGCGCAGATCAATTCTCCAACCTCGATCAGAAAAACATTGATCTTCAATTGTTGAAAAATGTAAAATTTAATAGCGAAGAGATTTCAAGCATTCTGTCTCTATCGGATGAACGTTGGGAATCAATACAACAAGAATCTCTTCGAGTTCTTGAAGAAGTAATGCGGTCTACCATTCGCACTGACCAGGTTTTTGATGCGAGGCAGTCCATTCCCAGTAGAATCTCTCTATCTTTCAGTCCAGGGTCAAACACAATTATCACCCGGCTTGTGGAACAACATATTGCAGCAAATTCACAATTTAGCGAAGATCGCACCCGCGCGGCTATTGATCAGGCCAGAAATGCCGTCCAACCTGTATCCCGTTCCTTGTTATCCGGTGAGATTATTGTTCGTCGTGGTCAAATTGTAACTCCGCTGATTCTTGAAACCCTGGAAAAATTCGATCTAGTTCGGCCTCGTTCCGGTTATACCAATTTCATTGCTCCAGCCGGCATTATCTTAATCATTGCCTCTTTTATTGCAGTCTATTTTTATCGAAGGCCGTCACCTAGCCTTAATAACTGGCGCAGCCTGCTCCTGATTTCCACTCTTTTCCTCATATTCCTATTTCTTGCTCGTTTCATCATTCCCAATCGAACTGTATTCCCTTACCTTTTTCCGATAGCCGGTTTTGGATTGACTATTGCATGCCTCTTTAATGTTGAAGTAGGCATGGTACTCTCTCTCGCGCTGTCGATATTGGCTTCTTTTGGCTTATCATCCAGTCTGGACCTAACCCTGTATTATGCCCTGACATCGATGATCGGGATTCTAGTACTCGGCAAGGGTATGCGTGTTTCCAGTTTCTTCAGTGCAGCCGCTGTTATTGGCTGTACAGGCAGTATCATAATAATTGCTTACAGACTTTCCCCTGGATCGATTGACCTTGTCGGTCTGGCCACACTTCTGGGTAGTGCTTTCGTCAATGGACTGGCTTCTGCCAGTCTGGCACTGTTATTTCAAGTTTTCTTGTCACAATTGCTTGGAACCACAACAGCGTTACAGCTACTTGATCTTTCACGTCCGGATCATCCGGTGATGCAGTTCATGTTGCGAAATGCTCCCGGCAGTTATCAACACAGTCTGCAGGTAGCCAACCTGGCAGAACAGGCGGCTGAAGCCATTGGTGCTGATGTGTTGCTTACCAGAGTAGGTGCTATTTATCACGATATAGGAAAAGCCGCCAATCCCCAATTCTTCATTGAAAATCAGGTATCTGGCAAATCAAATCCGCATGATGATATTTCTGCAGAAGAATCCTCCGGCATAATCATCCGACACATAACTGATGGCATTTTGATTGCGAGAAAACATCATCTTCCTCCCAGAATCATCGATTTTATTCAGGAGCATCATGGCACACTGCTTACCCGCTACCAGTATGCCCGCGCGATTCAGGAATCGGCCGGCCAAATCGAACAGGTCAATATCGAAAAATTCCGCTATCCTGGACCAAGTCCTCGATCAAAAGAGACTGCTCTTTTGATGCTGGCAGATGGCTGTGAAGCTCGTGCCAGAGCAGAATTACCCAGATCAGAAGTTGAAATTCGTTCGCTTGTCAAGAAGGTTTTTGATTACCTTCAGCAGGAAGGTCAGCTCGATCACACAAACCTGACTTTACGCGATCTTTACCTCGCGGCCGAGTCATTCACCAAAACTTTGAGGAACAGCTATCACCCCAGAATTATCTACCCCGAAATTAAGACTTCCAATACTCCTACTGTGCCAGTATCACAAACGGAAGAGATACAAACTGGAGATAGAAAACCATGATTCACATTTCCCGGCGATCTGCTCTTCCCGAGGACATGAGTCTTTCTGATATACGGCTTCCGGCACGAGAAACATTGAAAAGATCAGGCATTCAGGGTGATCTTACGGTTGTACTAACAGATAATCGGACGATACAGAATTTGAATCGAGAATTTCGAAAGATCGATTCGATTACTGATGTTCTGTCATTTCAATCTGATGAAATTGATCCACAGACAAATATCAGATATCTGGGAGATATTATCATTTCGGTTGAAAAAGCCAATGAGCAGGCAAAACAAAACGGGCGGTCTTTTTTTAATGAGATGACAATGTTGATAGTCCATGGATGTCTGCACCTAGCTGGTTTTGATCATGCTTCTAACGAGGAAAAGGAGAGCATGCGGCGGATACAGGAAGACGTTCTGTTGTCTCTTGGCGTTGCGAATTATGCCTGGCCGGAGGACAGTTAATTGAGAGATTTTGTCTACTCAAGAATTCGTTCATTCGGTCATGCCTTTGCCGGTCTTAAATATGTTTTAAAGACGCAGAAAAATGCATGGATCCATACTATTGCCACCATTTCAGTAATTTGCCTGGCTTTCTGTCTGCAGATACCGGCTCATGATTTCGCCATTCTTATTCTTACCATCGGAACTGTCTGGACAGCGGAGTTTATTAACACTTCTCTCGAAGCAGTTGTTGATTTGGCCAGTCCGCAAAAGCATCCCCTTGCAAAAGTTGGCAAAGATGTTGGTGCGGCAGCCGTGCTCATTGCAGCGCTTTCTTCCGTCATCATTGGGGTCATCATTCTCGGGCCCCCGCTTATTCAGAAATTCGGCTTTTAACCAAAGGGAATTATATGGCACAAAGCTTTCGGATTGGCACGGTCGGTTCACCCAAATCCACGCCCAAAAAACCGGGCGGGAGCATTGGTGCTGTTCAGCAGATACGAGCTCTTGGATTAAGCGCTCTTGAGTTGGGTTGGGTACAGAGCGTGCGTGTCTCAGAAGAGACTTGTCTTGCCATTCGGAAAGAAGCTGAAATTCAGGATGTGGGTATCAGCGTTCACGCGCCCTATTTTATTAATCTGAATGCTGATGATGAGGAATGGCCAAAATCTCGGACTCGTTTGATGGATGCTGCCATCTATGGCAATCTGGCAGGTGCGACAGATATCATCTTTCACCCAGGATCATATTTTGAAAAGGCACCTGACGAGGTCTTGAATATTGCGATTCCAAGGTTATCTGGTTGTATCGAGGAACTGCGCAAAGCAGGCAACCCTGTGATCCTTCGTCCTGAAACGATGGGAAAATCCGCCATGCTGGGTTCTCTTGAAGATACTCTCGAGATGAGCAGATCGATCCCCGGCGTTCTGCCCTGTCTTGATTTTGCTCACCTGCATGCCCGTGCAGCCGGTAAAGAAAATAGTAAATCTGAATGGTTCATCCAACTCGAGAAAATTGAAAAAATTATAGGAAAATCCGCACTTCAATCCCTGCATATCCATCTCTCTGGAATCGAATACACGGCGAAAGGTGAACGAAATCACCTTCCCCTAAAAGAATCTGACTTCAATTTACGGGAATTATTAGAAACCCTCAGCGCTGCCGGTTGTTCCGGAAGAATTCTGTGTGAAAGTCCTATCCTTGAAGAAGATGCTCTCTATATTCAGGAAGTTCTTCACCAAGTCCAGACCTAATCACTCCTGTTTTCAGTTTTTTCCAGCATTTCCTTCGGCATGTATTCTTTCAAATTGTGTTCCACAGCAAATGCAGCGGCTTCAGCTCTGTTGCTGACTCCGAGTTTTGAAAGAATACTTGAAACATAATTCCGGATCGTACCTTCACCCAGAAAGAGTTCTTTCGAAATCTCCCGGTTGGTCTTTCCTTCGGAGACTTTAAGTAGCACTTTCTTTTCATTGTCTGAAAGGTGTGCGAAAGCAGAAGCTTCTTCCTGCTTGACCACCCGCTTAACTTCCTGGAATATGCGCTTTGTCATAGCAGGATCCAACGGTGCTTCCCCTCTTCCCACTGCTTCTAGAGCCTTCACCAGATCATCCCCACCGATTTGTTTCAAAACGTAACCTGACGCTCCCGCCCGGATGGCAGAAAACAACATTTCATCTTCAGCGTATGAGGTTAACATGATCACCTTGGTATTCGGGTAGGAATGGGTGATCTCTTCACATGCTTCTATACCTGATGGACCTGGTAGGCGAATATCCATTAAAACCGCATCTGGAAGTAACTGAGCTACTTTCTCGATAGCTTCTTTTGCTGTACCGGCTTCGCCTACCACGTCAAATTGCGGATGGTGCTGCAACAAAGATCGTAAACCAATTCTGACTACTTCATGATCGTCAACAATCAATATCCTCTGCTTCTCCATAGTCTCTCCTGGTTTCTATATATAAAGTATACCCGATTGTGTTTGGAGATTTTGTTCAGTTAGGATTCTTATCCTCATTGTGATAAACTTAATAATATTTTAAAGGAGCCGTATGTCGCCCACCACTATCAATCGGATTATATACATCGAAGACGATCCTGACATGATTGATCTGGTCAGTTTAATACTGGGCAGGCGTGGATTCACAGTGAAAGGTGCAAACGGTGGTGTTAAAGGTCTTGAAATGGTGATTTCAGAATTGCCAGACCTAGTTTTATTGGATTTGATGATGCCCGATCTGGATGGCTGGGATGTATACCAGCAAATGAAAGCACACGTCAAAACTCGTAATATACCGGTTATTGTGATAACCGCCAAAGCACAGGCAATAGATCGCGTTTTAGGTTTACGAATTGCGAAAGTGGATGATTACATCTGTAAACCATTTAGTCCGAATGAATTGATCGCCAGTATCGATCGGATCGTGGAAAAGAACTAATCCCTGCCCCAGAATCTTTTAATGCTCTCTGTAACAGTAAATAATCTATCGAATAAACAGGCTTGTTCTCTCCATCTTGGGATTTGTGAGAGTTACTTTAGCCGTTTACGCGGATTGATGTTTACCCGATCGATTCAAACAGATGGAGGGCTTTTCTTTATCAATTCCTCAGAAGACCGGATCAATTCAGCCATCCATATGTTTTTTATGGGGTATGACCTGTCGATCATCTGGGTAGATTCTTCATACCATGTAGTGGATAAGGTCATCGCTTACCGTTGGAAGACTCTTGCCGCACCACAAAAAAAGGCGAAATACATCCTTGAAACACATATCGACCGATTTGCAGAATATAATTGCGGTGACACTCTGGAATTCATTCATGTATAAAATACACTGGAAATATATAATTCCCTTATTAGTGTTAATTTTTTCAACGGCTGTACCTGTACACGCGCAGGATCAATCGTCCGGCCCAACGTATACAATTCAATCAGGGGATACCCTGAATGTGATTGCCTCAAAATTTGGTGTTTCGGCCGAAGAAATCATCGCTGTAAACAAAATCGAAAATCCCAACTTTCTCACTGTTGGTAACCAGATCATCATTCCCGGACTAGAGGGTGTAACAGGCAATCTGACCGCTGAAGTCATCCCTCTGGGTTCTACTCTTGATGGATTAAGCATCCAGCATCAATTTCCGATTTCCATGCTCACAAAACTGAATAAAATCACCAGCCCGCAGGAGATTTTTGCAGGATCAAGTTTGATCTTGCCTGTTTCTGATCAGGCCAGTTTGAGGAACGTTCAAATATTACGCAGTGGTGAAGCGTTGTCAGAAACTTCCGTTAGAATTAACCTCAATCCTTGGATTGTCGCCATACAGAATAACCTGGACGAGACCTGGCAGGCAATTCCTTCTCGCCCTTTGTACTACTCCTCTTCCGCACCTGATAATAACCAGCCGAATAGCATACTTCCCAATCTTAAGAATCTCCAATTTGATGAATTGCCATTGACACAGGGGCATACGGTTGAGATTACCGCCAGCGGAGAACCTGGATTACAGGTATCCGGCCATCTCAATGGCTATACGCTTCATTTCTTTTCCACCCAGGATGGCCGTTATCTGGCGCTTCAGGGAATTTATGCAATGACTGAACCCGGCTTGGTGAATTTTGATATGACGATTAACAAGGCAGATAGCGAATCCTACAGTTTCTCTCAGAGGATACTGGTTCAATCTGGTTATTACCCGGAAGATCCGATGTTATCTGTTGATCCTGCAACCATCGATCCTGCCGTCGTAAAGCCAGAGGAGGATCAAATAAGAAAACTGGCTTCACAGGTGACTCCGCAGCAATTATGGTCAGGAAAGTTCCGCGATCCGGTTGATGAACCGATTTGTTATAAATCAACCTTCGGTAATCGGCGCGCCTATAACGGTGGACCTTATTCGAGCTTCCATGCTGGATTGGATTATGGCGTTTGCGCAAATTTGAATATCTATGCGCCAGCCGCCGGAGTCGTCGTATTTGCAGGTCCTTTAACAGTTCGTGGTAACTCGACAATCATTGACCATGGATTGGGTGTATTCACCGGATACTGGCATCAAAGCGAGATTAAAGTAAATGTTGGCGAACATGTGGAACCCGGACAATTGATCGGATTGATCGGTGATACTGGCCGGGTTACCGGACCGCATCTACACTGGGAAATCTGGGTCAACGGTGCACAGGTCAATCCAATCCAGTGGTTGGAAAAAACCTACCCGTGATGACGAAGAAGCTACGGTATAATAATATGCTTGATACTTTGCATTGCAGGAGAACCGGATTAAACTGATGGGATCAAATAACTTATCATTGCAGGAAGATTATTGGCGCGATTTTAAGTTTGAAAATGAGGATCTCGAATTTCTCTATAATCACCTCCTAGAAATTGAATTACCTCAGACCGCTGAAGAATTAACAAAAGCCCTAATATCCAATCGCATTGATCATGAAATTCAATCCCTTTTGACTCAAAAGCCCACCGGCGGATTTCGTTATCAACCGGGTGATTCTTACAAAATATCGGATATGCTGGTCTTTCCTCTATTAAATGGGATAAAGGGTAAGGTAATCGATATTCGGCCAGCCAATAATCCAAATCTGGCAGCTTTTGATGTCATAACAGTCGATTTTGAGAACGGTTCAAAAAGATTATTTGCATCTAAACTGGCGGATCACGCATTAAATCAACCTGTCAAGGTTGATGAAAGTGACCCTGCTTTTAATCCGGAAGTTGTTTTTAATCAGTATGGTGAACAAATCACTCAGAATGTTACAGAAAACCTGGAAGCTGCCTCGGATCTGGTACGCATTGCCGGCCGCTGGTTTCCTCGCGCCCTGCTTGTGGATATCGGTATCGGGCATCTAAATCTGGTTGAAGCAGTGCTCGATATGAACAATGGCGGGCCTTTGCCCACCAGAACATTGATGGAGCAGATTGAACTTCCTACCGATGTAAATTCAAAATTGACTGAGTTCTCTCTTAATCTCGCCCTTGAAGAAGATGGCCGTTTCGACGAAGTAGGACCTGCCGGTGAGACACTCTGGTATCTGCGGAAACTGGAACCGGCCGGTGTTCAAGAACCTCCCCTGACCTTGCGCTACACACCAGCCGGTCAAGCTGGAGAAATTCAGGATGAAGAACTGGCCAATCAACTGATCAAGAGTGTGGTTGACGAGCTTGAACCTGAATCCGGAAAGATGGATAAAGCCGACCAGGTTACAATAAGTTTGATCTATCCGCATTGGAGAGCGGGAACACTGCCTCTTACCAAAGCTATACGCAAACTCTTCCCGGCGGCTTACGAAGCACCCAGAGTCCAATTCAAATTTATTGATGCAGATACAAATGATGAAATTTCCGGCTGGGTGGTGCGTACAAACAAGTATGTTTTTGGTCTCCGCGACTGGTATCAAGCCCTCGATCTAATGCCCGGTAATTATGTGACCATTATCCGGGGAAATAAACCCGGTGAAGTTCTTATATCTGCCGGTAAAAAGAAACCTTCACGTGAATGGGTACGTACAGCCTTGATTGGCGCTGATGGCGGTGTTGTCTTTGCCATGCTTAAACAACTGGTCAGTGGTACTCTGGATGAACGCATGGCAGTTATGATTCCTGATGTGAATGCCCTTGACACACTCTGGGAAAATGGGAATTTCACTCGACAATCCATCGATACCATTATCAAGAAAATTATGAAGGAACAGGCAAAATTAAACCCTCAGGGTCATGTACATGCCCAGGAGCTCTATTCGGCTGTGAACCTCATTAGACGTTGCCCACCGCAGATCATTCTTAATGTTTTACAGAATCGTGATTGGGTGAGCCATCTGGGTGATCTATATTTCCGGTTGAATGAAAGTGATGAAGAGGCTTGATATGGTAGAAACAAAAAAATTCAGCCTCGTAAAACCGACCATTGATACCCCCTTCCATATTGACTTTGAATGGTGGAAATTGCATGATAGCAACTGGCGAATTTATCTGCATAGCTGTCTCTGTGCGGAACACCAATCAATTTTTGAAAACATCGAAGAGGGAATTTCCATCGACTGGGTGGATCCGGTAACTGCCGAAGTTCAAATCGTTGACGGTTTGCAGGATACTTTGATGTCTCATTGCTCCAAACAGGATGATTTCTTGACCAATCACACCACACTGGTGGACGCCGTATTTCGCGCACTCATTTCGCGAGGGAATACACCGATGTCACCTGTTGAATTATCAGAATATATCGGTAAACCAGCTGAGACTATCCTTCGGACAATTGGCGGTTTTCAGGTATACAAAGGACTTCGCCCGGTAGGATAACGAATCACTTACGATTTTTCACATCAGGCAATCATTGTTTCATTGGTGAAGAGGATTCAATATGCCTAAATGGGAATATCTTGAGTTCGAAACGGAATACTATCAGGTTGACAGGATAAAAGGTAAGACACAATCTGAGAAAAAGTTCATCTGGCAGTTTTTGGACCAGATTGGCACGGAAGGATGGGAAGTGGTCGCCATGCTCTATGATAACGAGCACCACCGGCGTGTGTATCTTGCGAAACGTGAGCTTTTATCTATATCGCCAGAATAGAGTCTTTTTGTATCAGGTCTTTCCAAAGAGAAGGTTACTGAAAAAGGATCGGTTCTTCACCTGACCATTTTTTTTATTGAAATTTCTTCCCGCATCATTGGGTGAGTTGAATAATTCAAGTGAAGGTTTGATTTCGCAATAGTCGATGATTCCCAACGGCCTGTTCTGATGATTTATTGATTTGACGAATACAATCAGAACAATATGTCCAAATTTTTGTGCCAGTCTTCGAGGGTCTTTTCCAAGATTGATTTCTATCTTTTCACCTTCAAATGTCTCAAGAATTACTCTTGAACTGCCTGACTGTTCCTCAATTATTGTCTTTTCCATTTTCAATTGCCCGAAGATCCCTGAATATATAGTCTTGCATTTCGGGCAGGCCATCGTGTCAAAACGGTAAAACCAGCCATCGATATCAAATTCATGATCGCAATTCTCACACTTGAATAAAACTGTATAGGAGTGAGAATAAAACGCTTTCCAGACCTGATCATCGGAAACTTCGATCGAGATACTATCTGGATTCTGTATATCCTGATCCGGATTTATCATCTGTTCTTTTTCCATCCCATTCCGGTCCTTCCAGTTGATAAGTAGTAATATTCTTGTATTATTATCGTTAGTTTTTTCCATCCATATAATGACAAAACTGAAAGGTCTACCCCTTTTTTCTTCTTTCCTGGGGAACGAGAAATTTTACTGTTGCAGACTAATAGGTTATAATATTTTTCTCGCATGGCCGGATAGGATTACTTTTCTTCGCCCTCGTAGCTCAATGGACAGAGCACCAGACTTCGAATCTGTTGGTTGGGAGTTCGAATCTCCCCGAGGGCGCCTGATTTTTCTTAATCGTTCTGAGATGCATTGATGAAATCAACCAACGCGCATAAAAAAGAAACCATACTTTTTCTTGGCGGAGGATTCTTTCTGTTAGCAATCGCTTTCACTGGAATCATTCTTCTGCGCACAGGTTTGATTGGTTTTCCGGCGCCAACCGCAATTCCAACCAAAGATGTGGATCAAGTAGTGCAGGAAATGCACAGCACACTGACCGTTCAGGTGTTATCCACACAACAGGCATTTCTGGTGCAGACAGCCACCTCTGTAGCGCAAACAGCCAACGCACCAACAGCGACACCAACCCCCACTCCAACCCAAGAGCCGGTTATTGGAAGCACGAAGGTTTCTCCGGTTGACGGAATGGTACAAGTTTATGTGCCTTCCGGTGCTTTTCTTATGGGTTCGACAGATAGTTTTACAGAAGCAGAACTCCAGGAAAAACCTCAACACACCGTTTTTCTCGATGGTTTCTGGATGGATCAGACCGAAGTAACACAGGGAATGTACAAACGCTGTATAGCTTCCGGAACCTGCCCCGATATTGTTCATGACCTGGAACAAAACCCTAATTTTAATAAATCTGAGTATGATAATCATCCCGTCATCTATGTGACCTGGGATGCGGCAAAGACGTATTGCGAACGAGTGGGAAGGCGGCTTCCCACGGAAGCAGAATGGGAAAAATCTGCCCGCGGTTCTCAGGATGCCCGTTTGTATCCATGGGGTGATACTCCGCCAAACGGCAATCAGGCATTATTCGGCCTGGCTTTCAATGGGACGCGGCCTGTGGGCAGTTACCCTGACGGTGCATCTCCGTACGGAATACTTGACCTAATCGGTAATGTCCGTGAATGGGTAAATGATATTTACAGTGAAACTTATTATGTCACTTCACCGGACCACAATCCGCCCGGTTCTGAATTGACCGATGTGCTTTTTGAACATGTATTACGCGGTGCGTCCTACAAGGATGAAATTCATTACACACATCTTGCAATGCGTTTTCATCATGTGGGAAATTCGGCAGGAGAAAACCGTGGATTTCGCTGTGCTTCGTCGAACTGACCTAACCAACGAGAAAAATCAATGTCACACCGATTAAAGCGATCAATGTTCCAATAATACTGCGAATACTGATCTTTTCGTTGTAGAACCATTTGGATAATGGCAGGAGCATGACCGGGCGGGTCGCCATTAGTGTTGACGCAATACCTACCGGAATCATTTGCACAGATACCATAGATAACCAGACACCGAGTGAAGGTCCTACTAGAGCACCAGCCAGGATATTATTCCGTGCTTCTTTGTTGTACAACCCCTCCCAAGTATCTCTTATTTTCCCTGAAAGCAATGCTAGAAGCCACATAACCAGTGTAGCGATCACTATCCGAATCAAAACCCCGGAAAGTGGAGAAAAGCCATTCTCAAGCCCTTTCTTGGACAAAACAAATCCTATGGCCTGTCCTAGAACAGCTCCTCCTCCACAGAGAATTCCCAGCAACAGATCTCTTCTGGAATGTCCGGTCTGGCCATTGCGTTGTTCCATGACTACCCAACCGACTCCAAAAACAGTAAAAAGAATGCCAAAAACTTCCATTAACGTGAGTTGCTCTCCAAGCCATAACCACGCAATGAGCGTTGAGACAACCGGGTCGAGCGCCATAATGATGGTAGTTAATCGGGCACCGATGTGAACATAAGCTTGAAACAGAAAGGCGTCACCCAGCGCCAGGCCGATTATTCCGGAAAGTCCCAGCCATAGCCATCGTTCCCCTGAAGCCTGTGTGGGAATTGGTGTCCCGAGGAATATCCAGTGTGCGAGAAGCAGGATCGCGGTAGCCACCAGTAAACGCAACCGGTTGACACGAACAGAGCCTATGGCCCGTGAGGCATTATTGAAAAATATCGATGTAAATGACCAGCATACAGCCGTTAAGATTGCCGCAATTTCACCCATAGATATATTTACCGTGCTTTAACTACACGCACCTTTTCGTTTCTGGTAATAATTCCCGGAGACTCCACAACTGCCACCAGTCCACGCCTGGTCATGGCGGCCGAAATGATTTCATTTTTCAGTTCTGGTCTATCCGGAAAATGCTTCATGATCTCTTCAGTCATTAGTGAGCATGGTAAATTGTCTGATGTGATCAATAAAACCACGCCGCCGGAAAAGAAAAACCGGGTATTTGGCTTTAATCCGGTTAAATTAGGAATCCCTCCTATCAATAAATTGGCTCCCAACCATTCCGGTTTTACGATTACGATATCGACTTTTATTAACCTGGCAACCTCACCTAACTCTTCTTCTGAAACAATCGATACCTGCCGACTGTTTCGAATGGTCGTTCCTCGTGGATAGAATTTAGTCCGGCCATCTGATGGTTTTGTCCACCCGGAGTGCTTATCACCGGTAAATCCTTCCAGACTAACTTCAATCTTTTCTATGGAATTTGAGAGAATCGAGTTGGGATCATTGGCTATATATATTCCGATGACACACCCGTTTAACTCTTCGGTCATTTCTCCTCCAGTTTTTATAAATTCCCCCGCTTTTGGCGGGGGAATTTATTTTCCGTATCTCAATCTACCAATAATACACCAATAAATCAAATTAACAGATACGGATTCTCGAGCATAGACTTAAGCTCTGTCAGGAATTTTGCGGCGCGTGCTCCGTCATTGACCCGGTGATCCACAGCGATTGTCAAATTCATCATTGGCTTAATGACCACCTGCCCGTCCAATGCGACTGGTGTATCGATCATTTTTCCCACCGCCAGTATGGCAGTTTCCGGCGGGTTGATGATGGCCGTGAACGATTCAATACCAAACATTCCAAGATTTGTGATGGTGAATGTCGAACCGCTCATATCAGCCGGCTCCATCTTTTTAGATCTTGCCGCATCCAATAGCCGGTTCATTTCTCTGACAATACCTTCCAGATTCATTTCCTGTGCCGAACGCACAACCGGAACGATTAAATAGTCTTCCAGGCTGGTTGCGATTCCCAGATTTATATCTGCCCATTGAATAACTTCCTCACCGGTAAAAGAACTGTTGAGAAATGGATGTTTTGGCAACAGACGCGATACAACCAGCGCGAGAATAGCCGTGTAAGATACTTTCAAACCAGTACGATCCTGTATCGCCGGATTCACCTGTTCGCGCAGCCGCACCACCTCTTCCATATCTACATTGACCGATTCATAGATATGCGGGATGGAATTCCAACTGTAACTCATTCTCTGGGCAATCACGGTGCGAATACCCTTCATGGGAATGCGCTCGCGGATTCGCGCGTTGGGAAGTGGAATCTGCATCGCGGGGACGTTCACCGCCTGGCCGGAAATGGATGCCGGTTTGGCCGTTGAAGTACCTAATCCCTTTTCTACAGCTGATAACACATCAGCTTTGTAAATTCGACCGCGAGGACCACGCCCGAGAATACTGGCCAGATCCAAACCCTTTTCTCTGGCAATAGCCCGTGCCAGAGGCGTAGCCCGAACCTGCAGGTTTCCACCAGCAACCATTGCGGGAACTGCCGGCATTTCGACCGGTGGTTTTACAGTTGTTGAACCTGTCTTCTCGGTTGGAATAACCACCTGTGAAGTTTTCTCAACCGTTGCTTCAAACTTTTCATCCGGAGAGACAATATATGCTATTATTTCGGTCACCGGAATGACATCATCTTTTTTTGCTCTGACACCGCGCAAAATGCCAGATTCGGGAGCTTCAATTTCTATCGTGGCTTTTGATGTCAGGATGACAAATAAAGGCTCGCCTTTTTTTACCTCTTCGCCTTCCTTCTTTAACCATTCAACCAGTGTACCGGTCTCCTGGTCCATATCCACTTTGGGCATAATCACTTCAGCTCTCATGGATCATCTCCCTTCAATGGCCAGCGAACGGGCGGCTTTCACAATATCTTCAATCTGCGGTGTGGCTGCTTTTTCGAGTGTGCGGTTATACGGTATGGGGATATCTAATCCTGCCAGACGCTTTATCGGAGCATCCAACCGGTCAAATGCCTCACTTTCACAGATGACAGAGGTAACTTCACCGGCAAACCCACCTGTCTTGGTAGCTTCATGAACAATCAGTAACCGCCCGGTTTTCGATACGGATTGAACAAGCAGGTCTTTATCCAGCGGTTTCAATGTTCGAGGATCGATCACTTCCACTTCAATCTCTTCTTTTGACAGGATTTCAGCTGCTTCCAGTGATCGCTGAGCAGTGACACCATACGAGAAAATTGTCAAATCCTTGCCTTCTCGTTTAACATCTCCTTTTCCAATTGGCAGGGAATAGATATCTTCCGGAACCAGTCCTTTGGCTTTATAAAGCAGCTTATTTTCCATAAATAACACGGGGTTGTTATCCCGTATGGCCGCTACAAGCAAGCCCTTGGCATCGTAAGGTGTAGATGGGCATATTACTTTGATCCCGGGTGTAGCGATGAACCAGCTTTCAAGAGACTGGCAATGTTGTGCCGCTGCTCCTGTTCCGGAACCGTAAGGTGCACGCATAACCATGGGTATGCTGACCTTACCACCAAACATGACACGTATTTTTGCCGCCTGGTTGACCAATTGATCCATCATTAAAGTTAGGAAATCCATGAACATGACTTCGCCAACAGGCCGCATACCCATCAATGCGGCACCTACACAGGCTCCTGCAATTCCTCCTTCAGAAATGGGTGTATCTCGCACCCTTTCAGATCCGAATTCCTCCAGCATACCTTTGCTTACACCAAAAGCTCCGCCATATACACCGATATCTTCACCAATTAGAAATACATTTTCATCTCGGCGCATTTCTTGAACAAGTGCTTCGCGCACTGCTTCCAACATTGTTAGTTCACGGGATTTTTCTGTTTTCGTCATGGGGCGTATACCTCCGCTTCAAGATTCTCAGGCGTAGGTTCCGGAAAAGCCAGTGCAGTTTCGGTTGCTTTGGCGATTGCATCCTTCGCAGATTGTTCTATTGTGTCAATTTCGCCTTCAGATAACACCTTGTACTCTTGGAGCCAACCTGTATATCGAATAATTGGATCAAACTGCTTCCACTCGTCAATTTCTTCCTGGGTCCGGTAAAGATTGCGATCGCTCTTCGAATGGCCACGCCATCGGTACGTTAAATTCTCCACCAGGCTTGGACCTTCCCCAGAGCGTGCGCGCATAACGGCTTCGGAAACTTTGTTATAAACGGCAAAAACATCGTTCCCGTCCACTGTTACACCGGGGATATTATAGGAAGCTGCGCGTTCGCTGATGTGATGGATGGTCATGGCTTTTTCCGCAGCCATAGACATTCCATACTGATTGTTATCGCAAATGAAAACGATAGGCAGTTTCCACAGAGCAGCCATATTCAATGCCTCGTGGAATGACCCTTCATTTGTCGCGCCATCTCCGAAAAAGCACAAAAGAATATTGTCTGATTTCTTCATCTGCAGCGCGAGACCAATACCCACCGCTGTGGGTAGACCGCCGCCCACAATTCCAGTTGCACCCAGATTACGGCCGGGAATATCCGCAATATGCATGGAACCACCACGTCCACGGCAATATCCAGGTTCTTTACCGATGAATTCACCCATCATCAGGGTGATATCGGCACCTTTTGCTATGGTATGACCGTGTCCCCGATGGTGATGCAAAATATAATCGTCATCCCGTATGGCCGCAATCGAACCAATTGGTGATGCTTCCATTCCAATAGAGAGGTGCATCGTCCCATGAACCAGTCCACGCATATAAAGGGCTTCGGCATTCTCCTCAAAGAAACGTGTCAGGAACATCTGCTCAAGCATTTTTTGCAGTTTATCTTTTGATAAACGCTGTATGAGTTGTTTTCTGACTTTTGGATCTAACTGTAATTCATTGGTGACATCTTTAATATGAACAGGCATACATTTCTCCGAAATTGAGTATTTCTATTTCTACAAAAACCTTCCTCATCCCTGAGATATCGTGTTGTACTTTGCCAATACTTCTTTTGCGGTCTCTTCATCCGTTATCAGTACCTTTAAATATCCTCCTTTTAGAGCGGCAATTATTGGAATTACTTTGTTTTGTGTTGCGGCAATACCAATTGTCAGAGGTATTTTTTTCAGCTCTTCCATTTCAAGTCCGACAATTCTCTGGTTCAAGATACTATTCATCGGTTTCCCGGTATGGTCCAGTACATGCATGAGCATTTCACCGGCAGCCTGTTTATTCTGAGTAATCACAGAGATATCGTCGTTAGAGAGTGATGCAAATTGGAACAGACTGGCTGTAGCCGGCCGGATGGCTCCAATTCCTATCAATGCAATTTGTGCATGATTGGCAAGATCCAAGACTTCATGTACCTGCCGGATAGCCAGCAAATTATCTCTTTCCTGAGTAGAATCTGTAACAGCCGGCGCATGCAGTGAAAGTCCTTTAGCGCCCAGTTTTGTTGCCAGATCAAAAACCAGGCTGTTGACATCCGTATCATGCCTGCCCTGAACTCCGCCTGAAGCGGGGACAACAGTAATCGAGTATTTCTGTTCTGTTGGGATGGATTCAACCATGGCGCTCAGTGTGGTTCCTCCACCCATGCAGACAATATCCCCGTCTCTCAAATGTTCGAGGAAAAATATGGCTGCGGCTCGACCTACAGATTGCAGCAATGCTTTTTCATTTTCCCCAAGTTTCGGAACAACTACCGCATGTTTCAGACCGGTCAGAGATTCTAGTTCTTTTTCCAATGCTATCAGGTGCTGAAACGGAGAATGGATATTTATTTCCACATAACCCTGGTTTCTTGCCTGTTTCAAGAGCCGGTTGATCTTCGCCGTTGATAATCCCAGTTCCTGGCCAATCTCAGCCTGTGACTTGTCTTCCATGTAATACATCATCAATATCCGGCTGATCAATCTTGAAGATTCATAATCACTGGGTATCATGTTCATTTATGGACAATCCCGGGTCAATAAAATGAAATATATTCACGGATATGATAATATTATCTTTTCGTGAAATAATTGTCAATAGATGAATGTAACAACTCTATATAGTAACTTAATAAAAAAAACACCCTTTCGGGTGTTTATTCTTCCACAATCTCAATGGATTTGATCTTGACTCCAGGATATTCCGGAGCCTGGGGATTGCGCGGCGGTATGGACATAACGACATCCATTCCTTCTTTCACCTGCCCGAATACAGCGTGCTTTTTATTCAACCAGGGTGTGGAAACATGTGTGATGAAGAATTGAGATCCGTTGGTATTGGGTCCGGCATTCGCCATAGAAAGGATGCCCGGTTTATTATGGATCAACGTATCATCGAATTCATCATCGAATTTATATCCAGGCCCACCCATACCGCTTCCGGTCGGGTCTCCACCCTGGACCATGAAATCACCGATCACACGGTGGAAGATTGTGTCATTGTAAAAGCCCTGACGAGATAAAAACACAAAATTATTCACAGTTTTTGGCACTTTTGCGGCAAACAACTCGATCACAATTTTGCCATTATCCGTATCCATCACCGCTTTGTACTTCTTTTTGATATCAATCTCCATTTCAGGAGGTTTCGACCATTGTTTTTTCTCTGCCATTATCTTATCTCCTATGCCACAGGTTTACCACGTAACCGGGGATCCAATGCATCCCGCAAACCATCACCTACAAGATTGAAGCTCAATACGGTTAACATAATCGCAACACCCGGAAAGAAAACCAGGTGTGGCGCATTGAATACACTGTTCTTTTCTTCTCCCAACATTAGTCCCCACTCTGGCCTGGGGGGTTCTGCTCCCAAACCCAGGAAAGAAAGCGCGGCCGCATCCAAAATAGCGGTGGCGATGCCTAGAGTGCCCTGTACGATTAGGGGAGTGATCGAGTTGGGTAAAATCCGCTGAAACAACAACCGTGACGGGGAGGCGCCCAATGCACGTGAAGCGGCAACATAATCCAGTTCTTTTGTTGATAATACAGATGCACGCACCAGCCGGGCAAATCTCGGTATGGAGACGATTCCAATCGCCAGCAAAGCATTTATCAAACCGGTACCCAAAACTGTAACGATTGCAATAGCCAGCAGTAAACTTGGAAATGCCATCAATACATCCATCAGGCGCATCAATAGATTATCGAACCACCCGCCGACATAACCGGCAATAGCTCCGATCAGGCCTCCAATTAGAATGGCAAAACTGATGGTCACCAAGCCGATTTGCAGGGATAGCCGCGAACCGAATATCACGCGCGATAAAAGGTCCCTACTGTTACCATCTATCCCCATGATATGTTCCACTTTTTCAGCCGGGCAGCCTAAAGCATGAATACATGGTGGGCTTCTACGTTTTTCTGTTTTCAAAATTTGCGTAGGATCAAAAGGCGCAATAAATGGCGCAAAAATAGCGATCAATACCAGGAAAAGTAAAATTACTAATCCAACCTGAGAAGACCGATGCCGCAAAAATCGCCGGAAAGATTCTCTTGCCGGAGATTTTCTTTCATAAATTCCCTTGTTCGCAGCTTTTTCTTTTTCCATGTTATCCGCTACTCAACTCGGATCCTGGGATCCAGATAGGCATAAGACACATCTACAATCAAATTCACCAAAACGAAAATGATGGATATGACCAGTGTAAAACCCTGCACGACAGGATAATCACGCGCCAGAATGGCATTCACCAGCGCGGTACCCACACCGGGCAGAGCGAAGACGGTTTCTGTCAACACAGCACCGGAAAGTAGACTTCCGGTCTCGATACCAATGATTGTGACAATGGGGATCAAAGCATTGCGCATGGCATGTTTCGAAATTACCAACCTTTCGATCAAACCCTTTGCCCGTGCTGTTCGTACATAATCCAAACCTAGGACTTCCAACAAACTGGAACGTGTCATTCGGGCGATAACAGCCATAGGGATCGTGCCTACAGCAACAGCCGGCAGAATCAGGTGCCATAATCCATCTTTCAGGGCTTTCCAGTTGCCGGTAATGATCGTGTTTATTAACAGGGAATTAGACAGAAAATCCAGAACGAACTTTTTAAAACCGGTTACATCTGTCAATCCCCAGAATTTTATCAACGATGTCATCGTCAATCCGGCGCTGAATCGACCGGATGGCGGAATAAAAAACGGAGTGCCTTTCAGCATCAAAGCGAACACATAGGCAAGCATCAAGCCCAGCCAGAAGACTGGCATTGATACACCAATGTTCGCTCCAATCATAGTTAATGTGTCAACAAAGGAATTCCTTTTCAAGGCGGATACCACCCCAAATAAAATTCCAAATATTGTGGAAAAAATCATCGCGCAGATGGTTAATTCAATGGTTAGCGGTAAGCGTTCAGAAATGATATCAACCACAGGACGTGAAAATTTTATGGATGTCCCCAGATCACCCTGAGCCATATTTCCCAGATAACGGCCGAATTGAACGATGACATTGTCATTCAATCCGTACCGTTCCATGAACCGCTCACACTTCTCCGGTGTCGACCGTTCACCCAGCATAGTGACACATGGATTTCCTGGGATCAGGCGAACAATTCCAAAGGTAATGAATACAATCCCGATCATGACCGGGATCAATAACAACAATCGTCGGGTTATAAATTGAAGCATTGTCTGGCTTCACCATGCAAAGTAGAATAATCCGACCGGTCAGGGTGTATATTCTTCCCTGACCGGTCAGGTTTACAGATAGAGAATCTCTATCTGCTTTGTAATGTACTATTTATTTCTTGGGTGCATTCAAGAATGAACCGAAGAAGGAACCGAAGTATTCAAAAGTACCTGTGCGGCCTTTGTGATTCGGGCTAGCCGCATCCCACTGAGCGGCAAACGAAGCAACAACATCGTTCGCATCCAGTGTTGCACCATTGTGGAACTTGACGCCCTTGCGCAGGTTGAATACATATTCCGTGGCATCTTTATTGACTGTGTATTTTTCAGCCAGCGAAGGTTCAACTTCTACACCACCGACTTTATAGGCAAGCAGTGATTCGAACATGGCCTCGCAGCCGCGCAGAGTCTCACCGTCGGTCTCATCAGAGCACCACAGGGCAGCCGGTTCGCCGTTCTGCATCCAGACCAACTGGTCTTTGCCATTGTCCATCACCGCGAAAATTTCGTTGGTCAGCGGGCTGGCATGGGCATTCTTCACATCGGCTTTGAAGACCGTCGCTGAACCGCCATGGGCAACCGGGATCATGGGAACATGAACTTTCAACAGTTCGTTGACTTTGTCATACAGTTTCTGGCGTTCGGCAGCATCAGACAGTTGACCGGCTTTCTTGATCGGTTCAACAATGTCAGGGAACAATTTACCGAACTGTTTGTTGTTGTCATTGGCAAAGTGATAGTCGTAGAAGTTTGTTGAATCGGGATAATCGGCACCCCAGCCCAACAGGTAGAAGGGTTCCTTTCCGGCGGATGTGTCATCGATGAAAGTGGCCGATTCCATTTCTTTCAATTTGATCTTTACGCCTATTTCGGCAAGCTGACCCTGAATTTCCTGGGCTACCTTATCCGGTGAAGGCAGATAACCGCGGACGACATTGCGGAAAGCCAATGTGATTTCCTGATTGAAATCGAATTTAGCATCTTCCAACATCTTCTTGGCAGTATCTTTGTTGTAGTCGTACCACTTGATGTCTTTGCTGAAGCCCGGGTTGAAAAGGTCAGGGACAAAGTTCTGGGCAACAGTCGATCCGGCAGGATAGTATTCATCCACAATGCGCTGGCGGTCGATTGCCTGAGCAAAAGCCTGGCGTACTTTTTCATTATCGAAGGGTTTCAGGTTGACATTGAAACCAACATAGAAGATATTTAGAGCGGTGCGATCATAGACCGTGAAATTGCTGTCACCCTTAAGGGTTTCGATATCTTCGGGAGCCGGGTTATCAATGCCATCCACCGTGCCGGAATTCAGTTCCAGGAAACGCTGGGCGGATTGATCTGACCATTTGAAGACCAGGTTCTTCACTTTGGCTTTTGTGCCCCAGTAATCAGGATTGGCTTCGTAAATGATGCTGTCGCCTTTCTTCCACTCTACCAATTTATAGGCGCCTGTTCCGTTCGCTTTTTCTCCCAATACAACAGAATCACCTTTGTTGGCATCCAGGTAGTCCTTATCCTGAATACCAAATACGGAGAAAGCAACCTTTGAAGGGAACGCGGGATCCGGATAGCAGAGGGTAAATTTGACAGTAGATTCATCCACTGCTTCTATGGATTTGAATTCACCGCCATAATCACAATTTGCTGCCGCCACTTTCATCGGTTCAAAAGCGGCAGCCGCTGCCTTTGAGAGTACGGTGGTCGGCGCCGGTGCAGCCGCAGACATGAACGCTGTCAGTAGTAAACTAAATATGACCAGAACAGCAAAACTTGATGATACAACCTTCTTGTTCACTTGCTCCTCCTTATTCAATTGTAGTTAGAGATTAGGGACTGCTGAAACTTGGTATTCATTTCCTGGAAATTCACTACCAAGAATCAGTATGTTAATCATGAAATTATAATCGTGCATTAATATTTGTCAAATCGGATTATCCGAAATTCGCAACTTTTCCCGCGCATTGCGGTTTACTTTATCAAACGGTATACTCAAGCCATTCTACCCTGTCTGACCAGGAGCCAATTTTGAAACGAGCCGTCAGCATCAGCATCGGGTCCTCGCAAAGAAATAAAGCTACACAAGTTGAATTACTGGGGGAGATTGTATCCATCGAGCGCATCGGAACAGACGGCGATATGGAAAAAGCCGCACGTCTTTTTTGTGATCTGGATGGGAAGGTTGATGCGTTTGGTCTGGGCGGCACAGATCTCGGTTTTTGTATTGATGGCAAATTTCATGTGCTGCACAGCATTCGTTCCATGGTTGAGTCGGTAAGAAAAACTCCTCTTGTAGATGGAAACGGGTTGAAGATTTTGCTGGAATCAAGAGCAGCCCAGGTATTGAACGAGAAACTACCTTCAACGATTAAACCCGCAAAAGCATTTTTTGCCTCTGCTGTGGATCGTTGGGGGCTGGCCGAATCATTTCGGCAGGCCAGCTATGATTGTATCTATGGAGATATGATGTTCGCGCTGGGTTTGCCTGTTGCCGTTCATTCCATTACTACAATGCGGCTTCTGGCAGCCATTCTTATCCCCATTGTTTCCAATCTTCCTTTCAAATGGATTTACCCTACCGGTGAGTCTCAGAACAAACGCACTCCAAAATGGGAGAAGTACTTTCACTGGGCGGATGTGATTGCCGGCGATTGCCATTACCTGCATCGCTATATGCCTGATGGTATGCAGGGAAAGATCATTGTCACGAACACGACAACCCCAAATGACAGGGATTTTTTCCGGCAGACGGGTGCTTATGCCTTGTTGACCACCACCCCCATTCTTGATGGACGTTCTTTTGGGACAAATATGATGGAAGCCGCTCTTGTGGCTGTGACCGGTTGGAAAAACCCTATAGACTACACGCAAAACAGCGAATATTTATCACACTTGAAAAAAACCATCGAATCGGTTGATCTGCAGCCCCAATTTCAAATCTTGAACCCTTGATGAGCCACCCTTTTCCTACTATCTCACCACTTGATGCCATCGTCACTGCCGGTGGAATTCCCGTTCAAGGTGACCCGCTTTTTGAACGTACTGCCGGTAAACCGAAAGCTCTTATTGATTTCGCCGGCAAACCGATGATCCAATGGGTACTGGACGCTCTATCCGCTTCCAGCAATGTCAATCGTGTTGTTATCGTCGGTCTTCCTCCTTTTACCGATCTGGTTTGTGGTCATCCATTGAAGATCATTGAAACACAGGGTTCAATTCTTAGTAATTTGAAGGCCGGTGTTCAAGAACTCCAACATCAGGGGAATATCAGCCAGAAAGTACTGGCTCTCTCGTCGGATATCCCGGCAGTCACCGGTGAAATGGTCGATTGGGTGGTCGAGAAAGTCCACCAAACTGATCATGATCTTTATTACAATGTCATCAACCGCGATACTATGGAAAGCGCGTTCCCAACTTCAAAACGCACCTATCTTAAACTATCTGAGGTGGAAGTCTGCGGTGGAGACGTCAATGCTTTTGACCATCAGATGATTTTTCAAAAGCAGCAATTATTCGATCAGATTATAGGTTCGCGTAAGAGCCCCATCAAACAGGCAACCATACTGGGATTTGACACCCTCTTTCTTGTCTTGATCAGAAAGATGACTCTACTCCAGGCGGAGGTCAATATCAGCAAGAAGATCGGTGCACGCTGCCATGCCATTCTATGTCCATTCGCAGAAATAGGAATGGACGTGGATAAACCCCATCAACTGGATGAATTGCTTGCCTATTTTCGATCTCCAAAGGTAAGTAGAAATTGATCAAGCAGTTATTACACTGGGATGCCGACCTGTCCGCCAGATGTCGGATGTCACAAAAATCTCGCTGGTGGAAACTGGTGGCATTTCTGGCTCATTCGGGTGACTCGTGGTTCTGGATGTTAGGTCTTTTTATGATATGGCTAATTGGTAGCCCTGCCTGGCACAGAAACGTGGCATTGTTAGCCGCCGGGGTTGGAGGACTGGCACTATTTGTTTTTGCGTTGAAATTCACTATTCGGCGCCAGAGACCACCGGGAGATTGGGGGGCTATATACCGTAATACAGATCCTCACTCCTTTCCATCGGGTCATGCCGCACGGGCCGGTTTACTGGCTGTCATGTCACTTGGATTGGGCCCACTCTGGTTTGGACTGACTGTATTATGCTGGGCGCCACTCGTGAGCATGGCTCGCGTTGCAACCGGAGTACATTATCTATCTGATATTATCGCTGGAATTTTGCTGGGTTCAGCCGCCGGTTTTGTGATGCTTGCCATATCCCCATGGTTAGTCCAGACCTTTCCTCTGTTTTTTTAGGGATTGTTCACCAGTTCCCGAAAAAGAAACCACTGTCCTTTTCGATTCGCTGATCCGCTTGGCGCCCGATCGTAGTAGATATCAAATATTCGCCGGTCTGTCGTTTCCACGCGAAAGAAAAAGCGTCCTACGCCCCATGAACCTTTCACTGACGCCGAGCTAGAGTGAACTTCGCTCATATTTCGAGCCATCTTTCCTCGTCGGGTGAAATCTACCCATTCCTGAAGCATTCTACTGATCTGAAATGGGTTTTCATTCCAGATAAATCCATCAGGACAGTTCGGCTTTTTCTGTAGAAGAGGATCTTTTGTATATGTCACTGTTATAGCCGCATCAATGAAATGTGTTTTGTGAGAAAGGGAATTTTGAATACCCATCAGTTTTTTCCTGAATCGTTGGTCGACATAAATTATTCAATCATCTCATTTATTGTGCCAATTGCGTGTTGTTGCTTCGAAAAGTATAATTCTTTCTTTTCCGGCTTAATTATCATTCAACAACAAAAAAATGTTTAATAAGAAGCTGAGCATCTCCAACCATGGACTGTTTGTAGCGGTACGCTTTTTCGCGGAATTTATATCGCGGGTAAGCTCGCTTATTACTTTCCCGGTTTTTGCCAGATACCTTGGAACAGAAGGGTATGGGGTAAATGCTCAGGTCAATACACTGATATCCTTTCTGGTGCCGGTCGTTTCGCTGGGATTGGGATATGGAGTCGTGCGTGTTGTGGCAGGCAAGACGGATCGATCTTATATATCCAGCCGTTTCAAATCCACAATCCTTGTGATTTTCCTCACCTCCGCTCTGTGTTCTCTTCTCATTATTCTGGCAGCCTCCTGGATCAACCAGAATTTTATAAAAGTTGATGGCGCGGAAGAGATTGTCATCTGGTCGGCTCCTCTTGTTATTTTATCCAGCCTCGAATCATCCCTGAAAGACTTTTTCCGAGCGCGCTTGCGGATCGTCGCATTTTCTGTATTTCAGATCATCCAGACAGCTCTTTATGTTGCTGCCGTATGCCTGGTTTTGATTTCAGGGTATGGCCTCCTACAGGTTATCTGGGCATGGCTGGTTGTCAAACTCATATTTCTGCTTTTTTCCGCCGGTTACCTTTTTTACGTAAAAGATATTGACCTTAGATCTCCGTTTATTCCTTTTGATGAATTGTCTCAACTGATCCAGTATGGTATTCCTCTTATGATAGGTGGCCTTGGAAGCTGGTTCATTCAATTGGGGGATAGATGGATCATCGGCTATTATATGGATGCCGCTCAGGTGGGCATTTATAACGCGGCTTACACCCTCGCGGCAGTCATCTCCGCGCTGGGTTCCCCATTCTGGTCACCGCTCTACCCTTTGATGGCGGCAGCTTTCAATAAAAATGAATCGGAAACCTTGAAACGAACCTGCCGCCTTTATATGAATGCGTATTGTTTTTTGGGATTTCCCGCCTTTTTCGGTTTATGCGTTCTCTCCAATGATTTGATCACGGGAATTGGGACCCGGTCCTTTTCAAGCAATCCTTTGATCTTCTTCTTCATCGCCGGGGGAATTCTGGCCGATCAAATCACCACAGTTGGATACTATTTATCGTATATTCTGGAAAAGACAAAGTTTGTTCGCAATTTAATGCTCGGCACAGCGTTTCTTAACCTGATCATCAACCTGCTGCTTGTTCCACATATTGGTATCCTGGGAGCCGCTCTGGCAACATTTTTGGCTTATATCTGTATGGACATCGTTTTTATTGTCTATATTCGTAAATTTGGGTACAGGCTTTCAGAGGTCTATGATTTGAAATTTATGTGTAAATCTCTTCTTTTATCGATTTTTATGGCCGGCATAGTAATCGCTTCGAAATTCATCCTTCCATCTATGCTAGCATCCACTTTTGCCATTATCGCTATTGGCGCAGCATTTTACGGTCTAACCGCTTTCCTTTTTATGAAACAACCGATCCTGGATTTAATCGGCCTTCGTAATAAGGTGGATTAACCGGATTCTTGATTCAGAGAATACCTTTCCTTTAAAATCTCTGAATGGCTATCCAATCAGGCTGAGCGGAACGGGTGTGAAAACCAGCAAGAAAATTACGAGTCCAACTGCAGCCAGTATTTTCCGATTGCCATCCAACTCGGTGATCTGATCGAGGGGTTCTGCGTAATATCGTCCGAGAAAGTAAATGATCGCCGCCCATAACCACCAACCGCTCCACACAAAACCAAGCGCGATTAATATTACAAGCACGATTACTCGCAGTTTCATGGATTTTTCTTTTCCCAGCAGAACATAGATGGTGTGTCCCCCATCCAACTGGCCGGCTGGAATTAGATTCAATGCAGTCACCAACATACCCGCCCATCCCGCCCAGGCCACTGGATGTAGCATGACATCCATGCCACCCACCGGGTATGGTCTTGCCGTAAAGAAGTAACCGATCCAGTAAAGTATGGGGTTCGTATTGGTATATGAGGCCGGTGCAGGTAAAAGTTGTCCGAATGACAGAAATTTGATCAGCAGATAAAGCAGGCTATTCCCTTCCATCTGAAGCATTTGTCCGGATGGAGGCGTTGCCGGTAAGACATTCAGTGCGGAAAGTCTTAATCCGATGAATAGCACCGGTACGGCTACCACCAGTCCTGCCAGCGGTCCGGCCAGGCCGATATCCAGCAATTGTCGCCTGTTCTTTGGGATTTCTTTCATATTAATAAAAGCACCCAACGTTCCAAATGGACTTAATGGGAATGGAATAAAATAAGGCAGGGTAACATGTATGCCATAATGCCTGCCCATAAAATAATGCCCAAACTCATGTGCCGCCAGGATGGCCAGCATACTGATAGCAAAAGGCCATCCATAGTAAATGACATCTTTAATCGACTGCCAGAATCCACCGGTAAAGAGCTGGTCGGTTCCGTACATGGCGCCCGTAATCAGAACACTAATGGCCGTTAAAACGAATAGAAGAAGGTTAATCCAGGGATTGGATTGGCGTGGAATTGGGACACCTTCAACGATCAAAATGGTATGCTGATTTGCCTCTTTTCTAAATAAAGGCGTTAAATTGAACGGTCGGATCTGGTTTTCCAATAATGAATAGGCTTCTTCTGAATTTTCTGACCTCAGGTGGCCGCGAAATCGCAGCAAGAAACCATCTTTCTGCTCGCCTGTAGTAATATCGTCGATGGAAAGTATTCTTTCTACATAATTACGAATAATTTCCTCATTATTAGTGGTTATGCTCATTACTCACCTGATGACAGTTGAAAATACTGGCGGGAATGGATGGGAGTCGAACCCACCGCGGCCTGCATAACAGCCCGCCGCCAGTTTTGAAGACAGGGAAACCCACCGGGGCTCTACCATTCCCAGCACAAGGATACAACAGAGTATGCAGGCAGGCAAGAGAAGTGATCATATCTGTAAAATGCAACATATCACCAAATTCGTCGTATTGTGTTAACAGATGAATAAATTGTAAGGTTTTCACCTCTTGCATTTTTATGAGTTGCTACTATACTTCACGGCTGTTGAAATTTGCCGGTGATCCCGGAGAAACAGGATGAAATATTACATAGATGGACGAAACAATCAGAGAAATTGAAAGTACAGAATCAGAGAGTGATAAACCTCCCAGTACCACACCGCGTCCAATTAGGGCGTGGAGAGTGGCAGTAATTGCTAATGTTAAGGGGGAAACCGAATTACCAATGGATGGTCCCGCGGACGCTGGCGCGGAATTTGACCGAAAAGAGACAATTCAGGAGATCCAATCGGCGATTGAATCCGACGGACACACCACTGTCTTCATTCCTGCTGATGCAAATCTCCCCTTTGCTCTCGCACATATCCGCCCAGATATTTGTTTCAATCTATCCGAGGGGATTTACGGTGATGCCCGTGAAGCCCAGATCCCGGCACTTTTAGAATTATTCCGAATTCCATATACTGCCTCCCGCGTTCTCACCAATGCCATCGCGCTCGACAAGACAATGACCAAACGTATCTGGCGTGATAAAGGATTGCCCACAGCCGCCTTCCAGGAATTCCTGCGGGGTGATGAACCTCTGGCGGATGACCTGGAATTTCCCATGTTCATCAAACCGGCCAGTGAAGGTACCGGTATGGGTATGGATGCCGGTTCCATTGTTTATGATGAAAAATCACTGCGCACACGGATAAACTGGGTGATCCAGAACTATCATCAGCCTGCGCTGGTAGAAGAATATCTGCCCGGACGTGAATTCACCGTGGCTGTCATGGGCCGTGAAGATGCAGCCCGTTTCAGTCCCCGTCCTTCTATCTACGAAGCCGATGGATTTCATCGTTTTCCTCTTCTGGAAGTGGACAGCTCAAGTTCAGTGACTCCGGGCATTTACGGTCATAGTGCGAAAACCCTGCATACCGGCGATGCCGATGTTCCACAATTCATTTGTCCGGCTTCTGTTAAGGAACCACTGGCCAGCAGTCTTCAAGATTTGGCGATTAAAGCCCATAAAGCCATCAACGCGCTGGATGTCTCTCGTGTGGATATCCGCCTTGATAAAAACGGTGTTCCATGTTTAATGGAAATCAATACACTACCGGGTATGACGCGTGGTTTCAGCGATTTATGTGTGATTGCTGAAGCAGATCATTGGAATTATCGTGAAATCATTCTTGAAATCCTCTACCTCGGGGCTTCCCGTTATGGTATGATTATGCCCAGAGATAAAACCGCGAGGGGCATACCTGTGCAGATTCCTGATTTCGTTCCCTTGATGCAAAACCAGCGACATTCACGATAGAATGATCCACTCCTCACACCTGTTGAGGAGTGGATCCTATGAACATCCCGGGACCCTTTATGTTGGGCCGGGTTTTTTGCTTAACATTCTATTCACCAGATGGTCTGACTCTGCAGGAGATGCTTATTGAAGAATAAGAAACACATCCACACAACCTGGTTCTAAATAAAAAAAGGAGAGAGAAAATGAAGAATAAAATGTTAGTAGTTGTTGCCCTCGTTGCCGTTTTTGCCATGGTATTGACCGCCTGCGCTCCGGCAGCCTCATCAAGCAAGATTAAAGTCGCATCCGACGCTGCGTATCCCCCCTTTGAGACTGTTGATGAGAAAACCAAGGAACTGGTTGGTTTCGATATCGACCTGTTCAACGCCATTGCCAAGAAAGCCGGATTGGAAGTCGAATATGTGAATATCGGATTTGATCCTCTGCTGGCCGGTATGGCCCAGTGCCAGTACGATGCCGCCATTTCCGCCATCACCATTACCGACGAACGCAAACAGAATATGACCTTCTCCGATCCCTATTTCCAGGCAGGACAGGCCATCACCATCGCTGTTGGCAATGATGCCATCAAATCAGAAGCGGATCTGAAGGGTAAGACCATCGGTACCCAGCTCGGTACCACCGGTGATATCCTCGCCAAGAAGATCGAAGGCGCCACCGTCAAAGCCTATGATAGTGTCGATCTGGCCTTCCAGGATCTGATCAATGGTCAGGTAGAAGCAGTTGTGGCCGATAATGTTCCCTCCGAAGGTTTCGTGGGTAAGAACCCCGACAAGATCAAGGTTGTTGCCGGCCTGTTGACCTCTGAGGACTACGGTATTTCTGTCTGCAAGACCAAGACTGACCTGCTCGCCAAGATCAATAAAGCCCTGGCAGAAGTTAAAGCCGAAGGTACCATCGATAAACTCAATGAAAAATGGATCAAGGGTACGGCAAAATAGTCTCTTTTAGAGATTGATCCAGGCCGAGGCTGCTCTTTAAACAGCCTCGGCTTTTAATTTATCCCAACAACTATAAATATCCACAAGGTCATTGAGACGGATCTAGGAAAGGCTTGATCATGACAGCTTTACCGTTGTAAAACCCGTCAGGGTATTGAGACTTTTTTCCAATGTCAATTTAAATCATTTTTTTCATGAGATGATAATTTTCAATACAATAAAAAAGATCCTCAAAATTTGAACCATTTTGAGGATCTCTTTGGTTGTGGAAATATGCTTGATCCTATTATTTTAGAGATATTTTTCCAAAACCGCCGAATTTTTCAACCATAACAGAATATAGGGCTTTACCCAACAAAGCGTGATAGATCTCATCCGCTTTTTTATCCGGTTCTACGTCTTTAAATGCATCCGGGTAAATTGTCTTTCCCAGGAAGAAAGCATCTGCAATAGCGGTGTCGATGTTGGTGGAGTAGTAATTATACGGAAGTTGAGAAAAGACTTTCTCCTTTTTAACAGCTTTTAGAGAATTATAGAAATCTGGATTCTTTTTATAATCTTCCTGAACCGCCGAAAAACCGCCCTGATCAATGAACAAAAAATCTGGATCCCATTCCAGCAGCTTTTCCTTATCGATCATAATAGAACCACTCTTCCCGGTTTCGTCGACAACATTTTTGGCATGAATAATATCTAGTAATGCATATTTGCCCTGGGTACTTTCAATACCATGAGTTCCTTTGGAACCCAGGCCACCCACATATATCGAAGGCTTTTTCGCATCGTCAATGTCTTTAGTTCTATTATCCAGATCCTCTTTCATTGACTTAATAAAAGAATTGGCCTTGTCCGCCTTTGTGGTATCACCGGTCACTTCTCCAATCACTGTCAAGGATTTCTGAATTTTTTCTCCAAAAATGGTTGTTACTCCCGCACCACCATAACTTATTACTACCACGGGAATACCTGTTTTTGCCTGCAATTCATCCGCCGATGCGGCATCGGTAGCATAAGTAGTGAAGATTACATCTGGTTCTACAGAGATTAACTTTTCAGGATCAGGAGCATTATTCGGGCCGCCTTGGCCGATTGTGGGAAGTTTTGCCAGATCGGGATTTGCATGCATATATGGCTTTCCACTGATATCGCCTTTTTCCATTTCTTCAACACCGACCACAAAATCTAGATTTCCGGCGTATACATAAAGGCGCAGCGCACCCGGTCCGATGGCGACAACTTTCTTTGCTGGTTCGGGTAACTTAATATTGCGGCCGAGCAAATCTGTTACGGCAATTTCCGAACTCTTTTCGGCAGTCCCGTCCAGTGAAACGGACAGCCTGGAAAAAGCAGAAAGAGCCATCGTCAGGAGCAACAAAAATAGTATGTAGATTCGTTTCATTGATTTTCTCCTTTTTGTTCTTTTATTTACAACGGAATCACAACCTGATAGCCGTTGTATTTTGTTAGCGTTACTGGAACAGAATACACAGCTTCAATGTTTTCCGGTGTAATTACCTCAATACCACCGGCGGCATAAACCTCTTTGTTTTTCAAAAGTATGAACTGATCAGCGAATCTGATAGCCATATTCAGGTCGTGTATTGCAACAACGGCTGCTATTCCCCTTTCACGGGTGATTCGCCGGATCAACGATAAAACATCCAATTGATTTTTCAGGTCCAAACTGCTTGTAGGTTCGTCCAAAAGTAAAACTTCGGGTTGCTGAGCCAGTGCTCGTGCAATCACAACTTTCTGCAGTTCACCTCCACTTAGTTCATCGAGATATCGCAGAGCGTATTCGATCAAACCCAGAGTTGCCATCGCTTCTTCTGCAATTTCGATATCTTTCTTGGTGATATCCCATCGAATATATGGTTTTCTTCCCAGTAGAACAGCATTAAATACCGTTGTTCGCGAACCCGTTCTTTGTTGTTCCACATAACCTATCCGTTGTGCCAGGGTGTTGCGGTTTAACGATGTCACCGGAATATTATCCAGAAGAACAACACCTGCCTGTGGTTTCAGCAGGCGGTTTATGGTTTTAAGTAATGTAGTCTTTCCGGTACCATTTGTTCCCAGAACAGCCAGCATTTCTCCTTTTCCCACAGAAAAACTGGCACTGTTAATAACAGAATGGTTGGGATAGTGAAATTTCAGGTTTTTAACATTTAGTATCATCTTCTGGTATATCCTTTCGCCAGTAGGAATAAGAACAATGGCGCTCCAAAGAAAGAGGTAATGGCGCCAACAGGCAGAACTACCGGCGATATTATGGTACGAGCCAGAGTATCAGATATTAGAAGAAGCACGGATCCGGTGACAGCGGATGCCGGGATGAGAAACCGGTGATCAATTCCAAGCACCTGGCGCATCATCTGCGGGGCTATTAAACCAATAAAACCGATAATTCCCATAAAAGAGACAGCAACAGCGGTGATCAAAGAAGCTGCCAGCATACTCCGAAAACGGATCTGTTCTACCGGAACTCCCAGACTTTTTGCTGCATCTTCTCCGTTATCCAGTGCGTTGTAATCCCAACTGTGAAGGGCAAAATACAGAAAAGCCGCAAGTATCAAGACAACCAGGATGGCAACTTCCTGCCATGAGACACGTCCCAAATCTCCAAAGGTCCAGAAGACCATCGCGGCTACCTGCACATCCTCTGCGAAATACTGTACCAATGTCGATCCGGCGGAAAACAGCGATCCAAACGCTACCCCCGCAAGAACAACAGATTCCGGCGAAAATCCTCTCAAACGCGCCAGTAATAAAATTAAGAACATGGCCAGCATAGAGAATAGAAAAGCGAAAAACGTTACAGAAAACGGGTTAGCAATGAACACGGCATCATGTGTATTACTATGAATAGTTCCAGCGCCGAAAAACACAATTGCGAGGTTTGCTCCAAATGCTGCAGCATTGGATATTCCCAGTGTAGATGGTGATGCCAGTGGATTGCGTAAACAGGTTTGCATAACAGCACCTGCAACTCCCAATCCGGCACCAGCAATAAATCCAGCCAACACCCTGGGTAATCGGATATTCCATATGACAATATTCGCAGTTCCACTCTCCAATCCAAGAAGTGACCGTAGCACAAGAAGAGGTGATGTATTTGCCGCACCGGCGTTGACAGCAAAAATGATTAGAAGCAGGTTGATAAAAAGTAGACCAAAAATGAGTATTCTTTTGCGAGTGGAATACTGAATGAAGGCTTGGGACGCATCCCCGGTGGTTTTATTCATTTTTCCGGGGTTCTCCTGCATATGTTTGGACTGGAAGCACCCATGAAGGCATCTATCTTGGGAGCATATATTTTTATATCCAACAAAGGACTTCCATCTAATGCGTCCACTCCTGTTACTGTCAGGATATTTCCATCTCTCTGCAACAAATCAGCCACGCACAATGCGATTGGATTAGGTCTGTTGGGTGAACGGCTGGCAAAAACACCTACAGGTTCCTTACTGAAAGGAGTTCTTGACTGAAGAATCTCCCTATTTGAACGATCTCCCCAGTAAAAAACGAAGATATGTGAAGCTTTTTCAATATACTTCAATCCATCCACGAACTCAGGGAACACTTCAATTTTGATCTTGTTCGCAGATAGACGCCCCTGTCGAGGAGCTTCATCCCGTTCGGCATATGGGCTGTGAATCACGCCAATTTGTTTTAACAGCATCTGTTCCATTCGTTTCACTTTTTCATCAGAGCATCAAAACATTCGGGGCAATACAGTTTTCCTTCCAAAATTCGTAATCTGGTTTCCATTGTTTTTTCACCGCAACGATCACAGGCTACGGAATTAAATATTCGGGCACGATGAGGAATATCGGGAGAGATATTCTGAACCACAAGCAGTTCATCCAAAGGCATGGTTAATATTTCATTCGTTCGTTGCTCCCGCAAATCGTTCAGTTTTTTTCTTTCATCTTTTGTGGCAATCCCTTCGCGTATCTTGCGGTTCAATGCAGTTTCATTTTCGTTAGAGCGTCTCAGGTTTTCAGATTTAACAATAATTCGAACAGCTTTTGCGTCACGCCTACGAATAAAACGAAATGCGTTTTTTCCATAATCAAGATGGATAAGGTTTCCTTTTCCAAAAGTACAACCTGTAATGAATTGAATAGCATCAACAGCGCAATTATCTGTTTCAACAATGGCGACTACCTCCTCATCCCCTGGTCTATCTCCCATTTCAATTAATGCCTTTTCGGCCACCCTGATACCGATTGCCAGTCCGGGGCACATATGACCATGGAAATTTTTTACTGCTAACAGAATCTCATTTTGCATAAACCCTCCTGATTAATTTTGAAAAATAGAAATAATTATTTAAATTTCGCTTTATCTTGACGCAATTATAATGCTAATTATTGCATTTGCTACTTTTTGCTTTTTAACAATTTTATTGGAGGAATTCAAAAAATAATTTGAAGTTTGAATCGATCTTCTTGCTGTTTTTTTGATTCGATCCTATAATAAATACAGTCACGGGGATGATCGGCTTCGACGGGAGAGGCTGGTCCCGGATGGCGAGCCGAGAGGTGCCGACCTCGTAAAATCCGCACAAAACCTTAAGTGCCAACCGCACTTCCTACGCTGCTCTTCCTCTCGCCGCCTAAGGCGAAGGAAAGCGCAACCGTTTCTTTGTGAAACGGCGTCTGCCTGCCCCGTTCACCGACCGGTGGCAGAGCGGGCGTCACAAGGTCGGTGTGCCATGCAGATATCCGTGATCTGTATGAAAGAAGGCTTTCGGGCCTGAACGGATTGCCTGTCTTTTCTTCTGTTGATCTCTGAATGACAGGTGAAACCCAAGATCAACTACGCTCGTAGAGGTTCGAGGGTCGATTCTTTCGGACGCGGGTTCAATTCCCGCCATCTCCACCTTTAAATCAAAAAAGACAATTTAGACATTGTCTTTTTTGATTCTCTGCCTGTGTAAATATCTATTTTGCCGGATTGACCTCGCATACCAGGCCTTTCAGATAATGCCCTTCAGGAAAATTCAAGCTTACCGGGTGATCTGCCGCTTGATTCATCCATTGCACCACCCTGGCATGCACGCCGGCATCCAGGGCTGCTCCTGCGATGATCTTTTGGAATAAATTCTGATCGATACCTCCGCTACAGGAAAATGTGAAGAGCAGTCCGCCGGGCTTCAGCATTTTAAATGCCAGCAGATTTATATCCTTATACGCTCTGGCAGCTTTCGCGGCATGTGCAGCCGTCGGCGCAAATTTGGGAGGGTCAAGAATGATCATATCGAACATCGTGGTTTTATCACGCAAGGTTCGCATGGCCTGAAAGACATCCGCTTCAAGCCAATCGGCTCGGTTGACCGGTAGATCGTTCAGGTCAAGATTGCGCCGCGCAATTCCCAGAGCCTCGCCAGAGCTGTCTATGGAAAGAACATGATCTGCTCCGCCGGCCAGCGTGTGCACGGTGAATCCTCCTGTATAACAAAAACAATTCAGGATTCGTTTCCCTCGGGCATGCATCCCTGCCAGCAGTCGATTATCTCTTTGATCCAGATAAAACCCCGTTTTTTGTCCCCTCGTGATATCCACGAGAAACCTTAATCCACCTTCGTTGATGGTGATTTCATTCGCAGGCAGCGTTCCGGTCAGTAATCCGCACTTTTCCTCCAAACCTTCCAGCTTGCGGACTTCCACATCGGAGCGCTCATAAACGGCAGCCGCGCCTGTCGTTGTTTTCAAAATGTCGGCAATCTCAGATTTCCACTTTTCTATTCCGGCGGAAAGTGCTTGAATTACGATCACATCTTCATACTGGTCGGCCACCAATCCGGGAAGGTTATCGGATTCACCATGAACGATTCTCACCGCATCCGAGGTCTTATAGAGGTTCAACTCTTTTCGCATTCTGACCGCGTCGGAAATTTTTCTATAAAAGAAATCTACGTCGATATTCTCGTTTTCCATCCATGACCAGATACGCGCCCGGATTTGCGAAGATGGACTGAAAGCCGCTGAAGCCAGCCATTCATTTTTTGACGATATGACTTCCAACGTCTCACCAATACCTGGATTACCAATTACAGACTGTATGGCACCGGAGAATATCCATGGGTGCTGTTGCAGTACCGACTTTTCACGTCCTGGTTTTAAAATGAGCTGGCCGGTCACGATCGTTCTCCGATCAGGTTGCGTAATCCGTTCTCATCCAGAATGGGGATGCCAAGGTCATGGGCTTTATCCAGTTTAGATCCTGGATTTTCACCCAGCACCAGGTATGTGGTTTTTTTGCTCACGCTATCGGTTACTTTTCCGCCATGCGCCTGGATGAGATCCCTGGCTTCATCACGTGAAAATACAGGAAGTGTACCGGTTATCACGAATGTCATCCCGTTCAGGGGAGATACACCGGCGTTGGCTGGTTGGCTAATCTCATTCACCGGCCAGACACCGTACATCTTGAGTTTTTGAATCAGCTGTTGATTCCTCACACGCGAGAACCAGTCAACGATAGCCTCTGCGATATTCGGCCCCACTCCTTCTATTGTCATCAGTTGGGCAAGGCTGGCACCGGCCAATGCATACAGGTCTGTATAGTGCTTTGCCAGATCGGTAGCCAGCACTTCTCCCACTCCACGGATCCCGATAGCCGTTATCAACCGTTGAAGCGGTTGTGCCTTAGAAGCTTTAATGGCATCCAGTATATTTTCGGCCTTTTTGTCGGCAAACCCTTCCAGAGATAATAAATCTTCCTTTTTCAATGCGTAAAGATCAGCCGCGTCCTTAATCAATCCGGCAGAAATCAATTGCTCTACGATCTTTATTCCACAGCCGGCGATATCCATGGCACCCCGCGATACGAAATGCTCCATGTTGCGCACCAACTGCGCGGGACAGGCCGCGTTCACACAATACCAGGCAACCTCACCTTCAAAATGCTCAACCGGCTCATGACAGGTCGGACAAACCTCCGGCGGCGAAAAGGGTTTTTCCTCTCCGTTTCGCGCGTCCAAAACCGGTCCGATCACATAGGGGATCACATCTCCGGCACGTTTCAACAGAACTCGATCACCTATGCGCACATCCTTTTCGGCAATGAAATCAAAATTGTGCAACGTCGCCTGCTTAACAATCACACCACCGATCTCCACAGGTTCCAGAATGGCATACGGAGTCAGGACACCTGTCCGCCCTACATTGACTCCAATATTATTCAACCGGGTGGTCACTTCCCGCGCCGGGAATTTGAAAGCCATCGCACCGCGCGGATCCTTCCCTACAAATCCCAATGAATCTGCCAGGTCAAGATCATTGATCTTGATGACCGCGCCATCCACTTCGAATGTTAGGGTATCCCTATTTTCTGCCCGCTTAACACACGAACGTATGACGGCCTCTATATCCGGGCAATACTCCACCTGATCAGACACAGGGAAACCAAGGGCTTTCAAATATTTTAACAATTCCCATTGTGTATGTGGAACTTCTCCGTCCGAATCTACAACGTCATATGTAAGTAATGCGAGCGGACGCTGTGCGGTAAGTGCTGGATCCAGTTGACGCAAAGAACCGGCTGCCGTGTTTCGAGGATTGAGATAGGTTTTTTCTCCGGCTTCTTCGAGACGCTTATTTAAAATATCGAAATCTTTCAGATATATAAAAGCTTCACCGCGCACCACCAGGCGCCGTGGAACCTTTGGAGCATTCCGGTCAACCGGGATACGCAGCGGTAGAGATCGGATCGTCCTCAGATTGGAAGTAATATCTTCACCAATTTCCCCATCACCGCGGGTGGCGCCCCTGACGAACAATCCATTTTCGTAATGTAAAACTACCGTCAATCCATCAATTTTCGGTTCGACCACAAAATCTGTCTTTGTAACCCGACTATTCAACTTTCCTACGCGTTCCATCCAGGATCGGATTTCATCCGTGCTGAAAGCATTTGCCAGGCTGAGAATCGGATGTGGATGCGCCAGCTTTGTGAATTTTTCAGAAACTACCGCACCGGTACGCTGACTGGGCGAATCGGGTTCGATCCAATCGGGGTGTCTGGCTTCGATCTGGCGAAGTTCTACCAGCAAACGGTCATATTCCAGGTCACTGATCAGTGGATTATCCAGGACATGATAGCGGTAATTATGAAAATTGATTTCATTTTTTACCATCTCATACCTGTTCTTCTCGTCCTGGTCATTCATAATTCCCTCTCATGATTTTTTATTGAGTGTCATCGCAGTTTCCCGTAATAATTTATCCTCTTCGGTGACCGGTGTAATGATTATGCCATGTGGAACCGGTTTTGAGTCAGCATTCACATGGATGAATGTGATAAATCCACTAACAACCGGTGCATCTTTTGCTTTCACTTCGATGAATGCAACCAGACTGGTTGTTCCTGCGTAAATTATTTTGCTGTGATATGTAACAATTTCACCACATTGAACAGATCGGGTAAATGTCATTCCATGTATCTTCAGACATACAATATTTTCTGGAGCTTTTAGCCTTGCGGCGGCAATAAATCCGGCTTCTACAAACCATTCTGCGCTTCGTCCGGCATATAATGTTCCATGGTGATTGAGGTCTTCCGATTTTACAAGATGATTTGATATATTCGTCGCGGGTTCCACAGATACTCCTTTTATGCTTATGTTACACTTATCTTATCCGGAGGTTCCCATGAGCGCAATTAAGATAATCGCCTATATTTCCGCAGCAATTCTAATCTTCTTTGGTGTCCTCTTCATATATGCAACCTTCAGCCCTACCGGACAAATCGGTTGGTTGATCATAGGAGCGATCAGTGTTTTAATCGGTTTTGGTTTGATTTTCTGGGCAGCCCGCAAACCCTCCGCCGGAACAAATCAGAATGTGACCGTCAAGATCGATCTGCCCGGTAACGTCAGCCTCGATACTATGAAGTGCAAATCCTGCGGCGGCGTTCTCAGTCCGGAAAATGTTACACTGGTTGCCGGTGCGCCCGTGGTTTCTTGCCCCTACTGTAAAACTACGTATCAGTTGACCGAAGAACCCAAATGGTAATTTTGTTGTCTTAATACCGATCGGGGAGGATTTCAATGTCTAGATTCCGATGGCTGAGTGTCACACTGTCGATGTTTTTGTTGTTATTATGTACAACTAGTGCCTATGCGCAGACTTACCGATTTCAAGTTGACACTGTGGATGTCACCGTTTATGGTAACTCTGATGGAACGTCCACTGTCGATTACCAGATTCAATTCACAAACAGCCCGAGTGCTGATCCCATTGATTATGTCGATATTGGTGTTCCCAATAGTAATTACTCTCTTTCCAATGTAAGCGCCGAGGTAGACGGATCTCGTATTTCAGATATTCAAACATCTGAATATGTCAACCCGGGAGTAGCCCTTGGCCTGGGTTCTCGTTCCATTCCACCAGGAAAGACCGGTACTGTTCATGTGTTGATCAAGAATATCCGCCGCGTTTTTTATCCATCCACGGCGGAAGGTGTAAAAGACTATGCCAGCCTTGAATTTTCACCAACCTGGTTTGGTTCGGAATATGTCAGCGGTTCGACCCGCTACACTGTCACCCTGCTTCTACCTCCAGGAATAAATCCTGATGAGCCGCGGTATCACGCGGTTCGTGGCGGATGGCCGGGCGATTCAGAACCACAATCCGGATACGATTCTGAAGGCCGCGTTTATTACCAGTGGACGGCGGACAATGCCAACGCACATACCCAGTACACCTTTGGAGCCAGTTTCCCTGCAAAATTGATCCCAGCGGAATCAATTGTCAAGACGCCGCCGATCAGCATCGATTTCGAAGATATTTGCTGCGGCGGGATTATTCTGGTTACCCTGGGTTCATTCATCTGGGGAATTTATGAAGCCATCTGGGGCGCAAGGAAACGTAAATTGCAGTATTTACCCCCCAAGATCTCGGTTGAAGGTCATGGCATCAAGCGCGGACTGACCGCCGTTGAAGCCGCCATTTTGATGGAACAACCGGTCGACCGGGTGATGACCATGATCTTGTTTTCGTTGATCAAGAAGAACGCTGCCTCTGTTGTCAAAAAGGAT
>JAAZMZ010000084.1 GCA_012798535.1 Leptolinea sp.
ACGACTGAAAATTGTGGTGTCCTGGGTCCGATTCCCAGTCTCGGCACCAAACACCCGGAGTGATCCGGGTGTTTTTGATTTTCCGGGCGTGTTACAATGCCAGATATGCTCGAAAAGCACGGATTCACCATATCACTGGCCTGTATGTTCCTGGGTATCGGTTTGATCGGATTGTGGCTGCTGATTTATGATCCCCATTCCGGCCAGACGCCCAACACCATTCTGGTGCGCTCCACCGGGGGATTACCGGCCGTGTATTCGGCAGATAACCGGGCTGGGAACATCCTGCGTAAAGCCGGCATCCGCCTGTTCCCCGGCGACCGTATTCTGGTGGATGGACAATCCTACCAACCGGATCAGGAATTTCTTCCCGCGAAGGACCGTGTGATTCAATTAATCCCCTCCGCCAGAGTGACACTGCACCAGGATGGTAAACAATTGACCTTCTTGAGCTCGGCTCCGACCCTTGGGCAGGCATTATGGGAAGCCGGATACCGCCTTTCCAACGTGGACCACATCGATCCACCGCTGGATACCCTGCTGGTCGGTGATATGCAGGTGACACTGCAATCCCCGCAGGTTGTCACTGTGGTGGATGGATATAAAAATACGCAACTCTATACTTCGGCGGCGACTGTGGAAGCCGCACTTGCCGAAGGCGGTTTCGGATTGACGGCTCTGGATACAACCACACCTCCCGGAGACCAACCGGTACATTCGGGCGGGATCATCCAGATCACGCGAAATACTGAAGAGATGATCCTGACAGAAAAAACCCTGGCTTTCGAAAACGAACAGGTAGTGAAAGAAGAAATGGACCAGGGAGCCAGTGAGGTGGTTCAAAAAGGTGAGAATGGGTTGGAGCTGAGCCGTGAACGCGTGATCTATGTGAACGGGAAAGAAACGGATCGCCGGGCTGAAGGCTCAATCGTTCTTAAAGAACCGGTCAAACAGATCACCAATGTTGGATCCAAAGCCGTGGTCAGGTCGGTGGATATCGGACCAGAATCACTGGATTATTATCGGATCGAGGAAGTCTACGCGACCTCCTATTCACCTTGCCGGCAGGGTTATGACCACTGCAGCACGGGAACAGCCAGTGGAACTCCTCTGGCGAAAGGAGTCATTGCGGTTTCCCAGTCATGGTACAAGATTTTCGCAGGAACCCAGATCTACATTCCGGGATATGGCGTGGGCACTGTTGCCGATACGGGAGGCGGGATACCCGGTAAGTACTGGATCGACCTCGGCTACGGCGAAGAGGACTTCGTCAACTGGCATCAGACTGTCACCATATACTTTCTGAATCCGGCTCCGGCCAATGTACCCGAGGTGCTGCCATGAATGACACCTTCCCGGATTTTTACGCCCTGTTAAAAAAATTCGACATCAAACCGCGAAAATCGCTGGGGCAGAACTTCCTGCTGGATCGATCCATCCTCAGCCAGATCGTACAGTCCTCAGGTGTGACACAACAGACTGATGTGCTGGAGATTGGCGCTGGATTGGGCAGCCTGACGTGGGTGCTCTCTTCCGCCGCCCGCCGGGTGGTTGCCGTTGAACTGGATGCGAATTTAATCCCCGTTCTGAAAGAAGTACTGCATGACAATAAGAACGTAGATATCATAGCCGGAGATATTCTAAAAATTCGTCTGGCCGATCTGCCGCTGGAAGCCGGATATTTCGTGATAGCAAACATTCCATATTACATTACATCGGCTGTTATCCGTCATCTACTGGAAGCTCCGCGGAAACCATCCCACCTGTTTTTGACGGTGCAGCGCGAAGTCGCAGAACGCATCTGTGCCTGTCCGGGCGATCTGAGTCTGCTGGCGCTGAGTGTGCAGGTGTACGGCAAGCCAACGATCACCGGAAGATTACCCGCCGGCGCTTTTTATCCTCCGCCGGCAGTTGATTCCGCCTGTGTCCGGGTGGATCTCTACCCACATCCGTTGATCGCAGAAGAAGGGCTGCCGCTCTTCTTCCGTCTCATCAAGGCGGGTTTCAGTCAAAAAAGGAAGACTCTCCGCAATTCGCTCTCCGCCGGTCTGGCCTTACCGGCGGCAAAAACTGCGGTACTATTAGGTTCAGCAGACATCGATCCCATGCGCCGGGCAGAGACTCTTTCCATTCCGGAATGGGAGCGGCTTATCAAGGTTTTTTCAATAGAGATTAACATAAACCAGTGAAAATGGATCCCGCGGCAAAATACTTGTAGAGATACCCTGCGGGACATATGATGGAAATATCAAATGGATTATCTTTACTCAACACCCAATCCTTCCCCTGAAATGGGTGAACCGGCAGTTGAACCACAGCCTGTCAACAGCAACTTCCACGCCCCAGTGGTGGCATTCCTTATCGAATTGATCCAAACCCTGGTTCTGGCCGGTATTCTATACGGCATGATCGATGTGGTGATCGCTAGAGTAAGGGTGGAAAATATCAGCATGAAACCCACCCTGGAGCCCGGTGAATTTTTACTCGTCAACAAGTTTGCCTATAAAACCGGCGGATTGAATCGGGGGGATATTGTAATTTTTCATTACAACTCCACAGAAGACTATATCAAGCGCTTGATCGGTCTGCCGGGTGACCGGATAGAAATTCAAAAGGGCAAAGTAAAAGTGAATGACACAATTCTGGATGAGCCGTATATCGCAGCGCCTCCATCCTACACGGGCGTCTGGGATGTTCCGGCAGGTTCGGTCTTTGTGCTTGGAGATAACCGTAACTCGTCTTCCGATTCACATTCCTGGGGATTTGTTCCCCTGGAAAAGGTGGTGGGAAAAGCTCTGGCAGTCTACTGGCCTTTTAAGGATGCCAAAATCTTAACACATCCGACAATTGTCAATGCGTCATCTGTGAAATGATCTCAATTATCCTTGCCAGTAAACGATAAAATACTCATGCGATATTGTTCCATGGCAGGCCATGTGGAAGCCCTGGAATAAAAATGAATTCTGAAGGTACAATAGTAAAGAAGATGAATTATTCGAGGGATGCCTCAACCACCGATATGATAGTGAAAGGTTTTTTTCATGGTCGATGATCTTCAAACCCGCGGGATCCCCTGCTCTGAATGCCAGGCCGGTATTATGCGTTACCGCAAGATCACCTATCTCACCTGGTTAAATGAAGACCTCATCACCGTGCCGGATTTTCCCGCCTGGGTTTGTGATGTGTGCGGCCGTCGTGAGTACGATGGACAGGCCATTTTTCAATTGAATTTATTGTTAAATCCAACGGCCGGTAAACCCACACCGGCTGTTCGTAAACATCGTATCCCTAAAAAGAAACCCCAGCAGAAAAGACCCCGCGCCAGCCGTCCTGAGTGATTACGGCTGCCAGGCCGGATACTCCTCCGCCGCCGATTGTGGACTGATATTCGTCTGGATCAATCCTGCAGAGGTCATAACATAGACCTGTTGTTTGCTGTCACGCTCCGAAGTGAAGGCGATCCATTTGCCATCGGCAGACCAGGCCGGGTCATAATCCAGACCGGTTTTCGTGATCAAAGAAAAGCTGGCTCCCCTGGATTGAAACTCGGCAACTCCGATTTTGCGGTCGCGGCCTTTGGAACGCGTGTAGGCCAGTTTCAATCCATCTGCGGATAAAGCCGGATCGCTGACCTGCCCGAGACGCCCGAATATCTCATTGGGATCATAGGGCTGGGGAGTTTTGAATTCGAATTTTTGCTGCCTTTGAAAGAAATAATGGTTATCGCTGGCCGTGATCACATAGAGCAGAGTCTGCATATCCGGCGTCCAGATACCCTGAGATTCATCATAATCCCGGCTTATCCGGGCCTGATTTCCGCCGTCAGCGTCCATTATATATAACTGCAGGATGCCATCCTCGCGACTGTCGCTGGTGAAATTGATCAGCTTTCCATCCGGTGACCAGCAGGGAAACATGTCGTCTCCCTTTTTGTTGGTCAGATCTATTGGTTCGCCTCCACCGGCCGATATCTTCCAAATATCCAGCCCATTCGAACCGGACTCTTTGGCCTTTGCTGAAAAGAGGATATATTTTCCGTCCGGCGACCAGGCCGCCTGAATTTTGTCGCCGTCACCGTATGTCAGTTGCCGCGCATTGACCACGGCAGGTTTACCGTCGGTGGAAAGCCCGATTTGCGCCAGCCAGATCTGCAGCGTCTTTCCATCTTCGCGATTGCTCGAGAAAGCCAGCCATTTTCCACCGGCCAGAAGAGATTGTGTGGGGGAAGGTTGCGCGGTAGGTTCGACCGTCGCAACAACAGCTGTGGGTGCCGGTGCTTCAGTGGTTAAGGTCAACCCTGCTTTCAACTCCATGGTATGGGTTACCGAAGGTGTATTCGAGAGAAAAGCCATCGAAGTGATGGAAGGTTGTGCCGTCGGGGATGCCAGTTTGAAATAAGCCACCGCCGATACACCCAGAATGGCGATCACCAGCAGAAGAATAAGACCAATGGCCGGGAAAAACCAGGCGGGTCTTTTCTCACGGGGTGCCTTTCGTAAATCTACAGTCCACCGGTAGGATGGGTCATGCAACGCCGAAAGAAAATCTTTCACCGAAGCGAATCGCTCTTCAGGATGAATAGTCAGGGCATGGTTCAACGCTTCAGAGATGTTCACCGGAATCTCTGGCGACAGCCGGCAAGCCGGTTCCAGTGGAGTTCCTTCGAGCACACGTTTGATGCTGTCCGGAGGGCGGCGCCCGGTGATCAGGTTATACAGGGTGGCAGCCAGCGCATACTGGTCAGAATACGGTCCGGTGCGACCTCCGCCAGCCTGTTCCGGCGGAGCAAAACCGGGGGTGAAACCCATGGCGCCAGCCGCCGTCTTCTGTCCGGAGTCCGCCGCTTTAGCAATCCCGAAATCGACTAGCACGGCGGAACCATCTTCCCGAAGTTTAATATTGGCCGGTTTTATATCCCGGTGTGTGACCGGTGGATTCTGGGAGTGCATGTAGGTCAAGGCATCTCCCAGTTGATCGATCCAGGGAAGTGCCCTCTGAAGCGGCTGGCGACCTTCCCGTTCGATAAGTGTTTGTAGGTCATCGCCGGGAAGATAATCCATCACCAGATACTGGTAAGGCGATTCGATGAAGTAATCGGTGACTCGCGGTAGATTGGAATGATGCAAAGCGGCCAGTAAATGCGCTTCCTGCAGGAACTGGCCGGCACTCTCCTCTCCCATGCCAAAGTTTTCTTTCACCGCCACCTGACGTTTCAGCGAGCTGTCTTCCGCCAGGTAGACCATACCCATTCCTCCCTTACCCAGAGTCCGTATGATCCGATAACGTTCGTGCAACAGGCTTTCCGGTTTTAGATCGCTCATCAGATAATTGTAGTATGCCGCAATAAAATCTGCCGGGAAAAATCGAGGTATTACGAAGTGTGGGATGAAGTGCAGCCGGGAAGGCAGACACTCATTTGACCCGCTGCGGGATGCATGCTATCATCTCTTTGCAGTATTTATTCATTTTTCATTCAGAACATTAACATCATTCATTTTTTTAGGAGACCTCGATGAGCTCTGATTTTTTAATTCGTCTCATTGGAATGATCGCTTTTTCAATTTTTGGTGTTTATTGGGGTTCTTCACTCGGGCACCTGGCCGTACCCATCAACGGAATGGAAACATTCAATGTCGAACAGTACACATTCACCTTCGGCCTGGTTGGAGCCCTGACCGGGTTGGTTTTAACGCCATATATCACCACGCGTCCCATTCGTGGAATAAAAAGTCTGCTTGGACGCTTATCTCCACAACAATTGTTCGCCGCGTTGGCCGGTCTGGTTTGCGGGCTTATCATCGCCGCTCTTTCATCCTTCCCACTGTCGATGCTACCCAAACCTCTGGGTGAAGTGCTCCCCTTTGTGGGTGTTCTAGTATTCAGTTATCTAGGTGTGTCTGTTTTTGTGATGCGCCAAAATGACCTTTACGCCGTCTGGCACGGTGTCTTTCCGCGCGGCAATGTGGAGCATGGTTCCGAATCAAGCGGTAGCGGTTGGGCAGAAAGCCGCACCATTCTACTGGATACCAGTGTGATCATTGACGGCCGGATTGCGGATATCGCCCGCACAGGGTTTCTCCCTGGATCACTGCTGATCCCACGCTTTGTGCTGAATGAACTGCAATATATTGCCGATTCAGCAGACAGCATGCGCCGACAACGTGGCCGCCGCGGGATGGAAGTGCTGGCTCAGCTGCAGAAAGAACCCACCATACCCGTTCGGATCACAGATATTGATGTGGAGGGCATTCGCGAAGTGGATGATAAGTTGATTACCCTGGCAAGACAGTTGCGTAGTCCCATTCTAACCAATGATTACAACCTCAACCGGGTGGCGGAACTGCAGGGTGTTACCATTTTAAATGTGAATGAACTGGCGAATGCGGTAAAATCTGTCCTTCTCCCTGGTGAGCTTTTGAACATACGGGTGATCCAGGAAGGTAAGGAAGCCGGGCAGGGAGTTGGTTATATGGATGACGGTACCATGGTCGTTATTGAAAATGGCCAGCGTAATCTTAATCAGCAGTTGAATGTAGTAGTGACAAAAGTATTACAGACGGCAGCCGGCCGCATGATTTTCGCTCGGCCGGAAGAGCGTATGTATTCAAATCAGGAGTAACATCCAATGGCAATCAAGATCTATAACACGTTAACCCGTAAGAAAGACGATTTTGTGACTATCAAACCGCAGGAAGTCCGGATGTATGTATGCGGTCCAACGGTCTACAGCAATGCCCATGTTGGACACGCCATGTCATCTCTGGTTTTTGATATCATACGGCGTTATCTGGAATACCGCGGATACCGGGTCAATCATGTGATGAATTTCACCGATGTGGATGACAAGATCATCATTCGTGCCAGGCAGCAGGGGGTTGATCCTTTTAAACTTGCAGAAGGATATATTAACGAGTTTCGACGCCATCTCTCTGACTTAAACATTCTGCCGGCCACTGTCAATCCGCGTGCCACACAGGAAATGCCGCAGATTCTCCAAATGATCCAGGGATTGATCGATAAAGGATACGCCTATCCTGCACACGGCGATGTGTATTTCCGCGTCACACGGGATAAAGATTATGGCAAGCTATCCGGTCGTAAACTGGATGAGATGCAAGCCGGAGCCCGCATAGACGTGGATGACCGCAAAGAACACCCCATGGATTTCGCCCTGTGGAAAGCAGCCAAACCAGATGAACCCGCCTGGGAAACAGCCTGGGGACGCGGTCGTCCGGGCTGGCATATCGAATGCTCAGCCATGAATCTGACGCATCTCGGTGAGGAAATCGATATTCACGGCGGTGGGAACGATCTGATCTTTCCGCATCATGAAAACGAGATCGCCCAGAGCGAATCCTTCACGGGTAAACCGTTCGCCCGTTATTGGGTGCATAACGGTATGTTGACCCTTTCCGGTGAGAAAATGTCCAAATCCATCGGCAACCTGGTGACAATCGATGAGTTTCTGGCCAGGCACTCGGCCAACACACTGCGTTTCATGGTGTTAAATTCCGGCTATCGCAGTCCACTAACCTTCAACGACGATGTTATTGCTCAGGCGGAAAAAGGATTGGAGCGCCTGCGCTCTGGATTGAAACCCGCGCAATTGTATGCTTCGAACACATCCGAGGTTGTTAAAAAGACACTCGAAGAGCAGATAAATAAAACCTGCCAGTCCTTTGAAGAGAACATGGATGATGATTTCAACAGTGCCGGGGCTCTGGGCAACCTGTTCGATCTGGTGCGGGTGATCAATCAGGCACGGGCTGACAATGCCACCGATGAGATTCTCCAACCGGCGCAGGCGGTTCTGAAAAAGCTGTGCGAAGTTTTCGGCCTGACCATGGAAAAAGAAACCGGCGAAGATCAATCTGCCGCTCCTTTTATTGACTACCTGGTTGAACTGCGCGGAGAAATGCGCAAACAGAAATTGTTCACTATCAGCGACCAGATCCGGGACCGTCTGGCTTCTATGGACATCGTGTTGGAAGACAGCAAAGACGGAACCACCTGGCACAAGGCATAAAAATTGAGAGAATGGATCACCGGACGCAACCCGGTATTTGAAACCCTGGCTGCCCACCGACGGCAATGTTTTCGTCTTTTACTGGCTGCAGGTGTGGAAGAAAAAGGGGTGATAGCGGAGATTCTCTCACAGGCCAAAGAGAAGAAGATTCCTGTGGAACGGGTAAACCGCCAGAAGGTGGATTCTCTCGGAGGGAATCCGCAGGGAATCGCCCTGGAAGCCGCCCCCTACCCCTATGTAGATCTGCACACAATCCTGCTTTCCGCCGAGCGGAAGGAAGAAGCGCCCTTTTTATTACTCCTCGACACGCTGCAGGACCCGCAAAACCTGGGAACGCTGCTGCGATCGGCGGAAGCGTTCGGAATACACGGTGTGGTCATTCCCCCGCACGGCGCAGCCGGAGTTACTCCCGCTGTGGTGCACGCTTCATCCGGCGCCTGCGAACACCTGTTGATCACAGCTTCCAACCTGGCTCAGGTCATATCCGAATTAAAACAGGCCAATGTGTGGGTGATCGGACTGGACGCCGGCGAGGATGCCCAGGATATTTCGGACGTCAGACTGGATGGGGGGTTGGCGTTGGTGGTCGGTAGTGAAGCCGAAGGCATGCGGCCGCTGGTTCGGCGCTCCTGCGATGTGATTGCCCGGATTCCCATGATCGGTCGGATCGAATCATTGAACGCAGCCGTATCCGGATCCATTGCCCTCTATCTGGCTTCCCGTCTCCGTTAGTTCGAATCTAATACTATTCATATATACAACCTCCTTTATCTTCTATAGAATATTCCTATAATATCTATAAGATATATCTAATTGACAAAGGAGAACATATACCATGTTAATCAGCAAAGAATTTGCCGCTGCGATCAATGAACAGGTCGGGCATGAGTTGCAGGCGTCGCATCAGTACGCCACCATTGCCGCCTTTTTCGACAGTCTGGCGTTGAAAAAACTGGCGCAGATGTTTTATAAACAATCCGATGAAGAGCGCGAACACGCCATGAAATTCATTCATTACGTGTCAGAAGCCGGCGGCAGCGTAGCCATCCCGGCTGTGACCGCCCCTAAAGCTGTTTTCAAATCGGTGGAAGAAGCCGTTCAACTGTCTCTCGATTGGGAATTGGAAGTCACCCGCCGCATTAATGATCTTATGAGTCTGGCGATTGCCGAGAAAGATTATCTGGGGCAGGATTTCTTGCGCTGGTTCGTAACCGAACAATTAGAAGAAGTCTCCACCATGGAAAATCTTCTCAAGGTAGTCAAACAGGCCGGGGAACGCAACCTGATTATGCTGGAAGCCTACCTCAGCCACGAGTAGTGAGTGTGTACAGGAATGTAAAAGAGAAGAGACCTCTAATCCAATCGAACAGAGGTCTCTTTGTTCATTAACCGATCACCACCCAGATCAGGTAAAAAAGGATCATCAGGATGCCGATCCCGAAACGGGCCAGCACTGAAAAACCGCATCCCACCATCATGCTTTTGGCCGAATGCACCGCTTTCTGCCAGTTCTTCAATCGGATCACTTCCACAAGAAAAAGAGCTGCCAGCGCGCAGATCAATCCACCGAAGGGAAATAGGAAGGGAATGAAGCTGCCCAGAATACCTGCCAGCATGGAAATTCCTATGGCCAGCCAGGAAGCACCGGCTTCCTTAGCGGTCGCGCCCATTAGAATATTATCGACCACGCTACCAAAGGCCATCAAGCCGGTGATCAACACGAATAGAATGATGCCGCCGACAGTGTACGTTTGGGTGGCGACTTCATAAATGCCATAAACCAGAGCTCCAGCCCAGATGATCACCAGACCGGGCACAAGGTTGGTCAGCAAGCTGAGTAAACCCAGCACCATCACGGTAAAGATGACCGATTGAAAAAGAGCCAGAGCGACTGAGTTCATGTTTATCCAGTTCAACCGATTCGGTCGATCCCGCCCATCCAGGGAAGCAGCGCGGGCGGAATGGTAATACTGCCGTCAGCCTGCTGGTAGGTTTCCATCACCGCGATCAATGTCCGCGGCAATCCCAGACCGGATCCATTCAGAGTATGCACCAGGCGATTCTTGCCGCCATCCGCCGGTCTGTATTTGATATTCGCACGGCGCGCCTGGAAATCTTCGACATTGGACACAGAGGAAACTTCCAGCCATTCACCGCAGCCTGGTGCCCAGACTTCGACATCATAGGTGATCCGGGCGTTGAAACCAAGGTCACCCGTACACAGGCGTTTAATACGATGTGCCAGACCAAGACCCTTACAGGTGGCTTCTGCGTCGGCAACCATTTTATCTAGCTCTTTCGCACTGTCTTCCGGCCGGCAAAAGATGTACATCTCAACCTTGTCGAACTGGTGGCCGCGTTTTATTCCGCGGACATCACGTCCCGCGCTCATCTTCTCACGCCGAAAACAGGGGGTGTACGCGGTATAACGCAGAGGCAGGCTGGCATCTTCCAGGATGTCACCCATGTGGATACCGGTCAATGGGACTTCCGCCGTGGGCACCATCCAAAAATCTTCTTCATGATCGCGGTAGAGATTATCGGCGAATTTCGGCAATTGCCCCGAGCCATAAAGCACATCACCTTTGACCATGAAAGGCAGATATTGTTCCCGATAACCCTGTTTGATATGCAGATCCAGCATATAGGCGATCAGGGCACGCTGCAGGCGTGCACCCGCACCGGATAACACGTAGAACCGCGACCCGGTGATTTTCACACCCTGGTCAAAATTCAAAATGCCCAGTTTCGGGCCCAGATCCCAGTGCGGGATTGGTGTGAAACTAAATTCAGGGAGTTCCCTGGCTGTGCGGATGACTACATTCTCGGTGTCATCCTTGCCTATCGGCGTATCATCCGCCGGAATATTGGGAATCCCCGAAAGTATCTCCGTCTGGTCTGCCTCAACTTTGCGTATCTGTTCATCCAGTACGGCAATCTGATCTCCCACCAGACGCATGGCTTCAATTTTCACCTTACGCTGTTCAGGATCTTTCACCTGCGAAATTTCTTTTGAAACCACGTTTCGTTCATTTTTCAGAGATTCTGCCCTTGCCAGCAGGGAGCGGCGTTGCTGATCGATCTCCAGAATACGCGATACTACTTCGCTGTCCATCTGACGCAATTTCAAGGCATGGCGAACAATATCAGGATTTTCACGGATGAGATTGATATCGAGCATGAGACATTCTCCTGGCAGAAATTTGAAAAAGACGATGAATTATTATAAAACGAAACAATTGGATACTTGAAATACCGGCCGGAGAATTGACATATTCTTATATCACGGGCAGCATATCTGTCATCATCATATACGAGTAATCACCCGTTCCAGGTTTCAAAGTAGGATCACCTTTCGAATACAAAAAATCCAGACCATTATCCACAGGATTTCAGGAATAATTATGGCTGTTCCCGAAAATCCAAAAGATTGATAATCGGGATTTTCAGAAATGAGATTTTATTTAAAATACATCCAATCTTTACGGGTGCTTAATCTCCCGCAGTGTATGATTGGAATGTCTGATGGGGTAATACCAATAGATTGACACAACTACATAGTACATAATGCATCAGGTATTCGTTGACCCAAACATCCCCCATGGACTGGAGGCTCTATGTCGTTCGTCAACAACCTAAGAACCAGCCGTAAATTGACCTATGGATTCGGGATAATCATTGTGTTGATGCTGGTCATTGCATTCCTGGGATATCGCGGGATATCCAGCGTCCACAATGACCTGAATACGATGGTTAACGAACAATTTGTCTTTGTTGAAGAGATGGGGGTGATCAACGCCGATGTCAGGCAGATCAGGGGAAATTTGTATAAATACGCAGCCCTTCCCGGGGAAGCGGGCGCGGTGCTATCTGATTTCAATAATTCTGTGAACGAAATTGATGAGGTGATCGAATTCCTCAAAGGGAAAAACCTGTCTGTGGACATGCTCACCATATTTGAGGAGTTTGTCACCAATTGGGAAGAGTACAAAGCCGCCTCGATTGAGGTCATGTCTTTCATGGCTTATAAAGACACCGATTCCGCGAATGCCAGTCTTTCTTCCGGTGGAAGAATGTATAACGCTCTGGAGAAGATGAACGAAAACCTCACCCGGATGCTGGAGAATAACCGTAATCAGGTAGACCAGGGATATCAAACAGCCGATGAGAGTTTCCAGCAAACCCGGCTTATCCTTCTTCTCGGGATTGCTGCCGCCACTTTAATCGCGGTTTTGATTATAAACATAATCAATCAGAGTATCACTAGACCACTGGCACTGGTGATGCAGGCATTAAAAACCCTGATGGTCGGCAGTACAATTTTTATTGTGGATGAAAAATCGCGCAACGATTTGATCCATCGGCAGGATGAGTTTGGAGAACTGTCAAAATCAGTAATCAATACCCGAAAATATATGTCTGAAATGGCCGGCGTGGCCGAAGCTATCGCGAACAATGACCTTTCGATATCCGTGCAGCCAAAATCTGAAGATGATAGGCTGGGCAACATGCTTCTCACCATGGTCAGGAATTTAAATCGGACAATATCCGATGTTGCAATGGCATCCACTCAGGTAAAAGAGACATCCAGAATACTGGCCGGTGCGTCCACCCAGTCCAGCCAGGCCACCGAGCAGATCGCCACCACCATCCAGCAGGTCGCCCGCGGCACCACCCAGCAGTCCGAAGCGGTCAATAAGACCGCCTCTTCCGTCGAGCAGATGGGCCGCGCCATCGACGGCGTCGCC
>JAAZMZ010000085.1 GCA_012798535.1 Leptolinea sp.
ACCACAAAACCGGCCGGTACCGGCAGCCCGGCTCTGAGCATGGCTCCCAGATTGGCGCCTTTTCCTCCGGCCAGTGGGAGGTCCTCTTTGTCTAAATCGGCCAGTGATCTGATGAACGGCATGTTCCTTACTCCCATTACAATAATATACGCCCGAACGTGAAAAAGACAGACTGTCCGGTAATCATGGTGATGATCCCGATAGTTCTCATCACCATAACGACATCCATATATTCAACGACCAGCCCGACCCGAGCGGAAGCCAGAAATGTGGCCGTGCCGGTCAGGGTTTGTGAGAATCCCAGAAGCCGGCCGCGCATCCCCGGCGAGATAGTTTGTAGCAGCATCTGTCCGTTGATCTGCACCGTGATGATCTCCATACCGATAATCGCGGCGAACAGGCTGGCTGGCGGTAGACTTTCCGTCCGGGGCAGTGCAAGAATTCCGGCGCCCATCAGCGCCATCCCAACGGCTCCACATTGAACGGAATCCATGCGCTTTCGGGCGACGTTCAAAACGAGGGCGCTGCATAACATCTCCAGTCCCATGGCGGATATCAGCAAGCCGAATTTACTGGATTCCAAGTGAAGGATGGTGTGAATAACCACCACTCCGGCCACCGACATCGTGCCGACCACAAAGAAAGAAGCCGCGATGGTGGTCAGGGCAGCCAGGACGGGTGGATGCGAACGGGCAAAAGTGAATCCTTCCCGCAGATCTGCAAAGAAATCCACCCCGGGACTGGCTGCATGCTGACGGGGTATGGACAGGAAAGCTACGACGACCGCCGGAAGAAGAAAATCAGCGGTGCGGATAAAGAAAGCGGCTTCTGTGCTCAAATTTTCCATGATCCAGGCGGCAGCCGCCGGGCCGACGGCCATGCCAAAGACGATGGATAGTGCGAAAAGCGAATTGGCCGTCAGAAGCGCCTGCGGGGGAAACAGATCTGGAATGACAGCCGTCCGCGCCGGCACGAAGAACTGGTTGATCATGGACATGACCAGATAGAGGATAAAGATCACCGTGATATCCGTTGCTAATGGCATCCAGAACACAAGCAGTCCCTGCAGCAGGTTGGAGATCACCATGATCCATTTGCGGTTCCAGCGGTCGACAAAAACACCGGCCAGGCTGCCCAGCAGGAGAGCCGGAAGCGCCTTTACCAGCATCAACAACCCGACTGCGCCGGCCGAACCGGTGCAGTCATATACCAGCGCGATCAACGCCACCATCATAAGGCGGTCGCCGATCAGGGAGAAGGTTTCACTCAGCCACAGGGCGACAAAGGCCGGGCAGCGCAGAATCACGGATAGCTCGCGGTGAGATCCTTTTCCCGCTTGCATGTTTTCTTCTGTCAGCATGTTCCCAGTAATCATTTTAGACCGACCGTCCGGTCGAAAAATCGGTTAAAAAAATCAACGAATCTCAATTCCCTTGAAGAACACATCCAGCAGCGCTCTAGCGGCCGCTTCCGACGAGGACGGCTTCCCGCCGCCCAGATACGCCATGGCAAACGTTCCCTGGATCATGTTCAACAAAATCCGGGCGGTTTGACGGGCATCCACAGGCCGGAAAATTCCCTGATCCACTCCCTGTTGAATGGATTCGGCGAGCAGGATGATGTATTCCTGAAAAAATTTTTGGATTTTCGCCTGCATGACTTCCCGCACGTTGGGAACTTCACGGCGCGCAATTTGAACAAAATCGGCGGAATCAAACAAGAAATCCACACTCACCACTGCCGCGACATGAATGCGGCTGCGCGGATCAGTCTCGCGGCGGATGACCTCGAGGGTCTTATGCATACCGCTCTGCATCTCCTGCAAAAGAGCCATCACAATGGATACTTTATCCGGGAAATGATAATAAATGGTCGCCTTGCCGATCCCGGT
>JAAZMZ010000001.1 GCA_012798535.1 Leptolinea sp.
ACTCCCACTGCCGCTCCCTCTCCAACGACGGCCGCGACTACCACAGCCACTGCTCCTGCCGTAGCCTATCCGGTTGGACCGGATACCTATCCGCCAGGGATCAATCCGCTGAACGGGCTGCCGGTCGAAGACCCGGCCAGTTTGCAGCTGCCGCCGGCTCTGCTTTCCATCAGTAATTCGCCGGTCACCGCCCGGCCGCAGGCGGGATTGTCATTTGCCCCGCTGATCTATGAACTTTTCATCGGTGCCGGGAACAGCCGTTTTCTGACCATTTTCTACGGAGACCTGCCCAAAACGGCGGATAATGACAATCCGGAGATCGGTCCCATTCGCTCCGGCCGGCTGGCGTATGAGCATATCCGCAAGCTGCTGAACGGCTTCATCGTCATGGCATACGCATCGGTGTGGGTGATGCCCGAGTTGAATTATTACCATAACCTGCAAACCGAACATCCGGATGATATCAACGGCGCCCGTCTGCGGGTGGCCGACCTGACGGCGTTGAAGACCAAATACCTGGCGCAGCTGGGAGCGCCCAACCCGGTGGGTTTGAAATTCGATCCGGCAATCCCGGCCGGCGGGAAAGACGGACACACCATCTGGCTGCCCTATGCCTTTGTGGACCAGATCTGGTGGCATTACGATAAAGACCATGGCACCTATCACCGCTGGCAGGATATGGAAAATGGCAGAGAATACACCGAACAGATCGACAGCCTGACCGGGCAGCCTCTGGAGATCGAGAATGTGGCTGTGCTCTTTGTCGACCACATCGCCTACCGTGAGACGCTGATCGACCTGAATTTATTGTATGTGCTCAAACAAAAAACACTGTTCTTCCGCGATGGGCAGATTTTTGAAGGGTACTGGACGACCAAAGGCGAAGAGTATGAGAAAACCACCGGAAAACTGCGCCCGATCCGGTTTCTGGATAAGGACGGCAATCCTTTCCCGTTGAAACCCGGACAGACCTGGGTGGAGATCGTCACCCAGGAAACCCCGGTGTATGAGACGGAATATACCGAAGATTATTACCGTCTGGCGAACAACCAGCAGGCAGGATCGGGCATCTGGGCGGTGCGCTTTGTGCACCCCGAAAATATGCAGCCCAACCAATGAGCTGACAGAAGGTGTTATAGTGCCCAGCCTGTATACTTTCAGTGAATATTCCACGGACTGGCCGCTCGAATTCGAACGAGAAGCTGGCCGCCTGCGCCGCTATTTCAAAGACGAGATTGTGGCCATCCATCATATCGGCAGCACCTCGGTCCCGGGACTGGCAGCCAAACCGGTCATCGATGTGCTGCCGGTGATCCGGCATATCGAGGCGGCCGATGCTCTCACACCCCTGCTGGAAAAAGAAGGCTACCGGGCGTGGGGGGAATACGGCCTGGCCGGCCGGCGTTTCTTTACCAGAGACCGCAACGGCTACCGCACCCATAACATACATATTTATGGAGAAGGCAATCCGGATATCGAACGGCATCTGGCGTTCTGCGCTTATTTGCGGGCGCATGCCGACGCTCGGCGAGAGTATGAAGCCGTTAAACGTGCCGCGTATGCCAGATTTCCGGTCAATATCGATGGATATATGGAATGTAAGGACGGGTGGATCAAACAGCATGAAATCATTGCTTTGGACTGGTTTTCCCGTGGGAAAATCCCTGAGAGTGGTTGAATTCTGATCCGCTTCAATATGGATCCGGCTAATAAAGCTGTTAATCGGTCTATACATTTACCCGGCTTTAATACCGATAACGAAAAAGATCACTATACTACGAGTAGAACAATCCGATTATTTCAGGATATATGCATGCGAAGACTTCTCTTTTCTATAGCCGCCCTTATTTTTCTGCTGGCAAATCTAGTATTTCCTCCGGCAACCCCGGTAATCGCCGGAAGCCCGGAACCACCGTCCGATGAAACGCTGGTTGAAGCTAGCGGGCCGTTGATCTATCCGGCGGGAGTCAACCCGTTGACCGGTCTGCCGGAAGCTAGCGCGGATGACCTGCTGCTGCCGCCCGCTCTGGTATCCATATCGACCTTCCCGCCGTCGGTCAGGCCGCAATCCGGCCTATCTTACAGCCCCTGGGTGTTCGAGCTTTTTATCGGCGAAGGGATGTCACGCTACCTGGCTATGTTCTACGGAAGTTACCCGCAGACTGCGGTGGAGGGCAAGCCGAACGCTTTAGACTCAGTGGATGACAGCCCCTCCATCGGACCGATCCGCTCAGGCCGGCTGCCCTATGAAAGTGTGCGTAAACTGTACAACGGTTTTCTGATAATGGCCTCCGCCTACTCCACCGTGGCCGCCAGATTGAGCGATTATTCCAATATCTTCGGAACCGATGATGATGTGAAGGGTGGAAATTCCGTTAAAGTGGCCGATCTTCGCGGGATTGCCGCCAGCTACCGGGGCAAGATCAAGATGACGGCGGAAGGTCTTAGCGGCATGCGTTTTGACCCGCAGCCTCCGGTAAACGGGCTTCCAGCCGCGCAGGTCTGGTATCCGGTGGCCGTGTTGAACCAGGTGGTCTGGTTGTACGATCCGGCACTGGGCGCGTATACCCGCTGGCAGGATAATGGTGACGGAATGACGTTCATCCAGGCGGTCGACAAATTAAATGGCGAACCGTTGACCTATGAGAATGTCCTTATCCTCTATGCCGCCCATCACCGGACGGCCGAAACATTGCTGGATATCGACCTGATGTATGTGGATAAAGGCGAGGCTGTGCTCTTCCGAGACGGGCAAAAATACGACCTCTTCTGGACCACCCGAAGTGAAGATTATGAACAAACCACTGGATTGCTGCGTCCCATCCGCTTCATGGATTCCAACGGCAATCCTTTCCCGTTCAAACCGGGGCAAACCTGGGTGCATCTGACACCTATCGGTGCGCCGGTGTATGAAACCGCGCCGTGGAGTATGGCGGAGATCAAGGATGCCCAGGTGAGCTGGCGGGATCATAAACGCTCGCGCCAGGAAGGATCCGGTTACTGGACGGTCGAGTTCTACCAGCCAGCGATCGAACCCA
>JAAZMZ010000086.1 GCA_012798535.1 Leptolinea sp.
ATCAGGCAGCCGAAGCCCATCGTTATGTCGAGGAAGGCCGCAAACACGGGCATGTAGCCATCAGAATTGGGGAAAATTCAAAATCGGAACGGAAAAGGGAGTCGTAAAGAACCATTTTGCGTTTGGTTAATCAAGACAGAGTTCCGCGACGTTGCGGACAAAACCGATCAGCAGGCGCCGTCTTTCCAGGGGATAAAGACGGCGTTCCGTTTCTTTGTTCAAACGATAAGATTCCGCTTCTTCAATTACTGGCGACCATTGATGATCAAATTCCTGGCGGGCGTAGGAAAAACTCGCGGTCTTGGATATGATCTTCCCGGTGAAGATGGTCGCGTGCAAGCGTGAAATACCTGCCACTCCCCAGGCAGCCGCCGGGCGTGTCAAACCATAGATCGAATACCAGAGATCTTTCTCCACTCTATCCGCCCAACGCAGCCAGTATTTCTGGATGTTTTTCCGGCACCATGCTCGCATTTCTTCTTCCGAAATGGCAGCGGATAACCCTTGCCTGCCGCGAACGATCAGAGCGCTGGAATTCAAGTACGTCCAGGTTACAGGGTCAGCCGGTATGGTGCGAGCGGGATCAAACCTGCCGCTGGAGCAAAAGGGTGTGCGCACATCCTCCGGCAATCGTTGAAGATCACCATAGGTTAAATACAGACCGTCCAGCGCCGGTTTTTTCTGTCTGTGTCGAATTTCTGTGTGCATCTGCTGCAAGCGAACATGGCTATCCCCATCCCAGGGGATTTCTCTGGCACACACAAAATCTATATCGCTGCGGTCAGGCTGGAAATCATCCAGCGCAATAGAACCGGTGATGTAAATATCGACAAGATTTTGTGGAAACCATCTATCCAGTGATTCATGAAATAGATGGATTTTCGAGTTGACAACGGAGTCAAACCGCGAGTAATCAATTCTCTTTAAATGAGACATATCGGGGAAGCGATGAGAGTGTCATACATGGCAATATCTGATGTTTTATTAGATGCTATCATAGAAAGTGATAAGTAATGGACGGGCGAATCCATTACGAAAGTTTTTTTACTTGAATCAGATCCTTTCTCCAGTTACAGGGTTGGAGGATCAACGATGAAACCTGTGCAGCCAATCAGGGTTTTATTGAATATGGATCATTCAATTGCGTCAGAGAGGGAAAAATGAAAATTCTATTTGGGGTTTTGTTGATCCTCCACGGGTTGATTGTGGCCGCTCAATCCGGTTCCAGTTTTAACCCGACATCTGGTCCGGCTAATCCAGCCTGGTTGAGCTGGTGGCCGGTCAACCTGGGGCAATCCTGGTTATTCATCCCGTCGGGAGCGGAAAACAGCCCGATCGCGCGAGGGCTGGGAATTCTGTGGCTGGCGGCCGGTCTGGCTCTCCTCGCAGCCGGATTGGCCGTTCTCGGCATCATCATTCCGATGGAATGGTGGCGGACTCTCGCGCTGGCCGGAGCGGCACTTTCAATTGTCATGCTGGCCATTTATCTGCACCCTCTCTTCGGCATCGGAATCGGCGCCAGCCTCCTGATTCTGGCCGCATTGCTGATCAGGCAATGGCCTGTTCTGGGACAAATCGGTCTATGAGCCTGACATGAAAATGAGGATTTGAATCAGAAACCCTTATAATTCAGGCCTCACATATTGCTGGAAGAAAAGAGGAGACCGAAAAAACCGGCCTCCTCTTTTGCACTCATGGGGTGAGTGTTTTTTAATTTTCTATCGATAACATCATCTGTTGATCCGGCAGGGTTGGCGCTGAGCCTGATTTACCCGGTTCCTCCTGATAGAGCGCAACCCCCAGCAATAGACCGACAACAAGCAAGAGGTCCTCCAGGATGACTGTGAGATACCACTGGCCAAATCGGGTATAAGCCAGGAAGAAATGCATGCCAAACTGAACGGCCAGCGCCAGAGAGATACACACAAGGATAGCCCGCTTTTTTCCGTTTATCAAAACCGTACGCGACATCCAGATGGGCGCGACGAGCGTTAACAATGAGCGGTAGACCATGATCGCAATACTGATCTGCAGCAGCAGAGCGGGATCATTTTGAGCCTCCGGAGGCAAACCAACGAGCATGGCCGGCAGGAAATATCCCACCAGGATAAAAATGGTGAAGAAACCATGCCGGCGCGTAAAGAATGTCCCCAGGAATATCAAAAGCATGAGCGCCAGCGAAT
>JAAZMZ010000012.1 GCA_012798535.1 Leptolinea sp.
AGAAAGCCGGCTGTCTCTCTTATTTTTCATCCAGGGTGACCAATCCTCTTCGCAGGGCGTATAGTACCGCCTGGGTACGGCTGGAGACGTTCAACTTTGTCAGAATCCGATTCACATGTGTGAATACTGTAGCCGGGCTGAGCACCAGCAGTCTGGCAATCTCCTGATTGCTGTAGCCGCGGGCCATCAACCGTAACACTTCCACCTCGCGGTCGGTGAGCTGCTCTACCGGTTTTACCTCTTTCAAGGGTGCGCGGTACTGCTTCAGAACCTGCTGGGTAACAGCAGGATCGAGAGAGCCTTCTCCCTGGGCGACCCGGTAAATGGCGCGTACCAGTTCATTGGGATCCGAGTCTTTCAGCAGATATCCGATCGCTCCGGCGTTCAATGAAGGCAATACTTTGTCGTTCGTGCTGAAGCTGGTCAAGACCAGGATGTTCACCTCAGGAGCTTTCTGTTTGATCCGCCGGGTGGCTTCGATGCCGTCCATTTCTGGCATGACCAGATCCATCAGTACTACCTGGGGTTTGAGGGAGAAGGCTAGCTCTACGGCTTCTTTCCCGCTGCGGGCTTCTCCCACCACCTGAATACCCTCTTCGGTATCCAGCATGGCGATCAAACCTTTGCGTACCACTGGATGGTCATCCACCACCAGTACGCGCACCTTTTCACTCATAGTTTCACCTCGACTGACAGGGTGGTACCCCTGCCGGGAGCACTTTGAATGGACAACTCCGCTTTATGTGCCCGAACGCGTTCCCGCATGGTGCGAAGACCGATACCTTCCTTACCTTCAACGACAAAACCCCCGCCATCATCTTCAACCCGCATTTGCAGGATTTGACCCTGCTGTATCACCTGGAGTGTCACATATTTCGCGCCGGAATGCTTGACCACATTATTTAGAGCTTCCTGCGCTACACCGTACAACATTTCCTCGAGTTTCGAATCAAGCTGGGAATCGACCTGCCAAATAAAATTTGTGCTGAGACCCAGCTGCTCTTCCACTGTTTTCAGGCGCTGGATCAACGCGCCTCGCAATCCGATCTCATCGAGCATGGAAGGACGCAGTTCAAAGATCAATAAACGCATCTCCTTCAAAGCTTCGCCGGTCGATTCTTCCAGATCCCGCAGGTGGCTGGTCACAGCTTCCAAGTCTCCCGCTTTGAGTTTGCGCCGGGCAGCCTTTGTGTAAAGAGCCATTCCATATAATAATTGATTCACCGAATCATGCAACTCACGCGACAGCCGGTATCTCTCTTCCATAACGGCCATTTCCTGCACCTGTTTGGCCAGGCGGGCATTTTCTACGGCCATGGCCGCCTGATTCGCAAACAGCTCGATCAGGTCGGCGTCTTCCCGGGTGAACCCGCCTTTTTTATTGGTAACATCCAGTACACCGATAATTTGTCCCTGGATTCTGAGGGGAATGGCCAGTAGACTGAATGGAGTGCCATCCGTAATTTCTCCTCTATGGTCTGCCGGATGGTTAATGATCAGTGGTTCACCACTCCATACCACCCCGCCGGGTAGAGCCTGGCTGAGGGGTATCTGTCCGGGTTTTTCCACGGCTTCTCCGGCGGAATACATAACCCGCAGCCATTCATTTCCCTCTACCAGACCAATGGAACTCCCTTTCGCGCCAGTCAAACGCTGCGCTTCCGTGCAGACGAGTTGCAGCACTTCCTGCGTTTCCAGCAGTCGGTCGCGCGTGGCCTGACTCATTTGCACATTTTCGAGAGCAAGGGCAATCGCGCCGGTAATGGCTTCAGTCAGGTTGATCTGGTTTGTGGTGAACGGATCCGTCCTGTTCCGGCGGATGGCAATGACCATCCCGATGATGCGGTTCCGGCCTTGAACCGGAACGGCCAGCCCTTCATCGGCGTCGATCATCGAGAGAATGGAGGAGGAAAACCGGCTGTTCTGTTTGACCTGATCGATAACAACTGGGGTGTGGTGATTCAATACATATTCCACCAGACCGTCTGTCGAAGAATCAAGGCTGGAGGAAAAAATTTCCTTCCATTCCTCTTCTGAAATGGATCCACTGGCAACCATGGGAATACATAATCCGTCTGCAGTGACCCAGTAGATCAGGCAGGTATCGGCATCCACCAGGACGGTCAATTCCCTGGAAATCCGGTTCAGGGCCTGTTGCAGATCATCTGAATATGAAGCTGGGAGAGAAAAATCAGGAGCATGAGGCAAAGACATGAGGATTATTAAAAATTGTACCAATAATGATTGAAAAAACCGATACCCAGAAAACCAACAAATAAATTTGCCGAACTGAGTTCTTGTTGCCTGTTAGTAGACGGTTCGACAGGCTCACCGGCCGGGCGGGTTCGACAGGCTCACCGGCCGGGCAGGTCGAAAGGCTCAACGTGCAGAAAGCTTCGATGGTAGAGCCTGCAACAAATGTGACCTATCGCAAGTGGTAAGGAGTCTGTATATTTTTATATAAGCGCTATGGAATTTCAATTACCACCGAGTGTATAGTAATCTCATATCAGCAACAACGGGGTTAACAGTGAACTACATAATCACACCACATGGTTTGATACTCTTTATTACGGCCGTGCTTAGCCTGATCGTCGGCGCCATTGCCTGGCAGTACCGGTACCATTTAACCGGTAAAATCCTCACGGGATTGATGGTGTGCATTGCCATCTATGCTTTCAGTTCGGCCATTCAGGCTGGCAGCCCGGAACTAGGCACGAATATTATCTGGGCGAAGATTTCGCATCTGGGTTATGTGTGGCTCACACCGCTTTGCCTTTTATTCATCCTGGCTTACACGGATCAAATGAACTGGATTAAAGCCCCGGTACTGGTGGTCATCATGACCATCCCATTGCTCACCCTTTTATTGGTATGGACCAATGAATTTCACGGATTGATCTGGAGTGATTACGCAAGAGTGAACCGGCAGCCTAATGTCTGGATCTTCGAGTACGGCCAGTGGTTCTGGATTTTCGGCGCATTCCAGGTGTGTATGTATGCTCTTTCACTGGTTATACTGATTCATACCTGGCGCAGGCAGCAAGTTCAGTACCGCAATCAGACCATAACCATCCTGATTGCCACGCTTTTTCCCGCAGTTGCCGGTATTTTATACAGTTTTAAATTATCACCCATTCCCGGTTTTGATTGGATGCCCACTTTCTCTTTCTTCACCGGTTTGATATTCACCTGGAGTATCTACCATTACCGGTTGTTGGACCTTGTCCCGGTGGCGCGGGATGTGCTGGTTGAACAGATGCTGGACGGCGTGGTCGTGCTGGATGAGCAGCAGCGCATCATCGATATCAATCCCAGTGCCCGAAAGATGATCGAACGTGGTGAAGAGATCAAGATAGGGGATCCTTTTTCAACTGCCATGCCCGATCTCTTCACTTCTCTTACCGGAGGCCGCAACCGGAGCAACACGCAAACCCTGACCTTCAGAGGTACCTCGGATGATGATCGCTACATCGATGTGCGTTTGACTCTGGTTGGCGGGTTGCGCTCCGGCAAACATTGCAGTCTTCTTTTACTACGGGATATCACCCGCCGGAAGATGATCGAAGATTCTCTCAACAAAGCCAATCGGGAACTGGAAAGACGTCTCGAAGAGATTCAAAAACTGCAGAACCAACTGCGCGAAGAAAGCCTGCGCGATCCACTGACCAGCCTGTATAACCGCCGATACCTGGAGGATTCGCTGCAACGTGAATTCGCTCACGCCCAGAGGGAAAAGTATCCGGTCAGTATCATCATGTCGGATATCGACCATTTCAAACGGATCAACGACACCTACGGCCACAATGTGGGAGATGAAGTCTTGCAGCAGCTTTCCCGAATGCTGGTCATCAGTTTCCGCACTGAAGACATCATTTGCCGGTATGGGGGGGAAGAATTCATAATTGTGATGCCCGGAACACCCGCCGAGACCGCTCTTCCGCGGGCGGAGACTTTCCGGCAAACGCTGGAAAACACCGCGCTTCCTGCTACCGGGCAGTCCATCCACATCACCCTTTCTGCCGGGATCGCAGTATATCCTGAAAACGGCTCCAGTGTTGATGAAATCATCCGGCTGGCTGACCAGGCGCTTTACCAGGCCAAGTCGGACGGACGCAATCGGGTGGTCGTGTGCAACCAACCTGCCTCAGAGAATCTATCGCCGGGTGATGACCGATCAGGAGTGGTGAGATGAAATTTGGATTTGTTTTACCTTTTGGTGACGCGCGTTTCGCATCGTTGTGCGCCGAAAAGGCGGAAAACTCCGGCTGGGATGGCTTTTTCGTCTGGGAACCTGTCTGGGGAGTGGATGCGTGGGTCAGTCTGACGGCAGCCGCCATGGTGACCGGGCGCATTTCCCTGGGCACCATGCTGACACCCCTGCCGGTGCTCTCCCCGTGGAAACTGGCCAGTGAGACAGCCACACTGGATAATCTCTCCGGAGGCCGCCTGATCCTGTCCGTCGGTCTGGGTGCAGTGGATACGGGATTCGAAAATTTTGGCCTGCCCACAAACCGCAAAATCCGTGCTGAACGGCTGGAGGAAGGATTGGAAGTTTTAACCGGATTATGGAAAGGGCAGCCGTTTCGATTTGAGGGGAAACATTTTCATATACTGCCCACGGATTTCAACCCTCCGCCACCACCGCGGCAGCGGCCGCGTATCCCGATCTGGGTTGTTGGCGCCTGGCCGCGGGAAAATTCAATGAAACGCGCCATGCAATATGACGGATTGCTTCCCAATTTCATGGGCAAAGACGGCAAAGTTCAATTCGGGCATCCTGATCCGGCCGTCCTTCAAGAAATGATGGAATTTGTGGCGCGGGGTACACAAAACCGTATATACGATGTCATTATGGAAGGCGAGACAGATAACCAGAATCCACAGTCTCTATCTGTGGTTAAAGATCTGGCTGCCCTGGGGATTACCTGGTGGATGGAAGCCCTCTGGTCCTGTAAAGATGAGAAGGAAATTTTAGCCCGCGTGAAAGCAGGACCCCCGCGGATTTGAAGGATCCTATTCCAGAGCGCGGTCGACGGCCGCGATCGCGTGCAGATAGGTGGTTGGATACAGGGGAAGATGAAAATCTGCCGCGGAGACCAGCATTTCGATCTCGGTGCAGCCCAGAATGATGCCCTCTGCACCGTCATCTGCCAATTGGCGCATGACACGCAGATATTCCCGCTTCGATTCGGGCCGCACAATCCCCCGGCACAACTCATCATAGATCACCCGGTTGACCATTTCGCGGTCCGCCGGCGCCGGGATGAACACCTGCAGGCCATGTTTTTCGATCAGGCGGGTGCGGTAGAAATCCTGCTCCATGGTGTAGCGTGTTCCCAGCAGCCCGATTTTCGTTTTTCCTGCCCTTTTAATGGCTCCGGCGGTGGCATCGGCGATATGCAGAACCGGCAGACCGGAGGCTTCTTCCACCTGCCCGGCCACCTTGTGCATGGTGTTGGTGCAAATGACCAGAAAATCCGCGCCGGCTTTGCGCAAACCCGCGGCTTCCCTGCCCAGAATGTCCCCCGCTTCCTGCCAGCGCCCGGAATGCTGAAGTTCTTCCATTTCGGCAAATTCAATGGACGAAAGCAGTATCTTTGCCGAATGCAGGCCGCCCAACCGTGCGGCCACCTCTTCGTTGATGATCCGATAGTAGTGCACCGTGGATTGCCACGACATTCCACCCAGCAGGCCGATAGTTTTCATGGCAGAGATTATAACGCCGGATCACAGCAATCAAGGATGGTTCTACTGATCCATCAAGTTATTTCGATCAGAAACCCATCATCTGAACCTTACGTATATTAAGCATAATCTACTCAGCAGCGTTCCGATTTTTGGAGGAGAATTCAGCATGAAACCTTACCAGCATGTCATTCTGGGAAGCGGCGCCCTCGGATTATCTGTGGCGCGCGAATTGCTGGCAAACAAAGAGCCTGTCAGAATCGTCAACCGCTCAGGAAGGGTACCCCTTACGGAAGAAATGGATGTTGTCAAAGCCGACCTGTATGATCCTGCGCAGGTTTTCGATGTGGTCAACGGCGCGCGGGTGGTGTATATGTGCGCGGCACCGCGCTATCATGAATGGGAGAAGAAATTTCCTCCCTTGATGAGATCGGTGATCGCCGGGACACAAAAAGCCAACGTCCGGCTGGTTTTTGGAGATAATCTGTATGCTTACGGCGAAGTCCAGGGTGTGATCCGCGAAGATACGCCGCTGAATGCCCGGACGCGCAAAGGCCGGGTCAGAATCCAACTGGTGGATGAGTTGATGCGCGCTCATCAGGCGGGCAATCTGCAGGTGTGCATCGGGCGCGCATCGGACTTTTTCGGCCCCTACGCGCGGAACTCAACCCTGGGGGAACGCGTATTCATCCCGATGCTGCAGGGGAAAGCGGCCTCGGTGATGGGCGACCCCGACCAGCCGCATACCTTCACTTTTATTGATGATTTCGGCCGGGCACTGATTCTGCTGGGGGAGAGGCCTGAGTCCTCCGGTCAGGTGTATCACGTTCCCAATGCGCCAACGCTGACCACCCGGCAGGTAGTCGAAAAGGCTTTTTCTCTGATCGGTATGCCTGTGAAAATGACCACGATGGGCCGGTTAATGCTGGCCATGGGTGGATTGTTCATTCCTGAAGCCCGTGAATCCGTCGAAATGCTGTACCAGGTGGAAAAACCCTTCGTCGTGGACAGTTCCCGGTTCACCCGTGTATTCGGTATGACGGCCACACCTCTGGAAGCCGCCCTGCAAACCACCATCGACTGGTTCCGCGATATTCCCGAATAAACCGGTGTATGTTGAAAAATAGGCGGTGCAACCGCACCGCCTGTCATTCCATCATTGGGTAATTCGCTGGTGAGCCCAGAGCGCGCAGCCGATCACCCCGCCGTTATCCCCCAGTTCTGCGGGAACGATGCTAACTCTGTCGATATCGACCATGTGGACGCGTTCTTTGACTGTCCGGCGGATCGGGTTCAACAATAGATCACCTGCCTGCACGCCGCCGCCGCCGATGACGATTTTATCCGGTGCGATATGCAGGATGGTGTTGGATATGGCGATGCCCAGATAAAAACCGACCTTTTCGTAGATCTCCATAGCAACGGGATCTCCCATGCTGGCCGCCGTACTTACGGTTTTTGCCGTGATCTTGTTCAAATCATAGCCTGCCAGTTCGCCAATCTTGGTCGTCCACCCCTGCACCACGGCTTTCAGGCCGGCCGCGGCAATTGCCGGGGAGGAGGCATACATTTCAATACAGCCGTGATTCCCGCAGCCGCACAGGGGGCCGTTGTAATCGACCATGGTGTGCCCGAGTTCGCCGGCTGTGCCGTCCATTCCAAGATGCAGCTGGTTGTTGATCACCAGACCGCCGCCGACACCCGTACCGATGGCATAAACCGCCATACTTTTGGCACCCCGGCCGGCACCGAATTTCCATTCTCCAAAGGTGATCGCCCGTACATCGTTAAGGAGGAACGTGCGCAGGCCGGTGTATTCAAGAATTTTTTCGGCGACAGGAGTGTTTTCCCAGTGGCCGTAAAGATTGGGAAGGAAGATGGTCCGCCCGTTTTCGATATCGATCTTGCCGGGCGCGCCGATGCCGATGCCGCCGATGTCGCTGATCTTCAATCCGCTGGTTTTCACCACGTCGAGGAATAATTGTGCCATGCGGTGAAGAACTGCGTCCTGTCCTTCGCGGGCGATGGTGGGAACAGAAATCAGATTGGTGACTTCACCCGTCTCCGTATCCACAACACCCGCTCTGACATTTGTACCCCCCAGATCACCACCGATGTATTTCGCCATCAAAACCACCCGAAAAAAGGATTAGACGCCCCAAATGCAGCATCAAGTAACAGTCGCAGACTGAATGGTTATTCTACGTCAAAGTGGGTTTTTTGTGAACCTGTTCCGCCGGTCGGATTAATACATTTCAATCCAGAGCGATCCAGCGGTCCTCGCGTGTGCTGCGCACGAGTGCTTCGAGGATCTTCATCATGGAATGCCCGTCGGAGAAGGTGGGAAAAGCCGGTTTTGCCGAATAATCACCGCGCCGGATATAATCATACACCTGTTTGCCGAGCTGCTTGAAGGTATCCGGGAAACCTTCATTGTGACCGCCGGGATACCCGGCTAAAGCCCGGGCTTCCGGCGCCAGCAGGTTGGGATCTTTCAACAGAAGTTCATTCGCCCTGTCGCGATGGCCGATCCAGAGTTCATTGGGATGTTCCGATTCGAAAGCCAGCGACGCCCGGGAGCCGTCGATCTCATACGCCAGCCGGTTCTTGCGTCCTGCGCTGACCTGTGAAATGACCACCGATCCACGGGCGCCGTTGTCAAAACGCAGGAGGATGGAGGCGTATTCCTCGAGTTTGACCTTCTTTTCGTCATAAACCGGCATTAGGCCGGATTCACCGGGAATAATCCGGGCTTTGCGCCGCACCGGAAGGCAGGTCTTGAAATCGGCCAGCACCGCGGTGATCTTCAATCCGGTGATGAAGGTGACCAGATCCAACCAGTGCGAACCGATATCCGCCACGGCCAGCAGGGTTCCGCCTTCATTCGAATCCAGGCGCCAGTTCCAGTCGGTGTCGAATAACAACCAGTCCTGCAGGTACGAGCCGTGAATCGCGAAGACCTCGCCGATCTCACCCCGGCGCACCAGGGCGCGGGCCTGATGGTTCATGGGGTAATAGCGTAAATTGAAGTGAACGGCATTGACCAGCCGCTTTTCGGCGGCCAGGCGCACCAGTTCACCCGATTCCGCCGACGTGACCGCCAGCGGTTTTTCACAGATGACATGTTTACCGGCCAGCAGGGCGGCTTTTGCCTGGGGAAAGTGCAGGTAGTTTGGGGTGGCCAGGTGAACGACCGAGATTTCCGGGTCGCCCAGCATTTCTTCAAAAGACGTGAAAGCTCTGGGAATGCCCAATTGCGTGGCCTTTTCTCGGGCCAGCTCCGGGGTGGATTCGACCAGACCAACCACCGAGATGTTGTTGCGGCGCAGCCCTTCCAGATGGGCGGGGCCGATGAATCCTGTTCCGGCAATAGCGGCTTTTAGATCGTTCATACCGGTATTTCTCCCAATAGAGTATTACAGTCCGTTCAGCCTTTACGATCGGGGTATTTCGCAGCAAATTCATCCAGCATGGAGGCGGTGGAACGGGCGCCCACCCGGCTGGCGCCGGCATCGATGGCCGCCAGCAGCGCGTCCAGCGAACGGATGCCGTGGGCAGCCTTGACCTTCACCCTGTCGCTGACGGATGCACGCATTAGTTTCAGGTCTTCCACGGTCGCGCCGGAAGCGGCGAACCCGGTGGAAGTCTTTACATAATCCGCACCGGCCTGTTCGACAAGCTGGCAGCCTTTGACGATCTCTTCTTTCGACAGGCAGGCGTTTTCCAGAATGACTTTAACGATGGCCTTTCCGCGAGCGGCTTCCACCACCGCCCTGATCTCATCGCGGACATCGTCATATTTACCGCCGCGCATCGCGCCGATGTTGATGACCATATCCAGTTCGACCGCGCCGTTTTCCATTGCCCGGCGGGCTTCGAACACCTTGGTTTCGGTGGTTGAGTTTCCGTGCGGGAAGCCGACCACCGTGCCCACTTTCACATCCGATTTTTTCAGCAGGCGGGCGGCCAGTTTGACATCACAGGGTTTCACGCACACCGAAGCCACGTGATAGCGGTCGGCCAGTTCACAGCCGGCGGCCACTTCGGTTTCGGTGAGATCGGGGGTAAGCAGGGAATGGTCAATGGTTTTGGCCAGTTGTTTGAGGGTGATGGTCTGGGAATTGAGAGGAGCCATAAAAAAAGATTCTTTCTCCGGGATATGGTGTGTCGAGGTAAAGATGATTATAAACCTGCCCTGTGAGTACAACCTGGCTGGATAGACCGGTAGGCGACACGGGGGAGGCGTCCCGATAATGTAAGATTTATCACCCCTGTGTACTTACAACGTATATACATCTCTAAATCCAACCAGGGGCTGTATGTAATTGGCCGTTTACCGGCAGAATTCCTGCGCGGCAGCCAGGTAAATTTCGGCACAGTCTCTGACGCTATCCAGGTTGACCCACTCTTCCACGGCATGCGCTCCGGCACCCGAGGGGCCGAACAGTACGCAGGGAATCCCGGCCGCCGAGAGAGTGGCCGCGTCCGTCCAGTAGGGAACTCCCGAGACGGTAACCGGATGCCCGAGGACGGCTGCGGACGTCTGCCGGATGACCGGAAGGATCTCCGCGTCCTGCGGTGTTTCCATGGGAGACCGATAGAGAAGCCTGCGGACATCCGCCTTGAATGACGGGTCTTTTTCGTGAATAGCGGCCAGAATCTGCCGGATTTCTTCTTCCACCGATTCGGGTGTTTCACCGGGGATGGTGCGCCGCTCGATCGACAGGCAGCAGCGGTCGGGATAGGTGGCCAGCTCCAGCCCTCCCTGGATCAACGAGGCATGTAAAGAACCGCCGCCCAGCAGCGGGTGGCGCGGATTGGCCATCAGGTCTTTGTTCAACCGGTCAAGGGCGGTGAGCACATACCCCATCTTGCTGATGGCGTCCACGCCCAGATCGGGGCGGGATCCGTGGGCGGCCACCCCGATGGTCTCGATTTCCAGCCAGACAAAGCCGCGGTGTGCCACCACCAGCTCCATGCCGGTGGCTTCGGCGATGATCGCAGCGTCCGCTTTGTACCGGCCTGCCGCGTGAATGGTTCCAAGACCGGCATATTCTTCATCCATGACGGCGGTCAGGATGACATCGCCGCGCAGCTTTGCGGTGGAAGCCCGTGCGGCTGCCAGCATGCAGGCGGCCAGCCCGCCTTTCATATCATACGAGCCGCGCCCGTAGAGTCTTCCATCACGGATGACCGGTTTAAAGGCATCCGGCATGCCGGCCGGGTTGACCACATCAGTGTGTCCGTTCAACATCAGTGTTCTACCGCCGCCGCTTCCACGCGCAACGGCGATCACATTGGGGCGCCCGGGTTTGACCTCGTCCAGATGGACCTCCAGGCCGGCTTTTTCCAGCCAACCGGCGGCAAATCGGGCGACTTCTTCCTCGCCGCGGCCGCCGGGTGAAAGATCGGGATTGACCGAGTCAATGGATACAAGATCACAGATCAGTTTTTCAAGTTCGTCCATGGCAGCACCTGTTGGCGGGTTGGTTTGATCGCGCTGAATTGTATACCCGCTTTCCGGTCAACCGCAATCCCGCGCTGGGGATCAGCCCCTCAAAACCAGGACGCGCGCCCATTTGGGCGGCATCACCAGGGTGGTCGTACCGCCTTCCGAAAGCCAGGTAACACCGGGATTCAACATATCGCTCCATTGTCCGTTGCTGACCTGCTGGTTGCTCAATGAGATTTCCGCCTGATTTTCGGAGGAGTTGACCACCACCAGTACTTTTTGCCCGTCCTTTTCCCGCTGGAAAGCGAACTGCTGTGAGGCGACCATCACCGGCCGGTAGCTGCCGGACTGGATCGCGGGGAGGGATTGCCGGATTTCGGCCAGCTTCTTCAGATGAGCCGGCAGGTCGGGCTGGGGAGCCTGGTGGATGGCTTCATCCAGGTCGATGCAGGGGCGCAGGGGATCGTCGCTGCCGTGATCTTTGCGGCCGGGAATACCCCATTCGCTGCCGTAGTACACCGAGGGAATCCCCGGCATGGTGTACAAAAGGGTGTACAGGTTGAACAGATCGGCCTGGTCTTTGACCTGGCTGGCAACCCGATCCACATCATGATTATCGGCAAAAGAGTACAGCATTAAATTTTGATAGATCCCGAAATCCCCGAACTGCCGCTTCAAGGAATAGGCGATCTCGAAATAGTTACGGTCATTGTGACTGGAGAACAACCCCTTGTAACATTCATAGTTTGTGGCTGAATCAAATCGGCCGGCGCGCACCCATCTGGCATAATCGCCGTGGATCAACTCGCCCATCAGCCAGAAATCCGGATTGCGCCGTTTGCAGAAGGCGGACAGGTCTTCGATGAAACCCATATCCAGCTGGTCGGCGGCATCCAGGCGCAGCCCATCGATCCCGAAATCCTGCATCCAGCTTTCGACGGCAAACAGCAGGTGATCTTTCACCTGGGGATTCTTCAGATTCAATTTGACCAGCTCATAATGGCCGTTCCAACCTTCATAGGTGAATGGATCGCCATGCGGGCTGCGGCCTTCGAACCGCAGATTCGCGAACCAGTCGCAAAAAGGCGATCCCTGCCCGTTAGCCAGTACATCCTTGAAGGCCCAGAAATCTCGGCCGACGTGATTGAAAACACCATCCAGCACCAGATTCATCCCGCGGTTGTGGATTTCATTGCTCAGGGATACCATATCGGCGTCCGTGCCGAGACGGCGGTCGATGTGGTAGTAATCCACGGTATCGTATCCGTGGCGTGAAGATTCAAAAATTGGCCCCAGATACAGGCTGTTGAAACCCAGGTTCTGGATATGGTCCAGCCAGGTCGTGACCTTGTTCAGACGGGGTACCGGGCTAGCGTGCGGATCGCTGTTTTGCGGTGCTCCGCAGAAACCCAGCGGATAGATATGGTAGAAGATGGCGTTCTGTATGGGGGTGTGCATGAAAAAATCCTTTCAAATACCTACCGGTAGGTATACCCGGCGGGCAAAAAAAATTACGAGTAGATTCCGTGGCTGAACTGATGGACGGCCAGGTGGGTGAGCGGATCGGCCAGGCTGGTCACACCGTTCAGGTATTCCCCGATGTAGGTGTGAATCATTCCCAGAAAGGTGGCGGCATACATGATATGCCGGCCGCGCATATTGCCGTGATCCTGCACGGCCTGGATGAACATGGACTGCAAAATTTGCTGCTGTTCCAACCGGTAGGGAGAAATAGCCTGGTTGGGCTCCGAATCGACCGGAGCGTACTGCATGGTAAGCTGCAGGCGGAAAAAGCGCGGATTGGCGGCCGCCGCTTCGAAATAGGCACGGGCGATCTTCTCCAGTGAACACGGCAAATCACGTTGATAGTAGGCAGCCATTCTCACCGAATCGAGCAGGCTTTCGAACTGGGATGCCAGCAGGGCGTCCAGCAGGCCGCGTTTGTGAGTGAAGTAATGGTACAGGGTGGGCTTGGTTACGCCGGCGGAATCGACGATCTCCTGAATCCCCACCGCGTCATATCCACGGGCGGAGAACAGGGTGAGCGCGCAATCCAGAAGAATCTCGCGATTTTCCATGCCGCTAGTATACCGTTCGGTATATTAGTTGTCAAGGGAATCCGGGGTATTTCCTCCTATGAGTTCGATGACTTGATTTTCCCCCATCCCGGTCTTCCCCCCAATCCAAAAAGTTGATCGGGGGGAAGAGAAATGCAATCAAAAGTTGTCCCGCTTTTATTTACTCTTGAAAGGCAGGGAGATTCATTTCTTCAAAGGGAAAACGATGCGGGTCTGGTGTTTTTCCTGGGGTGTTTCCGGGCCGGTCAGATAGTACTCCATGGCCACTCCGGTCACTTCCCGGCCGCCGTCTTTGATGAATTTATTCAATTCTTCATAGGCCGGACCCATGTCAGAAAAGGGGCCGGTGTACACAGTGCGGGCTGCCGGGCCGGCTGGCAGTTTTGACGCTTTGATCTCGCCGCGGCCGGGCAGTTCTTTGGAAACGGGAAATCCAAGTTCCACATCCAGGTTTTGCATATCCAGGTTGTAGTAGATCACGAACGGTTCCTGGCTGACGTTAACCCCGATCTCGCCCATATATTGCATGATGGCGCCGTAGGACTTCCCGATCAAACCGGGGAGATCCTCCACTCTGGTGTGGGTGCGGATGGTAAGGGTATGGGTTTCGGGTATTTCAAAGAATTCGCAAGCTTGAGTCATGTTCCCTCCAAATAGAACGTATGTACTGTCTAAGTATAGAAAATAATATCTAGAAAGTCAAGAGGGAAAAATATTAATCGAAACACATCCGGTCATTCAATCAGATGGCGGGGAAGGAGGCAGGCTACCGTCCCCAGCTCATTCACAGCGTTGCTGATCACATAGCGTACGCCCTGCCCCATCCACAGGCAGGCTATTCCCTTGTCGACCTGAAATTCCAGTGTCAACCAGCGGATCATCTCCGAGGTAGCACGCTGCAGGGCAATATCCAGCGGGCGGCCGCTGCCGATGGTGAACAGGCTGTCCGCGTTCCGGCCGCGCGGCCAGGTGATGCCGGCATTCTTGATCGCCTGCACGGTGAAACGCACTCTTCCGGGCACTTCCACCGCGGCGCCGGTGATCTCTCCGTGAGACTGGGCGGCATGGCAGTCGCCGATGAATAACAGTCCGCCTTCCACGTAGACCGGAAGATCCACCCGGCAGCCGGCTGTCAGCAGCGGGCAGTCCATATTGCCGCCAAAGCTGCCGGAAGCGTAAGAAGAAATGGCCTGGGACAACGCGGGCGCCACACCCAGGCAGCCGATCATGGGTGCCAGCGGGATTTCCGGCCGGCCTGATCCGGGGGCTGACTGCGACGGCCTGGCGACGCCGGCCTCCAGATCCACTTCCCAGTCTGTGATTGTTCTTTCCGGCAGAAGCAGCGAATAAAGTGAGGGTTCGACTGTCGCCGCAGTCGGATACAGATAACTCCAACCTCTTCGGCTGGCCGGCGCCACCTCATTCAAGGTTACCGATAATCCGTCACCGGCTGACAGTCCTTCGATAAAGAAAGGACCCACCAGTGGATTGGAAAAATCCGCCACCCGGCTCCCCAGATGATCGAGACCATGGGCATCCGGCAGATGGGTGGTGACGTTATCGCCGGAATGCAAGTGTAAAACGGGCGTATGCCTGCCAAAAGTGGGGTGCCACTCTGATGGATGAAATTCGTAATCGGTCATATTAACCCTTCTTAGGTGGACTTTTCTTCAACCGACCGGCGATCAACGTCAGCAGCACCGGAAGAATGGAGAGAAGAAAATAAGATATCGCGCCGCCGGAACCTACCACCAGGAAGAAGTATATGAATGCGCTGGAAACCATCAGGATGGAGCCGGCTTTTTCCTTCCAAAATGAGAGTATGTAGCTGGCCACGAGCAGCAGATGCAAGCCCTCTCCGATCCAGACAAGCAACGGCGGGGTGGGTTCGGGTGGCAGGAACCAGTAAACATGCGATAAGAGAACATAGCCCCAGATGAGGAAAAGCAGGATTCTGGAGAGGAAAATACTCAGGTTAACCAGACGCAGCGGAGTGAGAGTGGTTTTATACATAAGGGGATTATCCCGGTGAAGGTGTGGATCATAAATATCTTATCAGGTTTACAGGTCTCAACAACCAGGATCTCTTTCATTCTTTGCATTGCTGAGGTTTATTCAACAAGACCGATTCCTGCCGACTATTCGTCTCGGGAATAAAATATGCAGTCGAATCTTCTGCTATAGGATGGATTCTGGGAATGAATGGCACAAAAGAACCTGAAGTTCTGATTTTCTATGACCAATTTCGCCCAAACGGGGAATTGCTTATTGACTTTGTGTTTGTATTGTTGTAAACTATTCAGCAACACTTCCCCAGAGGAAATTTGAAATTATTATGTCTTTAATCTCCGTTTTGTTCGTCCTCGTTCTTATTTCGGCTCTCATTATTATTGAGAGCCAATTTCAAGTTCGGGCGAGCGAAGCGGAGGAGTAGAAGAAAAATCCTAAGCTAACAGCATAAAGAAGTACACCAACCGCCCGGACAAGAACCGGGCGGTTTTTTTATCCAACGGAGGAAATTGTGCGCTCAGACAGTATCAAATCAGGAATTGAACACGCTCCACATCGCGCCCTGCTGCGGGCAACCGGCGTCAAAGATGCCGATATGTCCAAACCCTTCATCGCCGTAGTCAATTCTTATGTCGATGTTGTCCCCGGGCATGTACATTTACAGTCCTTCGGACGGCTGGTGAAAGAGGCCATCCGTGCCGCAGGCGGTGTTCCGTTTGAATTCAATACCATCGCCGTGGATGATGGCATCGCCATGGGACATGCCGGCATGAAATATTCCCTGCCATCGCGCGAGTTGATCGCAGATAGCGTGGAGACCATGCTGGAAGCCCACCGTTTCGATGGCATGGTTTGTATCCCGAATTGCGACAAGATAGTCCCCGGGATGATGATGGCAGCGATGCGTTTGGACATCCCTGCCATTTTTGTTTCTGGAGGGCCCATGCCTGCCGGACGGACTCCCGACGGCGAGGCCATCGACCTGATCACAGTGTTCGAGGGTGTGGGTGCGTACCAGAGCGGCAAGATGACAGCCGAGCGGTTGAAGATGCTCGAACAACACGCCTGCCCCGCCTGCGGCTCCTGCGCCGGCATGTTCACAGCCAACAGCATGAACTGTCTGATGGAAGCTCTCGGAATCGCGTTGCCCTACAACGGCTCCGCGCTGGCTCTATCTCCCGAACGGGAAGCTATGGCCCGGCGAGCCGGCGCCATGATCCTGGAACTGGTGGAAAAACAGATCACCCCGCGCAAGATCGTCACCATGGATGCCCTGGACGATGCCTTCGCGCTGGATATGGCCATGGGCGGATCGACCAATACGGTGTTACACGGATTGGCCATAGCCAATGAAGCGGGTATCAATTATCCCCTTGAACGTTTGAATGAAATCTCCGAGAAAGTTCCACACCTTTGCAAAGTCAGCCCGGCGGGCAAGTGGCATATCGAAGATGTGCACCGCGCCGGAGGTATTCCGGCCATCATGAATGAAGTGCAAAAAGCCACTGGCCGGCTGCATCTGGACCGTGTCACGGTCACCGGCAAGAACCTGAGGGAGACGGTGGAAGACGCGGAGATCAAGGACGATGATGTGATCCGCCGGGCGGCCAACGCGCATTCTGCCAGCGGCGGTCTGGCCATCCTCTTCGGCAATCTGGCTCCAAAAGGAGCGGTGGTCAAAGCCGGGGGTGTTCCAGAATCCATGCGCACATTCAGCGGCCCGGCCTGCATCTTTGAATCTCAGGAAGACGCCCAGGCGGGCATTATGGCCGGTAAGGTCAAGGGCGGCGAGGTAGTGGTCATCCGCTATGAAGGTCCCCGCGGCGGACCCGGCATGCAGGAAATGCTCAGCCCGACCAGCGCCATCATGGGTATGGGGCTGGGTGAAAAAGTGGCCTTGATTACCGATGGACGTTTCTCCGGTGGAACACGCGGCGCTTGCATCGGCCATATCTCGCCTGAAGCCGCAGCCCGAGGGCCTATCGCCGCTTTGCGTGACGGTGACATGATCGATATTGATTTGAACGCGCGCACATTGAATGTTCGCTTATCCGATGAAGAAATACGGCAGCGGTTGGTCACCCTGCCTGCCTTCGAACCGCGCACGCAGAGCAAGTGGCTGCGCCGGTACACCCATTTTGTCACCAGCGCGGATCGCGGCGCAGTATTGGAATATTAGTTTTCCGGGGAATTGAGGAGAGAGACAGATGAAATTAACGGGTGCTCAAATTGTATGGGAATGTTTGCAGCGCGAAGGGGTGGAAGTGGTTTTCGGTTACCCCGGCGGCGCCAGCCTGCCTATTTATGATGCCATGCACGATTACAAAATCCATCACGTACTCGTCCGCCACGAGCAGGGAGCCGCCCACATGGCTGATGGTTTCGCCCGCGCCAGCGGAAAGGTCGGTGTGGCACTGGCCACTTCAGGCCCCGGCGCCACAAACCTGGTGACCGGCATTGCCACTGCCATGATGGACTCGATCCCGGTGGTCTTTATCACCGCCCAGGTACACAGCAAATTGATCGGCTATGATGCCTTTCAGGAAACAGATGTCACCGGGATCACCCTGCCCATCACCAAACACAATTACCTGGTAAACGATGTGAAAGACATCGCTCACACCCTGCGCGAAGCCTTCTATATCGCCCGTTCCGGCCGGCCCGGCCCGGTGCTGGTGGATATCACCAAGGATGCACAGCAGAATTCCACCGAATATGATCCACACAGCGAACCCATTCACCTGCGCGGTTATCGCCCGAACGCCCTGCCAGCTGAAAGCGACATCCAAAAGGCCGCCGCCATGATCCACGCGGCCAAACGGCCGGTGATTCTGTCCGGACACGGCGTTTTGCAAAGCGGCGCGATGAAGGAAGTGTTGGAATTTGCCGAACGCACACAGACACCTGTGGCCATGACCCTGCTTGGCCTCAGCGGCTTCCCTGCCAGCCATCCGCTCAATCTGGGAATGATGGGCATGCACGGCGAAGCCTGGGTGAATCATGCCATTCAGGATGCCGATCTGCTGCTGGCTTTTGGTATGCGCTTTGATGACCGGGTGACCGGAGACGTGCGCCGTTATGCCACCCACGCCCGAAAAATCCATATAGATATCGATCCGGCAGAGATCAACAAGAATGTTCGGGTCGACCAGGCGCTGGTCGGAGATCTCAGCCAGACGCTGGAAATGCTCCTGAAACAGATCAAACCCTGCCGCCACGACGAATGGATGGCGACCATCCATGAGATGAAGGGGGAGTGTTCTGTCCGCGACATCCAGAATTTGCCCGACAACGGACATCTGTATGCCGCCCACGTGATCAACGACCTGTGGAATATCACCGGTGGCAATGCCGTTCTGGTGACCGACGTCGGCCAAAATCAGATGTGGTCTGCCCAGTACTACAAACAGGATAATCCCTCACAGTTCATCACCTCGGGTGGGCTGGGTACCATGGGTTTTGGCCTGCCAGCCGGGATTGGGGCGAAATTCGGGCAGCCTGACAAGGAAGTCTGGGTGATCTGCGGCGACGGTGGGTTCCAGATGACCCAGGCGGAACTTGCGACGGCCGCCCAGGAAGGCATCAAGGTCAATGTGGCCATTCTGAACAACGGTTATCTGGGAATGGTGCGCCAGTGGCAGGAATTTTTCTACGATCGGCGCTATGCTGCCACTCCCATGAAAAGTCCTGATTTTATCAAAATTGCGGATGCTCACGGTTTGACCGGCATGCGCGTCACCACCCGGGCGGACGTGGAAACGGCCATCCGCACGGCGCGGGAGACCGAGGGCACGGTGGTGATTGACTTCCGTGTGGAAAAGGAAGACAGCGTCTACCCGATGGTCCCCGCTGGTTCTGAATTGAAAGAAATGATCCGCCGCCCTTTACCAGCCGCGGTGCCTGTGTCTGACAAGGTTGAGGTTGAGGCCTAGATCTGTCATGAATCACACGATCGTTGCCCTTGTGGATGATGTTCCTGGCGTGTTGAACCGGGTGGCATCCCTGTTCCGCCGGCGTTCGTTCAATATCGAATCGCTGGCTGTCGGCCATACAGAAAACCCGGGTGTATCCCGTATGACCATCGTCGTCAACAGCGATGACACCAGCATCCTGCGCCTGATCGCGTATCTGTACAAACTGGTCAATGTCATCCAGATCGAAGACCTGACGACCAAGCCCTGTGTCACCCGCGATCTGGCGCTTATCAAGGTTCGGGCGGATGCGGAAACCCGCGCCCAAATCACGCAAATTGTGGATGTGTTCCGCGCCCGCATCGTAGATATTGCCAACACCTCTCTGATTGTTGAGATCACGGGAGACGAAGAAAAAATCGAAGGATTTGTAGAAGTCCTGCGCCCCATGGGAATTATTGAAATGGTGCGCACCGGACGGGTGGTGCTGGCGAGGGGAGCTGCCCCGCTGTATGCCAGCGAAAACATGGTTGATACCGGAAAGCTGGCGGCCGTCGCCGGCTAATCGATACAAAATTTCATCAAGGAGACAGTAACATGGCAAAAATGGTATTTAGTGGCGTCGAAGAAGAAGTCATCACCCGGGAGGAATTCCCACTGGAAAAAGCCCGTCAGGTACTCAAGAACGAGACGGTTGCGGTTATCGGTTATGGCGTGCAGGGCCCGGCTCAGGCATTGAACATGCGGGATAACGGTATCAATGTCATCGTCGGCGTGGGTGACAAAAACCGATTTCCCGATTGGGCCAAAGCGGAAAAGGATGGCTGGGTCCCCGGAAAATCACTGTTTTCTGTGGAAGAAGCCTGTGAAAAAGGTACCATCATCCAGTATCTGATGTCTGATGCCGCCCAGAAAATCCTCTGGCCGATCGTCAAACCGCATCTTACCAAAGGCAAAGCCCTCTATTTTTCGCATGGTTTTTCCATTGTTTATAAAGACCAGACCGGTGTTATCCCACCCAATGACATCGATGTCATCATGGTAGCTCCAAAGGGTTCGGGAACCAGTGTGCGCGCCAATTTCCTGGATGGCAGCGGGATCAACAGTAGCTTCGCCGTTGAACAGGATGCCACCGGCCGTGCCCTCGACCGCACCCTGGCTCTCGGGATCGCCGTCGGCTCAGGTTATCTTTTCCGCACGACCTTCAAGCACGAAGTCTACAGCGACCTCACCGGTGAACGCGGTGTTCTCATGGGCGCCCTGGCGGGCATTATGGAAGCCCAGTACCAGACCCTGCGCTCGCACGGGCATACTCCCAGCGAATCCTTCAATGAAACAGTGGAAGAACTCACCCAGAGTCTTATCCGTTTGGTCAGCGCCAATGGAATGGACTGGATGTACGCCAACTGCAGCACCACCGCCCAGCGCGGTGCGCTCGACTGGCGGCATGAGTTCCGCAAAGCCACCGAACCTGTGTTTGAACGCCTCTACAAGAGCGTTGAATCTGGTGAAGAAACCCGTATCGTTCTCGAAGCCAACAGCAAACCGGATTACCAGGTCGGGCTGGATAGAGAGTTGAAAGAAATGCGCGAATCAGATCTGTGGACGGCGGGCGCCATGGTGCGTTCGTTGCGGCCGGAAAACCAGAAAAAAAAGGGGTAACCAGAATGTCACCATTGGGCAACCGTGTACGTATTTTTGATACCACCCTGAGGGACGGCGAACAGAGTCCCGGGGCGACCATGACCAGTGCAGAAAAACTGGAAGTGGCCCGCGGTCTTGCCCGCATGGGTGTGGATATCATAGAGGCCGGATTCCCGGCTGCATCTCCGGATGACCTGGAAGCCGTCCGCAAGATTGCCGATGAGGTCGGGAATTCAGCTGAAGGCTACACTCCTCCGGTCATTTGCGGGCTGGCGCGCTGTTCGAAAAATGATATCGATAAGGCCTGGGAAGCGGTAAAAACGGCCGCCCACCCGCGTATCCACACGTTTCTGGCCACATCCGATATCCATATGGAATACAAGCTCAAAATGACACGCGAGCAGGTGGTCGAACGCGTCCGCGAAATGGTCTCTTACGCGCACAGCCTGTGTAATGACATCGAGTTCAGCCCGGAAGATGCCGGACGCAGCGATCCGCAGTTCCTGTACAAAGTGCTGGGAATTGCCATCGAGAGCGGCGCCACCACGTTGAACATACCCGATACGGTGGGTTACACCATGCCTTCTGAGTTTGGCGCGCTGATCTCCGGGATCATTCAGCACACACCGGGGATTGAAAACTGTGTGGTGTCAGTACACTGTCATAACGATCTTGGTCTGGCTACGGCCAATACCATGGCCGGTTTGCAGGCTGGCGCCCGCCAGGCGGAAGTGACCATAAACGGTATCGGTGAACGCGCCGGCAACACCGCGCTTGAAGAGGTGGTCATGGTGTTGCAAACCCGCGAGCCAATCTTCAAGCTTACCCACGGAATCGATACCACCCAGATCGTCAAGATGAGCAAGCTGATCAGCAACTATACCGGTATCACTGTGCAGCCCAATAAAGCCGTTGTCGGAGCGAATGCTTTTGCCCATGAAGCCGGTATTCACCAGGATGGAATGCTCAAGAACCAACAGACCTACGAGATCATGCGCCCGGAATCAGTGGGTGCAACGCTAACAAAACTGGTGCTTGGTAAACACTCCGGCAAGCATGCCCTGCGAACCCGGCTGGAGAGCCTGGGCTACGAGTTGGATGAGGAAGAATTGCTCAAGATGTTCGAGCGTTTCAAGATGCTGGCGGACAAGAAAAAGATGATCACCGATGCCGACCTGGAAGCCCTGGTATCGGATGAACTCTATCAGCCGCGGGAACTCTATACCCTGGACGGCCTGCAGGTAGCCTGCGGCACCATGGGTATGCCCACCGCGACTGTACGCCTGCGCGACCCGGATGGCAAACAGCACGTGCAGGCCTGTGTGGGAACCGGCCCAGTGGATGCTGCTTTCAAAGCCATCAACGCGGTCATTCAATTCCAGAACACATTGCAGGAATTTGTTGTCCATGCCGTGACGGAAGGGATCGACGCTCTGGGTGAAGTTACCGTCCGCCTGCAGGGTGAAGGCGACACACTCAAGGTCGGCCTGCAGCCTGATCAAGATCAGCCGCGCACGTTTGGCGGTTATGGCGCGGATACGGATATTGTCGTTGCCAGTGCCAAAGCCTATCTATCGGCACTGAATAAGATGCTGGTTGCCAGCGGGAAATACGGTCCGCCGGAAAAGGCAGCCACTGAAGCCATCATCTATTAATCTTTTTTCCAAAGGAGAAGAAACATGAACACAGGAAGTAATACCCTGGTAGAGCCCAGTGTGGCAAAAATGTTGGATCCCTACAGCAATCCCCGTACCATTCCGGGTGGTTGGGATGTTTCGGCCATTCAGATGCGACGGAAAATGAGTGCCATGAAAAAAGCGATCGAGGAACCCAGTGTGGTGAAGATGCTGGATCCCTATAGCAATCCCCGCACAATCCCCGGGGGCTGGGATGTATCCGCATTCAACTCGCCGGAGAAAAAGACCGTCGACGCCTACGGTGATGGACCATTCAACCCCGGTTCCAACGGGTAAGAATGAGCCAACCGCGCACATTATTTGACAAAATCTGGGAATCTCACATTGTGGTACAGCCGCCAGACATGCCGGCGGTGCTGTATATTGATCTTCATCTGGTCCATGAAGTCACCTCTCCGCAGGCTTTCGAAGGATTGCGACAGCGCGGATTGAAAGTCCGCCGGCCCGGCCGGACGGCTGCCACAATTGATCACGGAGTTCCCACCCGTTCTGATGGGTCAGCGCAGGGGCGATTGGCCTTTGCGGATGAGCTGTGCGTTAAACAGATTCATCAGATGGAAGAGAATTGCCGCGAATTTGGCATTATGTTGAACGGCCTGGATAGTGAGAATCAGGGCGTAGTGCACATCATCGGTCCCGAATTGGGACTTACCCTGCCCGGCATGACTATTGTCTGCGGCGACAGCCACACAGCCACCCACGGCGCGTTTGGTGCGCTGGCGTTCGGCATTGGCACCAGCGAGGTGGAGCATGTTCTGGCCACCCAGTGTCTTTTGCAGCGCAAACCAAATACTATGGAAGTGCGGGTGGATGGCAGGTTGGGAGAAGGCGTCTCGGCCAAGGATGTGATCCTGGCACTGATCAACCGGATCGGCACTGGCGGCGGAGTGGGCTATGCCATCGAATATACCGGTGAGGCCATCCGTTCCATGACAATGGAAGAGCGCATGACGGTTTGCAACATGTCCATTGAAGCAGGTGCGCGCACCGGAATGGTCGCCCCGGATGAAACCACTTTTAAATACCTGGAAGCCCGCCAGTTTGTACCCCGTGGAGATGAATGGGAAAAAAAGATCGCAGAATGGAAAGAACTAGCCACCGATACCGGCGCGGAATATGACACGCGGGTGGTCATCAACGCTTCCGAACTGGAACCCATGATCACCTACGGCACCAATCCCGCCATGGGTATTCCAGTAAGCCAGCGCATCCCCGATAGGGAAGATTTCAGAGATGCGGTACAAAGAGACGGTTTTGAGAAAGCTTTGAACTACATGGGACTGCGTCCGGGAGAAACGCTATCGGGGCACGATATTGACGTGGTGTTCATTGGTTCCTGTACAAACGGCCGTATCTCTGACCTGCGGCTGGCCGCTTCGATCTTGAAAGGCCGGAAAGTAGCCCGCGGACTGCGGATGCTGGTCGTTCCAGGTTCGCAGGAGGTTAAACGCCAGGCGGAAGCCGAAGGGCTTGACCGCATTTTTAAGGAAGCAGGCGCGGAATGGCGCGAACCTGGCTGCAGTATGTGCATTGCCATGAACGGCGATCAGCTTGAGCCAGGTCAATACGCTGTAAGCACAAGCAACCGCAATTTTGAAGGCCGGCAGGGTAAGGGAAGCCGGACATTCCTGGCCAGCCCGTTGACCGCGGCGGCTTCGGCGGTTACCGGTAAAGTGACCGATCCCCGGTCTTTGCTATAAAAGAAATGAGTTCTTATGGAACCCTTTAAAACGATCCAATCCCGGGCTGTGGTGCTGCCGGTTAATAATATCGATACAGACCAGATCATCCCCGCCCGTTTTCTCAAGGTGACGGATAAAAATGGCCTTGGCAAGAACCTTTTTGCCGACTGGCGTTACCTGCCGGACGGCAGCCCAAAAGAAGATTTTGTCCTCAATCAACCGCAAAGCATAGGTGCGAAGATTCTGCTGGCCGGTGATAACTTCGGCTGCGGCTCATCACGTGAACACGCCCCCTGGGCTTTGACCGGATTCGGCTTTCGCGCGGTGATATCCACATCTTTTGCGGATATTTTCCGAAACAACTCCCTGAAGAATGGCCTGCTGCCCGTTCAGATCGATACCGATCATCATCGCAAACTGGTCGAATACCTGTCCACATCCCCTGAAGCGCTCCTCACTATCGATCTGGAGGAACAGGTACTGGTTTTTCCCGATAATACGGCTGTACCTTTCCCCATTGACACCTTTTCAAAGAATTGCCTGTTGAACGGCACGGATGAATTGGGATATCTGTTAAGCCTGGAAGCACAGATCGCCTCCTATGAAAAGCTGGCTTTCGGCGGATAAAGGAGCACAGGATGATCCAAATCTATGACACCACCCTGCGTGACGGTACCCAGCGAAAGGATATTTCACTTTCGGTGAATGACAAAATGAACATCGCCCGCCGATTGGACGACCTGGGTGTGGCCTTTATCGAAGGCGGCTGGCCGGGTTCCAATCCCAAGGATGTCGAATTCTTTCAACGGGCTGCTCAAACCAGATGGATGAATGCGAAAATCGCAGCTTTCGGCAGTACCTGTGCCGTCAATAAACAACCAGATGAGGATGGAAATATCCGCGCCCTGTTGGACGCGGAGACGCCCTATTGTACCGTGGTCGGCAAGACATCTGTTCTGCATGTGACTGATGTGCTGCGAACTACGTTCGAGAACAACCTGCGTATCATCGAACAAAGCGTGGCCTGTCTGGTTTCTCAGGGACGGAAGGTGATCTATGACGCGGAACACTTCTTTGACGGCTACAAACTCGATCCTGCCTATTCAATCGAGACGTTAAAAGCGGCGGCGCGCGGTGGAGCGGAAACCCTGGTGTTGTGTGAGACGAACGGGGGTTCCATGCCGTGGGAGGTTGCCGAGATTGTCCGCGCGGTGCGCACGCAAATCAGCGCACCGCTGGGCATCCATGCTCACAATGACAGCGAGTGTGCCGTGGCCAATTCCATGGCGGCTGTTCGTGAAGGCTGCATTCAGGTGCAGGGCACTATCAACGGATATGGCGAACGCTGCGGTAATGCTAACCTGTGTTCCATCATCCCCGATCTCGAATTGAAGATGGGAGTGAAAGCGCTGCCGAACGGACAGCTTAAGAATTTGTTTGAGTTGTCGCACTATGTGGCGGAAGTGGCCAACCTGGCTCCGGATGAACATCTGGCATATGTCGGTCGGGCAGCTTTTGCCCATAAAGGCGGCATCCATGTGGCTGCCATGCGGCGTTCCAGTCAATCCTACCAGCATGTCGAACCTGAGCTGGTTGGCAACCGCATGGAGGTGGTCGTTTCTGAACTTTCCGGAAAGGGGAACCTGCTCAGCAAGGCGGAGGAATACGGGATTGTTCTCGAAGATGAAAAGAAAGCGGTGGAAGTGCTGCAGACGGTCAAGCAGCTCGAAGCCAGAGGATTATCTTTCGAGGCGGCGGAAGCTTCAGTAATCATGCTCTTCAAGAGATTAGAAGCCGGCTACCGGCCGCCTTTCGAATTGATTGATTTCTCGGCAGAAGTGGAACACCGCCAGGGCCGCGGCATCTTCTCGGAAGCGACAGTAAAAGTGAGAGTCGGTGACCAGATCGTGCATACCGCGGCGGAAGGCAATGGCCCGGTGAACGCGCTCGACCTGGCGTTGCGTAAAGCTTTGATCGCACATTATCCGGCAATCGAAAGCTTCCATCTGTCTGATTACAAGGTACGCATTCTGGACGCGAATAACGGCACCAGTGCCACCACCCGTGTGTTAATCGAAACCCGGAATGGCATTAAGACCTGGAACACGGTCGGTGCCGGAACCAATATCATTGATGCCAGCTGGCAGGCACTGGTCGATTCATTCGACTACGGCCTGACGGTGGTGCATCCCTGTCCCGTAGGAGTCTAATTCATGGAAGCGAAAATCGTACTGCTGCCCGGAGACGGCATCGGTCCCGAGGTGGTTGCGGCGGCTGTCCGCGTTCTGCGCGCGGTGGAAGGAAAATTCGGCCACCGGTTCATATTCGAGGAACATAAAATTGGCGGATGTTCGATCGACGCGGCGGGTGTGGCCCTGACCGCGGATACCCTGAAAGCCTGCCAGGCGGCGGATGCCGTTCTGCTGGGTGCGGTGGGCGGCCCAAAATGGGACGATCCCACGGCCAGAGAACGCCCGGAAAAAGGATTGCTGGCGCTGCGCAAGGGACTGGCGGTTTTCGCTAACCTCCGGCCGGTCAGGGTATATCCCACTCTGGTGGGCGCGTCTCCTTTAAAACCGGAAAAACTGGCGGGCGTCGATATGATGGTCGTCCGCGAACTGACCGGCGGATTGTATTTTGGCGAGCCAAAAGGGCGTGAACAGGTCAACGGGCATATCCGTGCCGTGGATACCATGGCTTACGGAGATGATGAAATCCGGAGGATTGTGGATCTGGCCTTCCAACTGGCGCAAGGCCGCCGGAAGAAAGTGACCTCTGTGGATAAAGCCAATGTGCTCGAAACCTCACGTCTGTGGCGGCAGGTGACGGCTGAAGTGGCAGCCGCTTACCCGGAAATCAAACTGGAGAATATGCTGGTGGATACCGCTTCAATGCGGCTCGTATCCCACCCGGCGGAATTTGATGTGGTGGTCACCGAGAATATGTTCGGCGATATCCTCACAGATGAAGCCGCAGTGCTTACAGGTTCTATGGGGCTGCTCCCCTCGGCGTCGCTTGGCAGAGGTGGGCCCGGTCTCTACGAACCCATCCACGGTTCCGCACCGGATATTGCCGGAAAGGGGATTGCCAACCCAGTCGGAACCATCTTGAGTGCCGCGTTTATGTTAAGATATTCCCTGAAGTTGGAAAAAGAAGCTGCCTGTATCGAGGCGGCTGTAGAAAAATCCATTGCTTCCGGCCGGTTGACGGCTGATCTGGGGGGAACCGCCAGCACGATTGAAGTGACGGAAAACATCTTACAGAATCTATAGATTGCATTTATTCATTGGAGGTAATGTCATGGCTGCATATCCCAAATTTGTCTGGATGAACGGAAAACTGGTGGAAACGGAGAAAGCCACCGTACCTTTCTTCAATACCACCCTGCATTACGGCGCGGGTGTCTTTGAAGGCATTCGCTGTTACAACACAGCCAAAGGACCGGCTGTCTTTCGCCTGAAGGACCACATGGACCGCCTGATAAATTCAGCGCGCATTCTGGGTGTGCGGGAATTTCCCTTCACGTCGGATGAGTTATGTAAGGCGACCAAAGAGGTGATCAAGGCCAATGGATACACGTCCTGCTACATCCGCCCGCTGCTCTATCTTACCAGCCCGCTGCCTTCGCTTAACCTCGATGACGGCAAAGCGGCTGTGGGCATCGGCGTGTGGGAAATGGGTGCCTATCTCGGCCAGGCTCAGATCGAGAATGGATTGAAAGCCAATGTGGCGTCTTTCACCCGCCACCATCCGAACGTCTCGATGACCAAAGCCAAAGTGACCGGAAATTATGCCAACAGTATCCTGGCAAAGACCGAATCGATCCGATTTGGTTTTGAAGAAGCCATCATGTTAGATCCGTCAGGCTATGTGGCGGAATGCACTGGCGAAAACATCTTCCTGGTGCGCAAGGGTGCGCTGTATTCCCCGATCACCGCGGATACACTGGAAGGTATCACCCGTGATTCGCTGATTACAATCATTAAAGAGTTGGGATTTTCGGTTACTGAAACAATGATCGGCCGTGATCAGTTGTATATCGCCGACGAGGTCTTCATGTGCGGTACGGCCGCCGAGCTAACGCCGGTTTCTGAGATTGACGGACGTGTCATCGGCGCCGGAAAGATGGGTCCCATAACCCGCCAGATCCAGGCGGAATTTCACAAGGTCGTCTGCGGAGAGCATGCGCTTTCGGCGAAATGGCTAGATTACGTGGGATAGTATCAGAATACCTGCATAAACAAACCCCTGGTATTTTATTACACCAGTTTTACCTCCCCCTATTTTCGCTTTCCGTTTATCAGTATTATTGAATTGAAAGCAATTAAGTTTGAATGACTTCAGGTGTGATCTAGTGCGATTCCGCCCTACGAGCCTGGTATTCCCAACCGGTTTGACCATACGGCAGAATTGAATGAAATTGATACCTGTCATCCATGCATCATAATCTTATGTTCAATTAGCCGGGGAGTAACAAAACCCATGTCGAAACACAGGATCAACCTGGTTGTACTGGTCTTTCTTCTTTTCATTATCGGTTTCTTTGCCTCAGCCTGCGGGAAGGTCGAAGGTCAAAAACTTGACCCCACTGGACCAGGGAATGAAAAACCTTCACCAACGCAAACCATAGACAGGCCGGTTTCTCCCCGTGTGATCGAACGCATTGAAATTTCCTCCGGTCTTTTCCTCCGCAAGATCGGAGATGGTGCCTACGTCATTACCGGCACAATCCCCTGGGAAGCTAATTCCGTGCTGGTAGAAATGTCCGATGAATCCCTGGTCATGGCAGGTTCACCTGCGACACCATATTTAACGCAACAAGTGCTTGACTGGAGTAACCAGCATTTCGGTAACCGTAAAATGATTGAAATCAATACCGGATATCACGCCGATAATCTGGGCGGAAATCAGGCTTTCATTGAATCCGGCATCCCTGTGTACGGGTCTGAACTTACTGCCAGGTTGATCGGTGAAAAAGCAAGCGCAATTGAGAAAGAAATGCTGACGAGCATTGGTGAAAAAGACCCGGCCGCATACAGCGCCCAACAAAAGGCAAAATACCTGCCGCCCGACAATATCTTTCCGATCGGTAAAGGATTGGACCTGACGTTTGGCAATGAGACCGTGAAAGTGTTCTTCCCGGGGCCATCCCAATCTCCCGATAAAGTCGTCGTATATTTTCCATCACGGAAATTGCTCTTTGGAAGTTGTATGATCGTCGGATGGGACAAACTGGGGAACACAATGGATGCTGACATGAAAAAATGGCCAGAAGCTATCCACAAGCTGGAACAATTCCCGGTAGATGTGGTCGTCCCTGGCCATGGGGATCGACTGGACCCCGGTTTAATCCAGCACACATTGGATCTACTTCAATCAAATTAGGCCCTGTCAAAATAGAAATCCATCCAATCGGTGCGTGTAATGCGTGACGGGTCTTTCCGGGTTGACCGGATCCACGTCACCGACGCTTCGCTGGTTGACAGATGTACGGTAAGATCAAAAGCGATCTCACCCTACGACTTATCCAAACCATCTGCCGTCTGTAGAATAGACGAATAATATTTGGCATATATAGATAAATGGCATATAACTATTGACATTCGTCAACATTTGGCGTATTATATCCGTATGATAGATGAAATTGATAACAAAATTATCCGCCTGCTTCAAACCAACGCCCGTCTTTCCAATGGAGAAATCGCCGCGGCCGTTGGACTAAATCCTTCTTCGGTTTTCGAACGTGTCAAGAAGTTGGAACGCAAAGGGATCATCACCGGATATTCGGCCTTGGTGGATCCAGAAAAGCTGGAGAAGCCGCTGCTTGCTTTTACGCGGGTGACAGTTGGCACCGAAGGGCAGCAAGATTTTGAAGCTTCGCGTGACAGGGTGATCAAAACCTGTGCCGAAGAACCGGATATTCTTGAATGTCATCATGTGGCCGGGGAGGATTGTTATATTCTCAAAATTCGGACGGGAGGTCCGAAACAATTGGAGAGGTTGCTTAACCGAATCCGGGTCGTGACCCGGAGCGTGCATACAGTAACAAACATAGTACTATCTACTTATAAAGAAACGATGAGAATTGAGCCGGAACACGAGAGTGAATCTGGTGAACAATTGGCACCACACGATTAAGGAGAAACTTCCGTGAGTACTCCAACCAGCAATATGGTTTTTGAAAATTTTGCCTGCAGCGCGAAGAATTCATCCATATTGCAAAAGGTCAGGGAAGGTTTTACTGCCAGCTTGAAACCGACTCTTCGTTTAGCCTTGCTGTATCGCGAGGAATTGGTTTTCCCCGGTAATTCAGGTTGGCGAATAAAGATCCTGTCTGGAAAAGCATGGGTTACCTTTAAGGGACAGGACTTTCTTCTCTGTAACGACGAAAGTCTGGACATTCCAAAGACTGCAAACGGCGCGATCATCTCTGCCGTGGGAAACGACGCCCTCTTCTTTGAAGTTAGTTAAAAAGGGGGGACCAATCCAGCCAGCAAGAGATAATCTGGGATCGTTTGCCTGTCCCATCAATTCTGAGGTGGTCCCACCGCAACGGTATTAACCCAGATTCTTGTCCAATAAGGGATGCAACAGATATTGGGTGCGGTCGCTCTTCTTGACCACACCCTAAATTGACGGCACCACCATCAACGAAAAGACGATAGATCGACTGTGGCAGAGCAATTAGCGATGTGCTACTATATCTGCATATTCACTGGCCAGGGGAAATTGTGCTGGGATTTATAGTGCTCCAACAATAAATACCAATTTTCATTCACATCCGGATAGAGCGGGGTGGTATTCTTGAAGATCGATACTGTATTTTCCACCATTTTTCCCAAAGAAGCTCCATCAGATAAGGTCGCTCTTTTTTACTATTACATATTTAAATTGTTCGATATTGGCTTTTTTAAACACATAAAAATCTTCCTTTCCAAATTATTAATCAATCTGGCTCCAAATTTGCCCGAATCCATAGAATTGCGTCAAAAGAAGAATCAGGAACTACGCCTATTTCTTATATCGTACCTCCTGGTGGTTGTGACGCTTTTTGTCGTGCATGTGTGCTGGACTTTCGCAGAAGGCACCTTTTCCGGATCGAATGAGGGTGTCTACTATTTTTCGCAGGATATTCCCAATGTAATTAATTATCTGTTGATTGTTCCGCTTTATGTCAGCTTTAGCTGCCTGTTGATTGCGCGTTCTTTTTCGAGTTTTCAAAAAATGAAGGAGGGCATCCCCAAAACCGTTCAAAGCCAGCTTGTATTTCAATACCCGCAGGCAAGTCTTTTCCTGGTGTTCGCCATCTGTGTATTTCTATCCACATTCCTCACCATCCGGTATATGAATGAACTGGTGGATCCACAGATTTATGCGAAACAATACTGGTTCATTACCCAGACGACCGTCAACGGGCAGAGATTGCTTTCCTCGATCAGCATGTATTACATGATCATGACCTTTGTACTTTTCTTTTTCGGTATATTCACAATATTCATCTACTTTTCCATGATGCTGATGACCATCACAATAGGTTCCAAGATCCCGCAAATTGATAGATTTAATGACATGGGAGATATCCGCCATTTCTTCAAGGATTTTCTTCGCATCAATCTTTACGGTGAAGTCATTGTGGCGGTTTTTATGATGAACGCCTTCTCATGGGACAGGCAAAAACCCGTCAACAGTTTCCTTTTCTATGCTTTCATCTTTGCCCTGTGGTGTTTTGGTGCGTTCATCATTTCCATACCGCGGTACTACGTTGAGATCGAATGGCATAAGTATCAGTTTTCCCGTTTCATGAATAACAAAGAGAGAGATAAAGAAGACGAGCCGGTTTACGAGGAACTCCGATCGAAATTCGACTCGAGAATTTCTCTGCTTCTGGAACTGGCCGTATTTGGTTATTTTTCGACCCTGGCCTACAGGGTGATCTTTCATATGTAGGCAACCTCTCTTATATATTTTTTCCGGATAGGATAAATCCGGGTTATAAATGGTCTAAGAATTTTGTTCAAATTTGAATTATTATAGGTATGCAATTTCAATTCATTTCAATAAACCGTAAACGTCAATATGGATACCGAATATTCGTTCAAAACACAAACGAACTCAATTATCCCCATATCGGCAAACATCCTTGAGGGTGACTGCAACGAACAATTACAGCTCCTGCCGGATAACTACGTGGACTTGATCGTCACCTCCCCACCGTATGCCGACCAGCGTAAAAACACCTACGGGGGCATCAGCCATGACCGTTATGTGGAATGGTTCCTTCCCATTTCCGGGCAATTACTGCGCGTGCTGAAACCGACCGGCACTTTTGTGCTCAACATTAAAGAAAAAGTGGTGAATGGCGAACGCAGTACTTACGTCATTGAATTGATCCTGGAAATGCGCAAACAGGGCTGGCTCTGGACGGAAGAATTCATCTGGCACAAGAAGAACAGCTATCCGGGAAAATGGCCCAACCGTTTTCGCGATTCCTGGGAACGCCTTTTGCAATTCAACAAAAACAAGATCTTTTCCATGTACCAGGAAGAGGTCATGGTGCCGATCGGCGATTGGGCCAATTCGCGCCTGAAGAACCTTTCCGAGACGGATAAAACCCGTGATAATTCCAGAGTGGGCAGCGGTTTCGGCAAGAATATATCCAACTGGGTAAACCGCACCAAAGCCTATCCCACCAATGTGTTACACCTGGCCACGGAATGTTCCAACAAGAATCACAGCGCCGCCTTTCCGGAAGAACTGCCGGAGTGGTTTATTAAATTGTTCACCAGAGAGAATGATGTGGTTCTCGATCCTTTCATGGGATCGGGAACGACTGTGTTTGTCGCCAACCGCATGAATCGCCATGCCATTGGTATTGATATCGTTCCTGAATATTGCCATATGGTGAAAAGCAAACTGCAACCCAGGTTGTTGGATGAAAAGGGGAAATATGAAGGCGATAAACCTGAATGATGTATCCCATTATGTGGAAGAAAATATCGGGACATTTCACCAGAAACGAATTCAAAGTATTGACAGTCTGAAACTGGAAAGCATTTTATAGCGCAAGAATCCTTATTTATTCTAAGCCAAGAATGTGCTGACGGCCGAGCAGATCGTCAAGACGCAGGTGGATGCGCATATCTCTTCCAATGAAGAGACGATATTTGGCGATTGGCTGGAAGGCCTGGCGATTTTTATCAACGGGCAGGTTTATGGCGGATGGAAATCCGGCATTACCGGCATTGACCTGGAATTTGATAATGCCGGGTTTCGCCATATTGTGACCATCAAGTCGGGTCCAAACTGGGGAAATTCATCCCAGATCCAAAAGATGAAAGAGGATTTCAAGACCGCCCAGAAAACACTCCGAACCGGGAATTCCAACCTGGCCATAAAAGCGATCAATGGCTGTTGTTATGGGCGGGATAACAAACCCGATAAAGGGGACTATTTCAAATATTGCGGGCAACTGTTCTGGGAATTCATTTCAGGCAACCACGAGCTCTATCTGGAGATCATCAAGCCGTTGGGGTATAAGGCAAAAGAGAAAAACGATGAGTTCCTGCTTTTGTATTCGCAGATGATCAATAAATTCACCCGGACTTTTGCCAATGGTTACTGCAAGGAAAACGGCGACATTGATTGGAAAAAACTGGTTCGGTTAAATTCATCCATTAGCGGGTAGCCACCAGGGTGGGATGAAAGAGAAAAATATTACCAATCTATCGTGAATTAATCTGCTTACCACGGGGTACTTTCAACCTACCGCGATATGCCCATCACTTTCTCTTTCACTCTCGGTCATTCGTCGAGAGGTCCGGATACCAGGATCATGTTCGCATACTGGGTGATGTCTCCGGTGCGGATCAGCCCGATCGAAAACGGCACTTTTTTCTTAAATTCAATGTGGGGTTCGAAATGGATCGGGACAGGGTGGGCGGCGGATGAAAAGGTCTGAACGATTTCCGTATTGTTCATCTTGCGGAACTCGTCGGCTATATAGATTTTGTTGATCTCGAAATTGTCCTTTATTGCTCTAAACACATCCATGACCGTTGGAATGCCATCTACCAGCGAAATATCCACAGTCTCGATATAAGGCCAGTAGGGAAAACCCCGGTCTGCAATAACCAGCATATTCGTGTGCCTGACATGTGCCAGTAATGAAACGATCTGGGGGTTAAGAATCCCGCGCAGCAGCATGTGTATTCTCCTTTCGAGTAGCCTGTGAAATGTCTATTCCCTGATAATGAGTTTCTTCCCAATAAAGAAATTCGTAGCATTGAGAAAAGGAAGAATTACAACCACTTATGCAGTTTCTTATCTCTTTTTAGAATTTCCACAATTTCACGCACTTCCTGTTCGCGGTCTCTGGCGCAAATAAGCACAGCATCCTCCGTTTCCACAACAACCAGATTGTTGATGCCGATCGCGGCTACCAGTCGGCTGTTACCTATCACGGTGATGTGGCTGGAGTCAATACCAGCATAAGGCGCCTTGATGATGTTTCCTTTTTCGTCAGGTTCGTACAGTTCATCCATGCTTGCCCAGCTGCCGATATCGGTCCATCCGAAATCAACCGGGATCACGACAACATTCAAGGCGTTTTCCATTACTCCATAATCGATTGTCTGCTTGCCAACAGAAGGCCAGATTCTATTCAATACATCGTCATATACCGGTTTTCCAATGACGTCTTCGATTTCCATCAGTTGTGAATAAAGTTCCGGCATCTGGTTCCGGATCTCTTCGAGTATCCGGTCAGCCCGCCAGATGAACATGCCGCTGTTCCATGAAAAATGGCCATCGGCGACCATCTCACGCGCAGTCTGCGCGTCCGGTTTTTCCACAAAACGGCGGATCTTAAAAACGGGGAGAGGAGAATTCGAAGGCAATGCCGTACCATGATGAATGTAACCAAACCCGGTTGAAGGACCGGTTGGTTTAATCCCCAGGGTGACAAGGTATCCCTCTTTGGCCAGTTGGCTGGCTTTTTTGAGGGACTGCTGGAACAGCTCTTTATTCTTTATGAAATGATCTGCTGTAAGTACGGCCATAACGGCTTCGGGGTCTTTTTTTCGAAGATGAATCGCCGCCAGACCGATGGCTGGAGCAGTGCCGCGGCCGACGGGTTCATTGAAAAAATTGCGGGCTGGCAAGGAGGGAATCTGGGATGACAGGATCACGCTCTGATCTTTGCGGGTTACGACAAAAATGTCGTCGATGGCAAAAAGCGGGGCCAATCGATCTACCGCCGATTGGAACATCGAAAGATTCCCGACAAGCGTCAGGGTTTGTTTTGGGCGGGCATTTCGACTTAACGGCCATAACCTGGTACCACTGCCTCCTGCCATGATCAATGCGTAAAACACTTTATTCTCCTTTTATCGTTACCGGTTTCTGAAAATTAGAATCCGCGAAGCTTTGTGCTTTCTCTACGTGGAAGCCCTTCGCCGGGAATTCGCTTAAGAACCAGATATTCAATCTGATGTGCTCTACAGAAATCCTGCTTTTCCGGTTTGTCACCATCTTCGTTCACCACGTAGTAGTCCGGTTTGATCAGGTAGATTTCAGGTTCCGCGTCCATCCATCCGGAACCCGTAGAGATCAATGTTTGTCTGACAAAACGGACGGCATCCACCATGTATCTTCGTTCCACTTGAGTGAAAAGTGGATGACCTTCACCCTTTAGCAGGCAGATATTCCTGTCAGATCCGACAACAACATAAAGATCCCCATAGGTAGAGGCTTCTTTAAAGAATTGAAAATGGCCTGAATGAAGCCAGTCAAAGCTGCCCGTAACAACGACTTTCTTTCGGGCCGGATCTGTTTGTACAACGGAATTGGATAAAGCCGGATATGTCCGTAGAATCCGATCGTTCACCACAACGTACTGTATATTCCCGGTTCGACAATAATTCCGTTTCTGCCCGGTATCATCGTTTTGATTGACAACCCATATTGTTTCAGAGGATAAATTTGTCTCCGGCAACGCATCCAGATTGGGTAGCTCGTCGATCACGCTGATCTCAGAGACATATTTAATCCCCTCCAAAAGGAAAAGCCGTTCTTCTTGAGGAAATTTCGGGGTATATGAGGTCTGATTCTTGAGGAGTGCGTCTGACCAAAGGTAAACGTGAAGTTTGCCAAGTCTGGAAGCCTCATCTAATAACCGGACATCCGATGATTTCAGGTTGTCAAAATGACCGGAAACGACGACTCTTTTCATTTCACAAACTCTTGGTTGAAGAGGAATATCTGACCTGAACACGGAATCCTCCGGGAACGGGGTCGTTGGATACGACATATAGATACCCGCCGCCGCATCCGGAATACATGGCGCCAGCATATCGACTCTGATAATGCCAGAGAATTTCGGGTAAATCGATTCTTATCGCAGGGTGTCTTACCGTTTGAGGCAGGATATACTCCCAGCATTCCATACAGGCATTCATTGACGCGCCCAGAGCAGCAGTATTTTTTCGTATGATCGCGTCAAAACATTCTCTTCCTGTTTGTCCCAATCTCGAAATCCACTCTGGCACGAGATTGACCTTTCCCAGGGGAGAGTAACCCGGCGGCCTTTGAGCCACCGGAACCATGTAAACCACATTTTCCAGCCAATGGGCAACATCTGGATCATTGGATGATGCGACATTAGCGGGAAATATTCCCCCCTCATAATTGAAGTCATAGTCCAGCCTGCAGATCCCCGGATAAATGATCCCGGCCATGTCCTGCGAGCCAGATGGCTCTGACTTTCCCTCATTTTCTTTTTTATAGAGAAGGTGAACAAGTTTTACCGGATCTTCATCAGGCAGGCCGTTATTCCATAATGTCTGGGCGACTTTACGAGTGCTGGTTCCCATCCCCGATAATTCCATAAACCGGATGGTTGGTTGGAGTGACACCACCACCATCGATCCGGGTGGATCGGGGTTGTACCTTGAAATGAAAGGTTGATCGATCCATCCACCGGCAAAAGCCATCCGGTAAGGGATTTTCCCGATGACATCAACATCATTGGTTGAGGTTATCTGGATGGTATCCATCTTTAATCAATCAATATCACGGACTGTTGGTTTGCCAGCCTGACGGTCTACATACTGCTGTTCAATCCATTTGTATGTTTTGGTTAAACCTTCCATGAAAGGAGTTTTGGGTTCCCACTTGAGAACCTGTTGAATGAAAGTGTTGTCACTGTTGCGTCCGGCAACGCCCCGCGGTGCGTCCAGGTCGTACTTGCGCTGCAGTTTTATTCCACCAATCTCTTCCGCCATGCTCACCAGTTGGTTGATGGCGATTAGTTCATTCGAACCCAGGTTGATGGGGGTTGCAATAAGATCATCGCAGTCAACGATCATATCGATCCCTTTAGTGCAATCGTCAATGTACATAAAACTGCGAGTCTGCGTTCCATCACCCCAGATCGTGATTTCGGGTTTGTTGTTTGCCTTGGCTTCGATCACTTTTCGGCAGATTGCCGCGGGGGCTTTTTCACGACCCCCGTCCCATGTTCCGTTAGGTCCGTAGACATTGTGGAAGCGGGCGATATATGTTTTTAAGCCTCGTTCTGCCCAGTATTCCTGGCAGAACATCTCTGACATCAGTTTTTCCCAGCCATATCCTCGTTCTGCCATGGCGGGGTATGCATCAGATTCTTTCAACGCTCTTACATTTGGATCCTGTTGAAGAGTGATGTTGTAAGCGCAGGCGGATGATGAGAAGAAATACCGTTCCGCGCCGGCGCGGTAAGCTGCTTCGATCATGTGGGTATTGATCAAAATACTGCGCAGGCATTCGATCCTGAAACGTTCAATAAAACCCATTCCACCCATATCGGCGGCCAGGTTATAAACTTCAACAGCCCCTTCGACGGCTTTTATCGCATTTTCCTTTTCACTCAAATCCATGGAAATGCATTCAACTCCTGGTACACGTTGATACCAGTTCGGAAGAGGCTTTTTATCAATGGCACGAATTCTGGTGTAGCCCTGGTCATGGAAAAAGCGCGTTAATGCTCCGGCAATAAAACCGCCGGCGCCGGCAATGACGATCAGGTCGTCTTTTTTTAGATTTCTCTTGTTTTCTCGGAAGATGGGAGTGTTCACTTGATAATCCTTTCATTAGTATGGTAACGATACCATATTGAATAAAAAAATAGAGAGCCAATTCTGCTCTTTATTTGCTTACTATCAGGGCTTTACAGGAGATCCGCTGGATTGCCTGATGATGATCTCAGCCGGCAAGACGATCTCCTGGAAACCAGTTTCGTTTTCATTGGACAGTTTTGAGAGAAGAATTTCTGCCGCTTTCTTTCCCATCTCATAGGCAGGTTGAGAGGCGACTGTAAGAAATGGGAAGGTAATCAGTGCCTGTGGCAGGTCGTCAAATGCGACAATCGCCACGTCTTCGGGAACGCGAACATTCACTGCTTGCAGGGCTTTCAATGCTCCAATCGCAATAAAGTTGTTGGCCGCGAAAATGGCCGTTGGGCGGGGGTGTTTTGCCATAACCTTGATCGACATGTCATAACCGCTTTGCTGGGTGAACGGCCCATAGAACGTCTGGATGTTCAGATTTCCAGCCTTCGCTTCTGATATGGCTCTTTTGCATCCGGCAACCCGATCTTCAGATGTAGACACACCCACCGGTCCGCTCAATATAGCGATGTCTCTATGACCGAGTGATAACAACATACTCATCAATTGATAGGCACCCTGTTCGGAATCGCAGCGAACAAAATCTGCCTTAAAATTGTCAATTCTGCGATCAAGAATAACAATGGGTGTTTCATGCTGTCTAATAAACGAGGCCGAATCCGGCGTACTCTGTGCAGGAACCAGAATAATTCCACCGACCCTTTGCTCAAGAAGCATTTGAATATATTTTTTTTCTTTCAGCGGGTCTTCATCCGTGTTGGAAAAAATGACGGTGTAACCCGCTTCGCCGGCCGTATCCTCAACCGCCCGCGCAATAGTAGTAAAGAAAGGGTTGGTAATGTCTGTTACAACAAGCGCAATCGTCTTTGTGCGTTTTGAACGTAAGCCGCTTGCCAATCGATTGGGGACAAAGCCCAATTCTGATATGGCTGCTTCAATCCGGATTCGGGCTTCCGGGCTGCAGTAACCCGAATCGTTGATACACCGGGATACAGTGATCGGGGCTACGCCTGCTTTCTTTGCGACATCACGAATATTCATTGATTTGGTTGTTGAAAAAAAACAAAATTATGGTATAGTTACCATGATAACGTTGACATAATAGCATGATAAAAACTTGATGTCAATAGGATTTTGAAATTCGTTAAAATATAGACTTCGTTTGTTTACCAGTAAGTAAGACCTTTTTCAACTGTACATAGGCAGTAACTTGCAAGTATTTTCGGAATTATGCTCATAATTCAGGCAATATTCTGGAAATTCGGAGTGATATGTATAAGTTCCTGGTTATAGACGACGAAGAAATTGTCCGAAGAGGGTTCAGGAATAAAATCGATTGGACTTCTGCCGGATTCGAATTCCTGCCACCCTGTAAGAACGGCCGTGAAGCCATCGCAAGAATTCCGATAGAACAACCGGATGTTGTGATGACGGATATCTGCATGCCTTTTGTAGACGGGCTAGAGGTAGCTTCATTTATTGCCAAAGAATATCCCGAAATTGCCGTAATCATCTTAAGCGGCTATGGTGAGTTTGAGTATGCAAGGGCGGCTTTGCGCTGCAGAGTAGCGGAATATCTATTAAAACCGATCACTTCAAGTGAATTGCTGGCTGTTATCACAAAAATTAAAATCCAACTCGACATAAAGACGCAAAATCCAGATTCGACGGGTAAAAATTCTGTAGAAATGACCTCACAGAGTATAACGGATAAATACTCACTTAACGGTATCAACACCATCCGCAATATGGGAAAGAGTAAAATGGCTGAAATTCAAGACTACATTCAGCATAACTTTGCCCAGAAAAAGCTATCGATTAATGAAATTTCCAGAGATCTATTCATCAGCCCCAGTTATCTGGCACGAATACTGAAACAATATTCCGGCAAGACTTTTGTGGATTCATTGACTGAATATCGTATAGAAATGGCCAAGCAAATGCTCGCCAATCCAGAGATTAAAACATGCGTTGTTGCGGAAAAAGTTGGCTATAGTGACCCTCATTATTTTTCCACGATTTTTAAAAAGACCACTGGAAAAACACCTTCAGAATATCGATGTATGATTGGGAACTGGAGCAATAGTGAAGATACGCAGTCTTCAGCTTAGTATTATTCTGGGCTTCACGCTTCTCATTTTAATTTCCATCATTACCATTGGAACTTTTACGTTCTATATTTTTAATGAGACTATCAAGCGGAATTCGCTGGATAGTTCTTCCCAGGTTGTATCTCAATTAAACCGCCAGATTGATAATTACATTTCCAATATGGATAATATCTCTCAGGTGGCCATCAGCCATCCTGATGTCCAGGATTTTGTGAACGGGTCATTCAGTGATAAAGCCGCAGAATCATCGAAATTGGATGAAGTGTCTCTATCTCTGGTGAAAAACCGGGTCACATCTCTGTTTCAATCGATTATCTCGGTGCGTAAAGATATTAATTCGATCATGCTGCTTCTTGACAACAAGACGCTTGTGACGAATAACCCCGAGGATAAAATCAATCCGTATGCAGATTGGCCGTCATCCACTTCTCATAAAGCAGAATCCGGACCGTTTTCGGCATCCCTGTCCTCTTCTTATGTTCAAGATATCATTATTGGAAAATACTCATGGGTAATTACCATGAGCCGCGATGTTTATGATTACAGGACGAACCTGCATCGTGGCATTCTTCTTGTAGATCTTGATTACAGCATCATCGAAGGTCTTTGCAATAATATTCAGCTCGGGAAAAGTGGGTATGTTTTTATCATTAACCCGATGGGAGAAATTGTATATCATCCACGCCAGCAATTGATCTACAGTGGGTTGAAGGAAGAATTAATCGGCAAGATCAAAAATATCCCCAACGGTCAATTAACCGGTCAGATAAACGGTCGGGAAGTTTTATACACAACGAAAACTTCAGAATATACCGGTTGGATGGTTGTCGGCGTTTCATATATGGATGAGCTTTTTTACAATCGAAGTGAAATTGAATACTATTTTGCCATCATCGCTGTTGCCTGTTTTCTGGGCTCTGTCTTACTTTCTTACTACATTTCTTTAAAAATAACCCGGCCGATTGAAATATTAAGAAAGTCGGTTCAGGCTATTGAAGGGGGGAATTTTAATATCGAAGTTACCGTTAACTCCACGGACGAAGTAAACGGCCTGGCGCAGGATTTCAACATCGCCATTCGGAAAATCAAAGAACTAATTGAGCAAAATGCTCAGACATACGAGCAAAAGCGAAAGCATGAATTGAAGTCCTTACAGGCCCAGATCAATCCACATTTTCTGTACAACACGCTTGATTCGATCATCTGGATGATCGAATGTGGAGAGAGCAAGGATGCCATTACAATGACTTCAACCCTGGCGAAATTTTTCCGTCTTGGGATCAGCAAAGGCGGGGATATCATTTCGGTTAAGGATGAGATTGAGCACTTGCGCTGTTACCTGACAATACAGAAAATGCGATACAAAGACAGTCTGGATTATTCCATTGATGTCGATCCGGCGATATATTCCTGCCGGACTCTAAAATTGCTCATTCAGCCGCTGGTGGAGAACGCCATCTACCATGGTTTGAAAGGGCAAGACAAAATTGGAATGTTAAATGTCATCGGATTTCGGGATGGGAAGGACCTGGTTTTCAAAGTCATTGATAATGGAATCGGTATGACAGGTAAAGAACTTTCGCAAATATTTAACTCCAATTTACCTTCCAAAGGATCCAGTGGGATCGGAGTAAAGAATGTTCTTGATCGCATCCAGTTATATTTTGGGCCAAATTACGGTGTTTCATTTGAGAGCATGAAGGGAAAAGGAACAACCGCCATCATTCGTTTGCCGGCAATCATTGAGGGTGAGTTATGAACCCATCCACATTGCTTGGCTGAACACTGTGAGGATAACTTGACCAGGGAAAGCCGATTAATCATAATTCTGGTTGTTTTGTCAATCGTTGCCGTGATGGCCGTAGTATTTGTTTATCGAGGTAAGAATACGATTGAGGCCGGGTCGGAATCTAAACCACGAATTGCCGTCATCTTGAAGACCGTTGACTATAAAAACCTGGCTTTTTGGCAGACAGTAAAGGATGGAATTGAATCAGCCGCCAAAGATTTTAATGTTGAAATTTCCATTCAAGGCCCGATGAGTGAAACACAGGTGGATGAACAGATAACGATTATCAAGAATGCATTAAAAACAAAACCGGATGCTTTTGTTATAGCCGCGGCTGATTTTGACAGACTGATCCCGGTGGCAAAAGAGATCAAAGCGGCCAATATTCCACTTGTTACCATCGATTCGTTCATAAACGGAGATATGGCCGATACAAAAATCGGTACCGATAATTATGATGCAGGACAAAAAGCCGGGGCTGCTCTTATGGAGATCATCCCTTCTGGAAGTAAAGTAGTGATCATGAGCTATGTTCAGGGCACATCCTCTGCGATTGATCGTGAATCGGGTGTGCGTGATTTTTTGAATGGAAGAGTTGATCTGGAAGAAACAATTTTTTCCGGGGGTGAAATCGATGTGGCTTATAAACAGGCATCCTACATTCTTGATTCTGACCCCGAAGTCAGAGGAATTATTGCGCTGAACGATCCGACTACTATTGGCGCAGCACGTGCATTAAGTGAATCGAACAGAAAACAGGATGTTGTATTAATTGGATTTGATAACTCACTGACTGTTCTTGGATTTGTTGAGGCTGAGGTCGTCAAGGACACTATTGTGCAAAAACCATTCAATATGGGTTACCTCGGAATCAAAACTGCATTGGATCTTATACAGGGGAAGAAGGCTGATCCATTTATTGATACGGGTTCAAAAGTGATAAACCGACAAAATATGTTGCTCCCGGAGAATCAAAAATTGCTCTTTCCTGTATCGCGGTAAATAATCTCTTTTGAGGTTAAAAATATTACACACATTCGCGTTTTTTGCCGGATGTGTGTTTGATTCTTAACCATTAGTGTGAAATATTCCATTTTTTTTATCCAGTTCAATTGCCATAATGGTAACGTTCCCACTTAATTATTTCATACCAGTTGTACTGGAGCTAATACGAATGGAAGATAGCCGCTCAACACAGGCGAGTAATGTAATACTCGATGTTATCAATGTGTCAAAGAGTTTCCCGGGGGTTAAAGCGCTTGATAATGTTTCATTCAATTTGCGCAAGGGGGAAGTGCATGCGCTGGTTGGTGAGAATGGCGCGGGAAAATCAACATTGATGAAAATTTTGAGCGGAGTGTATACGGCGGATAGTGGAACGATTCGCTATAAGGGAAATGATGTCGTTTTTAAAGATGCAGCCCAGGCTCGCGATGCCGGTATTGGAATCATCTACCAGGAATTGAATCTCATTCCAGCCTTATCGGTCGCAGCCAATATTTTCATTGGTCGTGAGCCTTTGACGACTTTTGGTGCTCTCGATGAAAAAAAGATGAATGCTGATTCTATCGCCATCCTTAATCGACTCAACATTCACATCGATCCGACGACAATACTAAACCGCCTCCCAGTTTCCAAACAACAAATGGTTGAAATAGCGAAAGCGCTTTCCTTCGACTCAGAAGTATTGATCATGGATGAGCCAACCAGCGCGCTTTCTGAAAAAGAGATCGATGAATTGTTTACGGTGATCCATACCCTGAGAAACAGAGGTGTGGCAATTGTCTACATTTCTCACCGGCTCGAAGAATTGAAGCATATTGTCGATCGCATCTCAATTTTTCGAGATGGGCATTCCGTGAGCACCGACGAATACAAATCCATCGATATGAACGAGATTGTCAACCGAATGGTTGGAAGAAGTCTGGAGAATAAATTCCCTCCAAAGCAAAATAACCCTGTAAAAGAAAAATTACTGGAAGTACGGAACATATCACGCAAGGGTATTCTGCATGATATTTCCTTTGATCTTTATAAAGGCGAGATTCTGGGAATAGCCGGCCTGATGGGCGCGGGACGTTCGGAACTGGGGAGAGCAATATTCGGGGCGGATGCAATCGAAAATGGTACTGTTGTCATGGATGGAAAAGAACTTTCACTATCTTCACCATCTGATGCGATCAAAGCCGGAATTGCGTATCTTTCGGAAAACCGCAAAGAAGAGGGGTTGGCGGTCAAGATGCGTCTGACAGAGAACGTTACCATGGCCAACGTTCAGGAGATTTCGCAGCGGCTTGGCATTCTCTCCAGAAATCAAGAAATTGAAGTGACGCAGAAGTATGTAAAGAATTTGAATATTAAGACGCCCAATCTATCACAGATAGTCAATCAACTATCCGGTGGAAACCAGCAGAAAGCGGTGGTCGCAAAATGGTTGTTCTGCAATTCAAAGGTCTTGATCTTTGATGAACCCACCCGTGGAATCGATGTCGGCGCGAAATATGCCATTTACAAATTGATTGGAGATCTGGCGCAACAGGGCAGAGGCATCATTATGATCTCTTCAGAATTACCGGAGATACTGGGCCTGACAGATCGTCTCTTGGTACTACATGAGGGGAAACTCGCGGCGACGCTTATTACCGCAGAGACATCACAAGAAGAGATATTGAACTATGCGGCTGGTGTCTTGACATCAATATAAGGAGATTCGGGTATGTCAGAGCTAAATTTCAGAAAAGCGGAAGTGCAGTGATGAGTGAAATTTCCTCCCAACCAATGAATACTGAATCAGTCGAGAGCAAAGAGACTCCCCCAAAAACAAGGAAATCACTGAGTGGATTTGTAACCCTGGGAGCCGTTATAGGTTTATTTATTGTCTTCTCCATATCGGCAAAAAATTTCTTCACCATGCGCAGCATATTAAGTCTGCTGCTTCAGACAAGTGCCATCACCATAATGGGAATTGGTGTCACCTTCTGCATCATTACCGGTGGAATTGACCTTTCGATTGGCTCAGTTGTCGCGCTAAGCGGTACGGTTGCCGTTATGGCTGCTCTGGCCGGAGTGCCGATATGGCTCAGTATGATCATCGGTTTGCTTGTCGGTCTATTGTGCGGCTTGCTGAACGGTCTCATGATCACAAGATTAAGACTTCCGCCTTTTATTGCCACGCTTGGAATGATGATGGTGGCAAGAGGTGTTGCTTTAACGATCACAAATGCGAATGCATGGCCGGCGCCGGAAGAATTTGGATATCTTGGTAACAACACAATTTTCGATATGGGCCCCAAATTCCCGGGAATTTCCTATCCGGTATTAATCATGATTGGCGTCTCCCTGGTATTCGCCTTCGTTCTGGGGAAGACAAGAATTGGTCGTTACACATACGCTGTTGGCTCGAATGAAGAAGCGGCGCGCTTATCGGGGATCAAGGTCAACCAGGTGAAGATTTTTGCCTATCTGGTTTCCGGTTTTCTTGCCGCGTTGGTAGGGATCATCCTGGCTTCTAGAATGGTGACTTCGCAACCGAACAGCGCATCAGGGTATGAAATGAATGCTATTGCTTCATCCGTTATTGGCGGGGTCAGCCTGATGGGTGGTATTGGAACTGTATCAGGAACTGTAATTGGATCATTCATTATTGGTATTTTGAATGTCGGCCTCACTATGTCAGGCGCAAACTACTTTATGCAACAAATTGTGATCGGCCTGGTGGTTATTGGCGCGGTCACAGTTGATCAATTGAAAGGCCGTAAGTAACAGCGGCCGATAAATAGGCGTACGACTGCGAAATCAATCTCTTCCTGATTGAGCAGACGTGAAACCCGATTTACACGATCGGAGTCCATTTACAAAAGGAGAAGGTTTTATGAAGGAGCTACGTTTGTTTTTGGCAATTGCAGTGCTGGCTTCCCTGGCGATTTCCGCCTTTGGTGCGCCAGCCCCGGCCCCTGTTGAAGCAGGCGGTGAAATAGCAGTGATCGTCAAGACTGGTAATTCCAGCTTCTGGCAGAATGTTCAAACTGGTGCCATGGATGCCCAGAAGGAACTTAGAGCCAAATCACCGAAACTCTCTGTGACCTTCCTCGGCGCTCAATCAGAAAGCAATGTAAATGAACAGATCAATATCGTTGAAAGCGCTATTGATCGCGGTGTAAAAGCCATTGTGCTCGCTCCCTCTGATGTGACCGCTCTGGTTCCTGCCGTGAAGAAAGCCAAAGATGCCGGTATTCCAGTAATCATCATCGACTCCGCCCTGTCTGGTGACGAGAACAACTATGTCACTTTCCTGGCCACTGATAACAAAGCCGCTGGCGAAGCCTGTGCGAAAGCCTTGATCGAAGGTGTTAAGAAGGCGACTGGAAAAGACACCGGCAAGATCGCCGTCATGTCCTATGTCGCGGGTGTCGGATCTGAAATCGGCCGTGTTGGTGGATTCAAGGATTACATAGCCAAGAATTCCAAACTGCAAATCGTGACCACACAATATTCCAATGCAGATATGCCTACAGCGTTGAATCAAACAACGAGCGTTCTCGATGCCAATCCGGATCTCGTAGGCATTTTTGGCGCCAATGAACCAACCGCCATCGGAATGGGCCGTGCCATCGCTCAGGCGAAACTCGGTGGAAAAATCGTTGCCATCGGTTTTGATGGCAATAGCGCCCTGGCAGGTTTCATTAAAGACGGTACCCTGCAGGCTATCGCCGTTCAAAGCTCCTACAATATGGGCTTCCTGGGTGTCAAGACCGCCTATGATGTGGCGTACAACGGTGCAAAAGTTGACAAATATCTTGATACCGGCTTCCTGATGGTAACCAAGGATAACGTCGACTCAACTGAAGCCAAGAATGTTCTGTATTAGAACATCATTCTCCTAACGTGACCTTTGAGGGGCAGACGGTTCGTGAGTTCATTTCACGAACCGTCTTGCTTGATTGGATATTTTCCGGAAGGACCAATAGATTCTAACAATTTCTGGTGATGATCAATTTCCGCAAGACAAACCCTCATTTTTCTGTAGATGATTTTTGTCTACCTCGCAGAACACAGAACAGTAAAAGATTAGGATGTCCTTACCGGATCAAGATGGCTGAAATCTTTTCAAACTTAACTCTATTGGGAGTCTACATTGTCTAAAAAAGTCATGGTCAGTGGGTGTTTTGATATGCTGCACAGCGGGCATGTTGAATTCTTTCGCCAGGCGGCTCAATATGGTGATCTATATGTGGCTATTGGGTCAGATAAGACCATTTTTGATCTTAAAGGACGCGAAACGGTCAACAGTGAAAATGAACGACTTTTCATGATCAAGGCTGTCACCTGGGTTCATGATGCTTTTATCTCGAAGGGAGCCGGAATTCTTGATTTTGAGGCAGAAATTCGGGAATTAAAGCCAGATTACTTTGTTGTAAATTCTGATGGACATCTACCTGAAAAGAGAGCGCTTTGCCAGGAATTGGGAATCGAATATGTAATCCTCGAGCGAATCCCCTTTGAGGGACTGACATCGAGGTCCACTACGGCTTTACGGGAACGAGATTATCTCCCCTATCGTATTGACCTGGCCGGAGGCTGGTTGGACCAACCTTTTGTTTCGAAACACTGTCCGGGCCCGGTTGTAACAATATCACTCGAACCAACCATGGAATTCAATGAGCGGAGTGGTATGGCAGTCAGTACCAGACGACATGCCCGAGAATTGTGGGGAGTAAAAATACCACCTGGAAATTATGAGTTACTGGCAAAAACACTTTTTTGTTTTGATAATCCGCCAGGAACAAAAGTGATCTCAGGATCGCAGGATGCTATTGGTCTGGTTTTTCCTGGATTGGCGTATGCCTATTACAACGGAGGATACTGGCCGGAGCATATTGAACACCGTATGGATGAATCATTGCTAAGTTTTGTTGAGAATTCTTTGTATCTTGTTTCATTGGGGCCAAGGTTTTCTGATTATGATGTACTTTCAGAGACGGTCTTTAATAAAGACCTTGCCGGAGCACTGGCAAAAGCGGCAGATGCGAACTGGAATGCCATTCTGCGCCAGGATATTCATAAATTCGGTCAGAGTCTTAGAGATAGTTTTGATGCACAGGTTGCCATGTTTCCCCATATGATGAATGACCGCGTGGCGGCGTTGGTCAACGAGTATCGTGATCGAGCTCTGGGTTGGAAACTATCTGGTGCGGGTGGAGGTGGATATTTGATCCTTGTGGCAGAACGACCAGTTCAAGGTGCCATTCGTGTGATCGCCCGGCGGGAAAGTAATTAAATTCTGGGTCATGCATTCTTCCACAGGATCCACTGGAAAATTACGGCGTCATTGTCTGCCGGCACTCTCTGGCCTGTGGCGGGGAATCGTTTTTTACCGCTTGACAGATCTCCTTGAATATCCTATAATGCAACCGGTTGCACAAAACAAGTGATCCCATGACAACAAAACCCGTTCAAACCATCGAAGATATCGCCCGGCTGGCCAACGTCAGTAAATCTACCGTTTCCCGGGCGTTGAACAACAGCTCCCTCATCCCTGCGGAGACCCGAGAACGCATTCAGGAGATCGCCCGGCAGCACAATTTCCGTCTTAACGCGCCGGCTCGCAACCTGAGCATGCGCCAGAGCCACACCCTGGGTTTCGTCTCATATGCCTGCAGTGGTGTCAAATTTTCGGCCGCCGAAGACCTGTTCAGCCTGGAAGTCCTCGGCGGCGTCTCGGAAGGCCTGCGCGCCGTGGGCTACGACCTTCTGATCGTTCCGGCCGATCCACACGATGCCGCGTGGGCGCCACACTATATTGAAAGCGGCCGGGTGGACGGATTCATTCTGATCATCTCCATGCGCAAACAACGCATGATCAACAGCCTGGTACAAATGGGTATGCCGTTCATCCTGTGGGGAGTTCCCCTGCCGAACAGCAGCTATTGCACGGTATGCGGCGATAACCTCGCCGGCGGCAGACTGGCGACCGAACATCTTCTCCGCGCCGGCCGGCAGCGCATTGCCTTTATCGGCGGGCCGGCTGAAGAGACGGAAGTCCAGCACCGCTTCGGCGGGTATCAGATGGCTTTGCAGTCTACCGGCCGGGGCGTAGATCCGCTCCATGTGACCTACGGGGATTATTCGTACGATTCAGGAGCGGTTTCCATGCGCGGGCTGCTGCAAGCCGCGCCCGACCTGGACGCGGTATTCGTCAGCAGCGATCTTATGGCCATCGGTGCCATCGACAGTATAAAGAAGAGTGGCCGGCGGGTGCCGGACGACATCGCCGTGGTCGGGTTCGATGACCTGCTGATCGCCAGATACAACAACCTGCCGCTTACCACCATCCGGCAGAATGTCACGCTGGCGGGCAGGTTGATGGTGGAGAATCTGATCCGTTATATCCAGACCGGGGTGATCACCAATGTCAGCCTGCCCGTGGAGCTGGTGGTGCGCGAATCGGCCTGAGAGATATTTTTTTATTCCGGTGTGCAACCGGTTGCAAAGGAGTGACTTATGTGTAGTATGCAAATGGCGAACAGTTTACTTGAATGGGAAAGAAGGATTCAATACCATAACGAGACGTGGCGGAACCACCGGCCTGC
>JAAZMZ010000087.1 GCA_012798535.1 Leptolinea sp.
CGCCTACCGCAAAGACTGGAACACCCAGCGCAGCCTGTTCTGGCAATTAAGCTGGCGCGCTCCGGCCATCCAGCCGGGCACGGCCGTGGTCAGCACCGATCTGCCGTTCCGTTATTTCAGCGATAATTCGTTGGCGGCGCCTCTCAACTGGATCTACGCGCCGGATAATCACACGGCGGCCATGGATTACATGTTCTACTACGCTTCGGTGCGCAAAGACCGCGCCCTGAAGCTGGAACCGGGACAGACCATCTTTCAGGGCTACCTGGCCGCGGATTTCACCGGCAGCAGCGGCCAACTGCTGATGATCGATTTCCAGCCGCCGGGCTGCCTGCGCGTCCTCGACCCGGACTACGATCCGGTCAATCCGCTGCTGCCGCCGTTGATGCGCGAAGCCGCCCGGTCCAGCAACACGGGGGTGATCCAGCCCGAGACCGGCAGCGTGCTGCCCGCGCGCCAGCCGGACGCGGATGTGTTCGGCGCGGAACCGGCGCACGGCTGGTGTTATTACTTTGAGAAGGCCAGCCTGCTGGCACAGCAGAGCAACTGGCAGGCGGCCGCCGACCTGGGCGACCGGGCTTTCACGCTGGGGGATTATCCCAATGACCCCATGGAGCGCTTCGTGTTCATCGAGGCTTACGCGCGCACCGGCAAACTGGAACGCGCCCGCGAACTGAGCGACGAGGTGTTGAAGATCACCCCGCTGGTGCAGGCTCCGCTGGAGAAGTTGTGGGAGAGAATAGGGAAGTAGAATCGGTAAAATCAACCTAAAGACAAAATTGGTTTTAATAACTCAATTTATAAAATGCAATAGAATTTGTAATATCTAGGGAGGATAGTCTTATGAAGACGAAGCCTAACACAAATCACTTTCTTTCAAAAATTGATTCCGTAATTGACCAGGCTCAATATGTTCATTCAACTCTATTGAATATTGGTTCAAATAGTCAATATATTGTTGATATTTCAACAGCGATTAAGGAAATTGTCCCCTATTTGAACTCGGCGGAAATCGAGGAAATCGAAGTCATATATTGTGAAGCCGCAAAACAAGTAGAAGATAGTTATAAATGGCTATATGAATCTTATTCTAGTTCTGATACGGCTGCTGGCACTGTAAGTACTACAGCTTCTTCAATTTCCACAATCATATCAAAAAGAGCTTTTATTGATGGTGAAGGTGTTGTACAAATTAATAAATATCATGACTTCAATTCAATAGTAAATCGCCCCGAAATTAAAGGTGAAGTTATAAAATTAATGAGGATATTTCATTTGGATATTTCTCATCCAGGAAAGATAAGTCCCTTAGAGTTATTCCAAATAGCTTATCAAGCATTTGAAAATCCTGTAACTGATAGTGATCCAGCAATAACTTCGCTTATACCAATGAGAGAGGCTATAAATTCTACGATAAATGAGTTATTACATCTAAGACCCAGACAAGAAGAGACGGGTAGTAGTGATAAGAATAAAATTTCATCAATTGGAAAACAAATGAAAAAGGATATCATTTCAGATATCGTAATACAACAATGGGCAGATTTATGGCATGATATCAAGGATCGAGATTTATCAAGTTCAAAAGATAGGATAATTTCAAGAGATGATTGGGGAGAAAAATTGAACAGAGCAACATTGTTTTTACACGGGTTCTTAACCGGTCTTGATCCTACAAAGTTACATCAATAAGCGGGTAGAGTGCATTCGCTTGCCAGTCCCTGTTCTTTAGGGGTGAACGCACCATTTCATGGGTTTACAGTTAATAATGCCAGCACTTGTAGGTTGGGTTGACCGCAAAAATTGAAAGGCAACCCGACCACCAGAAACACGAAATGATATGACGTGCGGTCAACCCAACATGACCTGCCGGGGAAAAACGCATCCAACCCACGAAACGCGATGGGTTGAACGCGCTTCTGAGTATTTTGGATTCCCGAAAATCAGGTGGATCATTGTCTTTGGCATTCAAGCCATTCTACGGTTGCGCTTTAACCCCGGTGATGTAAATACAATGTAAGCACGCCGGGTAAGATAACCCGGGCATCTTCTGACTGACAGGCCATCGGCATGCGGCTATAATGGGGAAGAAAGAAAGAAGGAGGATGCATGTCTCTCTCACGCCGTTTTCCATTCCGGATCGTCTGCTTTCTTCTGCTCACAACTCTGCTCGGGGGATTTTTCCTGGTGCGGCCGCCCGCGCCCGTGAGCGCTGAGGCTCCCACACCCACCCCCGTGGCCACACTCGTTCCGGGAGACGGCAACCAGCCCGCCTGGCCCGCCCCGCAGCCGGCCGCTGCGCCGCGCTTCAAGGCTTATCAGGATATCGTGCTGGATTACATCAAAATGACCGGGCGAAACGAAGGCTGGGCATTAAGCGGACAGACGGTGCTGACCACGGCCAACGGCGGGCTCAACTGGCGTGAATCCTCCCCGCCGGAAGCCATACCGGAAGGAAGTACGGCTACCCCCTCCGGCGCTTTCCTCGACGCCAAGACTGCCTGGATCATCTATGCCATAGACGGAAAGATCAAATTCGACGCCTCCGTCTGGCACACCACAGACGGCGGGCGGACGTGGACTTCCGGCCTGCCTTTGAACCATCAGGTGTTCGGAGATCGATACTGGGCTGAGTTTTCCGTGCTCGATTCCCAGGTTTTGTGGATGATGCTGCGCGGAGTCTATGAAGATACCGGCCTGAATTACGATCACCGGCTGTATCGCAGCATGAACGGCGGGCTGACCTGGGATCTGATGCCTTCCGAGGTCAGCGATGACTATACCGGCATGGTCTTCACCGATATTCTCTTCGGTTTGCGCACCCAGCGCTCCACCCTGCCGTATGATACCGTGCCGCCGGTGTATGAGATCACCCGCGATGGAGGGCTCACCTGGGAGAAACACCAGCTGCCCGCTCCGCCGGATGATCCTGATCTGTTCACCCGCTATGCCTATTGTGAGACTTTCCAGCCGGTGGCGCTTTCGTATCAGTCCTACCGTATGCTGGTGGGCTGCTATGACAATTTAAATCCGCATGAGATGTTTGAGGGATACTACTATTCCAGCCGGAATGAAGGAAAAACCTGGCTGTTCGGAAAACTTCCCCAAAAAGCCAGAGCGGACACGGGACAGTTGATCTTCTTCGACGAGAAGAATGTCTTTCTGATGGGCAAGGATTCCTTCCAGAGCTCGAACAACGGCATGAAATGGACCTACCTCAAGGTGGTCAACTGGGACGGGCAGTTCTCCTTCCCTGATCCGCAGCATGGATGGGCGATCGCGCGCTACCAGAAGGCGGTATCCCTGGTGAAGACAACGAACCGGGCGGCCACCTGGAAGATCATACTGCCGAAAGCGACGCGGTAAGGATTGCCTCCGGTGGGTGAGTCTGTCGAACCCACGGTGGAAATCCTCGAAATGCCGCCTTCGACAGGCTCAGGCAGCGGAACTGCCCGGTGGGTGCCCCCTCGAAATGCCGCCTTCGACAGGCTCAGGCAGCGGAACCGTCTGGTGGGTAACCCCTAGAAATGCTACCTTCGACAGGCTCAGGCAGCGGAACCACCCGGCGGGTAACCCCTAGAAATGCTGCCTTCGACAGGCTCAGGCAGCGGAACCGCCCGGCGGGTAACCCCTAGAAATGCTGCCTTCGACAGGCTCAGGTAGCGGAACCGCCCGGTGGGTGCCCCCTCGAAATGC
>JAAZMZ010000088.1 GCA_012798535.1 Leptolinea sp.
CGGTTCGATATGTTTTTTCATCAAATCAAGAAAGAAAGGATAATTGCACTCTTCGAAGAAAATATTCTCTTTATTTACACCGCGGTTGAAAATATGGTAATAAGTATCGTATTGTAGCGCGGATGGTCCGGTCATAATATTCTTCCCCGATTTATTCCTTTTTGAAAATCATTCTTTTCAGTTAGCTCCAGACCCTAAGGGTTTACGAAACCCTTAGGGTCTGAAAATCGCTAGTACCAGATCATTCGTTTATACTTGCGGAATCTCCCAGCCTATTTTTCTATCTAGACATTTTTCGATATTATTGGTTGATCATACTTCGGTTTTAAAACCTGATGGATTTAATAAATTCATTGGGTTTTTACTACACCCACTCCACCGCCGCATCGAAGTCCTTTCGCTTCCGCGCCGCGGGATGTTCATCCGCATAGCCCAGGCAGACGACCGCGATCATTTCCGTCTTTTCGCCCAGCCAGCCACACACCTCATCGCAGGCCGAGAACACATCGCACACCCACAGCGAGCCGATCCCCAAGCTCTGGGCTTCCAGCAGCATATTCTCGATGGCCGCGCCGACCGATTGCACGTCCACCACATCCGAGAAATGTTGCGCCTGCGACGCAGCTAACCAGGGCGCCTCGCGGTTCGGCTGGAAGACGAACACACTGACCGGAGCCTGTTCCATGATCTCGAAGGAATGCCGCGCACCCGCGGTGTTCTGTCCTTCCTTTTCCCGGTTGGCCAATCCCTCGCGCAGCCGGGCGGCCATTTCCCCGCGCTTTTCTCCCCGCACTACATAGAACTTCCACGGCTGGCGATTTTTACCCGAGGGCGCCAGCAGGCCGGCCTGCACAATGCGCCGCAGCACATCCTCCGGGATCGGGTCGCTCTTGAACCGGCGGATGCTGCGCCGCTTTGAAATCGCTTCGAACACCGTCATTTCACCATCTACACGCTTCAATGGCGCGGTGTCCCCTGGTTTGATCGGGATATACAGCTCGACGCGCATCTCCCCCGCCCGGCTGCCGGGCAGATAATGTTCAAAACCCACAGCATTATTGTCCGGCGCCATGCCGCTGGCATGGAACCACTGACCCTGAATTTGCATCATGGTTTCGGTCATGGTGCTCATTTCACAATCGAAGACGGCATAACGCGCCGCGGGGATCACGCGTTTTTCGGTGCCCGCGGGAAGTTTCGCCTGATCCGCGGCGGCCACTCCGGCCATATATACCGAATCATATCCTTCGTTAAACGAAACACCATAGCTGCCGCCGTCCAGGCTCAACGGTCTGAGAACGGCATCCAATGGTCCATACCGGTTTTGCCAGTGGCCGGCATAGTCGATCTCTTCCGCGTGCCCGGTCACCGTGACGCCGACGATGGTAAATGACCCTCTCTCAACGAATCTTGGATTCAACATTTTCCCTCCGGTGAATGTGCAGTCCCATCCAGTGTAGAGAAATAATTTTTAATTGTCAATATAAGTAGAAAATATTTTTTATAATTTCCCTATCCTGATTTGAAACTGACGTGCTATATATTATTGACACGGCTTGAATAGGAGGAGAAATTATGCCAGAAATCACTCTCAACATTTCACAGGACCTGTACGATGATCTAGCACGGGCGTTCTCAAAAGACCGGCCGCTGACCGCGGAGGATTACGCCGGACTGGCATCTCTGGCGCTGGAACAATGGACGGATACCCTGCTGGGGGCCACCCGTTTTCACAGCATGAGCGAGCTGTATACCGGCTGGCTGCGCCGTCTGTTCCCCCGCCTGCTGCCAGACGCGGATCTGGATGAGAAAGCACTGGTATCGCGCTTCAATCTGCCGTACGGCCAGGCCACCTACATTGCCCGCGTTTTGCGTGAAGAAGACACTCTGGCTTCCCGCCGCAAATGGCTGGATAAGCTGGAGGCTGAATTCACGAAACACCTGGATGAAGCGAGGCAATGGGTGAGAGACGGCCGCGGAGAAGAAACCATGGAGTTTTACCTGCACAAATACGCCCGACGAGAACTGGGTATCGTCCTCGGCAGGTTATTGGAGACCGGGCGCCCCACCCGGCCTATAAAAACAACCGCCACCATGGGCGATTACTCGGTGGCGCTCATTTGCGCTGGCGATGTGGAAAGAATCGCACAGGAGATCGCCGCCGAAAAGAGTCGCCTGAATCCCTGATTGCTAAGGAGGAAAAAATAATGTCAACCTCTGAACTGACGTCTGCCATTGGCTTTTTCTTGACACTGACCGGCCTGCTGAGCACTTTCTTCTATGTGCATTTGAGTAACTGGTTTCGCGAGATTCTCGAATTGCAAAGCAAATACGATGAGAACAAGGTTGGCGATGACGACCGCCGCCGCAACGCGCGCATTGAATGTAAATACCAGTTGAAACGTCTCTACAACCACGTCCCTCTGCTGGTCAGTGTGGTAATCACGATCTTCATTTCAGCCATGGCGACCATGGCATCCGGAATGATCGGTCAGGTTACACCCAAACCATTGATCTTCCAGTATTACGAAACCGCCTTCACGCTTTTCATTTTCGCGTATGATATCCTGACCCTGTATTTCTTGATTCATGGATACTTCATCGCGCACAGGCTCTCGAAGGTGATAAATCCCAAATCGCAGCCCGCCGTGTGAAACTGGCGAATTCTAGGCTTTCTTAGGCGGGCACTCCTCACCGGCCGCTTCACGAGCTGCACGCGCCCTTTCGATCATCGTGGCCAGGTCGATCTTGCCGGTCATGTGCTCGATGCGCACTTCTATTAACGTAACGCGGTTCCAGTTCCGTTCGATCTCCATATTCCCCTGAGATTCGAGACCGGGTGCATATTTCGCGTTGATGCCCTCCAGCATCCGCCGGCGTTCGGATTCATCATCCACAATCTTCGCCCGCCCGAACACGATCACGCTGCGGAAGATGGTGGAAAACTTCTCCGGCACCACCTCTTCACGGTCCACCACACAGAATGAGACCCGGTCATCGCGCCGGATCGCGTCAAGTTTGTGGCCTTCCACCGCGCAGTGAAAGATCAACCGGCCGTCATCATACACATAGCTCATGGGTACCGCGTACGGGTATCCATCATCTCCGGCCACTGCCAGCACCCCGTTGGAACACGATTCCAATACCGCGATGGCTTCTTCTTTCGGTAACTCCTGCTTCATGCGTCGCATTTCACGGAACATGGCCAACCCTCGTAATCTGTTTTTTTGTGATGATACCAGATGAGGCGCGGCAGCGAAACCATCAAACACCGCACCTCTTCATCACCTGTTAATCATCCAGTAACCGGCGTTCCACTTCAGTAACCTCCCCGGATTCGGCCATTTGTACCAGTACGGCAAACATGGCTTTCACCTCATTGAGGGATTTGCCCTCGTGCAGCCCTTTCAGGACATTTTTCAACATCTCAGTCCGTTTGGATCGATTATTGAAATATTCACTCATTTTTTCCTCCAGCAGCTCAATTGGATTAAGTCTGGGGGAACACACACGGTCATTTTTCAGCCCAGCCGATGGTGAACGGTACGCTTATGGCATTTACAGGACAGATCTCTTCACATTCCGCGCAGCACGTGCATTTCTCCGGCGCTTTCAGGAAAGGATCATCTCCCTGCAGGGCGATGGCAGCCGTGGGGCAGATCGCCGCGCAGGCACCACAGCCCGTACACAGGTCAATGTGGATCACCGGCAAATTCTGTTTCTTTCTATACATACTCCGAGTTCCTCTTGTTTTCTGAATACAGAATAGCGTTTGCAGAGGAATATCGATACAACTTAAGTCGTGCTTTCATATTTTTATTTCTTTTTCCAGTTGCTCGCGGTCAAGCAACACCAGTAGGCCGCCTTCCCGGCGCACCAATCCATCATCAGTGAAGCTCCGCAGTATCCGGCCGATCACATCACGCACCGTACCCAGCCGGGACGCGATTTCCTCCCGAGTCCATTCTGCCGGAGCACCCTTGCGGTCGGCTTCATTCAATAAAAAGCGTGCCAGACGGCTGCGAACCGAACGCAGAGACAGATCTTCCACCAGGCAGGTCAGATGTTCGAGCCGGCGGGAAAAATCCAGGGTGGCGGCACTGGCAAAATCGGCGCATGTTTGCATGAGTTCACGATAGGCGTTAACAGGCAGAGTCAATAATGAGACATGAGTCAGCGCGCGTACAGATGCTTTTAGATTGCTCTTACTGTCGATGGCCGGGATGGCGTTAAAATGCATGCCGGGTCCCAGGGTCTGCAGCACTTGTTGCCGTCCACCCGAATCGGAACGATATACCTGCACGGCTCCTTTCAAAACAAATCCCACCCAACGACATTCTTCCCCCTGCACCTGAATGATCGTGTGAGGATCCATCTTTTTTTCTGAAAGCCCCCTGGAAACCGCTTCAAGTGTGGGATCGCTGAGATGAGAAAAGAAAGGCATGTTTGAGATAGATCGCTTATCGATAGCCACATTTCGATTATACACAACCCGTAAAATCAGGCTCGGTGGGAGCGATATCAGAAACCAATATTCATTTTGCCGCCGACTCTATATAATGATAGAAAAGCAGCAGGGAGGGGATAATGGTTGAGAATATTGTGCTGGCGGTATTATTCGGCGGTATGTTCACCCTGGTCTTTGGTGGAATGGGTGTTTTTTTGTTGAGCCGCTATCGCACGGCGCGGCGCGAAGCCGGCCAGAGTGTGGACTGGCCTTCCACTCCGGGACGGGTTGTCGAATCGGAGATAATCACTTCTCTTCACGACCGCCGAACGGAAAACACCAGTTCCACCACCTACGCGCCCTCCGTGGATTATGTCTACTCCGTGCAGGGTGTTGAATATCATGGAAACCGAATTGGTTTTGGTGATGTGGTCAATACAACACGCCGCGAGGCAGATGCTGTTATTCAGCATTATTTTAAAAACGCCATAGTGAGTGTCTATTTCAATCCACAGAATCCAGCCGAAGCCGTTCTTGAGAAGAAGGTGGGCAGCCAGTCAGGTTTTCTGGTTCTGGTCATCGTCTTTCTATTGTTGGGTTTCATTTCCTGCGGAGTCAGTCTCTGGGCAATCATCAGCCAGTTCATCGGGTAAGTCTTCCCACGCCGTACGCATCGAAAATCATATTTATCCGTATATAGGGTAAACCCACCCTTTCATCATGAAGGAGTATGTGCATGTCTGAAAAGATTCTGGTTACCTTTGCCACAAAATACGGTTCCACACAGGGTGTCGCTGAAACCATAGCCGGCGAGCTCCGCACAAAAGGATTTTCGACAGATCTCATTCCCGCCCGGGATGTAAAATCACTGGATGGATATGATGCGATCGTGCTGGGCTCACCGCTTTACGTAGGCAATATCCTGGGGGATGCGTCCAGATTCCTGTCCCGGCATAAAGAAGCTCTTTCACACTTGCCAACCGCCTTTTTCGTTCTTGGCCCTCTGGATAAGACCCCCAAGGAAATGACCGATGTTCAGGTGCAGCTTGACAAGGTGCTCAACCGCATGATGTGGTTTAAACCGGTTGAGATCGAAATTTTCACCGGCGCACTCGATTTCGAGAAATTCCGTTTTCCAGATTCGTTGTTGAAAATTATGATGTCAGCCAGTAGAGACAGTAATTCATCTTTTCGCACCCATGACGGCCGGGACTGGGATGCCATTCGCGCCTGGGCAGATTCACTGGAAGGCGTACTATTCAAACAGCCTGTTTCAGGTTGAAACCTTTCTGAGAGTCAGAATCTTCGATTAACACGGACAGCACCGGACATTTTAACCGTCTGGATGTATCTTTCTTCGAGGGGATGTGGTCCGTAATTTGCGTAGAGCATCCATCCCCACCCATTGGGCAACCGGCAAAATTCCTGTAGCAAATAATGCCATCAAGATTGCCGGTCTGTTCAGAGGATTAACATTTCTACCTGTGAATCTGGCTATAGAATTTTGCCTGTGGGATTACAATATCCCGAATAGATTTAATCACCATACCCGAGCAAGGAGTACCCTGGATGGCGAAAAAAGTCCTCGTAACCTATACCACCAAATACGGGTCTACCCGGGAAGTGGCCGAATCCATTGGCAAATTATTGAAAGAGAAGTATTTCGATGTCGAAATTCTTCCTATGAAAGAGGTTAAGGACCTTGGCGATTACGATGCCGTCATAATCGGAGCTCCTCTGTATGCCGGATCTTTGTTACCAGATACTGGCAAGTTTTTCACCCGCTTCCAATCCGTGCTGGAAAAGATCCCTTCCGCTCTCTTCATTCTCGGACCGCTGAATGACACCGCGGATGAAATTCGAGGAGCGCAGGTCCAATTGGACGCAAACATGAAGAAATTCGCCTGGTACAGACCGGCGGCACAAAAGCTCTTTGCGGGCGCTCTGAGGTTGGAGAAACTGCGTTTTCCGGATTCATTGATCAAACTCTACCGGTCATCGAAAGAAAAACCCATGCGCAGCAGCGATAACCGCGATTGGAAAGCCATTCAGACCTGGGCATCCACGCTGCCGGCTGTGCTTCATCTGAAAACTACTAAAAAAGAACAGGCCTGAAATCCGCTGTCATTGAATCCCTGGCTGGAAGAATAATCAGCCGGATTAGTCCATCAACTAATCCGGCTTTTGTATTACAGGCATTCTCCATTATCACATTTCCCATTTCCATTCGTATCGACATATCGTCTGCACCGACCGGGATATGAACAACCTCTTGGGCAGCTTACTGTACAGGTGGTCACCGGTTTATTGTCTGTGACTATTTGAGTTGGTACGGTGGTGGGTTGGGTGGTAGGTAATACTACCCTGGATTGATTTTCGTAAGTATTTCCACTTTGATTTTGAAAAACCACACCGGCATCGACGGCGGAGGAAACGTCACTGTTCGAAACGGCATTCCCGCCATCGACCTGTGAGAATAGAATATCCTCCATCACATTGTGCAATTGCGCAATGCCGACCACAGTACCTGCGCCCAAAAATGCGCCCATTTTGAGGAACTCACGCCGGTTCATACAGACAGCTACCGGTGCCTGGGTATCGGAAAGTGTAGAATTGCTTGCTCCCCGGCCAAAGATATATTTTTCAGCCACATTAACAATCCATTTTCTGTGCAGGGCAAGTTTTATTACCACGGCGAACAAAGTCAACACCGACGCCAGCGTATGGATCGTAATCCAGGTTGTGTAATCGAGGAATGGAAGATCGAACCATGTGGAAATTAGAAGACCGGTAGAAAGAATACTGAAAAAACCTGCTCCGATGATGCTGTCAATGAACAGATTGATTCTGGCGCAGTTGGTCGTTTTTCCAAAGAACCGGCTGACAACCAGTGAGACCCAACTCATATGCCTTGCCAGATGGATAAATGCCAGTGCTCCAATAACCAGTCCCAGCCATTGATGGATTTCAACGCCGGTGAGATCCAGAAAAAAGGCGGCCATGAATCCGATATAGAGGAGGGCATCCAGCCACCAATTCATTTTTGCTTTTTTATTATTCATTCCATCACCTTCAAAGAAGTATCCTGATGAAATAATAGAGGATAGATATGGGGATTTTGTGAAGATGCCGTAATCTTTTCCGCCGGATTTGAACCAGCATCTATGTAAGTTGAAGGAAAAATGAGAAAGATAGGCTTACATACTGATAGAATTATTTAAAGCGAATTGGTTTGCTCTATGAAAGGGATAATTCGTTTTAATGAAAAGCATGACTCAATTCACATTTGTCCCGGAATCAAATACTGAAACAATCGAGAGATTGCGTGACCAGTACCTGGCCGATCTACCGTTTGCACAGGAGTACTATATTGAACTGATGCTGAACAGAGCCGGATTATATGTCATCAAATCTGCGGAGGATCCCGTTGGATATTTCTTTCTTAGTGCGGATGCCTGCCTGCTGGAGTATTACCTGGCGCCACAACATTTCCCTGAAATTGATTCCGTGTTTGGCAAAATTTTAGGTGACTTCAAAGTGGAGAAAGCACTCTGTAAATCATTCGATGCGTCATTGCTTTCCTGCTGCAGCCAGTATCATAAATCCTTTCGGCCAACTGGCATTCTATTTCGGGAATATCATAAACAACCGGCGATTCATTCGCCCGGCACATTATCCATTCGCCTGGCGATTCCATCAGACGAACCGAACATCGTCACCATCAATGAGGAAGTATTCGATGATCCTTCGGAGGTCATTTCATATATAACATCGCATCAGTTGTTTATTTATGAAAAAGAGAGCAATTTGGTTGGATTCGGGATCTTCTCGCGCATCATTCCCGGTAGAAAGGACTATGATGTCGGTATGCTGATTCACCCGTCTTTTCGGGGCAAGGGATATGGCCAGTATATCATCCAGCATCTGGTGGATTTCTGCCATGAAAATGGCTGGAATCCGGTGGCCGGATGTGAATACAGGAATACCGCCTCACGGAGATGTCTGGAAAAATCCGGGTTCGTTGCCCGTCATCGTTTATTTGAGTTTTCATTCTGAATATATTCAAGAGAATAGAGGTTAAAAGAACATGCATATCCACGATTTCATCCGCCGAATGCCTAAAGTTGAATTGCACGTCCATCTGGAAGGTTCCATTCAGCCTGCCACCCTCCTTCACCTGGCCGAAAGGAATCATGTCAGCTTACCCGCCCAGACTGTTGAAGATTTACGCACATGGTATCAATTCTCAGACTTCAATCATTTTATCGAGGTCTATCTGGCCATTTGCAGTTGCATTCGTTCCGCTGATGATCTTGAACTGATCGCAACCGAGTTTATTAAGGATCGCGCCGCCCAGAACATCCGCTACAGTGAGGTTATTTATACCCCTTTTACCCATCTCCCTCATATTCCGCTGGATGACCAACTATCGGCTATAAATCAAGCCCGGCAAAAGGGATTTGCCAAATATGGTGTGCGCATCAGCATGGCTCCTGATATTTCCCGGGAAATGCGGCCGATTGAAGACAGCCAGATGATTGCCCGCTGGGCAATCAAAAATCGTGATAACGGGATTTCCTCTCTCGGATTGGGAGGTCCGGAAGTCGATAACCCTCCGGAACTCTTCACGGAGACATTCAAAATTGCCCGGGAAGCCGGTTTTCCGGCTACACCACATGCCGGCGAAACCATGGGGCCGGTCAGCATCTGGGGTGCCATTCGTTCATTGAACGCAGTGCGGATAGGTCATGGGGTACGCTGCCTGGAAGATGCCTCACTGGTTGAGTACTTAAAGAAAACACAGATCCCGTTGGAAGTCTGCCCGTCCAGCAATGTCTGCTTGAAAGTGGTGCCTTCTCTGGCAGAGCATCCGCTCCCAAGGCTGTTGGAAGCCGGTTTGTTTGTGACCATCAACTCCGATGATCCTCCCATGTTCAATACTGATCTGACGCAGGAATATTTACGTATCACAGATCAGTTCAACTTCTCTGTCACTCAGATCAAGCAATTTGTCTTCAATGCCATTCAGGTCAGCCTGCAATCAGAGGCAGAAAAGCAGGTTTTAAAAAAGGAATTCACGGACCAGTTTGATATCCTGCAGAAGTGACCATGTTTGACGGCGTGATCAGGATTTCTCAAACTGGTTTTACCTGCACCTGATTACGGCCGGAAGACTTGGCTGTATACAGAGAATCATCGGCCGCTTTCAGGACGGTGAAAACATCACCGCTTCCCGCAATCTCGCCGCAGGCCAATCCGGCACTGATGGTAACCACATGGCTTACTTTTGATCCCGAGTGTTGTACGCCTGCTTTTCTGACATCTTGCACGATGTTTCGGGCTATCTTCTCCCCGGCTGCCAGTTCCGTTTCTGGCAGGATGATGATGAATTCCTCACCCCCATACCGGCCGGCCAGATCGCGTTTACGGTGAATCGAAGTTTGAATGATCGAAGCGACCTGATGCAGACAGGAATCACCGGCGGCGTGACCGTAAATATCATTGTATTCCTTAAAATAATCGATATCGATCATAATGATGGATAGCACTTCCGGCCGCATCTGATTCAAGTTAGACAGATAATTATCCACCTCACGCCGGTTTGCCAATCCTGTCAGGGCATCCATTGTGGAAATTTGATTGAGATACCGGTTTTGATCCTGTAATATCCGTTTGCGAATTTTTTCTCGAAAGCTGAACAGGAAATTGTACCGATATTCCCGGTCGAGGAAATAATTGGCGAAAATTGTCATGATGATGCTGGTCAGGAAAAATACGCTATTTGTATACGGCACCATCGGGGGAAGATGAGGATCGAGTGGAAAAAAGAGGGCAAAAAGAACGAACATTATCGCTGAGGACAGACAGGCATAGATAAATTGAAGTCTGAAGAATAAATTCCCATACGTTACCACGAGAATCAAAGCGGGAAAGTAGAAAATAGCGTCGCGGTCGGTGCTGATATTTGTCAGGTAAATATAACTTATCCCGGCAGCCACCACGATCAGAAATCTACTCAGATCTTGAAGCCAGAAACGGTACCATCGGTGGTTTATAAAAAGCGCCAGAATGGCCAGCGGAGTAAAAACTCCAAGGCGCACGATCAAGGCTGTCGTAAATACATCGGTCAGGATGATATAGTCAACCAGGAGAGAGAGATCATACACAAGAATGGCGATGATGCTTCCGATCAGTAGACTCTGCCGATTATTCTGCCGGTTTTCGGTTCGGAAATGATCTTCCAGAGGAAATCCGAAATGCAGGGGAGTATCTTTCCTGGAAATATAACCTTCTATTTTTTCGCCCAGTTTATGGATGTCTTCTGTCGATAATGCAGGCAGAAATACCACATCATCCTCAAGAACGGGTTTTCCTTGTTCGGTGTTATTCGTTGCCGGTAAGTCGGTCATGCTGAAGCAACCCTGTTCCGACCTTCCGATTTAGCTTTGTATAAGGCTTCATCGGCGTCCAGCAATAGTTGCCTGGGATTGGTATCAAAATGGATCTGCCCCGCAGAAACACCGGCACTGATCGTCACAACATTCGCAACAGGTGATGAAGCATGCGGCATGGATAGCTGCATCACCCCGGCGCGAATTTCCTCTGCTTTCTTGATCGCAGCCGGCATATCCGCCTCCGGCATAAACACAATAAACTCTTCTCCGCCAATCCGGCCAACCACGTCTCCACGGCGTCGAATGATCTGTTTCAATACCCTGGCCACACTTTTCAGACAATCATCCCCGGCTGGATGTCCATAAGTATCGTTGTACTTTTTAAAGTGATCTATATCCAGCATTATTACGGCCAGCATATTCGGATGCGGATCCTCGTATAACCGGGCGACGTACTCATCAATTTCCCGGCGGTTTGCCAGTCTCGTCAACGGATCAAGTAAAGCCAGTCTGGATAGTTTCCGGTTTTGTGTCGCCAGTTGACCCTGTCTGATTCGCTCCAGAAGAGAATAGAGAAAACTGAGCTTTTGTTCACGTTCCAGGACATAGTTTGAATACAGGGTAAGAACATTACAACCAAACAGGATCATGATATTGGCCATCGGCACTTGAACGGGCAAGGTTGGCAAAGATGGAAAAAAGAAAATGTAGGTGATGAACAGTAAGGCGGATGAAACCAGAGCATCCCAGAAGTGCATCCGCATCACCAGATTGCTGTAGGTAATTACCAGGATCAAACCAGGATGATAGAAAATCTTGTTTTCACTGTTGCTGAAAGCCATGAGAAAAATCAGGGAAATGCCTGTCAAATAATTCAAAACCGCCATCGCAGTTTCGCGAAAGGCAGGAGAAACGCCTCTTTGAAATAATCCCAACAGAAGTAGAACAAGCGGAGTCATCACTCCCAGACGGATGATCAATGCGGTTTGAAATACATCTTCAATGATCGTCTGGTCGATAATGAGAAAAAAATCATAAATGACCATACCCAGCAATGCGTACAAACTTAATTGTCTGAGCCGGTACGCTCCGGTTTCCTGTTCATAAATATCTTCGATATCAGCAGGAAATTTCAGATATCGCAATCTGGAATCAATAGTTATTTTGACTTGCATGAAAAGCGCCGCCGACTGCCCGCCGCTGGATCGAGAGGCAGTAACCGCGTCAGGCAAACTCGTTTTCTTAATTTCCATTTTAGGACGCATCAGAAAATAAATAACAATAAATCGGGATTTGAGGGTAAGAACAGTATAGCGAAATTTATCTGGAATTGCTTCATTTTTACCTCTTGCATTTAAATTTTTTATTCAGATAATCAAAATTTGAAAGAATATCTGTAAAGGTATTCTAAATAAGCTCCATAATTATTGAGAATTCCTCATTCAATTGGTAGAATCAATTGGTTTTGGTAAATAGAAAGGAACCAGGCTCTGCTATGGATTACAAAAAAATACCCATGGAACATGATAAGAAGATCGCGTTGGTCGCTCACGATAATAAGAAGAAGGATTTGCTGGAATGGGCGAAATTCAACCGTGACCTGCTGGCTCATCATAAGGTTTTCGCCACCGGAACCACCGGTGAATTGTTGGAAAAGGAACTCGGCTTCCATATCAATAAATTGCAAAGCGGTCCGCTGGGGGGTGACCAGCAGATCGGTGCGAAGATCACTGAGAGTAAGATCGATTTTTTAATCTTTTTCTGGGATCCGCTCGAACCGGTTCCGCATGATCCGGATGTAAAAGCCTTGCTGCGTATGGCCATGGTCTGGAATATCCCGACCGCCTGCAACCGTTCATCCGCCGATTTCATGATTTCCTCTCCTTTGATGGATGGAGAATATGATCGCATCGTTCCGGATTATGGATATTATCGCACCCGGAAAATTGTGACCGGTTAAGGTCCATCGGTCGAAGAACCCATCCTTAAATTTTGTGTATACTCCCCGGGATTTCTACTCCAGGGAGAATCTTCGCGTACATCAGGTCTGCGTTCACCTGAAAGCAATCCAATGGTCTGGACAGGTAAAAACCCTGCCCGTAATTGCATCCGAGATCGCGGAGCACATCCAACTGGTAGGCTGTTTCGATACCTTCGGCGGTTGTTTCCATGCCCAAACTCTGGGCCATTCGAATGATGGCGGAAATGAGTTCGACATATTTCCGGCCGTTGCCCACTTCCTGGATGAAGGAGCGGTCAATCTTGATGACATCAACAGGAATGTGTTGAATATAACTTAATGAAGAATATCCCGTGCCAAAGTCATCGATCTGAAGATGTACTCCCATTTTTTTCAGGGATGTGAACAATTCAGATTCGGCCTGTTGATTCTCAAGCAGCACACTTTCAGTGATCTCAAGTTTCAGCGCAGTTGGGTTCAATCCGGTTCTCGCCAGGATTCCCCCCAGCTTCTGGACAAAATCAATTTGTGCAAACTGCCTGCCTGAAATATTGACATTGATGAAAAGCATCCTGGATGAGAGGGATTGTTCATGCCATATCTTCATCTGAGTGCAGGCTTCTGAAAGCACCCAGTCACCTATCTCGACGATCAAGCCTGTCTCTTCGGCTAACGGGATGAACATCTGTGGAGGAACCAGGCCGAGTCGCGGATTATGCCAGCGGATGAGCGCTTCAAAACCCTGAATTTCACTGGTTTCGATGGAATAGATCGGTTGATATTGCAGTTTGAATTCATGATTTTCCACGGCATTTCGCAATTCGGTCTCGATTAAAACTTTCTGGGTTGCCTGTGTCCGCATATCCGGATTGAAAACCGTAAATCGGGATTTACCGGCCTCTTTCGCGTGATACATGGCAATATCCGCGTCGCGTAAAACTTCATTCGCCGTGGAATACCCGTTCATGTTCATGACGATCCCGATACTCACAGAAACATGAACCTTTTCATTTCCAACCTTGATCGGCGTTTTGAATTCCTTCAAAATCCGTTGACCCGTCTGTATAGCGGACTGATCATCTCCGTTGTTTTCCAACAGGATAATGAATTCATCGCCTCCCAACCGGGCGACCGTATCAATGGAACGGATACACTCCCGTAAATGGCAGGCAGCCTGGACCAGCAATTCATCCCCGAAGGAATGACCTTTTGTATCATTGATCAGTTTAAATTGATCCAGGTCAAGAAACAGAACCGAGTAATTTGTTCCCGGATGGCGTTTGATATGTTGAATGGCCATTTCCAACCTATCCATGAACAGGCCACGGTTTGGAAGTTGCGTAAGATAATCATGTAGCGCATCATAAGCCAGACGTTCCTCCGCCTTCTTACGCTCGGATACTTCAAATCCCAGGATTTGATTGGCAGTCTCAAGTTCTGCGGCCTGCTTCTTTACAGTGTCGATCGATTCCTGAATACGCGAGAGTAGTCTATTGAGTTCATAGTTCGACACTATTTGTTTTCCCAAGACAATGATCCACACAACCACGGCCAGCCAGAATATTTGTTGAAAAGCCATCGGGAGTAATACGAATTGACGGTGGAAGAGCATCAGGATCAAAATCAATAAAGCGAGTAATGGATAATAAGAAAAGAGGCCATTTGTCATGCCAAGAATTGTCGAAGACAGTCTATCATCTTCAGCCGATTTCTGTGCGATCATAATCTGCCACAGGCCAGCCGAACATGTTAATAGATTCTGAATAACCCATCCAGAATCAGTATTGCTTCCGGAGATATAGGTTTTATTAATAGATTGAATGGAAAATATACTATCCGTAATGGCCATCACGCTTATACCGATCAAAATCAAAAGAATCGGACCGGCGTTTCTTCCATTCAATCTGTTGTAAAGGATAACCAGCACCGTCCCCAGCAGGATCAGATCTCCAATCGGATAGATGAAAGATAATGCTCTCTCGAACAGGGGTAGATTCAGGCTTTTCAAGTATATCGGTGCCAGTACATAATTCCAGAATACAGCTATACCGCCCAGCAGAATTGCCAGGAAGTCAAAAGCTCGTTTTGGCCAATTGATAAAAACGGATTGCTGAATTGGGAATTTTAGAATGGCCAGAAGAAATAAAGGATAAAAAGATATATAAAATAGATCGGCGGCAGAAGGATAAGGAGCGATATGAAATCCTACTTCTTCCACTGCCCAGATCAAATCACCCGTTGTGTAAACCAACTGAGCGATACCAAGATACATCCAGGCTTTCGCATTGGCAGGAGAGTATCGATGCGTTCGATAAGCCGCAATAAAGAGGCTTATCGATGCCCCCAGACCAATAAGCGGAGCCTCGATATCAGTGAAAAGGATTAATTTTTCCGGTTCAATGGAAGAAAAGGTTGTGATCGCATGAACGATCGCGATTGCGATGATGATTGAATACAAATAAAGCAGCGGGTTGATTCTTCTTTTCAAACCCATAATGTGGTCTACCAGAAAAAACAACAAATAATTAATACATATAAATTAAACCATAAACTTACTTAAAAGGTACGTTTATGATCAATATTTAATTATTTATTTACCTGATGTCTTACATAATTGGAGCATGAAGCTTGTGGACTAACAATAAGCCCTGGTCATTATCTGAATTGTCTCATCCATAGACAAATTGTAAGGATCAACTTTAAAAAGGCCTCCCATGGCATGCCAGGCGTTCTCAGCCAGTGCCGGTATTTCACTTTTTAAAATCCCATACCCTGACATCTTCAGGTCATCCACTCCGCAGGCTTTCTGCAGTTTGATCAATGCCTTAATAAAAGCAGCCGGCTTGTTAGAGGAAGGAATTTGAGTAATATCCTCTCCCATGGCCTTCGCCATGTCAATATATCTTTCCGGTGTCTTTTCAAGGAAGAATGAGTGGTATGCCTCAGATAGCATGATCAAGCCGGCGCCGTGGGCGATATCCGGATGATAGGCGCTGAGGGCATGTTCCATGGAATGTTCTGACGTGCAGCTTGAAAGAGATTCCACCATCCCCGCCAGAGTATTGGCCAACGCCACCTGTGTGCGGGCTTCCAGATTTTTGCCATCCTTCACAGCCTCTGGCAAATAACGGGCAATCAATTCAATGCTTTTCAAAGCCAACACATCACTGATCGGATTGGCTGTCGTGGCGATATACCCCTCACTCGAATGGAAGAAGGCATCAAATCCCTGATAAGCGGTGAGATGTGGCGGTACACTCAGCATTAGTTCCGGGTCGACAATGGACAATGCGGGAAAAGTATGCCGGTTCCCAAAACCGATTTTTTCACGGGTTTCTTCTTTGGTAATGACCGTCCATGGATCAGCCTCGGTGCCTGTACCAGCTGTGGTGGTAATCGCGACAACCGGCAGCGCGCCAAATGTGGTTGGCAGACCTTTTCCGCTTCCACTGCCGATGTAATCCCAATAATCGCCAGGGTTTTTGGCCATCACGGCGATGCTTTTCGCCGAATCGATACTGCTTCCCCCGCCAAGCCCGATGATGAAATCACACCTCTCTTTTTTTGCCAGCGCGGCTGCTTCCATGACATGAGACTTGATGGGATTCGGCAAAATCCTGTCATAGATGACATAATCGATATTTCTCTGTTTCAACAGGGTGATTAACCGATCCAGATACCCATTCTGTCGCATGGATTTACCGGCAGAGATAACGATGAGCGCTTTTGTTCCGGGCAAACTTTCGCTCTCCAGTTTATTCAACGAACCGGCTCCAAACAGAATCCGTGTTGGAATGAAATAATCGAAATTCATATCCTTTTCCTTTTTATTCACTCTATATATAGTAGGTTACATCGAAAAAGGTCGATTGTTTTTGACATTATACACACGGATGATCACATACCGGTATTGTTTATAACAAACCGTTTTCCAATAATAATTTCTTGTCCTGTAGTAGAACTTTCGTCGGTCCATCGGCGGAAATCAACCCATCTTTCATGATGATCATACGTTCGGCGATACTATCTACCAGATCCAGATCGTGTGTGGCTATCAGCAAGGTTTGCGGTAGGGTTCGCAAAAGTTCAATCAATTCACGCCGGGCGCGTGGATCAAGTCCCGCCGTCGGTTCATCCAGAACCAGGATTTTTGGTTCCATGGATAAGACGGTGGCAATGGCGATCCGTTTCTTTTCCCCACCTGAGAGATGATACGGATTGCGGTCTGCATACTCGTCCATCTGGACAGAGGCCAGTGAATCATTGACCCTTTTGTCGATTTCTTCTTTTTCCAATCCCTGGTACCTCGGTCCAAAAGCGACATCGTCGTATACGGTAATTGAAAACAACTGGTCATCCGGATTCTGAAAGACCATACCCACAAGTGCTCTGATTTTTCCCAGATTTTGCTTCATACATTCCATGCCGGCAACTTTGACTGAACCGTCACTGTGAAGAATGCCATTCAGATGAAGAAGCAATGTCGATTTCCCGGCACCGTTCGCCCCTACTATTCCAATTTTTTCTCCGGCTTCTACAGATAAGGAGACATTCCTCAATGCTTCCTTTCCATCCGGGTAGGAGTAGGATAACTGCTGAATCTGAATGATTGCATCCAAAATCTTATCTTCCTGTAAGCAGACCAATGAGATAGATGAAGAATAATACCAGAAGGAGACCGGCTAACAACCAGCGATCGGAAGATGAGAAATCGGGATACGGTTCGTCCATCGGTTCACCATTGAAACCTCGGGATAACATAGCATCATACACCCGTTCACTCTGCTCAATTGAGCGAAGGAACAGGCTGCCGGCCATGTTTCCCGTCACTTTTCCCCGCCACAATACAGAACCACCCGCGTGATGATTCCCGTTGAACACCGAACTGCGGCTGTTTCTTGCGCGTATCAGGCGGATCACTTCATCTACCAGAATGAATAGATATCGCCACATCAGTTCGATGATCGCGATTAACATGTTGGGGACTCCCAATTTACGGAAACCGGACATTACTCTTATGAATGACGTTGTTCCGGTTAACAGAATGGCGGCTTGAATGGATAGCCAGGCTTTGATCATGATACTGATACACCGTGCCAGTCCAGTGGAACTGATCGGTATGGAGAATACTTTTCCAATATTCATCTGAATGAAAGGTTGAGGCCCCCAGAAAATCAAAGGGATGGCAGAGAGGACAAATGGAAGGGCCAACAAGGACCGCTTGAACACATACATCCAACCAAGCCTGGAAAGTAATGTGATCGACAGAATCAGAGAAAGATATAATAGAAAAGCCGGCCATGCGGCAGCCGGCGTCAGGTTGAGTGTTAGGATAAAGGCAAGGGTGAATAGGATCTTCACCCTTGCATCCAACGCATGTATTACGCTATATCTTTCGCGGTACAGTTCCAGCAAAATCCATCTCTCTCATTACTGGTTAACGGATTGACGCTTCTCCGCGCGGGCAACCCCCCAGGCTATGCCAAACACAATGATTGCACCCAGTATTCCTGCCACGATGGTAGATATTGTGGGGTCACTAATACCGGGAACAGTATAGTCGGGCATGATGTTATAGAGGGCTTCTTTCGCGGTTTCCAGAAATCCCTTTTGTTCGGCAACCCATTCCAGGCCATCCGGATGGCTGGAGGCCAACGGCGATAGGATGGCTAGAATGATGGTAATCACACCACCACCAATCAAAATACTCTTGCTGTTTGTTACCTTTGCCGTGGTCTTTTCCACCAGGTCTTTACGGGTAGCATACAGAAATGCAAGGGCTCCGACTGTGATCAACCCTTCACCTATCCCGATAAGTGCATGGATTCCCCCCATAGCAGGAATGGCAATGTTGGCTGGGGATGTTCCGGAGAGTGCCAGCTCAAGCGCACAGGCTAATGATGCAAGCAAAATGGATGACCATGCTGCTATAAAACCGGAGATAAGCAAGCCCCATTTATACTTACTCAGCAGAGATTGAAGACCTTTAAATATGGCATAAGACGTGAAAACTCCGACAACCGCCATATTGAAAATATTGGCACCCAGTGCCAATAATCCTCCATCCTGGAAAAATAAAGCTTGAACCGAAACAACAGATGTTAACACCAGTACTGCCGTCCAGGGACCAAGTAGTATGGTGGCAATCGCAGCCCCCAGAAGATGTCCGGATGTGCCGCCGGTGACACTGAAATTCAACATTTGCCCGGCGAATATCGCCGCGGCCAAAACACCCATCAATGGCACTTCTTTATCCCCCAGTTCATTTTTCACTTTCCGTAAGGCGATCACAATCATCGAAATGGATATAATCCACAAGATAACAGAAACAACTACTGAAAGAAAGCCATCTGGAATATGCATGGGGTGAACGGTTGAGAACAACATATTTTCCTCCTGATAGTTTTTTATCTTTGCCAGCGCCTTGATTATATCGCATCTATTTGCATTTGCATACGTACGCATATTATAATTAAAAGAACAGGAGTTATTGTGAAAACATCCTCAGTTGATCAGGTAATTCTGGAAGTTCTGAATATTCGGTCATGTCATTGCACATCGCAGGAGCTGTATAACCTGATTAAATCACGATTACCTGCCGTCAACCAGTCCACTGTATACCGTTCTCTCGAACGATTGGTCAATCAGGGTAAAGTTTCCGTATCTGATATTGGCATCGGTGCTCTGGTGTATGAGTTGGTGGGCAAAGGACTTCACCATCATCTGGTCTGTCAGCAGTGCCACAGGATTTTTAACCTGTCCAATGATGAAGTGGCTGTATTCTTTAACCGGGTAGAAGCGGTCAGCCAGTTTCAAATCACCACCAATCACCTGATTCTGTACGGAATTTGTCCTGACTGCCTGAAACGCAATTGATCCATTCGCCTAAGATCGAGTAGATGGGTGAAAGGTCAAAATTTCTCTCTATAGAATCTCGCTGGTATTCCTGTCAATGAACTCTCCGGCAAAATCTAAAAACCGCTGCACATCATTGAAATTAGAAACCAGTCCCACAGAGATGCGTACGGCACCATTGCTCTTATCGTCAATGCACTGTCGGAAATCCTGATATTCCATATCAGGCCTCAGGGCAAAACATGAGTTCAATTCATCAGCGGATATTCCCAGCGCCAGCTCACCACCGCCCGGATTGCAGAAACACCCCGTGCGGATCGAAATATTCTTTTCACTGGCAAGAGTCTCCACCACCATATGATCGATAAAATGTCCCTCGCGATCAAAGAAATTCAGTGTAATCGTTCCGCCTCGTTCCCGCATATCCAATGGACCATAAATCTTGACGACGGGTAATCCGTTTGAATGTTTCAATGCGACCAGGTGATCCAACAGCCAGCCTGTCAGGCAGGTCACCCTGGTATGAATCACATCGTAACCGATGCGCGAGATATGCCTTAATCCCATCTCCACGGCCGGCAGGCTGAGATAATTCAACGTGCCATCTTCATATCCTTCAGCTCCTTTATGTAAATAATACGTATCCCCCTGCACTGAGGCGACAGTGATCGTTCCTCCGGCAAACCAGGGCCGGTGGAGTCTGGGCATCATTTGGCGGCGGGCGATCAGCGCGCCCACACCTGTAGGATATCCAAAAATTTTATAGAAGGACAGGCTGACAAAATCGGGGTGAACCTTGCTCATGTCAAGGCAATTGGTTGGGACAAATGCCGCACCATCCAATAAAACATCCCACCCCTTTGCGTGCGCCCGTTCTATCCATTCGAGCGAATGCTGTACGCCCGAAAAATTGGATTGCGCCGGGAAGGCAAAAAGATTATTTCCACCGGACTTTTTAAATTCAAGGAAATTTTCCAACTTTTCAATATCTATGCGCATTTCGGGTGGCAGCACCGGCGAGTAATGAATCACTGCCCCTTTCGACCGGGCGAATTCCCGGATGCCATTCACAGAATTATGATTATCAAATGTCAGTAAATAGGTGTCCCCGGGACCAAAGGGATACGATTCTCCCACCAGTTTTAAAGCCGCACTGGCGTTCTGAGTAAAAATACAGATGTACTCCTCCGGCGAGGCATGGAAAAAATCTAGAACGCTTTCCCGGGCACTTTGCACCAACCGGGTCATTGCCATGGAGGTTGGATTTGTTGAGTGGGGATTACCAAAAACATTTTCCACCAGCAAATCCATATGCGAACGCACCTGCTCTTCGCTGTACAATCCCCCTCCGGTGTAATCCAGGTAGACCTGCTCCAATTGATCAAGACGCGCATACTCAGATCGGCGTAGATCATCCAAAATACCGGTGGATTTGTATGCCGGATATCTTTTTAAAAATTCTGAGAATGAACTGTCATCCTTGAAATCGTCCATAGCCGGTATCCGTTGTGATTCCCTTTTTTGTCTGGGCATGCTTCCTCCGGAAATACTGATCAATTTATGAAGAACTATCCTTCATTTATCTTGAAAAAATAACGCAGGTAGAATCTCTGATGTAACAGCCTGTCCAGAATTGGACCGAATAGCTTCCATTACCCGTTCTCTTGATAAGAGGATCTCAGACCGGATCAGACGCTCTGCCAGATTCGCATCCCGCTCCAATAACGCCCGTGAGAGCGCCAGATGATCTTCCCGCATTTTTTCCGCGCTGTCGCGAATATCGAGTCCGAGGTGAAAGATCCGGGTAGATTCATCCATGGTCCGTGTGACCTGCTGAGTCAGGCGGGTGTTCCTAGAAAGAACCGAGATATTCTGGTGAAAAATCTTGTTCTTTTCCAGAAAGCGAGAATAACTTGGAAGGTCTTTAAATGTGTAGGTGAAATCCGCCATTTCTACCAGGCTGCGCAATTCGATTTCCGTTCCCCGGCTGGCTGCCAACCGGACAGAAGAAGTCTCCAGAATTATGCGCATCTCATAGATTTCCTGAACATCGCGGGCGGTGATCGGTTTTACGATATATCCCATGCGTGGAACAGGTTGGACAAATCCTTCTTGCGCCAGTTGCCTCAAGGCTTCTCTGACCGGGGTCAAACCAATCTGATATTTTTCGGCTAGGTCCAACTGCGCGATGGACTGACCGGGAGCCAGTTCACAGGTGACAATTCCATTCTTTATGAAACGATAGGCCTGTGAGGAAAGCAGATCAACAGATTGCTGGAGGTTTTGATTCATGGTTTGGATATATTAGTAATATATTACTAATATATCATGATGTCAAGCAGGAACATGAATGAATGGATTGCTTTTCCTTGCCTGTACACGAAGCGCTTATAATAGGTATTATATTCTATAAATTGTGGGAGAGCCTGATGGAATTGTATGAAGCGATAAAAACCCGGAAGACAATCCGCGATTTCTCAGACAAACCTGTTGCCCGTGAGGTAATCGAACGCATTATCTCCGCCGCTTTCCTCGCGCCTTCCAATAATCATATGCGGGAATGGCATTTCGTTCTTCTGGATGACCGTGTAAAACGCGACAAAATTCTGCTGGACACGATCAGCCCCATTTCAGCGAAAGGCGCTCTGGGGATCATAAATCGCTGGCAGCTTAAAGATATCAGCCAGCGAGCCATGTACCTGGATGCCATTCCAAAACAGATATCCATGTTGCGCGATTGTGCCTGTCTTATCCTTCCCTGCTTCCGGCAATATTCACCGCTTCTGAAACCGAAGACATTATCAGACCTGAACAATCTGGCATCCATCTGGTTGGCAATTGAGAATATCCTTCTGGCGGCAGCCGCGGAAGGAGTGTTCGGTGTAACCCGTATACCGGGTGAAACAGAACGGGCTCGATTGAAAGAATACTGTCAAATTCCCGACGGGTATGAGATACCCTGCCTGCTGGCACTGGGGTATCCGGCAGAAAATGCGAAACGTGCCGCTCAGGTGGAAATCAATTTGCCGGAACGGATACATCAAAATACCTGGTAGAAATCTCAGGAGAAGATCGAATGGAATACAATATTATCGAATTGGGAAACAAACGCATACTGGAATGCCTGCCGGACGGCGGGATAATTTCATGTGAAAATGACACGTTGGACCTGGTCGGTCTGTGCGGTGGTGAACAAACAGAAATTGTCCTGCTCTATCACACCAACCTTCATCCTGATTTCTATGATTTAAAAACCGGCCTGGCGGGGAAAGTGATGTTAAAACTCACAAATTACCAGATCCGTCTGGCAGCCGTCATTCCAGCCAAGCTGGTGGGAACAGGCCGGTTCTATGAAATGGTCATCGAAACCAACCGCCGAAATGATTTCAGAGTGTACAGCACACGGGATGAAGCGCTGCAATGGATCGGAAAATTATAGAGTGTTTTTATCTTTTCCCGTTGCTCTTCTTGTTTTGATACATTCGTTCATCAGCCAATTGATAGGTATCCACCAGGTTCGCTCCGGATTCACCGGTGGCGAAACCGATGGATAGATGCAGCATGGGATCATCCAGAGCCAGCAGATTGGTTTTTATACGCTTCACAATTTCTGCTGCAGTGGCTTCGCCAGTGTCAGCCAGCAATATGGCAAACTCATCTCCCCCAATACGTGCGGCAACATCCTTTGAACGAATAGAATCCTGGAGCACCATGGCTGCCTTTTGTATGGCATTATCTCCAGCCGCGTGCCCGTATTGATCGTTGATCAATTTCAACCTGTCCATATCGGTGATGATAATACTGATCGGAAAGAACTGGCTGACCTGCATGCGTTCCAGTTCAATTTCGAAAAAATGCCGGTTATACAGACCGGTCAACGTATCGAAATTGCTCATACGGATCAATTCTTTTTCGAGGATTTTTCGTTCAGTGATCTCTTTGGATATGCAAATCACCAGAACGACATTACCTTTGGTATCAAAAACTGGTTTCACCGTGGTCAAATAATACCGATCCTGGTCGGTGCGAGGAACACGCACCTCTATTGTCTTCACTTCCCCGGTCTCAAACACGGTTTTTACCACAGCAAAACGTTTATCCGCTTCGTCCTGGGGAAAAACGTCCCAGATTTTGTGGTGAATGATCTCTTCAACAGTGCGTTGTACGCCTTCAGCAAACGCATAATTCACATATTGATACTCCCCATCTTTCGTAAAGGAGAATATCGGGTCGCTTGACCCATCAAGGAGCACCCTGTATTTTTCTTCATTCAACAAAAGTTGGGAGACCTGGTCATTCTGTCGATCCAGTTCATCCTCCAGTAATTGAACGCGTTTCTGCAACTCCTGTACTTTGTGATACAGTTCGTCTTTAGAGTAGCGGTTCAAATGGTTACTGTCGTTTTCTGGCATGGTTCCTCGTCATCAACCTTGAATAATCACCTGTCAATAAGCAGGAACACACGATCAACCATCTCAAATAATTCAACACCCAATCTGAATAATTATGCCTGATGATAATGATATACATTTTTCATTCTTTTACCAACAGGAATCCGATAAAATCAGGGTATGAGAGAAGAAAATCCCACCGTCTATTCCACATCCAGCGGGCGTATATGCCCAAAATGCGGCAATCCGATTGCCCACTGCACATGCCGGAAAGCATCTCAGCCAAAAGGTGACGGCATCGTACGGATATTTCGTGATTCTAAAAGTCGTAAAGGTAAGACCGTGACTCTGATCACCGGCATTCCGCGTCAGGAGGTAGAGCTGCGCGAATTGCTCGGTGAATTGAAAAAGATGTGCGGTTCCGGCGGTTCATTAAAAAGCGGCAACCTGGAAATTCAGGGAGATCACAGGGATGTACTTTTTACGGAGCTCAAGAAACGCGGTTTCACGGTTAAGCTTGCCGGCGGATAAGAACACATACCTGGAAGTAAAGAAAAACTGTGCAGGTGGGATACGATATCCAGTCAGATATTGAATTCACTCACAGAATTTGTCCACGGTGATCTCGATGAAAAAATCACCCATCCCGATAATATGCCTGTTACTCCATAGCCTTCTGATTCTCTTCACGACAGGTTTTTTTTATCAAGTAGAGGGAGCGGATTTCACCGCTGTTGATATGATCAGTGCCGTAAACAACCTGCGCAGCGCCAAAGGGTTGGCTCCGGTGCAAATGAATTCCACCCTGATGGCCGTCGCCCAAAATCACTCGGCATACCAGGCAGCCACGCACAAATCTTCTCATGCCGGCTCTGCCGGTGAGATTGTGACTGCCCGGGTAACTGCTTCAGGGTATGGAGGTGGAAAGAAGATCGCGGCAGGAGAAAATATAGCCAGCCTGTCTCTGGGAATGACCGGTATGCTGGGTATTATCATGAACGAGATTTGGGCAGACCCTGTTCACGGGGGAGCCATGATCAACCCCAAATATACGGATGTCGGTGTGGGTATTGCTTCAGACAGTGAAACGGTCTATATAACACTCAATCTGGCTGGTGTGGTTGATGATACCGGTGCATCAGGCAATCAACCGGCGACTCCGGGCGTGGTGATTGCAAATCCAAATAAGCTCAATATTCTTCCATTATTTACTTGCACTCCCTTTCCGGATGGTACTGTCTACCATACGGTAGGATACGGGCAAACTCTGAGAACGATCGCCCAGATATATGAAGTGAAAGTGGATGATCTTGCGCGCATCAACCAGATCGATCCGGATAAAATTTACGAAGGCCAGAAATTGTGGATTAAAAAAATGGAGATGCCTACCATAACCGCCACTTTAGTGAGTACACCATCCAGTACAATAGCAATCAGCGCCACACCTCTCATATCCACCCGGACGACGGAACCAGTATCCACTGCCACTCCGGTTAAACCGGCAGACCTGACAGTATACATAAATACCCGGGAGGTCGGCATCCTTGTCATTTTCATCCTGTTCATTGGGGTCCTGGGATATTTTCTATTTGCAGGTTCACGATCAGACCGGCGCATCTGACAGATGCAATCTCCCCGGGTAAAGAAAGAACTCGTATAATTTCTATCTGCTGGCACAAAAAAAAAAGATTTACATCTATTGCGTCTACCTCAGGATACTATGACGAAAAAACTAATACTTGTAGCGGGAAATATCGGTTCCGGCAAGACATCTCTAACCGAGCGGATCGGTCAAAACCTGGGATGGCGAACAGCGTATGAATCTGTGGCAGATAATCCATATCTTCCCAATTTTTACGCCGATATGCGGAAATGGGCTTTCCATTTGCAGGTTTATTTTCTCGGGCACCGCGCCCGCCAGCACATGGAATTATGGAAAGACGAGCGCTCGGCGATTGTTGACCGCAGTATCTATGAGGATGCCTTTATTTTTTCCCGCGCGTTGAATAAAATGGGCAACCTTTCCGACCTGGATTACCAGGCTTATCTGTCCGTCTTTGATCTGGTCATCCATAGTCTGCCGGCACCTTCATTGCTGGTTTACTTGAAATGCCCAGTGCCAGTGCTAATGGATCGTATTCACAGTCGTGCCAGAGATATGGAAAGCACCATCTCAGCCGATTACCTTGCGCTTCTGGATAGTTATTATGACGAATGGCTGGCCTCCTTTGACCTTTGCCCGGTATTAACTCTGCGCACGGATGATCTCGACTTTGTACACAAACCTGAACATATGAACCTGGTCATCTCGACCATACAGACTAAACTGGCCGGAAAAGAAGAACTTTCATTTTAAATTACCTGACCTTTCAAAGCGCCGTTTCGGCGCTTTTTTATGCAACCAATTTTTACCCATTCCGTATACTTTTGTAGAGAATACTTTAGGAGCATTCGTTGACCACAGTAGACAATACCTGGATATTGCAAGCGCTCCAGGGAGACATGGAAGCATTCACACAACTGGTTGAGGCATATCAACGACCAGTCTTTAATCTTTGTTATCGGATGCTGGGCGACGCCCAGGAAGCGGAGGATGCTGCACAGGAAACTTTTTGGCGGGCATATCAGGGTATGAAAAAATATGATCCATCTCGTTCATTTGCCACCTGGCTGCTTTCGATTGCAGCGCATTATTGCATAGATCAGCAGCGGAAACGCAAGCTGCCTATGGTGGATATCGATATTCTTCCGGAAGAAGACGCGCCCGATCCATCGCCCAATCCGGAGAAAGTTATTAGTAAACAAATGGAAAATAGAGTGTTACACAGGCTCCTCGATCAACTTCAACCGCAAGATCGAGCAGCCGTTATATTAAGATACTGGTATGAAATGTCAGAAGAAGAAATCGCTTCTACGCTTCAACTATCCACAAGTGCGGTGAAAAGCCGATTATTCCGCGCAAGAAGGCAGTTGGCCGAGGAATACGAATCGTCATCAACCTCTGCCGTTCTTGAAAGGAGCCCACATGGAACACCAGCCATATGAGAATTGGATTCTTTCAGGAGATCCTCTTTCCCCCTCACAAAAGTCGGATTTGATGGATCATATTTCCACCTGTTCGCATTGTGCCTCGATATATGAGGGGATCGCCGGTGTAGAAGATTTGCTTAAATGTGCCACGTTTGAATCCCCATCTCCTGGTTTTACGCAGCGCTTCCAGATGATGGCCGCCCGGCGCAAGGAGGAAGCCCGCCGACTTCAATCCTACCTGTTTCTGGGATGGATGATGCTGGTGACGGTGGTCATCTCGATGGGATATCTGACCACATTGCTGCTAATTCAATCTCCAGCAGAAGTGGTCTCGAACATAATGGCATCGACCATAAATATGGCGTTTCAATTGGATTCTCTGCTCCAACTGGTAAAAACCTGGATGCAGATCATACCTCTGCCGATCACTCTGGCAATCATTGCCGGTTCGGCCGGTCTGGTAGTTTTGCTTACAAGTGGATGGATTTTCTCAATATGGAAGATCTCCGCACAAGGAGTAAAAACAAATGAGTAAAAACAAAACTCTTTCCGTGATACTCACCTGTTTCCTCGTAGTACTGATGCTATCTCTTGCCGGATGCTCCAGTTCCTCGAATAACGGTGATAAATTCATTATGGGTGGTACCTTCCGCCTGTCTGAAAACGAATCGATCAATGGTGATCTTTCCATCTTCGGTGGAGCTGTTAATCTGGAAAAAGGCTCAACGATTAATGGTAATGTCATTCTGATCGGTGGAACAGTAAATGCTGATGGAACAATCAACGGCGGAATAAACGGCCTGGGCGGATCCATTACACTGGGAGATTCCGCCGTGGTACAGGGCGATATTTCCACCATTGGTGTAAGCGTCAACAAATCGGAAACCGCTGTCGTCCAAGGGAATGTCCTTTCCCAGTCAGAAAGCGGTGTGCAACTGCCAGATATGCCTCGAATGATCCTGCCAAATATGATTCAACCGTTCACCAACGCCATGGGAGTTGTCATGCGCTCATTGGTCATGGCCATTCTGGCCGTTCTGGCCATGCTCTTTCTTCCAAAGCAGGCCATCAATGTGAGTGATTCCATAGAAGACAGTCCGGTTTCAGCCGGCGCCATCGGACTGTTGACCCTGATCCTCTTCCCGTTCGTGATTGTGCTTCTGGCCATCACCCTGATATTGATCCCCTTGAGCCTGGTTGCCGTTCTGATATTCATCCTCGGGCTGATCCTTGGTTGGATCGCCGTGGGATATGAATTGGGAGAACGGCTTGCCGGTCTTTTCAAGAGCACCTGGGCTCCTGCTGTTAGCGCCGGTGTGGGCACATTTATTCTGTGCATTGTTACCGAACTGTTGAATATCATACCCTGTGTCGGTTGGGTGATACCGGTACTGGTCGCTCTGGTGGCAACCGGCGGAGTGGTAATCTCCGCCTTTGGCACCCGCGTTATCAGGAAAACGAATGCCACCCCCTCCGTCCAGGTGATCAATCCACCGCCATCACGAACAGCGGTAACACCGGAGCCTGCTGCGACGATTATAGAATCAAACTTCACCGAGGAAAAAACCACAGCTCCGGTTAAGGATGATGCGGATGTTTCTGACCTGATTGCCGGTGAGGAAGAAAAACCCAGGAAGCGTTCCAGGAAATCTGGCACTAACCTGCCCGATGATAGTCAGAAAGTCTGATACGACCACAACAGGAAAGTAAAGTTATGAAAAACAAAACGAATCACCTTCCCTTGTTAATCCTTCTGGTGCTCTTTATTACCCTTGCATGCAATGTTACCGTGCAGACACCAAGAATCCAGACCGGACCGGAAGTCACGACAAAAATCGATGAAGATTACCCGGTTACCGATGAGACCACGAGACTGGAAATTAATATGGGGGCCGGTGAGATCAATATTGGTGAAGGCGGTAAGAAACTGGTTGAAGGAGAAGTGCGCACCAACGTAGCTCTCTGGAAGCCTGAAGTCATCCGTGACGATAATGAAGTCAAGATATCCCAGGTCGAGAGTAAAAATACCATTACCCTGCCCTCCGGCGATTTGATAAACAAATGGGATCTGAAGCTGGGTACCGAGCGTCCGATCGATCTGAAGATAAAAGCGGGAGCTTATAAAAGCACCATTGTTGTCGGGAAGATTCCATTAAAAAAGTTGAGTATAGATGACGGAGCTTCTCAATCGAAAGTAATCTTCGACGAACCCAATGCAACGACTATGGAATCCTTCAAATATCATACCGGCGCTTCACAGGTTGAGTTAGTCAATCTGGCAAATGCCAATTTCAAAGACATGAACTTTGACAGCGGAGCCGGTTCGTACACACTGGATTTCAATGGTGAGCTGAAACAGGACGCGTATGTTTCCATCAAGAGCGGCTTGAGTAATGTGAAGATCATCATTCCTTCGGATATGAATGCCACTGTAGAATTGAGCGGCGGCGTCAACAATGTATCACCCAGGGGGACCTGGACGATCGACTCTAATGAATACAGGACTCAGAGCACCCGCGGACCAAAATTGGAAATCGATATAGAAATGGGGGTTGGAAATCTCGAACTGATTTCCATGGACAGAAGCTCCCTGTAGTAGCGGCATACTGACAGATAACAAAAAAGGATCGTGGTGGAACCATGATCCTTTTTTGTTTCTTTCCTGTAGACCTTGTTTTACCCGGCTACACTTACGCCGATAAGACGGCCAATCCCAAAGGTAATTGCCGCGGCTAAAAGCCCGAAGATCACCATCCTGAGCCCGGAATAGAGGACGGTCTTCCCTGTAAACAGTGTGATGGCAGCACCGATTCCGAAAAGTGCTAGACCGCTCAATCCGATACTTAATACAAAGGCTGGCGTGCCTGAGGTGATTATATATGGTAGAACGGGGACGATGGCACCGATAGAGAACAGAACGAAGGATGTGATCGCTGCTTCCCATGCCGAACCGCCCAATTCAGCCGGGTCGATGTTCAGTTCTTCTTTTGCCAGGGTTTCAACCGCAGTTTCCCGGTTGGACATGATTTGTTTCGAGAGTGTCTCAGCCTGCTCGACGGTCAGTCCCCGCGCCTGATAGATAAGAGACAGCTCTTCCGCTTCTTCTTCAGGTGCAGATTCAACTTCTTCTTTTTCAATTTTGATCTGATTCATATACAGTTCACGCGAACTCTGAACCGAGAGCCATTCACCCAGAGCCATGGAACAGGCGCCTGCCAGTAACCCGGCAACACCAGTGATCAGAATAGACTGGTTAGACAGGGCAGCGCCTGCCACTCCCATGACCAGACTCAGGTTGGATACCAACCCATCATTTGCACCCATAACGGCTGCCCGGAGCGCGTTTCCGCCGGCAGATTTGTGCCTACCCTCCAACTGGGCGACATCACTTCCTCCCAACCCTTTGGTAACACCCGTGGCAATGGTATTAATGATGCGTGAATGGCTTTTTTCGTCCATGCTCATGTCTCTGGCATCTGCAATTACGCCATACTGGTCGGCGCCGTTCTTTTCGCCGGCTTGAAGGCTGGGAATCACGGCCTCCGGTCCAAACTGTTTAACCAGCCAGGCAAGGATTCTGGTGCGCAGGTTGATCTTGAATTCAGGCACATTTCCACCTTCCTTCTCAATTTCCTTTGCCCAGCGTTCCGCGTGTTTGATTTCAACATCGGCCATTTTTTCATAAACCATTGCCAATGGTGAATCGTCATATTTAATGGCAATTTTCCGGTAGATATAGGCTGAATTCTGTTCTTCTTCCCAAAATTCAAGATACTTCGCGATTTTTTCAGATGACATAGCCTCTCTCCTCTTCAATGATATTTCAATCATACATGGAATGCTGTTTTTCGTGTCATATCACAGTGAGTCTTCTTGCATAAGTCACTATCCTCAGTTATCATTACGACTATGAGCAACGAAACTTCCACCGTAAAACATATGACTCCTCCCGTCTTGATCAGGGTTTCAGGCAATCACCGTGAAATGGGACGTCAGATGGGCGTGCAGGCAGCCGCACAAGTTAAACACAGCATTGAAGACGCCCGCAATCTGCTGGCATCCACATACGATTCCCTTCAACTCACCTGGGCGGGCGCTGAAATCCAGGCGCGCAAATATCTTCCCTTCGCTCAGGAACGATACCCTAAAATCGTCGAAGAATTGCAGGGTATTGCCGAAGGCGCCGATGTTCCATTTGATGACCTGGCGGTGTTGAACGCCATGGAAGCCGTGACCATGGATGCCCTCCATCTCACCAAGTGTACCAGTCTGGGTGTAAATGAACAGCGCACAGCAAACGGTCATATCTTGATCGGCCACAATGAAGACTGGGTACCGGAAGACGAACCGGACATGTTCATCATTCATGCCACTCCCGAAGATGAACCGGCATTTCTGGCCATGACCTATGGCGGATTGCTTCCGAATATCGGTTTCAACTCGGCGGGTATCGCCCAGTGCTGTGATTCAGTGTATCCTTCCGACTGCCGGATCGGTATTCCCCGTGTCATTCTCTCCCGCGCTGTGTTAGCCGCGAAAACACCGGCGGAAGCCATCCGCCACATGCTTGCTCCTCTCCGGGCAGCCGGATATAACCATCTGCTGGCGCATGAAAGTGGTGAGATGTACAATGTCGAAGTCTCCGCCCGGCATTTCGCGCTTCTTTACGCGGAAAATGGCACCATTGTGCACACCAACCATTACCTTGACCGCACCATGCAGCAGGTGGAAGACGAACCGGATGAGTTGATCAGCACGCGCGTGCGCTATTTCCGTGCCCGGAGGCTGTTAGAGCAGACAGGCCAGCATACCACGCAAACCATGCAGGCCATTTTGCGTGATCATGTCAATTACCCCGATTCAATCTGCAATCATGCCACCGAAGACGATGATCCGTTGACCCGTGAAAAAACGATCACCAGCCTGTTGATGGACCTGACAGCCCGGCAAATGCATGTTGCCTGGGGCAATCCCTGCGAGAATAATTACCACACCTACCAGATGGATGAGTAGGTTTTGGGGCTCAGGCGGGAAGCGTATCTTTCTCCAACATCAAACCAAGCAAACCACCGGCCAGAGCAATCATCACTGTGAGATAAAAGACCGGCTGATATCCCCACAGATCAGCCAGTATTCCCGTGAACATCGTTCCGATGGCACCTGCCGAGAAAATAAAACCCATAGTCAATCCGGAAGCCAGTCCCATCCCGCCCGGAATAATTCTTTGTGCCTGAACCACGATCACACTGTATGCGCCGCCGGTCAAACCTCCCGCCAGAAACATCAGCGGATACAACCACCCGGTATAACCGGTTAATGCAATCAGGAACAATGGCAGGGTGGATGAAAGCAGGCTCCACGCGATCACCTGCTTCTTACTTGTCCGATCCGCCAGTTCTCCGCCGACCATGCAGCCAATGGCGGAACCCGCGGTGAATAATCCAATGATCACTCCATAAATGGAAGGGGATAACTGCTGGTCGGCCAGGTAACGCGGCATGTAGGCTGATATGTTGGATTGCGCCCAGGATTGAAATGCCGAAATCCCAATCATCAACAGCATGGTGCGGGTAATGACAAGTTTCGCTTTCGGTTTTTCCGCCTCTGGAACAATGGATGATCTTCGGGAGATTTTAGATAATTCACGGGAAGCGAATAATCCTATCGGAAAGGTAAAAACCGACAGAAACAGTAATCCCGTCATCCCCAGGCTGCTTAACAGCGGGCCTCCCAGCATTGGCCCGATACCAAAACCCATCTGTCCAAACAGGAAGAATAGCGAAGACGCGGTGGCCTCCCTGCCTGTCAGACGGTCCCGGCCGGCCAGAGTGGCCTCCGCCGCTCCGGCCGGATGGAATGCGCCGGAACAGATGCTGGCAAGGATCAATAATCCAACAGCCGGCCAGCCGGGGAAGAACATGGCCAGCGAAAAGAGCAACCCCATACATAAAATGCCTCCGGCTGCCACCCAGCGGGGGCCAAGTCGGTCAGATAGATAACCGAAGACCGGCTGTGACAGGGCGCTCGATATCACATAAGCCGAGGTCATCATCCCCAGGCCGTAGTTGCTCAGGCCAAGCATCAAACTCAAATAGGACAGGAGTATGGAGCGCTGGCCGTTCAGCAGGTCCACAACGAAATGACCCATGACCAGAGAGTTAAGTATCTTATCCTGAAAGATCCCGCGGGAGGTTTGAATGCCGGTGCTTTCCATTGATCTCAGCGGTAGAGTTTTCTGGTTTGAATGATCTGATAGACGGCCGGTTGGAGAAAGAACCGGTACGGACGATGTTCCCGGATTCGCTCACGGATATCCATACCGGATATTTCAATCTGCGGGGCATCAAAAAAGTACACCTTTTGTGTAATTCCCGGAATGACCTTTTCCAGAGAATCCAGTTCTGGCTGCTCGCCCGGACGGTGATATACCCCCAGACCGCCAATTTCATGAATGAAATCCGCCGCTTTGTACCACTGCGGCAAATCGTTGAGTGAGTCACTACCCATAAGATAGATTAATTCAGATTCTGGATGATCGCTCTGTAAAATCCGCACGGTATCTAGCGCGTAATACGGAGGTTTGCGCTCGATATCCACCTTTGAAAGTACGAAACCCGGAGTATCGCCCAGTGCCGCCTGCAGCAGCAGCAAGCGCTGGTCGACTGGAGAGATATTCTTCACGTCTTTCAACGGCGACTGCGGTGTCAAAATCCAGAATACTTTATCTAGCTTCAAAGAGTAGAGAGCCTCAGCCGCCAGAATGGCATGCCCCAGATGAGGTGGATCGAATGTGCCGCCGAAGAGACCGATTCGTGTCAAGGTCAATCCTGCCATTCCAGTTCGTAATCGGCAATGAAGACGGTGTCACCCTCTTCAATTCCGGAATCTCGCAGAGCGTCATCCAGCCCGATCTTTTCCATCAGTCTCTGGAAACGCCGCACCGAACCTTCATGCTCCCAGAGTGTCATGGCAGCGGCCCTTTCAATACCCTTGCCGGTAACTTTCCAGCCTTCAGGAATACGCTCGATTGAAAACTCATAACGGTCTTCTTCCGGCCGATAAACGGGAAGTTCCTCCGTGGCAACTGTGGATTCTTCAACCGGTGTATGTTGCAGCAGTTCCTGTACCTTCTTCAACACATCTAGCACATTGGTGCGTGCCAATGCGGAGATGGTCATTACCGATATGCCGGCTTTACTGAAGATTTTCTTTATGGCCGGTAATCGATCCCGAACCTCCGGGAGATCGATCTTGTTGATCACCACAACCTGCGGCTTGGTACCCAGTTTCGGATCAAACAGGGCCAGCTCATTGTTGATCTGCGTGTAATCGGCTAAAGGATCTTCAGCCAGCCCATCGATCATATGGATCAACACCCGGTTGCGCTGGATATGCCGCAGGAAGGCAAAACCCAGTCCTACACCTTTGTGCGCGCCTTCAACGAGTCCGGGAATATCTGCGATGATCAGGGAATTCTCATCGTCGATCTGGGCAACGCCCAACGCCGCTTCCAGCGTTGTAAAAGGGAAATCGGCAATTTTGGGATTGGCATTAGTCACGGCTGCCAGGAAACTCGATTTGCCCGCATTGGGTAAACCAACCAGACCAACATCTGCGATCAATTTTAATTCCATACGGATGGTAAATTCTTCCGCAGGTTCGCCCCGTTCACCGGTACGCGGTGCCTGATTTCGGGCTGTCGCGAAATGTTGATTTCCCCGCCCTCCACGTCCGCCTCTGGCCAGCAGTAATTGCTGGCCGGCATTTACCAGATCGCCCAGGAGCTTCCCGCTGGTTTTGTCATATACCAGGGTACCGGGTGGAACAGGAATGATCAGGTTTTCGGCAGATTTGCCGGACATGTTATTCGGCCCGCCGTTCTTACCATCAGCCGCCAGATATTTAAACTGGTGACGAAAGACAGACAGTGTGTTCATGGTTGGTTTGACCTCAAGGATCACATCACCACCACGACCTCCATCACCGCCATCCGGGCCTCCCCGGTTGACGAATTTCTCGCGGTGGAAATGTACCATCCCATCTCCACCGCGCCCGCTTCTCACATATATTTCTGCTTCGTCAATCACTTCTTACCGAATTTCTCTTTAAACACATCTTCCAGGGTGGGTTTTCCAATTTCCTGAAGCTCGTACCTCACCCGCTGATTGGGTTTGCGAATCTTCATCACCCGGTTGAGGTCTATGGGAGTACCAATGACCACCAGATCAACATCCGCCCGGTCGATGGTTTTCTCCAGGTCGCGAGTCATTTCTTCGCCATACCCCATAGCCGGCAGGATAGGACCGGTCTTCGGGTACTTCGCGTACGTGGCTGAAATGGCTCCCACGGCATAAGGACGCGGATCTACGATCTCGGCCGCTCCAAAACGTCTGGCAGCCACATATCCGGCTCCGTAGGCCATCTCGCCATGCGTCAGCGTCGGACCATCTTCAATGACCAGCACACGCTTCCCACGGATGGCTTCCGGGTTATCGAGGTACAACGGTGACGCCGCTTCGATCACCACGGCTTTGGGATTGAGTTCATTCAGACGGTCGCGCACAGCAGTCACCGCCTGTGGATCGGCCGTATCTACTTTGTTGATGATAAAAACATCCGCCGCACGGACATTCGTCTCGCCGGGATGATACAGATATTCATGCCCGGGCCTATGAGGATCAGCCACAACAATATTCAGGTCAGGCACATAGAATGAAAAGTCATTGTTGCCGCCATCCCATAGAATGATATCGACTTCCTGTTCAGCCTGGCGCAAGATCGCTTCGTAATCCACACCCGCGTATACAATCACACCATTATCCAGATGCGGTTCATATTCTTCACGTTCTTCGATGGTGCATTCATGTTTATCCAGGTCGGCATAGGAGGCATAACGCTGAACTTTTTGTTTTACCAGGTCGCCATATGGCATGGGATGCCGGATAGCGGCCACCTTGTAACCCATATCCCGGAGTATGAGGGATACACGCCGGGTGGTCTGGCTCTTGCCAGAACCCGTGCGCACGGCACATATAGAGACCACCGGTTTGGTGGATTTGACCTGCGTCGATTTCAAGCCCATCAGGCGGAAATCAGCACCGGCCGCCAGCACAATGGACGCCTTGTGCATAACAACTTCATGCGGCACATCGCTGTAGGCAAATACAACCAGTTCGATACTGTTTTTCTTGATCAGGGTTACCAGATCGCTTTCAGGGTAGATGGGAATTCCTGCCGGGTAAAGCCGACCGGCCAATTCTTTGGGGTACTTACGGCCTTCAATATTTGGAATCTGCGTCGCGGTGAAAGCAACCACTTCATAATCGGGATTGTCACGGAAAAATACATTAAAGTTATGAAAATCCCTTCCTGCTGCTCCCATTATCAACGTCTTTGTTCCAGTCATGCGGTCCTTTCTCCTTAAAGAGATAGTAGTATTTACATCACTTCCGGGGAATCAATACCCAGAAGGGATAGACTGTTGGAAATGGCCTGTCGGGCAGCCGCGGTCAAACGCAGACGAAAATCGCGTACCGGTTCATCTGCCGAAATCACCGGACAGGTGTTGTAGAAATCATTAAAAGCCTGGGCAAGGCTGAAGGCATAATTGGCGATCAGCATGGGTTTAAATTCTGCCGCAGAACGGGTCAATTCATTGTTGAATCGCGAGATCAGATCGATCAATTGGACTTCCTGGGCACTCAAGGGATATTCAACCTTCGTTTCATGCGGAATTTGCCGTCCGGCTTTCCGGAGAATGCTGTTGGAGCGCACAAAGGCATATTGAATATAAGGAGCTGCCTGCCCTTCAAAATTGAGCGCGGTTTCCCAGTCGAAGGTGACGATCTTGGTGTTATCCCGCGAGACCATCGAATACTTTATGGCTCCCAGCGCTACCGCGCGAGCTACAGTTTGCTGGTTTTCCTGTGAAAGTTCAGGATTCTTCTCCTGAACAATCTTCAAAGCGCGGGAGGTTGCCTCGTTAATCAGGTCTTCCAGCAGGACTACCGTGCCATCCCGTGAGGACATGGTGACATTTCCCGGGAGGTTGACAATTTCATACGCCAGGTGGTGGCATTTTTTGGCAAAGTCATATCCCATCAATTCCAGAGTCTTATAGATCTGCTGTAAATACAGGGACTGCCGCACATCAACCACATAGATTGAACGGTCGAGGTGGAACATTTCGAATTTTTTCACCGCCAGAGAAAGGTCTTTGGTGGAATACAGAGATGTGCCGTCAGACCGCAGCACGACCAGCACCCGGTATTTCTCTTTTGTTCCGGCCAGGTCGTCCAGTGGAACAATGACTGCTCCATCCGGGCGCTCATCCCGTGCAATTCCCATCTCAATCATTCGCTCGACAAATTTCTTACCCGGTTCTTCCACTTCGCTTTCATAATAGAAGTGATCAAACTTCACATCCAGGGTTTTGTATATTTGCGCGAAGCCTTCCAGAGACCACTGGCGGGTTTTCTCCCAGATTTCCAGCAGTTCCGGATCGTGCGCATCCCACCGGGCAAAGAGTGCCCGCACCTGGGGTTCAGCATTGGGATCATCGTTATAGCGCCGGTCAGCTTCGGCGTAAAGATCGGTCATCCAACGGTAACGATCTTCACCTGGCTGCTCACCTTTATGGTAGGTCACATAATTCCACATCCATTTGATGACATGCAGACCGATGTCACCGATATAGTTGGTGCGTATGACATCGTAGCCGGCCGCATCCAAAATATTGCAAACGGCATTCCCCAGGATCACATTTCGCAGGTGACCAACATGAAAGGCTTTGTGCGTGTTGGGCTGAGAGAATTCCACCATCACGCGCTGGTGATTCCGTTGGCCGCGGCCGTATTGTTTACCATCGGAAAGGACGGCGTTGATCACCCGGTTCGCATAAGAGAACGAGGAAAAATAAAGATTAAGATAGCCTTTTACCGCTTCAACACGTTCAAACCCTGAAGGCGGTGGTCCACTCGGTTTAAAAAGCTGGCTGGCAACCTCTTCCGCCATTTCCGAAGCCCGCCGGGCGACATTCTCGACTTTTCCGGCACGGGCTTCCAGAGCGGCAGCCTGAAAGAACGACATCGAAATTCCCCAATGGCCGCTGAATGGGATCCAATTCCACTGTACAGAAGTGATCGGAAGCTCCAGTTTTTGAAAATACCCGAGTACGCATTTCTCAACAGAAGATTGTTCAATTTGAAACATACAGGATCCCATGCATATTTAAGATGATCGCATTGACTGCTGGTTCAGCAATGCTGTGGGATTATAACACTATCGATTTTTAAGGCCATGTGATCAATAATGTGATAGATAAAATGAGACTCTGGTATAGAAACACAAAAAGCGGGAGGATCGCCTCCCGCTCTATGCTAGTCTTCTCATCAGATCAATGATCAGGCTTTTTGCGCGGCATTCAACCGCTTCATTAGGCGGCTTTTTCGGCGGGCCGCATTGTTCTTGTGAAGAACACCTTTTTCCGCCGCTTTATCCAGAGCGCTGATCGCGTTCTTCACAGCTTCAACCGATTCCGGGGTACCATCTACGATGGCCTTGTCAGCCTTGGCGACAAAAGTACGGGCAGCTCCGCGGAAAATACGGTTGCGCAGGCGTTTCTTCTCATTCTGTTTATTGCGCTTGATTGCAGACTTGATATTAGCCAACTTCGTCCTCCAGAAAAAATCCTTACACGAACAGCAAAGTATTTTACCAGATAATCGTGAAATGACTAGGGGATTGAGTCTGCTCTATTCCCGGAAAGATCGGAGCTTGATGATAAATCTACTGCGGGTACTATTTTAATGATGCGGCCAACCCCTTGATTAAAGCCTGTTTTTCCGCATCCGTTAATCGGGCTTCCGGGTGTTGTATAACATAAATCGGTAGAGGCATTTTTCCAGTTTGAATGGCTTTTCCAGCTTCGTCAGCCGCATGTTGAGCCCATTTACTACCGGTTTCCCATTCTGAAAAATTCAGGTTCCCGCGGCCTTCCTCTATATCATGCATCACCAGCCAGGAAACCGGCGCGACATTGCTGTACCATGGGTAGACCGTCTCATTGCTGTGACAGTCAAAACAGGCACGTTTAGCCAACGCCCGCGTTTCCGGAGAATCCCAGGCCGGTTCTCCGGTCACAGGTGGATTGGTGTGATCCTTGCCATAGGGAACCAGCTGTATGAGGAGGAAAACTACCACCGCCAGGCTGAATAGTCCTACAAGAATTTTTCCTGTCTTTTTCATATACTTACCTCCTAATACACTCCATATTATTCAGAAATTATTATAAGAAGAATTCAAAGAAAAACTCCCAGATTGTCCATTTAATACAATTTCCACCGGAAGCAGTTTTTTTCTCACATTTTGTTGCTTTCAACATTACGGTTTTCCCCGGTGTTATAATTTTCGAACAATTTAATTGAACTTATATATAACAAAAAAACTTCATAAGGAAACAGATAGAAAAGTCCTTTATACCAGATCAAAATATCAGAAAAGGAGATTCAAATGGGAACCAAAGGCCGTCAGATAGTTGGAATGGATATTGACGAACTTTTAAAACTCCTTAACCAGGCTTTTGCTGATGAATGGTTGGCATATTACCAATACTGGATCGGTGCCAAGCTTGTAAAGGGACCAATGAAAGATGCTGTGGCGGCAGAATTGACGTTACACGCCACTGAAGAGCTTTCGCACGCCGAACTGCTGGCCACGCGCATCATCCAACTCGGTGGAACTCCAATTATCGATCCCAAGAATTGGTTTAAAGAGACACATTGTGGGTATGACGCGCCAAACAATACATTCGTGAAAGATATTCTTGCTCAAAACATCAAAGGCGAACAATGTGCCATCGATGTCTACCAAAAACTTCAATTGCTCGTCCGCGAAAAAGATCCTGTAACATATAATATTGTTGTCACCATTCTTGAACAGGAAGTGGAACATGAAGAGGATCTACAGGCATTGGATGAAGATCTTGAATCATTGATGATGCATAAATAACACTGTTCCAGATCCGATAATTTTTAACAAAATTAAGGTAGAACCGAATTTTTTACATCCGGTTCTACCTTTTTTCTATTTTTCCATGTCGGCGATTTTTTTGGTTATCGCATCCACCTGGGATATGAGCCAATTTTTCTGATTTTCAAGTACTTCTTTCTCTTCATCAGGCGGCATTTCAGGTATAAAGAAACCTTTTACTCTTGAGAAAAAACGGCCCCGTCCAAAACCCATTCCTCTACCGCATGGCCCCATCCCCCATCCAGTGGGTCCAATTCCATTTGGACCTCTCCCATCATAACCAGGCATTAGTGCCTCCTTTCAAAATTCTCACCATTTCCTTCTATTACCTCGGCCTCGCCTTAACCTGAAAAGGCTGTTCCATGTTGCATTAAAGAATCGCCTGCCCCAATTGAGCCCCTGGTTCCAACCAGACGGACCGAGCTTAATTGTGGATGTAATTTTTCCACAATCCCCCATACCTCTCCCGGTACGCGAGCCCTCACCCAGAGGGCCAGTTCCATTTAACGCTGGCACAATTCCTCCTTTCCTATATCTCAGTACTCTCCGTTTTTGTTCGAAGAGTATTTAGTAACTCCTGAATTTTTTCAAATTCTATAACCCAATTATTTACCACCTGTCGTCCCAGTTCAGTAACGCGGTATATTCGCCGGGGAGGCCCCTGGGTTTCATCAGGTTCCCATTCGGATTGTATCCAGTTCAACATCTCCATATCCCGTAAAATCCGGTAGACAACACTGGGATGAACAGTACTCAGACCCAGTGAAATAATCTCGGTCAGTAATAAATAACCATGCCTGGGTTTTTCGTTGATAAGAATCAACAATGCCGGTTCCAACAATAAACCTGTTATTGGTGAATGTCGACTGGCATCTGCTCTATCATGCCCCATTGCCCAACCACGTCCATGTCTTGGCATATTCAATCTCCGTTCTACTATCAATATACTCATCTATTCTATTTAAGTCAATAGGTAATATTAGAATAATATATTTTTTTCTTATTACTTTAGTATTACTTGGATGTTTTCGATTCTTTTATACTATAATATTGGTACAATATACATTGATATTTTAACTATTGTAGTGGATAGCCAGATTTTTAATAATGCATTCTCGATGAAACACGATTCATAAGTAGAACAGAATGGAGAATCCGATGAAAATTGCTGTGATAACAGACGATGGGAAGATCATCAGTCAACATTTTGGTCGTGCACCATATTACCTGGTTTTAACAATTGAAAATGGAAAAATCATCCACAGGGAAATGCGTGAAAAAATGAGTCACTCACATTTCAAGAACCAGGACCATACTCATTCCAACACTGGTTCGGGCAGTGGGATGGACCCGGAATCGCATAATAAACACATCAATATGGCCAATAGCATCGCAGATTGCGAAGCCATATTGTGTGGCGGAATGGGTATGGGTGCCTATCAGAGCATGCAGAGTTTGAATATAAAACCCATTGTCACCGATCTACAGGATATTGATACGGCTATTCAAGCTTATATCGATGGCAATTTGATTGATCATACGGAGAAGCTCCATTAATAACCGTATACCTTCAAATATTCTGTGACTGGCCGCAATAAATCATTTTATGGAGGAAAAATGGTATTAATGATATCGTCCCAACAAGGCACGCTTGACAGCCCGGTTGAAACCCGGTTCGGCAGATCGCCCTGGTATATCCGCTATGATACAGAGACAAAACAATGGGAGGCTTTTCAAAACCCTGGCTTAAACGAATCAGGTGGAGCGGGAATAGCCGCTGCTCAATTTGCAGTGAACCAGAAAGCTAACGTGGTTATCAGCGGAAATTTTGGTCCCAATGCGGCACAGGTTTTTCAAAAAGCAAATATTGGCATGTACCTTTTTACGGGCGATGTCTCTTCTATCTCCCAGACAATTGAAAAAATGCAACAGGGGAAGTTGACCGAGTTTTCTATGTGATACCTTGCAAGGACTTTCCATGCAAATAGCCATCGCAAGTGGAAAAGGCGGCACGGGAAAAACGACAATTGCCACCGGATTGGCATACGCGCTGTCAAGTAACCATAATGTGTGTTTCAAAGACTGTGATGTGGAAGCACCGAATGGTCACATTTTTCTAAAACCGCTAATAGATAAGAAGAAAGAAGCTGTTATCCAAATTCCTCATATTGATGTGAATAAGTGCTCAGCTTGTGGCAAATGTGTAAATGTATGCCAATTTCATGCTCTTGCTCAAATTGGGAGTTCAATAATGGTCTTTCCACAACTATGTCATGGTTGTGGAAGCTGTACCTGGAACTGCCCGGAAAACGCGATCGTTGAAAAACCGAATACGATTGGGATTTTGGAATCCGGTTGTACAGGTGGCGGTATCCAATTTTCTCATGGCGTACTAACGATCAGCGAACCTATGTCAACACCAGTGATCCGGCAGTTGAAACGGTGGCAAAAACCAGTAGAGGATGTCATTACATTTCTGGATGCCCCTCCAGGCGCATCATGTTCTGTTGTGGAAACTTTACGAGGTTCAGATTTCGTGATTCTTGTAACTGAACCTACTCCATTCGGAATCCATGATTTGCGGCAAATGGCAGGCATTATTCAGGATATGCGCATTAAGGCTGGAGTTATCATCAACCGTGCCAAAGAAGAGTATGCACCCCTTCAAGAGTATTGTCTTAAGGCAAAACTGCCCATTTTGATGCAAATTCCTTTCTCACGAGAAATTGCTGCGGGAATTGCCCAGGGGCGGCTCCTTACATCGATAAAACCTGAATATGAACGACTATTTTCCAACATGTTCGATGAAATCATTTCATCGGTTTCCCAAAGGGAGTAGTTCATGCCGCAACTGGAAAAACAGAGGAAAGGGGTATTTGGATGGATTTTGATAAACAAAAAAAGAGAGGGACTAATCCCACCAGAAGAATTTGTTGAAAATGGCTTTATTGATGGAGAATACGCAAATATCACTCGCGGCAGCAAGTCTTCCGGAGGTTTTAGAATTGCCCATATAGAGCTTTTCTAATAATTCCATGCTCAAAAAATCTAAATTCATCACCACAATTCAAACGGGCACTTCCAGGATTATTAATAATCCCTGCAGGTTAACCATTAACCCGGACGGCAGGTTTCTGGTCTGCCGCAGGAGCTATCTAGCGCCTGGTTATATAAAATCCGTACCAATTGTATTGAAAGCACAAAAACCCACAGATTTAGAGGTTTTTTACCAATGAAACAAGTGGTTATTCTCAGCGGTAAAGGCGGAACTGGAAAGACCAGTGTTTGCGCGTCTTTTGCCTGGCTATTCTCTAAATCACACCCCGAAAATCGACCTGTGCTTGTCGATGCTGATGTAGACGCGGCAAATTTGAGTCTGATTCTCCAGCCCTTTTCATCAATGCAACATGAATTCTGGGGGGGAGGATTGGCTGAGATCAACGAAGAGAAATGCGTTGGTTGTGGATTATGCGAATCGGTCTGCCGTTATGATGCGATTCTGATTCACAAAAACCACCAGGATAAAAGGGTAATCGACCCCATTGCCTGTGATGGATGCGCAGCCTGTACCTATATTTGTCCTCAACGTGCCATAGAAATGATAAAACAAAAGGAAGGTTTCTGGTATCAATCAGAGACATCTGTAGGCCCACTCTTTCATGCAGAGCTTTTTCCTGGAAGGGATAACTCTGGCAAACTTGTAACAATGGTCAAGCAGCAAGCCAGGTTGTATGCAGAAGACAACCAGTCTTCTTTAATGATCATTGATGGTCCGCCTGGAATAGGTTGCCCGGTAATATCGGCCTGTGCGGGAGCAGATCTCGGCCTGGTGGTGGCAGAACCGAGCCAGGCGGGTATTCACGACCTAAAAAGAATTTTATCCACATTAACCCATTTTCAAATTCCGGCAAAAATTTGCATCAATAAGGCAGATATTTACCCGGCCGGAACAGAGGAAATTCGTAAGTATGCCCACGCGAATGGATATGAAGTTATAGGAGAAATTCCTTATGATGAGTCTATTCCTAAAGCAATGCTGGAGGGGAAGCCGGTAAATGAATTCCTACCGGAAGCTGAGGCATCTCTGGCATTGGAAAAAATCTGGATAATACTGGAATTGTTCCTATAACAAAACAGGTGGATAATGGACAGGGATCAGCTACAAAAAGATGTCATAAAAAGATTACAAAGCGTAATCGACCCGGAAACCGGGGTAGATATTGTTCGGATGCGCCTTATTCAGGATATCACAATTGATGACGAAGGTAACATCTGCTATGTGTTCAAACCTTCGTCGCCACTCTGCCCGATAGCCGTTCCTCTGGCACTAAGTATTATGCGGGCCATTAGTGAAGTCCCCGGAATAATGCGACAGAAAATTGAAGTAAAAGAATATTCACAGGCTGAAGCATTGACGGAACTCCTTCAAAACTTGTTCAAAATTTGACCGTGAAAAGAATTGTTACCTGATAGCTGTTAATTTTTGACAGTGTGAAATCATGAGGAAAGGCAAGGGTAATAATGACTGGCAAGACAAAAATTGGAATTATTATTTGCAATCGGTATCACACCTGTGCGGGAGGAAAATGCCTGCGTTCACTCAGAAACCGTGAGGGAGCATTTAGCATTTATAAAGACCAGGAGGTTGAGCTGGTTGGTTATACAACCTGTGCTGGTTGCCCGGGAGGTAATATTGAATACGCCGGTGATGAAATGGTGAAAAATGGTGCGCAGGTTATTCACCTGGCTACGGGGTTCCTGGTTGGATACCCTCCATGCCCATACATCGATGTGTTTAAATCATTTCTTGAAAATCGTTATGATATTAAAGTTGTTCTGGGCACACACCCCATACCACAGAAATATTTAGACATGCACAATAAACTTGGTACCTGGAATGATACAAGTTGGGAAGCCCGTCTGGCTGGAACGATGACGGATTCGGTTACAAGGGAAAACTATAATTAGTCGGTCAATTCCAGAACCGTGATTGTTCATTTCAAACATTTTGACATCGATTAAATATGAGCACTTTGTGATGCTTGTGCTGAAATGGGTTTTCAGAAAATGATTGCATTTGGTCCTGTACCATCCCGTCGGTTGGGTTCAAGCCTGGGAATCAATCACATCAAACCAAAAAATTGTACCTATGCTTGTGTTTATTGCCAGGTTGGCAAGACTACTTTTATGGATATTGAACGTCGTTTTTTCTATAGTATTAACGAAGTCATATCCGATGTTGAAACCAAACTCATAGAATGCGATGCCAGGCATACGAAGGTTGATTATTTAACGCTCGTTCCTGACGGTGAGCCCACCCTGGATATAAATCTGGGAAAACTGATCGGGGAACTCAAAATTTTTCATATTCCTGTGGCAGTAATTTCGAACTCAACCCTGATTGATCGAATCGATGTTCAGGAAGAACTTCTACTTGCAGATTGGGTCTCTTTAAAGATTGATACTGTTGATGAGAACTCCTGGAAGAAAATCAATCGACCCAACCGCAAGTTGAGTCTTTCTGACATTCTTTCAGGTATTCAAACCTTTCGATCACGTTTTACTGGCAGGTTTGTAACAGAAACAATGTTGGTAGGAGGACTCACAGACACTCCTGTGAGTCTGGAACCTACAATATCATTCATCAGGGAAATCAATCCGCATGTTGCTTATTTTTCGATTCCCATCCGCCCACCCTGTTTAAATTGGGTAAAACCTCCATCAAAAGAATTCATGGAGAATTTCCTATTAAACACAATACACACATTACCTACAGCGGATATCCTCTTTGAAGCCGAGACAGGAAACTTTGTCTCAACAGGGGATCTGACTAATGACATTCTCGATATCACATCTGTCCATCCACTTCGAGAAGAGGCGTTAGCAGGAATAATTGCCAACGCAGGAAATGGCTGGGAAGTTGTTGACCAGATGATAAAAAAGAAAATGATCGCCTGTGTTCGTTATCATTCCGGTAATTTTTATGTTAGGTGTTTTAAAAAAGAAGAGGGTAAAAGATAATTGGTTCAAGAAATACCAATAAATTATGTGCTTTTTAAGGAAAGATAAAAAATGAAAATATTGCATGAATTACTTGAGACTTTACCAGTTGAACCAATCCAGGTTCGAGATATTGTGATTGGTGTTCATTGGACAATGGTATGTAGTAAATATGCCGGACTTGGATCTACCATTGTGGAAACTGGTCCTCATGGACATTCACCAGTTACAAGTGTTGGCGAACTCCATCAAAAAAGCGCACAGGATTTAGCAAGGTTTATCCTGTCTGACAGTCTATTGGAAGCAAGTATTGGTATTGCGGCGCTCAATTCCATAATCGAAATAGATGAAAGCAAAATAGTGCAAGTAAACGCTTCAGATATACTGGCAAGCGAAAGTGAGGGTAAAAACCTGGCTGTTGTCGGTCATTTTCCGTTTGTAGATAGCATGAAAGCAATTTGCAGGAATTGTTGGGTGATTGAGAAAAAACCATATGGTGAAGACTTTCCAGAAGAAGCTGCCAGTGAATACATTCCCAGGGCAGATGTTGTAGCCATAACTGGTACAGCCTTCATAAATCACACAATCGAAACCCTTCTTTCGCTTTGCCAACCCTGTGCAAAGATAATGATTCTCGGCCCTTCAACACCCATGTTGCCGCTCCTGTTTGATCATAATGTGACCTTTTTATCAGGATCACGTGTTATAGATGAAGAAGCTGCACGAATAACAATACAACAGGGAGCCATATTCAAGCAGGTCAAAGGTGTCCGGCTAATTTCGATGAATCATAATGAAAGAAATCCTGAATGACTGAATTTAAACCGATTGGTCTAATTCATACTCCCAACACAGATAAATCCTTGACTCCAATACAATCAGCCCGTTCAGACCTTCCTGGAACAGTTGAGGTATTCAGTCAATACACCGAAGGACTGCAGGGATTGGAGGAATTTTCACACATTTTCGTTTTTTATGAATTTCATAAATCAGAGAAAGATATTGCCTTACTTGTCAATCCTTACCTGGATGAAAAGAAACACGGATTGTTTGCAACACGATTTCCATGTCGCCCAAATCCACTGGGCTTTTCCGTCGTCCGCCTGGTAACCAGAAAAGAAAATATCCTTTTTATTAGCGGTGCGGATATGCTCGATGGTTCTCCACTTCTTGACATAAAACCTTACATTCCTGAATTTGACGTATTTGATGCTACTAGAACTGGCTGGTTCAAGAATAGAAGTGTGAAGTGAAAAAAAGTACGACCCCGGATGACCGGGGTCGTCTGTTTATTACCTGGACAACTTTTTTTATTTATCTTGCAGCGCCGCCAGACCCGGCAGTACAAGTCCTTCCAACATCTCCAGAGAGGCGCCGCCGCCTGTAGAAATGTGGGTGATCTTGTCCGCCAGTCCGGATTCCTGAATGGCTGCCACCGAATCGCCGCCGCCGATAATGCTGACCGCGCCGCTTTCGGCAACCGCTTTGGCCACGGCATAGGTGCCTTTGGCAAAGTTCGGGAACTCAAACACACCCATCGGGCCGTTCCATACAACAGTGCCGGCGCCCTTCAAGGCTTTGGCATAAGCTTCAACAGTCTTGGGACCGATATCCAGAATCCGCCAGCCGTCCGGGATGGGAGCCATATCCATCACCTTGAGAGCGGC
>JAAZMZ010000089.1 GCA_012798535.1 Leptolinea sp.
ATAATAAGTGTCGAAAAGAGTCTCATTACCAGAGATTTTCAAAATATCCAGCTCTCTGGTTTTCTTCTGCTTAAGTTTCCAGTAACGCTCCATGGAAATTGGTTGACCGCCTAATTCCCGCAGGCAATCCACATATAAGGCAAAAAATTTTTCACGGATATCCAGAAGTGTTCCATCCAGGTCAAATATCAAAAAAGGTTTCATTTTAGAAAGATATGTGATCCATATTTTCGCCCGGTAATTGTATTCATCATCAACCCGGATGATCCAAATAATTGATAAGGGTTTGCATTCCCTTCGTGCAAGATATTTCCGCTTTCCAGTCCAGCCTCTTTTGTGTCCTTATGTTGTCAAAAGAATAGTTCAAAAAAGAGGCGTCAGGGTCCAAAAATTCAACCACCGGATTCTGCGAAAGACGGGCGTTATCCCGGGCGATCTGCAGCATGTTTTGCTGGGTGATAGGAGTTGGACCAACCATCAGGAAAACTTCGTTTTCATGCACCTGATCTAAGGAAATCCATTTCTTTATACCGCGAACAAGGTCAGAAACGAAGATCGGCTGCCGGGTTTCGCGTGGATTGATCTTTACGGAATAAACATCCGTTGAAGCAGCCGCCCTACAAAGCTCCGGTATCAATTTTCTGGTTTTATCTCCCGGGCCATAAGCCCATTCCGGTCTAAAAATATTTACCGGTATGCCCTTTTCTTTGCCCCAGGTTGTGGTCAGGTTTTCCATCCCCCATTTCAATCTTCCATAGGGAGAAGTGGGGAAGATGGGAGAATTTTCGGTTATAGCCTGCAACGTATCTGGATTCTTGTAGACATACACGCTGCTGAACAGGCCGAACTTCTCTGAATGAACATCCAGACCTTTCAAAAGGTTGGTCACGGCCAGAAGATTGGCATCTTCGACATCCATCCCTGTTGGAACCGTTTTGGTCGTAATATTCGTAAGATAGATAACAGCCTTGAATTGATTCCCGCGCAGGTTGTCACGCACCAAACGGCTTGCTTCACCGGATAACAGGTCAATTCCAATTCCGGGTTTGCCGGTACTATTCAAAAAGCTAGGAATATCAATTTCCCAAAGCTCATATACATCGGTCAGTTCTTGAACAAGGTGCTGCCCGATAAACCCTGCCGAGCCGATGAGTAAAACTTTCGATCTCAATCAGAATCCTGCCGGTGTGAACTCAATTTTGTGATTCTTTCCTGCAAGTCTTTGCGCGAATCTTCTATGGCTGTTTCTGTGGTGAGTACCGGAAGAATATCCATTCCGCGGACCCAGGCTAAACCGGGAGATAGTGGATTGATTTTTTTCGCGATAATTGGAAGTGGTCTGTCCAGTCCGGCCATGACAAAGATATGTGGCATATTCAAACCTGCACAGGTGAAGAACTGGTGGGTGGTGAAAAATCGTCCAATATTGATCTCAGTCGGGTTGGGTATACCATTGCGGTCGTACGTCAGATCGACGCCGAATATGCCGTTGGGACGGGGATCAATGGCTTTTATGCACTTTAACGCAATCTCATCCACAACCGGGTCGCTGACAGTCACGCCGGTTCCGGTTATTCCGGTCACTCCTGAAGGCACGCGGTTGGCGAATTCCCAGTAAAGCCGCTTGCGGCCCTGAGCGACAATTAGCTCTCCGTCCTTCCAGATGGATTGCCAGGTTATGGTTTGTTCTTCCAGACACTCTGCCGCGGTGAACTTGCCCCAGCCTTTGCGGAAATCGATCCATAAGCGGGCTTCATCGTAATCGCTGGTTGGAAGGGCGCCGCGTCCGGCTGAACCGCTGGTGAACCGCAACCAGAGCTTAGGGCCAAATCTTTCAAAGGCGATCTTCAAATCTTCTTCTGTGTTTATGATCATTGTGCCGGGTACTTTTATTCCGGCATTTTCCCAGGCTTTGAAAGAGGCAAATTTGTCCTCACAGGTGAGAATGGTTTGATGTGCCGGCAGGAATGTCTTGCAGGGCAGCCTGTCCCGCAGGCTGGAAACCATGATCATTTCAGCGGAGATTTGCACATGGAAAAGATCGGGTTTCACCCGTTCCA
>JAAZMZ010000090.1 GCA_012798535.1 Leptolinea sp.
CTTTTCAATGCTACAATTTTTCTATGAGCGTCGCTTTGACCGCCGATCTTCATCTCACCACCCGCGCCGAACATCCCGCGCGCTTTCAGGCGCTGGAAGACATCCTCAGCCAGATGCTTTCTTCCGGCGTTGAAACACTGGTCATCGCCGGCGACCTGTTCGACCGCGACCGGCGGGATGTCAGCGAGTTCGAATCTGTGGTGCGCCGCGCGGATTTCCGCGGGCTGCAGATCGTGGTGCTGCCCGGCAATCACGACGCCAGCCTGGCGCAGTCCTCCTTCTCGGCAGCCAACGTGCTGGTGATGGACCGTCCCCGTCTGATGGTACTGGAGGAGGGCGGTCTGCCCTTCTTCTTCCTGCCTTACAAGGCCGGTGAATCCGCCGGTGCGCGGCTGGTGCCCTTCCGTGGAGAACTGAAGCCCGACGGCTGGTTCCTGGTGAGCCACGGCGATTACACTTCGGGTCCCGCCGCGCCCAATCCGCATGAACCGGGTGTCTACATGCCGCTTACACGCGCAGATATCGCCGCCTTTCAGCCGGTGCGTGCCTTTCTGGGGCACATCCATCTGCCGTTCCAGTCCGAGCGGGTCATCTCTCCCGGCTCTCCGGCGGCTGTGGATACCAGTGAAACCGGCCGGCGCGGCTTCTGGGTGGTCGACCCGCTCAGCGACCGGCTGGAGCAGCATTTTGTCCAACAGGGTCCTGTCTATATGAAAGAAGATTTCCTGATCGTCCCTTCACCCGACGAGGCGGTCAGCCTGAAGACCGAGATCATCCACCGCGTGCTGGGCTGGGGATTTACCCCCGAAGAGCGCCAGCGGGTCAACCTGTCAGCCTCTTTCACCGGCTGCTCCGCCGATCGTTCAAGCCTGCGAGCGGCCGTTTTGGAAGCGCTCGGCGATATCCGCCTCTACCCGGACGGCGAACCTGATTTTTCGAACGTTCTGGCGGAAGACGACCCGGCGCTGGCGGCGGCCGCCGCCCTGGCGCTGGATAAAGCCTCGGCCATCGTGCTGAACGAACCTTCCGCCCTGCCTTCGGCAGCCGAGATCAACCGCGCCGTGCTGCGCCTGGTGTATGGAGCGGATTGATATGCCGGTGCACATCTCTGAAATCTCGCTGGATGGCCTGTCCCCGCAACCCGCGCTGCACCTGCTGCCGCGCCGCGTGAACCTGATCTACGGACACAACGAACACGGCAAAACCCGCCTGGTGGAATTTGTTCTAGCCTCGCTATTCCGTTCCAGCACAAAAATGACACTGCGCCGGGTGGACGTGACCGGGTATGTACGCGTCAGCGGGCTGCCCGAAGCGGCGGAACTGCGCTTCAGTCCGCGCAGCCGGCAGAAACTGGAAGATTATCTGCCCGCGCCGGATGCCGGCTTGCCGCCCCAGCTGGCACGCCTGCTGGTGGTCAAGGGCGCCGAGAGTGCCCTGCAGGCCAACACCCCCGGCGGACTGGGTCGCACCGCCCTGCAGGAGTACCTGTCTAATCAGGGAATCATCGACCGCATTCAGGAACGTGTGCCAAAGAACACCCGCGGAGCGCAGATCGTCGACGGGCGACTCACCGGCACGTTGAGCGGCGACCTCAAGAAACGCAAAGATTTGCTGGAACGGCTGGCGGTCGTCAACCAGATATTCGCCGAGATCGACATGCAGCTCTCGGATGGTCCGCTGGGACGGCTGGCCGCCCGGCTGGAAGAAGTGGAACAGGCCGTAGAGGCACAAAAATCCGCCCGCCAGCATTACGTCAACCGGCTGGCCACCGACCAGGTGCGCTGGCGGCAGCAATCCGACGCCCTGCCCAACCAGGAACTGCTGCGCCTCGAAGCGGACGTGCGCGAAGAAACCCGCCTGAAGGAAGAGATCGACCGGCTGATCGATGCCTGCCGCCAGCGTGAACCGCTGGCCGATGATTACCGCTGGCTGGAAGCCGCCATCCAGACCTACCGCATTCCGGTCAAGCCGGCGCCCGAAGAACCACCCTGGCTTTACCCGGCGTTGTCGGCGGTTTCGGTGGTTGCCACCGTAGCGTTGGCTTTCTTTGGTTTTCCCTGGGCGGCGGTGGTCACAGCGCTGGCCGCCCTGTTCACCGGCTTCCTGGCCTACCGCAAACTGCGCCTATTATCCGAAGTGAATTCCGCCGCGCCTGAGAACCGGCTAATCACCGCCGAATTCGAGCGCCGTTTTAAAACCCGCTGCGGCGGGCTCACCGATCTGCAGATCAAGAAGAATGCACTCGAGCAGGAGATCTCCCTGCTGCACACCCAGTCCGAATTAATCACCACCACCTCGCAGCGCCGGCAGGAACTGGCGCGCGAGATCGACGCCCGGCTGGCCGCCTGGCTGGGTAAGGAAGGCAACCCGGGCGACCGCGCCGCTGCGTTGAAAACCCTGCAGGAGCGCCGCGTGAAGCTGGATGCCGCCGTGCTGCACGTGGAAGTGGCCCTCAAATCCTCCCCCATTCCGCCGGTTTCGGGCGGCGATACCCGCCGGGCGGAGGAATACAACCCGCAAAAACTGGCCGACCTCGAAGAGGAAGCCGCGCGCATTAATCAACAGATGGAAGAGATCAACCGGCAGAAGACGGCCCTCAAGCAGCGCATCTGCGATGTGACTGGCGAGTCGGTCACCCGCTGGCTGGAGGAGTTGATCCCCGCCCTGCAGGAGGAACGCACGGCACTGGAAGGTGATGCCCGGGCGGTCACCGCCGAGATACTGGCGGGCATCGCCGTCACCCGCGCCGCCCAGGAACTGCGCGCCGGGGAAGACAGCGCCCTGCAGGCCGCCCTGCACAATCCGCTGATCTCCGAACCGGTTAAAACCCTCACCGGGCGCTACCAGCGGGTCGATCTGGAGGATGTCCATCTGCTGGTCTCCGACGCATACCAGTCTTTCCGGCTGGACGAGTTGAGCACCGGCGCCCAGGAGCAGGTTCTGCTGGGCCTGCGTATGGGCATGGCCGCCCGCCTGTTCGCCGGGCAGCCGCTTTTCCTTATATTAGATGATGCCTTCCAGCATTCCGACTGGCAGCGCCGGCCGGCTATGGTCGATGAGGTACTGCACCTGGCGCAGTCCGGCTGGCAGGTTTTCTACCTGACCATGGATGACCATCTGCGCGATTTATTTCTAGAAAAAACCCCGCCCATACTGGGTGATGACTTCCTCACCTGTTCATTAAAGGAGTGACCATGCCTGATGCCACCGCGCGGGACACGGTGGAACGCTGCCCGTGGCCTACCCGCGAACCTCTGTTGACCTATCACGACACCGAATGGGGCACGCCGGTGCGTGATGACCGCAAACTCTATGAATACCTGATCCTCGACGGAGCCCAGGCCGGTTTGAACTGGGAGATCATCCTTAAGCGGCGCGAAGGATACCGGAAAGCCTTCGCCGCTTTCGATCCAGCGGTCGTCGCCGAATATGACACCGCTAAGATCGAAGAACTGCTGCAGGATACAGGCATCATCCGCAACCGGCGCAAGGTGGAATCGGCGGTGCACAACGCCCGCCAATTTCTGGAGGTGCAAAAAGAATTCGGCACTTTCCATGAATTCTTCTGGAGTTTCGTGAACGGCAGGACCATTCAGAATCATTTTCAGACATCGGCCGAGATCCCGGCGGTCACCCCGGAGGCGGAAGCCATGAGCAAGGCACTGCTGGCGCGCGGGTTCACCTTCGTCGGGCCGACCATCTGTTACGCCATCATGCAGTCTGCCGGTCTGGTTAATGACCATGTCGTGAGCTGTTTTCGTCATACGGAGCTGTCAAAATGAGCGGTCCGCTGTATGAATCGATTTACCGCCTGGTGCGGCAGGTGCCGGCCGGCCGGGTGATCACCTACGGACAGGTGGCCCGGCTGGTGGGAGGCTGTTCCGCCCGCATGGTGGGTTACGCCATGGCCGCCCTGCGCGAAGGTATGGATGTTCCCTGGCAGCGGGTGATCAACGCCAAAGGGCGCATCAGCCCGCACGGTTTCGGGTACGGCTCTGCCATGCAGCGAACACTACTGGAAGAAGAGGGGATCATATTCCATCCAGACGGATCGCTGGATATGATGGAATACGGCTGGCTGCCGCCTGAACCCGGCCGCGCAGAGGAATGAACCTTGCCTGAAAAATCCGCCGCCAGCCCCGATGCACCCGCCTCACGGCAGGCGGTGCTGGGCTGCTGGCTGCGCAATGACCTGACCCGCGCAGCGGCGCTTGCCCGCCACTGGACGACCGAAGAACCCGCCTCGCTGGACGCATGGATCATGCTGGCCGAAACCTGCACCCGCCAGCGCCACCCGGAAGAATCTCTGCAGGCGCTGCAGCAAGCCGCCGAGATCGACGGCAACCATCCTCTATTCTGGCGCGCCCTGTGCCAGGCCGCCCTGCAGGCCGGAGCGTTCTACGCGGCACACGGCGCGGTGGCGGCCGCCCGTTACACCGCGATCAAGCCCGCCATACTGGCCGAGATGGAGAAGTGGCTGCGCGCCGAAGGACTGGTGGACACGCGCGGCAACTTCCTCAAACCGGAAGCCAGCGAGAACGGCTGGCAGGACCTGGTCCCGCGCCTCTGGCAACCCAATCGCGAGGATGTGCGATTGTGCTGGGGGCGCCTGCGCGGTCGCATTCTGGTCTATCCACTGGATTTTGCCGCTCCTGCCGCCGCGTTTGCTGGCGGTGCTGGCCCGGAGGCATGGTTCCGTTTTCCAACCACAGTCGAAAAATTATCCCGTACCTATGAAACCACCTTTTTACAGGTGGCTCCCCCGCCCGAAATCTTCAACCCGTTCCAGGCTTACTTCTTACAGGCTTCCCTGCATCTGTGCGGTTTCTTCCCCGAAAGGACCAGCGAGCAGAAATGGGTAAGTCATACTCCGGTTGGCGATCTAGAGATCCACGTCTTTGGCAGCCGGCACTTCTGCCTGATAGAGAATGAAGCTCTGCTGGCTTTTCTGTGCACCTTCCTGCCGCATGTGTTCAACGGCCGCATCACCCTCAACGGTCCGAATGCAGATCTTGAAGCCGCTCTTTCCTGGTTGACCCACATCTAATTCCATACTCAGAGTTGACAAATCATGCTGTGTTACAATCACCTTCCTGTAAGGCTAAACCTATGAAGATCAACCGCATTCTCCTCGGACTTGTATTGACACTAACAGCCTGCTCGCAGGCGCTTCCCGCTCAGACCCCCACACCCTCCGGTCCCACAGGAACTCCCACACCGGGGCTTCCCACTCCCATAGTCGAAACCACCCGTCAGCCGGATGTGCACGCGGCCGTTTCCGCCTTTCTGGACGCCTGGAAGAAATTTGACCACACCACGATGTATTCCCTGATCACCCGGGAATCCCAGTCCGGCATCACCCTCGAAAATTTCAGCAAGCTGTATTCCGATACGGAAAACGCGCTTACCCTGCTGGATATCAACTATGCGGTGGGTGACTCGAGCGTCCGCCCGGGAGAGGCTTCGGCCGGGACACGCGTGAATTACAAAGCCAACCTTTTCGGTGAATTCACCCGCGACCTGATGTTCAACCTGATCATGGAAGATGGGACGTGGAAAGTAAAATGGCACGAAGGTTTGATCATGCCAGAAATGGGTGGCGGCAACCGCCTGACAATCGAATACAGCGTTCCCGCCCGCGCCAGCATCTACGACAGCAAGGGTAATCCACTGGCCGCCCCGACCAAAGCGGTCGCCCTGGGGATCGTCCCCGGGCAGATCAACGCCAATAGCGAACAGGAACAGAACACGCTCCTCTCGGAACTCACCGGCCTTGAATGGGAGGATATCTATAACGCGTATCAGGGAGCTTCTCCCGACTGGTATATCCCCATCGGTGAGGCGACGGTTGAAAGCGTACAACGCAACCGTAAAAGACTGAGCCAATTCCCGGCCATTGTGGTCTCTGAATTCGACACTCGTTATGCCTACACCTCACGCGGTATTTATTATGATAAGGGGATCGCGCCTCAGGTGGTCGGATACGTGCAGGCCATTCCCAGCGACCAAATAGAAGAATACAAACGAAATGGATACCAGGGCGGCGAACTGGTCGGGGTTGCCGGATTGGAAAAATCACAGGAGAAATATCTGGCTGGCACCCACGGCGCGGCGCTGACGCTGGTCAACGCACAGGGACAATCCATCTCCCGCCTGGCTCAGGTGGAAGTCCAGCAGCCGCAGAACATCACCACGACCATCGATTCGGACCTGCAGATCAAACTGCAGCGCTCCTTCCAAGAATTCAGGGGAGCAATTGTGGTCATGGAACGGGACACCGGCCGGGTAATCGCCATGGTATCTTCGCCAGGATACGATCAGAACCGTTTTCTGGCGGACAATCCGAACAACAACAACGGGGTTTTGTTGAACAAGCTGCTCAGCAACCAGGATCAACCTCTTTTGAACCGGGCTGCCCAGAGCGGTTATCCGCTCGGCTCGGTATTCAAAATCATTACCATGGCGGCCGCACTGGAAACCGGTGTGTTCACCAATGACTCGACCTATGATTGCCAGTCTGATTTCCGGGAATTACCGGATGTCGTTCTGGATGACTGGACCAAGGCTAAAGGCTACCCGCCCAGCGGCCTGCTGAATCTTTCCGGCGGTCTGGTGCGCTCCTGCAATCCGTGGTTCTATCATATCGGTGTGGAATTGTACCGCCAGGGATATGACCGCGCGGTGGCGGATATGGCGCGCGCCTTCGGCCTGGGCAGCGCGACCGGCATCGGGCAGATAGCCGAAGATGCCGGGAATATTCCCGATCCACAGAGTGAAAATGAAGCCGCGCAGCTGGCCATCGGCCAGGGGGCGACTCTGGTCACCCCGCTGCAGGTGGCGCGGTTCATTGCGGCAGTCGGCAACGGCGGCACGCTCTATAAACCGACATTAATCGAACAGATCACCCTGCCGGACGGCACACCCACTTATACCTTCCAACCGGAAAAGACCGGCACTCTGCCGGTTACGCCCGAAAACCTGAAGATCATTCAGGAAGCCATGTCGAATGTGGTCTACAGTAAAAAACCGCTGGGCACTGCGCGCAGCGTGCTCGCCTCGGTGCCGTTCAAACTTGCCGGAAAGACCGGCACGGCGACCACATCGGATGGAGCTCCTCATTCCTGGTTCGCCGGCTACACGGATGAAAAAGACAGCGCCAAACCGAATATTGCCGTCGCGGTGATCGTTGAAAACGGTGGCGAAGGCTCCGAAGTGGGCGCTCCGTTCTTTGAGCGGGTGGTCAGCCTGTACTTTACAGATGGAGCCAGCCCCGGCGACCTGCTGCCGTGGGAATCTCGCGCCTACAAACTCGGCGAAGCGACGGCTACACCCACGGTTACTCCATCGCCAACTCCCACCCGAGCACCGCAATAGAAATATTCGGTTTATCCATAACATGGAATTGACACTCTTACCGCTGGGACTGCCGGGTAACATCTACCGCAGTCCCATGCCGTTCGGGCAGTATGACCGCACCGGAGTCCTGTATCAGGCTTTCTGGAAGCAGGAAATCCAGACGGTTGTTCTGCTGGTGCCGGATGCCGAATGCTGGATCTATACGGGGATGGACCTGCGCGCCCGATATTTCCGCGACGGATTGAACGTTATCCACCTGCCCATGAAGGATTATCGCGGGGTGGATATCCCTTCGCTGTCAGCCGCCGTGAATGAATCCCTCCGGCTGGCCAGCCTTGGGGTTAACCTGGATATCCACTGCCATGCCGGGTTGGGACGCACCGGCCTGTTCGCCGCCTGCCTTGCGTGCCGGCAGCTTGGCATGAGTGGAGAGGATGCCATCCTCTGGATACGTGGACTGGTCCCGGGTTCGGTCGAATCAGATGAACAGGAGCAGGTCATCCGAGAATTTGCCGCGCAGCACCCCGGAAAATAGCCTGTCAGTATTCCGTATTTACATTTATAGGTATAACGCCAGCGCTTCTTCGCGCAGAACGCCGGGTATGATCTCGATCTGCACCGGCGATTTCTCCACGATCTCGCGGGACGGCACCAGAATACGGGATTTCCCCTGCGCAGCCGTCTCTTCGATGGACGCTCCGTACACAATGGCAGACACATTCGCCCAGACGGCCAGCGAGGCGCACATCGGGCAGGGTTCGCAGGACGAGATCAGCACCGCCCCGCACAGATTGGAGTCGTCCAGCTCGCGGCAGGCCTGCCGGATGGCGTTCACCTCGGCGTGCAGAGACGGATCTTTCTGCGTGCCAGCCGTGTCATGCGTTCTGGACAGTATCTTACCGGCATGCCACAACACAGCACCGTAACCTTTGTTGCTTTCCCGGTGAGACACGTGTGCTTCGGCTATGGCATCATGCATGGCAGATTCAAAATCAAGGCGGATGATGCTTTCCCGGCAGAAGGCGGCATGCGGACGGATGTCCACATAACTGCGGGTGAACCGTAGTTGGGGATCCAGCTGCGACAGAAAAACCTGCGTCGATTTTTCATACACCTGGCGGCAGACCCGGCGCGTATCCAGGCCGAGTCGTTCACAGGCGGATAATGTGGGGCAGGGATTTTTAGACGCCCAGGTGATCTCATCTTCGGTTTCGGAGAGGATCGGCAGGTCTTCCTTCTTCAATCCCATATACTCAAAAAACAGACATTCGAAAGCGTAGCGTGGAGATATGCGGCCGCTTTTACGGAGCGCCGCGTGCTCCTGCCACCAGGCCAGCCGTTTTTCGCTGACCGACTTCTCGATCTCCCGCAGAGAGCAGGTTTGCAGCCGATCAACTTGCCGTTGGATGTTTTTTTCGAACGCGTTCATGAGTTTCCCTGGATAAAGAAATCCATGATGTATATACTCTGTATTTACGCGCCCAGAATCGAGCGGGGTTTACCCGGCGGTGCTATTCTTTTTTCAACTGCCGGGCGAGTTCCTCTCGCACGACGGAAGGATTGGCTTTTCCGCCGGCCATGCGCATCACCTGGCCGAAGAACCAGTTGGCGAGAGTCTCCTTGCCGCTGCGGTAGCTTTCCAGTTCAGTTGGATTTTCCTGCAGAGCCCTGGCGACCAGCGAGGCGATGAGATCCTGGTCAGAAGTCTGCTGCAAACCCTGGGCTTTGATGATCTCACCGGCCGTGCCGCCTTTTTCCAGCAAGGTCGCCAGAATCACTTTGGCGGTGGCGGCATTGACTTCGCCTTTCGTCAGGCGCACCAACAGATCGGCCAGAACCGGCGGAGCGATTCGCAGTGTTTCCATGGTTTCGCCGGTACGGTTGAGGTAAGCGCCGACTTCACCGAGGATCCAGGCAGCAATAGTCTTGCCGGGAACATCCTTCGCCGCGGCCAGTGTGTTCTCGAAATACTCTGCCACGGCGATATCCGCCGCCAGCAGTCGGGCATCGGCAGCCGCCAGCCCGAAATCCGCCTGGTAACGCTGCGCTCTGGCGCGCGGCAATTCCGGCAGAGTAGATTGCACCCGGTGCACCCAGTCCGGTTCCACCACCAAAGGAGGAAGGTCGGGTTCAGGGAAATAGCGGTAATCGTGCGCGTCTTCCTTGCTGCGCTGTGTATAGGTAACTCCGTTGGCTTCATCCCAGCCGACAGTCTCCTGGGCAACCGTACCGCCGCTTTCCATTATCTTGATCTGGCGGTCGATCTCATAGGTCAGGCCACGTTCCATGGCGCGGAAACTGTTGAGGTTCTTGATCTCCACCCGGTTGTTCAACACATCGGTACCGGCTTCACGCACGGATACATTGGCTTCAAAGCGGATGACCCCTTTTTCCATATCACCCGAATTGACGCCCAGGGCGCGCAATATGCCGCGCAGAGTGGTGGCGTAGGCACGGGCCTCTTCCACCGAGCGGATATCCGGTTCGGTGACGATTTCAAGCAGTGGAACGCCGCAGCGGTTCAGGTCGACCAGCGAATAATTCTCACTGCCGGCTTCCACATGGGTCAGCTTGCCGGTATCTTCTTCCAGGTGGGCGCGGCGGATGCGGATGGTCTTTTCACCCTGCGAGGTATCGACGACCAGCAGTCCGTCTGACGCCAGCGGATGTTCGTACTGTGAGATCTGGTATCCCTTGGGCAAGTCGGGGTAAAAGTAGTTTTTGCGATCGAAGAGGCTGGTGTGGTTGATCGTGCAGCCCAGGGCGAGGCCTACGCGCATGGCATACTCCACCGCCTGACGGTTGACCACCGGTAGAACGCCGGGCATGCCGGCACACACCGGGCAAACGGTTGTATTGGGTTCCGCCTGGGTGGAATCGACCACCTGGCAGGAGCAGAACATCTTTGTACGGGTCGCCAGCTCGGCGTGAACTTCAAGGCCTATAACGATTTCGTATTCCATACGTAAAATTTCCAGTCTATTTTCTCAGCCCAGCCGGCGCATAAAATTGTGCATGCGCTCGAGGGCCTGTTCGATTTTTTCGTAAGCGGTGGCATAACTGGCACGGCAGAAACCTTCACCGCCGGCACCAAAAGCTGTTCCGGGAACCATAGCCACCCGTTCCTCCGCGAGCAGCTTGTTGGCGAAGGTGTCCTCATCCATGCCGGATGCTGAAACATTGGGGAAGGCATAAAATGCGCCGTGTGGTTCGACGGTCTTGAGGCCGAGCTGATTGAAACCATTTACGATCAACCGGCGGCGCCGGTCGTATTCATGCACCATATCCTGCACATAGGTTTCGGCTTTCAGCAGGGCTTCCGTGGCGGCATCCTGCGCGGTGGTTGGCGCGGACATGATGGTGTACTGATGCACGCGCAGCATGCCGGTCAAAATATCCTGCGGAGCGCAGGCAAAGCCGATGCGCCAGCCGGTCATAGCATAATCTTTGGAAAAACCACCCAGCAAAATGGTGCGCTCCTTCATACCGGGCAGCGCTGGGAAACACACATGTTTGACGCCGTAAACCAGGCGGTCGTAAATTTCATCTGACATGACGATCAGGTCATGCTTTTCGGCCAGTTTCCCGATCTCGATTAGGGCTTCGCGGCTGGCCACCGCACCGGTCGGATTATTCGGAAAACCTAACAGGATGGCTTTGGTGCGCGGGGTGATGGCAGCGGCAATGGCCGCCGGTTTGAGGTCGAAATTATCCTCGGCCTGTAAAGGAACTTCCACCGGGACGCCTCCGGCCAGTAGAACTTCGCTTTGATAGGCCACAAAACAGGGTGTGGGGATGATGACCTCATCGCCGGGATTCAAGATCGATGTGCAGGCCAGGTAGAGAGCTTCGGATCCACCGACCGAGATCAACATTTCTTTTTCAGGATGGTAGGATACACCGTAGAGGCTCTCCCATTTTTGCGAAAGAGCTTTACGCAGCTCGATCTTTCCGGAATTGGACGTGTAATGGGTTTCACCGGCGTGTAGGGAACGAACACCCGCCTCAAGAATCGGCAGCGGCGTAGTGAAATCCGGTTCGCCAATACCCAGCGATATGACATCTTTCATCGTGGCGACAATATCGAAGAATTTACGGATTCCGGATGGTTTCAGATTGGCAACCCGGTCATTGAGATAGGTCTTTTTTGTCTGCGTCATTTCCATGGTTTTACCGTCCATTCCTGCGTAAGGTCCGAGTATGTAAGGATAAAGCAATTTGAAGCATGGTCAAGCACTGTGAAGGTGTATCCCTGCGGCGTGCGGGCTTCTTTCAAAATGGAACTGATTTCAACGTCGCGATCTTCCCAGGTAAACCGCAGGGGTCTTTCAGGATACCGCTGACTGGCCAGGCAGGTTACCCTGGCCGCTATTCCATTGCCCAGGACGAATCTCCAAGATTGAGACGTGCCGCCTGCCCCTGCAGTTGAACATGCCGCCCCAATAATGAATCCTCAAGGATCATCTGCTGGATCTGGGTGCCTTTTTCGACGATCGTGTTCTTGAGAATGACATTGCGCACCTGGCAATCGCAATCCATTGAAACGTACGGCCCGATGACCGAATTCTCCACCACCGCGCCGGGGTGAATGAAAACCGGTGGAATGATACACACACCTTCCCGTTTCCCGGCTTCGGCAGAGTTGTCATGGCCGTGATCCAGTAGATAGCGGTTGGTTTCAAGCAGGCTTTGCGGCGTGCCCGCATCCAGCCAGGTTTCGAGGCGGCTGGGGCGGATCTTCGCGCCTTTTTCCAACAGAATGTTGATCGCGTCGACCAGGAAGTACTCGCCTTTCAGCATGATCTTACGGTCCATCTGTTCCTGGATGGCGGCGATCAGGTCTTCACCATGTTTGAAATAGTAAAATCCCACCAGCGCCAGGTTGTTCGTCAAATCTTGCGGTTTTTCGATCAGGTGCCTGACCCAATCCTGCTTATCCACCTCGGCCACGCCAAACCGGCGGGGATCCGGCACCGGTTTCACCCAGGCGGCGCCATCGATCTGCTCATCCGCCAGAACATTGAAATTGGTCTCGATCAACGTGTCCGAGAAGGTCATCAGCATGGGGCCCTTCAAGTACTCCCTGGCCAGAAACATAGCGTCGGATTGGCCGCGCATGTGCGCCTGAACGACAAAATGCACGGTCTTTTCAGGGTGGGTTACTTCCATGTATTCCTGGACCTGTTCCAATTGATTGGGACCCACCACCAGCACATATTCCGGTTGATACGAAGCAGGCAGGGGTGAAAACTGCTCGAGAACATAATCCAGCACGGTCTTGCCGGCCAGACCGATGAGCGGTTTGGGCTTGCTGTAGGTGTGCGGGCGCATGCGTGTGCCCAGTCCGGCCATGGGGATGACAATTTTTATCGTTGTGGACAAGACTCTCTCTCCCGGGTGGGATGGGGTATGCCTTTTGATTCTATCACTGCTTTCACTGGCTTACAGTCGAACCGGGTATTGATTGTAATCGCACGGATTTTCAAATATGATAATAGAGGATCACAATTAACAGGTATCAAAGGAGGCTGGCGATGAAAAACCTGCGCGTGTTTCTAATCTTACTGATGGTCCTTCTGCCGTCATTGGCCTGCAAAGCCGTAGCCGGGGGATCGAATCAGGTCGAGGAAGCCATTGAACCAACAGACATTCCCACAGAGGAAGTCTCCCTGCCTGCCCCCAGATCAGGAGGGATCATCACCCGCGTTACCCTGGCCCGCGGTTCAACACCCAAAGATTATGAACCGGTGGATCCAACCACGGAGTTCGCGCCGCAGGATACCATCCATGCCATCGTCACGGTGAAGCAGGCTCCCACCGATACAAAATTTACCGTCAAGTGGCTGATCACCGATGTCGGCGACGCGGCCGAACCGAATTACCTGCTGGATGTTACCGAAACAGTGCAGACCGGATCGGGCAACATGGATTTCACGCTGACTCCCAAATCCGGTCTGGCGGTTGGCAGTTATCGCATTGAAATCTATGTGAATGATGTGCTGGACCGCATGGTGGAGTATACAATTGCAGACTAGGTTGGATTGACCGCGAACTAACACCCATCCATCTGACGTCGGTTTTCCAGGTCAAATCTGAACATACCGGAAATCCAATAAATAAAATCGATTAAATAAGTAGGGTGGGATCGCTTTTGATCCCACCATGACATTATTTTTAATGACCCATATCCATAAGCAACGGGAATCGTTTATAGGTCAGAACGGAGAAAATAAATTTCCACACCCGGGTACCGGATCCTGCGGTAATCTGGCATGAATAGTATTAATCCCTGCCAATGGTGGGATCACCCCAAATTGATGGGGCGGGCACGCGATCCCACCTTACATCTGACGTGCGAGAAATCCAAAAATAGAAAACAAAGGGTGCCATCGATTATGACGGCACCCTATCTCTACTCATATCGAAAATTAGCCGCGCGGACGGCGCGTATGCCAGTCCGTGACTTGCTGGTAGGCATGTCCGGCTTTGAAGAGCGCATCTTCTTTATAATGCGCTCCCATCAGCTGCATCCCGATGGGCAGACCCTGATTGTCAAATCCGCAGCAGAAGGCCAGTCCGGGAACACCGGCCAGATTGGCTGGCAGCGTAAAGACGTCTTCGAGGTACATGGCAAGCGGATCTTCCGTGTGAGCGCCGCGTTTGAAGGCTGTGGTGGGGGCGATGGGGGCGGCAATCATATCGACAGAAGTGAACACACTGTCAAAATCCTGCTTGATCAGGGTGCGCACTTTCTGCGCCTGGCCGTAATAGGCATCGTAGTAACCGGCAGATAAGGCGTACGTTCCCAGCATGATGCGGCGTTTGACTTCGGAACCGAAACCGGCACCGCGGGATTTTTTGAACATTTCTATATTGCTTTCGGTGTTTACCCGCAGGCCGAAACGCACGCCATCATAGCGCGCCAGGTTGGCGCTGGCTTCGGCGGGGGCGATCAGGTAATAGACCGGTAGAGCGTATTCGGTGTGCGGCAGGCTGACCTCTTTGATCTCGGCGCCCATTTCTGCGAACCGGGCGATCGCTGTACGAACGGCTTTTTCGACTTCCGGCTGGATACCCTTGATGAAATATTCCCGCGGCACACCGATGCGCAACCCGCGCAGATCGGTTTTTCCGTCAAGCTGGATCGTTGGGACGGGAAGTTCCATGCTGGTGGCATCTTTTATGTCATATCCCGCCATGATCTCGAACAACAGAGCCGTATCTTCCACATTGCGCGCCAGAACACCGGCGGAATCGAGGGAAGATCCATAGGCGATCAACCCATAACGGCTGACCCGTCCATAGGTCGGTTTGATGCCCGTCACACCACAGAAAGATGCCGGCTGGCGTACACTGCCGCCGGTATCCGTCCCGAGGGCGGCCGGCGCGAAATGCGCGGCCACAGCCGCGGCGCTGCCCCCGCTGGAACCGCCGGGAACCCGTTCGTGATCCCAGGGATTGCGGGTGGTGAAGTAAGCCGAGTTCTCGGTGGAGGAACCCATGGCAAATTCATCGGTATTGGTCTTCCCCAGAATAACCACTCCGGCGTCCTGCAATTTCTGAACACAGGTGGCCGTATAGACCGGAGTGTAATTTTCGAGGATCTTCGATCCACAGGTGCAGCGGATACCTGAAACGGTCAGAACATCTTTGACCGCAATGGGCAGACCAAGCAGCCGGGGAATGGGGGAATTCGTCTTTCGCAGGGATGCCCGTTTTTCATCACTGGATTTAGCCTGCTGCAAAGCCAGCTCGGGCGTGCGGGTGATGTAGGCTTTAATGGATGGTTCCAGGTCATCGGTGCGTTTCAGCAGACTTGAGGTCAATTCAAGGCTGGAGCACTTGCCAGTGTTCAAAGCTTCCACGGCACCGGCGGCGGTGAGATCGGTCAGTTCGGTCATTGGGGTTCCTCCAGAGCCGGGGGAACCTTGAATTGATCCTTTTCAGAACTGGGCGCGTTCTTCAATAATTGATCAACCGGTAACGATCCGAGAGGCGTGTCTTCTCGGAAGCGGCTGCGCGCGGGCAGCACACTGGAGGTCGGCGGGATTTGACTGGTATCGACAGTTTTCAAACGATCCGCATATTCGAGGATGGACGACAACTGCTGCTGATATCTTTCAATCTCGCTTTCGGATAATTCCAATCGAGCAAGTCTGGCTATATGGATTACTTCTTCGCGAGTGAGTGACATGTCAGCGATTATATCAAAAGGAACCTGATATGGGATTGGAAAACCTTCGCTCAATAAAGAATTCGACCATTAGCGCTGATTCTATTGAAACTAACCGGGAAACAACGCTTGAAATCTCACATGTCTCGTTCTATAGTGTTTGTACAAAGGTGCCTTTCTCACAGTTCTTTTCCGGAAGGAAGATGAAGAAGGCATTTCATATTGTTTGTTCTCTGAACGCTTCAAAAACCAATTCGGATACCTTTTCTCTCCCGCCGTTGATCCACCCGGATTCTTATCAATGAAGAACGGATGTGTTCAGAAGTAGTGAGGAGGTATCCATGAACCGAAAAATAACGGCCTGTTTTCTCTTCATGGCAGCGTTTTTCCTGGTTATATCTACGGCGGCCTGCGGTACGGCCAGAGTCGAAATACCCGTGGAAGAACCTGCAGCACCTACAGATCCCCCACAACTGCCAACCGCGGTGCCCACAGCCGTGACCATTTTTATCCCAACAACAGTGCAGGAAATACCCACTGAACCTGCTCCACCAGAACACGTGTTGATCCCGGTTGAATTTGCCGGAAAAGAACAGGTCATCTACGATCAGGACACCGGGCCTTTCGCTTCGCAGAACCGGGCGGCAGGAGGTGATGAATATCGAAAAGGCCGGTTTGAACGCCCCTTTGATCAGAAAATGATGTATCTGGGTAATATCGATATCACCAAATCGACCATGATCCGCACGGACCCGAACTTCATCTTTGTAACCATCGAGGTGGCCAAACCGGTTTCTTCGGCGATCAACAGTACAACCTACTACGGTCTGGAACTGGATTTGAACCGCGACGGCCGCAGTCTGTTCCTGATCCGCGGCCTGGCGCCGCTCTCCGAGGATTGGACAACGGAAGGTGTGGATGTCTGGAAAAGTACGGCTGCCGAACAACCGAAGAGTGTGGCGGCCGGTGGCGGGATCCCTGTAACCGGAGCGCAGGGCTTCGATGTGAATCTGTTGAGATCCGGCCGGGGTGAAGACACTGATCTGGCCTGGATTCGCCTGAAACCCGGCTTCGACAATATCGTGGAAATCGCCTTCAAAAATTCCATTGTTGGAGGGGAAAAGGGAGCATTCGTCTGGCGGCCGTTCACCGACGGCGCGCCATATTCCGAACGCGAATATGACCTGCAGGTCAATTACACCCTTGAACAGGCGGGTTCCCCCTACAAAGGCGAGCTCTACTACCCGTTGAAAGATGTTTTCGCCGTTGATAATACCTGCCGGGTAGCTTCCGGGTACGAGGCTTCCGGAAATGAACCGGGTATTTGCCCGCTGCCTGAACCGCCACAGCAGGAAGAGAAAAAGGGTGAAAGACCTGCCTGTGTTGGACCGAATTGCCGCCGCTAGAACTCCTGGAAAAGATAAAAATGAAGAATCCAAAATCTCATTTTTATTAGTGCAAACATGATCCGCTGGCCTGCGTTCCCGGCACGATGGCAGATTTGAGATTGGAAAATCCCTGGATACAGGGCTTCGTGGAATTCTGAAATGAATACATAAAAACAAGGAGGAGAGATGAAACCTTACCCCAAAAAATGGATTTTGAAGGCACTGTACTTCGCTCTGTTGTTTGTTCTGGTTTTTGCCTCAACCGGGTTTATCAATCCGGGTGATGGATCGAAACGGATCAAAAATCAAACGCTCCCTGATTCAAGTTCCACTCCATATCCCACAAAAACGGTAGATCATAAAGACATTCCGGGATCTCCGGTGGGAAAGGTTTTTCAAACCGTCTATGATCAAATTGATGAGAAGACCGCCAGTCAGAAACAGGCGTTTGGCGGGGATGATTTTAAAAATGGAAAGTATGAGCGACCTTTCGATCAGGATATGAACTATATTCCGCAGGTCGATCTGGTATCCGTTCAGTTGAACCGCGAAGACCCCCTGTGGATTTATATACGCTTTGAAGTGGACAGACAATTTTCAGATAATCCGGATTTTTCGCCACATTTTCTGGTTGAAATTGACCAGAATCTGGATAGCCGTGGCGACGTTTTAATCACAGCCGGGAAACCCTCCTCGTCCGATTGGACGACCGAATCGGTGGTGGTTCTGACCAATCCTGATCTGAATATTGGCGGTGTGAAACCCGTAAAACCGGATACGAATTTATCCGAAGGAAGAGGGTACTATCAGGAAATCTTCAATAATGGCACCGGCGAAGATGCCGATCTGGCCTGGGTACGTATGTCAAAAACTAAACCAACTGTAGTCGAACTGGCCTTTAAAAACACCCTGACCGGCGGAGATAAAGGGAAATTCATCTGGCTGCCGTGGACGGATGCCGAAATGCTGGACTGGTCCTTGTTCGAATTCAACGATCACTTCACCTTTGAAGAAGCCGGGTATCCATTAAAAGAAGACGCGAAGAACTACCCGATCAAAGCCATCTGGGGCGTTGATAACACCTGCCGGGTGCCTTCCGGTTTCGTTCCGCAGGGAACCATGCCCGGATTATGTCCAAATTATGAACCTGCGGCCAACCGCCCTGATGTGCCGCAGAAACAGTGTCCGCCGTGTCCGGCGACAACAGTCTGCCCGCCCTGTTAGTTCGGATTATTCAGAAAACATGTGGAGCTGACCTTCTTTTTATGTTCAAGGTCAGCTCCGCATTTTGAATGAAATGGATGAGTTCTTCCCCTGATCATGGAGGACATTGAAAGTAAAATAAGAACCCATGGAAAAAACTTTCAGGGTGATTCTCTTTCTGCTGGTGATATTCACATTCCAGTGCGGTTGTTCTCCCATTCTGTCACAACGTGAACAACATTCCACATCTACACTGGCAGGCCAGTCATCCCCTGTCGAATCTCAGGCAACACCGACTGCCTTGCCGGAGCGAAAGATCACACAGGTGAGCGGAGCGTTACCCGGCAGCCGCCTACCCGGTGAACCAAAGGGGTCTGCACAGATCATCTATGATCAGACCTGTGCTCAGACGGTGGAGAGTAAAAAGGCGCCGGGTGGTGATGAGTATTCCAACGGAAGGTTCGAACGCCCATTTGACAAGGATATGAAGTACCAGCCATCCCTCGATATCAACCGGTCTGAATTGATCCGTTCGACAGATGGATGGAATTACTTCACCATCTTCCTGGAAGCGCAACCGGAGACATCAAAAGCCGTGTATGGCATCGAATTGGATTTGAATATCGACGGCCGCGGAGACTACCTGATCCAGGCAGCGGCCCCGGTTTCGAATACCTGGGAAGAAACCGGGATCAAAATGTGGTGGGATAGTGATGGAGATGTGGGGGGACAGGTCATCAATCGCAGCGATCCGAAAGGATACAAAGGAAGCGGGTTCGAATCCCTGAGGGTCGACACGTCTTCCGGTAAAAACACCGGAAGTATCTGGACCCGCCTGGTTGGATCAGAGATACAGTTCGCTTTGAAAAATGAGCTGACCGGTGGAGCGGGGGGGAAATTCACCTGGAAACCGTATACCGACGGTATGGGCATCTCCACCACACAGTACGATGTGAATGATTACTTTTTATTGCCCGCAGCCGGATCGCCTCTGTTGGGAGAAAGGGATTATCCATTGAAAGCGGTTTACTCGCTGGATAATACCTGCCGCGGGCTATCCGGGTTGACACCTTCCGGGTCTGAACAGGGTGTTTGCCCGCCGTAGGATCGATGAGCTTCCGCTTGTATTTCTCTTTGAATAAGTCTATAGTGAACGTAATAGGAGCCAGAAAATGAAGATTCTGGCCGGTTCGAAGTAACAAAGGAGTCAGATTTATCCGCATCCAAATATATTTATGTCATATCCATCAGGCGCCTGCCAATATCGAACACCTCAATTCACTCAACAGATTTAAACACACACCCTATTAATCCAGACGACCATAATCAATAATCCTCCCATAATTTCCTTCGAAACGCACTTCCGGTCAGGCAGTCAACCGTAGGAAAAAAATACCGATCACGATGGGAAAAATCGATGACTGAAACAAATGACCGATTCATTCAATCGGCCATTGAGATTTCTTTCCGTTTTCTGCGAGTTGCAGCAGAAAGTAATGAAAAGGAGAAATGTTATGAGAACAGGAAATCTTTTTTTACGTGACATTCTTGCCATTATTCTCCTGCCGATATTCGCAATGGGCACGTTCCATCAGCCCGGATATGCTTCTGATCCGGACCAAGAGAAGCCCGGCGACTTCGAAACTCAAAAGATGCAGACTATTCATGACCAGACGGATGAAAAGACTGCCGAGGACAAAACAGCCTTCGGGGGAGATGTCTTTTCTCTGGGATGGTATGAACGACCTTTTGACCAGGAGATGAAGTATCTGCCTTTTATCGACATTCAGAAAGCGGCTATGGGGCGCCAGGATCCTGTCTGGATCTATGTACAGTTAACCATGGTTGATCCCGTTCAAGAGGGATCGGCGTATTGGCCTTTCTACGGTATAGAGTTGGATACCGATCTGGACAGCCGGGGAGACTTCCTGATTCTGGCAATGGCTCCCGGCAACACAGAATGGAATACCAGAGGAGTGGTCATTCTGACCAGTTATTCCCGGATGGTGGGCGGGGAGAAACCGGCGCTGGCCGATCAGAAGCGTAGTTCGGTGCAGGGGTATGACACAGTTATCTATGATTCGGGCATCGGAAACGGCAAAGATCTGGCCTGGGCGCGAATATCTCCGCAAAATTCGAAGATTGTTGAGCTGGCCTTCATGAATTCTTTCATCGGTGGTTCAAATGCCAAATTCATCTGGATTCCCTGGGCACTGGCCGGTCAGCGGGATGGTATGAAATTTGATTTCAACGATCATTTCACGCACGAAGAGGCCGGTTCTCCATTGAAAATTGAGGCGCAATACCCTTTGAAGAGACTATGGGGTGTCGATAATACTCCACGTTACCCATCCGGATTTGAACTTACAGCCAGTATGCCGGGTGTTGGTAAGATCTATTGATCCAGAATTCTCTTCGATTAGTCAATAAGTGTGCCAGTATGGGATAACCGACGGTTCTTTTAAATATACTTATTTAGATAGGATTAACTACCTTTTTATGGTATGTTAATACTGTACAACGTATTGTAAAGTGGCTCACTGGATTTAGGACTTTTTTTGGGAGGACTCTATGAAATATTCGAAATTCAGTTTTTTGAGCATCGTTGCGATCATCACACTACTGACACTGGCATTGGGAAGCTTCATTCACCCGGTTTATGCGGCAGAAAGCGATCCCAATAAACCCGGCGACATTCCAACCAGGTATACACAGACTGTTCATGACCAGACCGATGAAAAAACCGCTTCTGAAAAACAGGCCAATGGCGGTGATGTATTCGGTTTGGGTTGGTATGAACGCCCATTCGACAAGGATATGACCTACATGCCGTACATCGACCTTTCAAAAGCGTTGATGAACCGGGAAGATGCCAACTGGGTATATCTGCAGATCTTTGTAGTAAATCCAATTGAGGAAGGAGCCAGTGCCAAGCCATTATTCGGCGTCGAATTGGATACCGACCTGGATAACCGGGGTGAATATTTGTTAACGGCTACAACTTCCCGCAGCACGGAATGGTCCACGGAAGGCGTTGTGATCCTAAACAATTCCGATAATATGATGGGAGGCCTGAAACCCGTATTACCCGACACCAATCTTTCGGATAGCAAGGGCTACGACAAGGAAATCTTCAATGCCGGTACGGGTGATGATCCGAATCTGGCCTGGGCGCGAATCTCACCTTCTGACCCGAAAGTCATGGATATTGCCATCAAGAGCAGCTTCCTGGGCGGAGCAAAGGGAAAATTCATCTGGTTTGTATGGACCCTGGCCGGCGTGCAAGATATGTCCAAGCTTGAATTCAATGACCATATATTGCGAGTGGATGCCGGATCACCCCTTAAGGGAGAAAAAGACCTTTATCCACTAAAAGCACTCTGGGGAGTGGATAATACTTCCCGCATCCCGTCTGGATTTGTTCCGACCGGCATGATGCCTGGCCTTCCGCAAGATTTTCAACCAAAACCATAAACACAACGATCTGAATTCCAGTCAGCCTGAAGGAAATTTCTACCGACCGTCGTCTTCTGTTGAAGACTACGGTCGGTTCAGTTATACTCTGAACCAACTGATTCTTCGGGAGGTCGAATGACGAAGTTGGTTGGAGTTTTAACGGCCGGTGGGGATACGCCGGGGTTGAATGCGGCTCTGCGCGGGCTGGGGAAAGCCGCGATTGAAAGATATGGTATGCAGATCGTTGGATTCTATGAAGGATTTCGCGGTCTGATGCAAAACAGGACGATCCGCCTGGATGGTTCGAATCTCTCCGGGATATTAACCCGGGGAGGAACAATCCTTGGAACCAGCCGCGATAAACCGAATAATATGCCCATGGGCGGCCAGTTCCTTGATATGACAGATACCATGGTGGAAAACTATAAGCGGCATCATCTGGATGTATTGATCTGTATCGGCGGCGGGGGAACACATAAGAGTGCCGCAAAATTGATGAAAAAAGGATTGAATATCATCACAATCCCGAAAACCATCGATAATGATCTGTCTGGAACTGACCACAGCATTGGATTCGACACCGCTCTGGGGATCGCTACCGATGCAGTTGACCGGCTGCACAGCACCGCTCACAGCCATCACCGCATAATAGTAGTTGAATTGATGGGGCACAACACCGGATGGCTGGCACTGGGTGCCGGAATTGCCGGTGGAGCGGATGTCATTCTTATTCCTGAAATACCGTACGAAACGAAATCCATCGCTGAAGCCATCCTCAGCCGCAGCCGCGGTGGTAAACGATTCAGCATTGTTGCCGTATCCGAAGGTGCTATGAGCCGCAAGGACGCGGCAAAGATGAGACGAGTGGAAGAAGAACTCGCCGCAACCGGCAAAAGCCCGGAAAAAGAAAAAGCGGAAGCCCGGCTGCTGAAATTGCGCCAGCAACACACGGCCAATACCATCAACCTGGCTGCCGAACTGGCGCAAATGACCGATCTTGAATCACGAGTGACCATTCTAGGATATGTCCAGCGTGGAGGTACACCTTCCGCTTATGACCGGCTGCTGGCCACCCGCCTGGGGACGGCAGCGGCTGATTTGATCAACCAGGGAAAATTCGGTGTAATGGTTGCTGCCCGGGGCGAAGGAATAGAACCTGTCGATCTCGAGAAAATTGTGGGAAAGCGCAACACAGTCCCGGTTGACCATCCCTGGGTATTAAGCGCCCGTGAAGTGGGAACGAATCTGGGTGACTAATTGAGTATCTGCGGGGGATCCGGTTGAGACCAACCGGAAGCATACCAGCGGATATACTCTTCCACATGCGCCGACCAGTAAGCCTCGTTATGTTCGCCGTTGTTGATATGCCACTCATGAGGCACATTGTATGCTGTCAGGATCTGTTCGAATTGCCTCGCCAGAGACATTCCTCCGTCTGCGATCCCAATATCGATATACACCCGGGGAATTTCATCAGGAGATGTCTCGGTTAGCCAGTGCGGGGTGGCCTGCGGATCTCCGGTGAAGGGTGGAAAACTGTGAGCTCCAATGGAGGAGAAGATTTCCGGATGTGAAAGCCCGATGTGGACAGCCCAACCGGCTCCGCGGCTCAATCCACCAATGGCCCGGCCGGTGCGATCTGTGCAAACGGGATAGTTCTTCTCCAGCCAGGGTATGACGCTTTCTGTTATGGCACTTCCAAATTTCACCTCGTTCGGATTGGCAGTGGTTCGCTCCTCATTGGGCATGATGATAAGAAACGGTCCGGCTTCGCCGGATGAGATCAGTTTATCGGCAGCCTCATCCGCACCAATCCGATCCCATTGTTCATAATCAAATAACATCCCGTGGATCATGATCACATAGGGATAGGGTTTCTCCGGTTTGTCAGAATAGCAGGGGGGAAAGTAGATTTTCGTTCTAATGGGATAGGAAAAGATATCATTGGCGATTTCAAAATCTTCAATGTGTCCGTGGTTTTCCACGCATACTTCGGGTGAGGGGGAGGGGGTGATCGTGGGACGCAAATCCACCGGAGAGGATTCTGGAGTTCGAATTTCTGTTGAAGTCGAATCAGGCACGGTTCCGACGTCAGTTGGAGTGAAAGCCACTGCCTGCACACTCTGTACCATGCAACCACACAGACCGGTGAACACGAATAACCAGATCACGATACACGAGAGAAGCGATCGTTGCAAACGAATATTCGGATGCGGAAAAGCAATCAGGATTTCTTTCAAGAAAAACGCTTCCTTGACGAGCGTATGACTTCCGGATTATACTCGAACCGCCGGGGTGTAGCGCAGTTGGCAGCGCACCGCGTTTGGGACGCGGGGGTCGGCGGTTCAAGTCCGCCCACCCCGACTGCAGTGGTGTTTGATCGACCAGATCAAAATGATAAAAAACCAAGTCGACGGCGTAATTGAAACAGTACGATATGATGCAAACGGAAGGTTAAGCCTGATCCGTGTATATGAAAGACACGGCCCGACCTATTCAGACCTGATACTGTTATCCAGAGATCAATTAATTGAAAAGTTGCGGAACAAGAAAAAATTCTATGTGGGAAAACGGATTCGTTTGCTGGCAAGCACCTTTGAACTGGCAAGTCCGGTTTTCCTTTCTCACAGAGCCGGTATGGAATTCATTACTGACCGGCAGGGTTCTGCCACAGGCGATTCCCTGCCGGATGCTCCATTGTTTTAACCTGACACAACCCCGGGGATGATATGGCTGCTTCAGATGCATCTCCTTTTTTATCCATTATCCTCCCAGTACACAATGAGGAGAAACGCCTGCCGGCTACCCTGAAACAGGTGGATGCGTTTATTTCCGCTCAGTCTTTTCGCTCAGAAGTCTTGGTTGTGGAAAATGGAAGCATCGATCAATCTTTCGCCATTGCCAGCGAGTTCTGCCGGCAGCATCCTTCTTTTTCCGCGTTTCATGAAGATTCGCGGGGCAAAGGATTGGCCGTACGCAGCGGGATGTTAAAGGCATCCGGACAGTATCGCATTTTCTGTGACGTCGATTTTTCCATGCCTGTGGAACAAATTCTGCGGTTTCTTCCACCTGAAGATCATGGTGCAGACATTGTGATCGCTTCAAGGGAAGCCGCGGGAGCCATTCGGTACAACGAACCGGCCTATCGCCATTTCATTGGCCGGATTTTCAATTCCATGGTGCGTTTCGCCGTGCTTCCAGGGATTCAAGATTCTCAGTGCGGTTTCAAAATGTTCACAGCCAGGTGCGCGGAAGATGTTTTTCAAAAACAGACTTTAGATGGCATGTCTTTTGATGTTGAAGTGCTTTTCATTGCCCGGCGCCTGGGGTATTCCATCCTCGAAATCCCCATCCCATGGTATTTCAACTCAGACAGCCGGGTGCGCCTGGTGAATGATTCACTGCGCATGGGTCTCGATCTGTTCATCATCCGCCGGAATGCCAGGCGCGGCGTATATGCCCCGGCAGGCCGTTAGGATTGCCGCTCCGGCCTGGCCGGATGCGGAATTCGAAAATACTCTCTGGCAGTCAGGGATAAAATTTGTAGCCGGTGTGGATGAAGCCGGACGGGGAGCCTGGGCAGGCCCCGTTACAGCCGCCGCGGTGATTCTCCCTTCCACATGTGTCAAACTCTCTGAAATACTCTGCGGCGTACGTGATTCCAAACTGATGACCGCCCGGCAGCGGAGCAAATGGGCGCTCGTTATCCGTCAGACAGCACTTGCGGCCAGCAGCGGGTGGGCGGATGTGGAAGAGATCGACAGGCTGGGTATTTTCCAGGCAACCAGGCTGGCCATGCTGCGGGCAGTTACGGGATTGCATCTGCCGGTGGATCACCTGCTGATCGATGCGGTTGTTCTTAAAAATATTGAAATCCCGCAGACCAACCTGATCAAAGGTGACGCGCGCTGCCTGAGCATCGCCGCGGCATCGATCATTGCCAAAACTGAGCGGGATCACTACATGGAATTTCTGGAAGAAAAATATCCTGGGTACGGTTTTGCCCGGCACAAAGGGTACGGAACCAGGCGCCATCAAGAAGCGTTAATAAAAATCGGTATTTCCTCTGTGCATCGAAAAAGCTACGCACCGGTAAAAGCTCTGCTGGTTTGAACAGGTATTCAAACCAGACAATAGACAGAACAAAGCCAATCCGGGCTGGATTGGCTTTGTTTTTTGACTGTTTATATAAATTGTGCTTTATTGGCTCTTTTTTCCGCGGAACACAAATACTTTGATCAATTCTGCCGCGATGAATGGAACGATAAACAATGGAATGACTTCCGCCCATTCCACCAGTTCAAGCGGCTGGGTATTGAAGATGGGATTGAAGAACGGAACATAGACCACCATCATCACCAGCAGGAAGGACGAAAGCACGGCCAGGTTCATCCATTTGTTGGAGAAGAAACCGATCTTGAAGGTTGAGTAGCGCTCTGACCGGGCGGCGTATGCGCGGATCAATTCTGAAAGGCAGAGGGTAACAAAAGCCATCGTTTCTGCCATGGCGATATTATTCGGTGCTTCAGCACCCATTCTCAACCCGATGTTGAAGGCGGTCAGGGTTGTGGCCGTGTCCACCACAGTCTGAATGGCCACACCGATGGCCATCTTTTTGTTGATGATCGGTTCTTCCGGTGGTCGCGGCTTTCGATCCATAAGGTCTGGGTCACCTTTTTCCGTACCCAGCGCCAGAGCCGGGGCGCCGTCCGAGATCAGATTCAACCAGAGAAGCTGGATAGCTGTAAGAGGTGAACCGCGCCCAAACAGGGTCGGCAGGAAGATAATCAGGATCTCTGCCAAATTGCAAGAGATTAGGAAGTAAACAAATTTGCGGATATTGCTGTAAATCACGCGGCCCTGCTCCACGGCGGAAACAATGCTGGCGTAGTTGTCATCCGTCAGGACCATATCGGCGGTCTGTTTGGCCACATCGGTGCCAGTGATTCCCATAGCCACGCCGATATCGGCGCGTTTGATAGCAGGGGCATCATTCACGCCATCGCCGGTCATGGCAACAATCTGCTTGTTGCCGCGCAGAGCATCCACAATACGCATTTTATGTTCCGGTGAGACGCGGGCGTATACATCGGTGGTTTCGGCGGCTTTCTGCAATTCTTCATCACTCAGATCATTGATCTGGGCACCAGTGAAAACGGAATGCCCCGGCTGGATCAATCCGATCGATTCGCCGATGGCACGGGCGGTGTTGGGATAATCACCGGTGATCATTACGGTGCGAATGCCTGCATGGCGGGCTTTCAGCAGGGCGGGTTTGACCTCAGGCCGCGGGGGATCGATCATACCAATTAACCCGACAAAGGTCAGGTCTTCTTCCAGAGCCTTCAAATTCTCTTCATCGGGGTGAGCATCCACGGTGCGGAAAGCCAGTCCAAGGACGCGCAGCGCGTCTTTGGTCATACTGTCATTGGCTTCCAGTACTTTGGCTTTCATGGCCTCGTCCATGGGTTTTGTACTCTTGTCATCCATGCATTGAATATTCTTGCAGAGTGACAGAACAATATCCGGCGCGCCTTTAACCACGGCAACATAGCGTTCACCGGAACTGGGGTGGTAATAGGGCGAAAAATCATCCGCCGTGGCCTGCATGGCATCATGCAGGGTGACCATGCGTTTCCGTTCCGAGTCAAAAGGAATTTCCGCCGTCCGAGGGAAGGCATGGTTGACCTTCTTCAATTCGGCGCCGGCTTTAGCCGCCGCTACCAACAGAGAGGCTTCGGTTGGATCGCCAATAACCCGTACACCTTTTTCATTTTCCTGGTCCGCCACTTCCAGATGGGCATCGTTGTTTAACATACCCACCCATAAAGCTGTAGTGGCACCGGGGTATTTTTCAAGATCGGCTTCCTTTCCATCCAGTAGGAATTTGCCTTCTGTGGCATACCCGCTGCCGGTGACTTCAAAGGTCTTTCCATCAACCCACAGCCGGGTAACGGTCATTTCATTCTGGGTCAGGGTTCCCGTCTTATCAGTGCAAATAACCGTGGCAGAACCCAGGGTTTCCACGGAAGATAATCGGCGGATAAGAGCATGCCGGTTGACCATTTCGCGCATACCCAACGCCAGACTGATGGTCACAATGGCTGGTAAACCTTCCGGCACGGCGGCAATGGCCAGGCTGACAGCAATCATGAACTGATCCACCCAGTGCTGCGGATCCAGCAGGTCTGTTGCCCGAATCATACCGGTAACAAAAACCAGGACACAAACTGCGATACAGGCATATCCAAGGGTTTTTCCCAGGTCGTCCAGTTTCTTTTGCAGAGGAGTTTCTTCATTTTCAACTTCTTGCAGCATGGTGGCTATTTGACCAAGCTCTGTGGACATACCTGTGGATGTAACCACGCCCATACCGCGGCCGTAGGAAACCATGGTTCCCATGAACGCACAATTTGCCATGTCTCCCAGTGGAACCTTGCCTTTAAGTACCAGACTGGAGTTCTTTTGAATGGGCAGGCTTTCACCGGTGAGGGCAGCTTCCTCCACCCTCAGATTCACCGCTTCGGTCAGACGGATATCTGCCGGAATGAAGTTGCCGGCTTCGAGGAACACGACGTCACCGGGAACAAGCTGGCTGGCCGGGATGGTGATGCGTTTTCCATCACGAATAACATGCGCCTCAGGTGAAGCCATCTTCTTCAAAGATGCCAGGGCTTCTTCCGCACGTGATTCTTGAACAACACCCATGACTGCGTTCAAGACCACGATCAGTAGAATGGCAATGGCATCCACCCATTCCCCCAGAATACCGGAGATCGCCGCGGCAACCAACAACAGGATGATCACAAAACTCTTCAATTGATCGATGACCATTTCCAGGAAAGTTCTTTTAGGAGCTTCCTGCAGCTGGTTGGGCCCATATTTCTCTATACGAGCGGATACCTCGGAGGAGGACAAACCATTCTCCAGAGACACATCCAGACTCTTCAATGCTTCATCAATGGTCGCTGTACTGTATGATGGAAACTTCTCTTTTTTTATCACTTGATCTTCTTTTTCTTTTCCCATGATTACCTCGAAAAATTGAATTCAGGCCAATAGACCGCAGCCGAGAACCTTTCACAATAAACTCACCGTTTGTAACAGAAAATTTGCCTGCTGTGTAAAACGGATTTTTTATAGAAGTAATTAAGACAATGAGTGATGCTTTTCTTACCTGCAAATTGGATACACTGGATCAATCTTTTGATCCGGGTCCGATGTACGTACCATCCATAAGGATCGCGTTCTTGGGGATGACCACGATCCCATCTCTGACAACCCAGTTTTCAGAATCAAGATCGGTACCCTGAGGAAATGAACGGATCACAACGTTCTTTCCAATACAGGTATTTTTATCAATAATAGCTCCTTCGATCTGTGTGTTTTCCCCAATTCCCATTGCGATGGGGGGATTATCATCCTGATCCGGCTTTGTAAAATAGTCGGCTCCCATGAGGATACTTCGTTCGATCTTCACTCCCTTTTGTATCTGGCTGCGCAGGCCGATGATTGAATCGGCGATTTCCGCCTGGTTGATGTAACAGCCTTCTGCCAGCATGACATTTTTCATCTGGCTTTCATACACAGTGGAACAGGGAAGAAAGCGTGTGCCACCGTAAATCGGAGCGGCGGGATCAAAAAAATTGAACGGGGGATCAGGTCGGGTTAATGCCAGGTTGGTTTCGTAAAATGATCGAATAGTCCCAATATCCTCCCAGTAACCGGTGAAATCATATCCAAACACGGTATGTGTGGTAATTGCCTGAGGGATCACATGACTGCCAAAGTCATCCAGCGGATAATTATTCAAGAGATCAAAAAGTACATCCGTCCTGAATAGGTAGATGCCCATCGAACCCAGGTAAGGTTTTTCAGGATCATCCCGGCTGGCCAATTCATTCAGCAATTTCGGATCGCGCGGTTTTTCAGCAAATTCGGTCAGTCGGAAACTTGAATTCCGCTTCAGAATACCGAAGCGGTTGGCTTCATCTTTCGCTACAGGTTGTACGGCAACAGTTATATCGGCGTTGTGGTCCCAGTGAAATCTTGCCATGGCGGCATAGTCCATGCGGTACAGGTGATCACCGGCCAGAATCAATACATATTTTGCTCTGGTTGATCGAATTTCACCCAGTTGCTTCCGGACGGCATCCGCGGTTCCCTGGTACCAGTCTGTGTTTTGCATGGTTTGTTCTGCCGCCCAAATCTGTACCCAGCCTGTGTGAAAGTTATCAAAGTGGTAATTTCGGGAAATATGGCGGTGCAGGGACACAGAATTGAATTGTGTCAGAATAGCTATTCGAAAGATGTTGGAATTAATACAATTACTGATGGGAATATCGATCAACCGGTATTTTCCTGCCATTGGTACTGCCGGTTTTGAGCGCATTTTTGTCAATGGATACAAGCGGCTGCCACGTCCACCACCGAGAATGACGGCAAGAATTTCATCTTGTGATGGCATACACAATTCTCCGATCAGGAATTTAATGTCTTTCTTAATAGAATACTGTTGTGCAAACACTATGTCAACATGACGAAAAGAATAAAAAAAACGTGAATTTTTCCAATATTTCAGGCGTTTTTACTATTTTTTTAAAGGAATCTTGTAGGAATTTTGAAATAATTGACAATGGTGATAATAGTCGCCGGATGGTTACCCTGTCTGGCCGGAATGGAATTTGGGTATTCAACTCAATGGTTCCATAAATTGAGATTTTTGGAAGATGATTTGGAGTTCTGAATCCGGTTATGTCATTACGGGCAAAGCTGATCACATTGATACTGGTTCTCTTGCTTCCGACAATCGGATTGATGATTGTTTTCCACACGAGGATGATATCGGTATATCAGGAGCAGGATAGGGTCTACCAGGTCGGAGTGGTCAAAATGGTGACGGAAGATCTAAGAGACCGGATCACCCTGGCCCGTCTGGCTTTGTATGAAGCCAGCCGAAGTGATGCGCTGCGCTCTCCATCTGGCTGCATCGAAAGCCTGAATTCCCTGGTAGGAGACCATTCTATATTCAATTCTCTTGTTGTTGCGGATATGGATGGGAACGTCACCTGTTTCAGCAAAGGAGTCGAGCCTCCTGCCAACGTATCCTATCTTCCGGTATACAAGGCAACGCTGCTTACAGGTGAATTTCAGGTAACGGATATTTATTCCGACAGTTCGGAAGTCGTGCCTGAATTACTGATGGGATATCCCATCCGGGAAACATCGGGAAAAATCCGGGGCGTAATGATCGGCTATTTCAATGTACGTGCATTTTCATCTGCCTGGATAAATAAAGACCTTCCTCAAAATGTGCAGATCAACATCCTAAACCGCAACGGATACGTGATCAATCAATCCAACCCATCAAGACCAGCACGGAATACAGTTCCCGAAGAAATCTCAGAAGAAGTACGATCCAGAATCCGACCACTGGAAGAATTTGTGCTGGATAGTATTAGTTCCGATAACATACTGAGAACTTACAGGTTGGCTTCGCTGGATCCCGGAGAAAATTACATTCTCAGTGTTGGCTTCCCACGGGGAGAACTGATCGCCAGCGCAGAGAGTTTTATATCCGGGAATGTGGCGATCATCTCTCTTCTGATGCTGATCGTACTATTCATCAGCTATCTGTGGCTGAACAATATACTGGTTAAACCCCTGGGGATAATCGCCGGGACGGCTGAAGCTCTGGCGAAAGGGGATCTCACAGCCCGAACAAACCTTCCCCGGCAAAACGATGAAATCGGAAAACTGGGGGAGATATTTGACCGCATGGCCGGATCACTTGAACTCAGCAAGACGGTGCTTGAAGAGCAAACTCTTACAAAACTTGCCTACCAGGATAAATTTTTCCGAATGTTTGAGGATTCTGTCCTTGGCATTTTTCAGATCGATGCGGATGCCAACCTGGTGGAAGTCAATCCCTCGCTGGTTGAAATGTTTGGGTATTCCTCCGATGAGGAGATGATCAGACAGTTGAAAGGAAATGTCGACAATTTATTCGTTGACCCCGCAGATAACAAAGAGGTCATCGAAAAGATCAACCTGCGTTTACCGGTAACCCGGGAATTCCAGTTCAAGAAACGTGATGGTTCACTTTTCTTTGGAAAACTGCACATGTGGGGTGTGTGGGATAACATGGGCCATCTTGAGACCATGGAAGGTTTCATAGAAGATATCACCCAGGCTAGAAAAACGCAGAGTCAGTTGACCAAATTAATCCAGGCAGTGGAACAAAATCCCATCGGGATCATTATTACCGATGGTAAAGGCCATATTGAATATGCGAACCCTGGAGCAGAGAAAATCTTTGGATATGAGACAGGTGAGTTGAACGGGATGACCCTTGTCAGCCTGGCGCCAGATGCTATTAAAGATGAAGTCGATATCATGCGCCAGAAGCTGATAAAAAAGGAAATGTATCAGGGAGAGATGAGAAATTACAGAAAGAACGGTGAACCGTTCTGGGAAAGGTTTGTTCTTTCTCCCATTATTAATCCGAATGGGAATTCAACCAACTCTCTCTGCCTTTTCGAAGATATTTCCGAACAGACCTGGAATAAGAGACGGATCATCCAACAGGTGGAAGAGCTCTCTGCTCTGCGCACCATTGACCTGGCAATCAGTTCCAACCTGGATTTACAGGCGACATTGAACATCATTGCCAATCTAGCGGTGAAGCATCTCTCCGTCGACAGCGTATCCATTCAACTCTACGATGCCCAATTCCATATATTGCATCCGGTGGTGCAGTATGGATTGCCGAATAATCTGCCGGAAAACATTCCTTTCCCGGCAGCGGCTGATCTTTCTGATTGGGATCTGGTAGAGGAATTTTCCATCCACATTCAAGAAAACTTCTCACAGGAGAGAAACCGGCATCAAATTCCTATTCCAGTCGATGACGAATTTAAGGCCTGTTTCAGTCTGCCGCTGGTGGCCAAAGCCGAGGTGAAAGGCCTGTTCCTGGTTTTTTTGAAGAGATCTTTCAAACCTGAACAATACTGGCTGGATTTCTTCTACAACCTGGCTACTCAAACGGCTGTGGCCATGGATAATTATGAATTATTCCGGAATCTGAAGCAGTCCAATACGGACCTCTTGCAGGCTTACGAAGCCACCATTGAAGGCTGGTCAAAAGCGCTAAACTATCGTGACCAGGAAACGGAAGATCATAGCAAGCGCACCACCAAATGGACAATCGACCTGGCCAGAGAGATGGGTTACCCTGCCGAAGAACTGGTCAATATCAGAAGAGGCGCTTTGCTGCACGATATCGGTAAAGTGGCCGTTCCTGACAGTATTCTGAACAAACCGGGACCTCTCAGTGAAGAAGAATGGGTACTGATGCGCCGCCACACGGAAGCAGCCTATGAGGTACTATCCCCCATCCAATTCCTTGCCAAATCGCTGGATATTCCATATTGCCACCATGAACGCTGGGATGGAACCGGATATCCCCGCGGCCTGAAAGGGCAGGAGATTCCTCTGGCCGCCCGCATTTTTTCTGTTATCGATGTGTATGATGCCCTCACCTCAGATCGGCCTTACCGGCCTGCCTGGCCGAAAAAGAAAGTAATCAAGTACCTGAAAGATAATAGCGGTAAACAATTCGATCCTGCCATCGTGGAAGCCTTCTTATCTTTATTGGAAAAACAAAAACTCAAATAAGAAGATGACAGAGAAACCCTCAGAAAACAAGGCTCTATTCCCCGGGGGAGTGGACCTACTGGTATTTAATCTCCTCGATTGTATTCCATTATCAGTGATCCTGGCCACGGGAGAAGGAAGGATCCTGTTTGCCAATTCCCACACCAGAAGTACCCTGCCACCTGAAGAGAACGATCTTATCGGGAAGACTTTGCCCGATTTCAAGGTGGATAATAAGATTTATCTCTGGGAACACAAATCCGGTAAAGGGGAGATCCGGCAATACCTGTCCGTCTGTGCACTGCCTGTTCAGAACAGGACGATTTATGTCTTGATATCCGAGAAAGAGAGCCTGCCCCGCCGCGATCGGCCGTCTCTGGACAATATCTTCAATATTTTTGCAGAGCAATCCAACGATGGAGTTTTTATCTGTGACCAGAAAATGAATATCGCCCGGTGGAATAAAGAAATGGAACGGATCACCGGGTATCCGGCGAGACAGGCCATTGGTATGCCGCTGGCGCAAATGTTAACACTCATCTCCCCCGATCCTTCCAATCCCATTACCGAGTTCCGGTTCCTGCAAAGTCATAAATCTGATATTCCCGCATTAATCATTGGCGACAAAAAGAACAGGCTACTGGAAGAGGAGATCCGCGACAGAAATGGATTTTTACATACGATCGAATACCAGGTGATCCCGGTACTCATAGACGATACGATCCTGCTGGGAGCAACCATTCGGGACATCACAAAGACAAAACTGAGCGAGGCAACTCTCAGGGCTTCAGAAACACGTTTCCGCACCGTGGTGGAAGCCATGGGTGAAGGTGTGGTCAGTCTGGATAAAGATCTGAAGATTATCTTTTCAAACCCGGCAGCCGAGACTATGTTCGGAGCCGGAAGGGGGTATTTGACTGGTCGGAATATTCGAGAGTTTATAAGTCCTGAGAAAAAGTCTCTCATGGAAGAAATGATTCAAAAGATTTTCTCGGGAATATCCAGCCGCTTCGAGTTGGATATTGAAGATTTTCGAGGCAATCCGCATACCATTCTGGTTACCGCATCGCCATGGCGGGGAGCTCACCAGCAGATCAACGGCTGCATCACGGTTTTCAGCGATATCACTGAGATCAAGATCACCGAGGAAATCCTGCGGTTTTCCAGCAATCATGACGAGATCACCCACCTTTACAACCGGCATTTCTTTGAAGAAGAAAAGTCCAGGTTGAATTTGGGTCGCCGGTTCCCGGTAAGTGTGGTGGTAATTGACCTGGATGATTTCAAGTCCATCAATGACTCGCTGGGGCATGGAGCCGGTGATGCTCTGTTGAAAGAGTTCGGAGATATCGCCCGCCATGTTTTTCGTGCGGAGGATGTGGTTGCCAGAATTGGCGGAGATGAATTCGCCATTCTTCTCCCGCAAACAGACAAACCGGCGGTTCTGGAAGCGGTTCAACGCCTGCGGGATACCGTTTGCCGGTACAATTCCAAAACATCCGGCCGCCCGATCTGTTTTTCCGCCGGCACAGGTACGGCGAAGGCACCTGGTGAGCTGGATGATGCCATTAGAAGGGCGGATAACCGCATGTATCGAGAGAAAAAACTCAAGAAATCCGGCCAAGTGCCCGAAAAGTAACCTGTGAATTCTAAAATCAACCGGCGGGTGGGAGATTATCCACCTGCCGGTCTTATTTCATCCAGTCAGTTGACCTGATCTATAATCATTCTATGACTCACGATGGCGGATCATCCCGGAACAGCCTGCGGGTTGGTTTATTCCTCCTTTGCGCCCTGATGCTGCTCGCGGGCTATTACCTGCTGCATCCAATGCTATTACCGGAAACGGCTGCAGCCACATGCCTGGCCTGCGGCAGAGTGCTGATCGGTCTGGTGATCCTCTCGCTGGGAGGTGTCACAGGCAGAGCGCTGGGAATAGCCGTGGAAGGAAACCGCGCGGCAACGGTTGTCTTGCAGGCCGCCCTGGGACTGGGGATTCTGGCCGCCTGCATTTTACTTGTGGGCTCAACTCTGGGAATCAACCTGCTGACCATGGGTGTTCTGCCCCTGGCCCTATTCCTGATTCTGCGCAAGAAATGGCTGGAATGGTGGCGTGATCTGGCAACATCACTTACAGAGATCGCCTGTCAGGCTGGCCGGTTGGAGAAATTCCTCGCCCTGCTCATCGGTTTAGGGCTGTGCTCTTCTTTGATCATCGCGCTGGCTCCACCCTTAAAATATGACGCCCTTATGTATCACCTTGTGATGCCGCAGACGTACATACAGGCGGGAAAGATCACAAGCATTCCGTGGTTGGTGATGAGCGGTATGCCCCAGGGCACCGAGATGTTATATACCCTGGCCGCGTTCTGGGGCGGACTGCCCGCCTCGGCGGTTATGGGCTGGATGATCGCCGTTCTGGCTGTGCTGGGGATCATCGGCTTTTTTTCAAGTGGATTCGAGAACGGCAGCCGCATCGGCCTGGCGGCGGCGGCCAGCCTGCTGGCCGGAGAAACCTTTGTTTCCTCGACCTCCTGGGCTTATGTGGATTGGACCGGGCTGCTCTTCGGAGTCTGCTGCCTGACCGCGCTCAGCGCCTGGCTGCATTCATCGCAAAATAAAGATCTTGGATTTGCCGGTCTGTTTGCCGGACTGGGCTTCACCACGAAATACACCGGCGGTATTCTGGCATTTTGCGCTCTGGTGGTGGTAATTCTCTGGCAACTCCGGCAGATTAAGAGCGGAATGCGATTCTCCATGAAACCCTGGCTGGTCTTCGGCGGTGCGGTGGCGGCCTTCCCATTGGTCTGGCTGCTTCGCAACCTGATTCTGACCGGAAATCCGTTTTATCCCTTCTTCTTTCCGGCGGCGGAAATGGATGCCGTGCGTCTGGCCGTTTATCAGGGTGCGGAGCCGTATGGCGAATGGTGGGAGGCTTTTCTGCTGCCGATTCGGGCAACCCTGTGGGGGGTGGAATCCGCAGAGGGATACAGTGTGTCCATTGGACCGCTTCTTCTGGTGCTGTCGCTGGGCAACCTGCTGCGCCGGCGAGTCCTCTCAGACGCGGAGAGAAATGCGCTTCATCTGGGGCTGGTTTTCTTCATTTCGGTCTGGGTATTCTGGGGTATTGGCAACAGGGTAAGCGGATACCTCATTCAGACCCGTATGTATTATTCCATCTTCCCGGCATTTGCCATTCTTGCCGGGCTGGGATGGGACGCCGTCCGGGAAATCCGCTGGAAAAACGTGCGGTTCTCACTTCTGATCGAAGCGGTCATGCTTCTCGCGCTGGGATTATCCACATATAGCATGGTTATGCAGATGATCCGGCAGGACGCGCTGCGGGTGGTGACCGGACTTATTGCCGAAGACGCTTATCTGGATGCCAATCTTGGCTGGTACGCCCCGGCCGTGCGGGCGGTGAACGAATTGCCGGCCGGAGCGAAAGTGTTGTTCCTGTATGAACCTCGCGGACTGACGTGTACGCCAGTCTGTGATCCCGATGAGATCCTCGATCAGTGGAAGATCAGCAGGATCGGCCGGGAAACCGGCAATTCGATATTGATGAATTGGAGACAGAAAGGGTACAATTATTTATTGGTCAATAAAGCCGGGATGCAATTTCTGGCAGACGGCAGCGATCCTCATCACCCGGCTGCCGAAATAAAAGCACTGCAGTCCCTATTATCTGAAATCCCGCTTATCCGTTCTTTCGGGGAGAGTTATCAAATTTATCAGGTGCCATGATTTGTCCGAATTACAATGAAAGGCTATGATATATTATTCGAGGAGGGTCTATGAAAGAACGCATCTTGATCATTGAGGACGACGAGGCCATTGTCAAGGTGCTCCGCAGGGGGCTCGCCTATGAAGGGTACCAGGTGGATGCCGCGCTGGATGGGGAAACTGGTCTAATTCTGGCGCGTGATAACCACCCGGACCTTGTGGTTTTAGATTTAATGCTGCCCGGCATGGACGGACTGGAAGTCTGCCAGAGACTGCGCTCCGGCAGCGGGAACCAGTTGATTTTGATGTTAACGGCCAAAGATACCATATCCGACCGGATTCACGGGTTGGACTCGGGCGCCGATGATTACATGGTCAAACCGTTCGAACTGGACGAGTTACTGGCACATGTCAGAGCTTTGTTGCGCCGCACACAAACAGAACGCGTGCAGGTATTATCTTTTCAGGACCTCAATCTGGATACAAGCACCCGCCTGGCCAGCCGCAAGAACCGGCAGATCTCCCTGACCGCTAAAGAGTACGATCTTCTCGAACTATTCCTGCGCCATCCACGCCAGGTGCTGACCCGCGAATTGATCTTCGACCGGGTCTGGGGATATGATTTTGGCGGTGAATCGAACGTGCTGGATGTTTATATTCGTTACTTACGGCAAAAACTGGAAGAGGACGGCGAGACACGCCTGATCCATACCGTTCGCGGTGTGGGTTACGTGCTGCGTGAAGCTTCCTGATGTCGCTGCGTTTACGCCTCTCCCTGCTATATACGCTGGTGCTGGGGGGCGTTTTATTGCTCTTTGGTTCACTGGCTTACAGTCTGGTTTCCGTGACCTTGCTGGATCAGACGGATACGTCACTGGCCAGAAATGCCACCGACCTGATCCAGCAGTTGCGCATCAACACCGCCGGACGCTTCGACGCCCGGGCGGTCAGTTCTTTCAAACCGGATGAGAATATCGTCTATCAGGTCTGGGGGAATGACCGTGAGCTGCAACTGGCCCGCCCGGTGGGCAGCGTCGATCCGCTGGACCGGGCGAAACTGCATACCGACCGGCCGGTTTTCAATACCACCGGCGACGTGGGCGCGCACATGCGGGTGCTTACCATTCCGTTGATCAACGCCCGCGGGCCTGCCGGCCTGCTGCAGATTGGACGCAACCTGAACCTGTTCGATGCCACCCTGCAAACCCTGGCCGGTGTGCTGGTGCTGCTGACCGTGCTTTCCATGGTGCTGACCGGAGTGATGACCTGGTTCGTGAACGGGCAGGCGCTGGCGCCTCTGGCCACGGTCACCAAAGTGGCCACACAGATCACCAGAGCGGACGACCTGTCGCGGCGCATCCAGATTTCCGGCGTGCGCGACGATGAGGTGGGCGAACTGATCGAAGCCTTCAACCAGGTGCTGGGCCGCCTGGAAAAGCTGTTCACCTCGCAGCGCCGCTTTCTGGCGGATGTCAGCCATGAGCTGCGCACCCCGCTGACCGTGATCAAGGGGAATGTGGGCCTGATGCGCAAGATGAAAACCCTGGACGAGGAATCTCTTTCCGGCATCGAAACCGAGGTCGACCGACTGACCCGCCTGGTGGGAGACTTGCTCTTTCTGGCGCAGGCCGAATCGGGGCGCATGCCCATGGACCGCTCACCGGTTGAAATGGACACGGTTCTGCTGGAAGTGTTCCAGCAGGCGCGCACCCTGGCAGGTGAACGCATTTCTGTGACCATTTCGGAGATCGACCAGATTCAGGTGAACGGCGATCGCGACCGGTTGAAACAGGTGCTGCTCAACATCGCAGGTAATGCGGTTCAATACACACCGCCCGGCGGCCGGGTGATCCTTTCGATGCGCAAGGCAGGAGACCGCGCGCAAATCACGATCAGCGATACCGGCCCCGGCATTCCGGCGGTGGATCTGCCGCACATTTTCGAACGCTTCTACCGCAGCGAGAAGAGCCGCAAGCGCAGTCTGCACGGCGGCTTCGGGCTCGGGTTATCCATCGCTTTCTGGATCGTACGTAATCACGGGGGAACGATCGACGTGGCATCCACCGAAGGCAAGGGAACAACCTTTACGGTCTGGCTGCCGCTGCACAAATAAATTTTTCGTGGGTTCGACAGGCTCACCCACCGAACAGTTCCGCTGCCTGAGCCTGTCGAAGGCAGCATTTCGAGGGGGCACCCACCGGGCGGTTCCGCTACCTGAGCCTGTCGAAGGC
>JAAZMZ010000091.1 GCA_012798535.1 Leptolinea sp.
CATTGTACAAGGTTTCATTTCTTATGCAATTGGGTCTTTTAATGATAAGTATGGAGATTCATTCCTTGTGAAAAGAAATATGATTTTTTATCGAAAAAGACTCGGTCTTTTTCACAAATTCTTCAATTCGTTTTTCAACAGGACACCAACGATATCGGCGAATTTTTCGGGTGTTTTAACGCTTACCAGATCGTTCCCGTAGATCTTCTTTGCCGCCGGCAGGTCTTCCTCCTGGCCGGTAAATACGCAAAGGATGGATATGCCTTCCTGCCGGCCTTTCCTAACTTCTGCAGCGGCATCACTAACCCCCACTCTGTCAGAGTAAAAATTCAGGTCGGGATTTAATCCACCTGTCGAGATACCGTATGGATCGATAGGCTTCCCATCAGAAAGGACGATCAGGATTTTATGATCAAAATGTGTCCTGGATATCATGTGCAAAGTGGTGCGCAGAGCCAGTCCATCACGATTACATCCGGAAGCACGAAACGAAAAGATACGATCGTTTTTATTATCCTCATCATAATCGCGAAAGAGATTGAGGACGGTGAAATTTTTCCTGGTACAGAACGAGAAAACCTTCACCGGGATATTACACCGTTTCAGGCTCTCGGCAATGACATATCCCTCGGAAGATAAAATTTCCTGTCTGTCCTGTTGTGAACCGGATGCATCCAGCAGGATATCCACAGAAAGCGTACCAATATCATCCCGGGTGGTTTTTAAAAAAATACTACTATCATCCAGGTGAAGGCTTCTCCACACCCGTCCGGCCATCATCTGGCCTGTTTCCGCCCGGTAGTTTGAGGGTTCGAACAGCACCAGCATTGTATTCTTGATTACATTGGTCAAATGATTGATACAGTTATTATTGCGGGCATAGTGTTTTTTGAAATAGGAATAATTCTTCTCTTTTTGCTTAAGAATGGCTTTAGAAGACTCAGATACGATCTTTGGATCAAATTCTCCACGTGTGAGATGAAGGCGGCAGTTCTTATGACTTCCAACACAAACCGCCTGTTCGAGTGCCCGCGTTTGAGTATCCGGTAATATCGAGATGCCGTATTGGCTTTGTATCATCTCCCTCTGTCTATTCTCCTGCAACTCCTTGAAATTCCGCCAGACGCCATTCTTTCTAAGATTCACCATCGGGTTTTCCGCGGAATCCCGAATCGCATCAGGATCTTTTGAATCGTTCGAGTAGATGCTGACCAATGAAACTTGTTTGAAAGGAAAACGGAATCTTCCAATAAATTCCTTTTCCTTCAGGTGGAGATTGATTTGCAGGAGTGATAATGGTTTGAAGAAACTCTTTCTTTTTTCTGCGATACTCAGAGGGAAATTCTCATCAATGATGTTCCGTAAACGTTGGATGATCTCTTCTGTAGACAGGGAAGCATCGAACTCCAGTTCGTTAAGGATACAGGCAATCTGTTCTCGCATTGGAACTTCTTCATGCAAAACTCGCTGAAAATGCGCTCTTTTGAGTTCATCGATCAAAAAATAAAAAGAATCGGGATATTCTCTACGCAGTGTTCTCTCAGAAGCCCGTCGGCGCATCCTTTCCAGAACAGGCCGATTGCATTTTACCTTTTCAAAAGTGGAATTCTCCAGACCTATCCAGGCAAGTTCTTCATAAAAACAATGATTTGGATCCTGTTTTATATAGTTGAAGAATTCGGTGAGTTGTTCGAAATCATAATACCTGTAGACAGCGCCGATGATAAAGTTCCAGTAAAGATCCGCTTCCCCGCGATCATCGAAGACCTCAAACTCGGACCGAAAGGAATAATCGTCTGAGGCATTCCAGATGACATTTTGGGCACGTTTCTTTTCGTGGCTGTGGATTTCCATTCCCTAATCCGTAAAAATATCATTCCTTTTTTGATCGTCCGGGATGCGCAGACGAATTACATCCTCAACGAGTTCCCGTTCGAATTCATCGAAAGATTTATTGGTAATCCCAATCTCTAGGGCACTGCCTGCAGATAAACCTTTCTCGATCAGGTGGATGGCTGAGATTAATCCACGCAGATCAAGCGACTTGGTGGATATTTCAGAATTTTCGCACTTTTTCTGAAGGTCCTGGAAAAGACCGATGAATTGATCCATGCAATTCTCTTTCAGGCTGGGAAATTCACGTTTGAGCAGCTTATGTAAATTTTCAGCGGTAATTCCCGGCATTCGGATCACCATGAAACGTGATGCCAGCGCCTCGTTTAACTCACGAGTGCCGGCGTAACCATAGTTCATCGTGGCAATGAACCGGGTTAAACCGTCCAACGTTATCTTGTTATACCCGGGGATATCGATGATCCGGCGGAAATCCAGAGTAGCGTGAAGAATCGCAATGGATTCATTCTTGGCCATATTAATTTCATCCAGAATGCCAAATCCACCGCTGACAGCACATTCATAGATCGGGCCATGCCTCTGAACAACCCGCCCGTTCTCAAAGGTATCTGTACCGATCAGGGAAGAGGAGTCTGTATTGATATGAAAAGAAATATCCCAACTTGGCCGGCCAAAAGCCGCCGAAAGGTTTTCCGCCAGTACGTTTTTACCTGTCGCCTTTGGACTGACCAGTAGAAGGTTTTCGCTGCATAAAAGGGCGGTGATCGCCTGTTCCCACACTTCCGTCCCATAATAAGGGAATCTGGGTACAGGGATCCGATAAGCCAGTTTCGGATCGACCTTACTGGCTGCTCTAAATTTCTCGATCTCGTGAATCAGATCTGTGTTTACTCCTTCATCCCGCAAGAAATCCAGTATTGTATTAACCATTTTGTCTCCTGCAAGAATTTAGTGAAATCTCATTGGTTTTATGAATCACATTACACTCGATGAGTTTTTCATAATTATCAGGGTTACAATTTAATAAAGAAGATAAGGTTAACCCTTTACCTCGATTCTGATTGAATAGTAATCCTATTTTTATTGCAGAACATTGTGAATATTATTTATTTCAGTTCCTGTGACCGGGATTGCGGTAAAAGAATCACCAAAGAGTTATTACGGTCTTGCATCGAAATTGAACCAACCGGTATGACAAAATAACCAATAATATCTACCGGTAGTAAATCAACCTTAGAACACTGCCTTGGTTTTTCTCCCATCGATTGGCTTTCCGGCCGGATACCACAGGAAAGAAAATCACGATTTCACCTGAGACCTGTAACTTGATTCTCTCTTCTATGTAAGGAAAACCTTCTCTTTTTCTTTGCGATGGATTTAGTCTCGAAAGTCTGCAATCTGATATCTGGAATTACTACGGCGAGAATTTCAAAACTTGATTTTTTGAACGCAACGCAGACGTTTGGGCTTATGTCGAAAACAGGCTGAATGGAATAAGTTCCACTGCCAGGACAATGGCGAACTTGTCTGGCGATGGCAGTCTTCCATATGGTTTCATATCTGATTTACCAGAAATCAATGAAGCAATTCAGTATGATCGATCAGTTTTCCGTCGATAAATGCTTGAACAGCTTCATCGATATCCTGAATATCGGTCACAACAGGTTGAATACTGAGACGGCGCATACTTTCATAGGCGCCCATGCCCATCCCCCCACAAAGAAGGGCTTTACAGTCTGATATTGCCTGAGCCATATTGACATGTTTATCATGAGACGCGGAATCTGTTCCATGCCCGGTATTATGGGTATCACCCGTATTTTCCTGATCGTGAAATTGATTATGGCCCAATTTTGGGCGCATTTCTCTTCCTGTTATCTTTCCTTCTTCAATGCTTAATACCAGATAATATGGTGCCCGGCCAAAATGCTGGCTAATCGTCTTCCCATCATCCGTTATCACTGCAACTTTCATGTTTAGCTCCTTTTTTAAAACTTCAATTGAAAAATGCTCTCCACCCGGCTTTTCTCTTTCATCTGCCGGATAAAGTACCAGTAAAATTTGACAGGGATTATCACCTCTGTTTTCCCAACAATGCGGTATGTGCGCTTCAAACACCAGACTGTCCCCTGGTTGCAGGGAGAAAGCTCTCTCATCAACCTGGTAATGAACAGATCCACATAAGCAGTAGACAAATTCAAAACCGGTGTGGACGATCATCCGCTCACCACTGCCCTTCCCCGGTTGCAGAGTGACGATAAATGGTTGAACGGCATTTTTTACCAGGTCTTTTCCGAGATTTTGCATCTTCGTAGTACCAAAAAACTGGGTGGGGCGTTCATTGAATTGTGTAAAGACTATTGCATTTTGTATTGGTTCAGATTCGAAGAATGCAGCAATTGGCACATCAAGAGCCAGTGCCAATTGCTGCAAAGTACTTACCGATGGAGATGATTTCCCATTCTCGATTAAACTCAGGGTATTGATATTCAAGCCGCTTCGCTCTGCTAGTGCACGCAACGAGAGAAATCTTTTTGCGCGTAAATCCTTTAGCCTTTTACCGACGATATCGTCGACCGATAAAGGGGTGGAGTTATTGCTCGGAGAAGCGGCATTAAAATCCATTGCTCTACTCCACAATAAATTCGATGGGGCTTAGATTATGAATATTATCGGAGATTGGGCACCGGGCATCGACATCACGGAGAAATGCTTCTTTTTCTTCATGGCTCATATCCGCATCGATTTTGGTGTGAACACTGATCCTGGAAAAACCAGCTCTTACGGCAGTGCTTTTTCCCATCAATACATCAGTATCGAGTTCACCCTCAACATGCACTTCAATTTTCCGTACAGGTAAATGGCGTTGTTTGGCGACAATATTCCCAATCGTCACAATGCAGCCGGCCAGAGAAATAAACAGATATTCCAGAGGTGTCGGACCCGCATCCGTACCACCTCCCGCCGGTGGCTGATCAACAATGGATACATGTTGGCGCGATTTGGTTTCTATTTTAAAACCGTCAATTTGAACTGCATCAACACTAACTAATTTGGTAGTCATACTACTCCTTTATTTATAGAAAGATACTAATATTATAGTATGGTTTATTGTGTTTACCGTGGCCTTTTCCTAAAATAATCATACATAATTGTCTTTCATAATTTAAGCATTTTCGAATGATGAATCTTCATCCACCTGCCATAACTTGATTTTCTGGCAATAATTCTCAAAATACAATACAAAGTTGGATTGACATACGAACTAATTAAAAAGAAAGAGGTCATAGAGAGAAATCCAGCGCTCATATCGAATATTATTATCAAAATCCCTTGACTATCGTTAATTCAACTGCAACCAGACTATGTATGCCCACTTTTCCCAAAAATGTGTGGGTTTGGTTGCTTACTACCTGGGTGATACGAAAAGGGAGAATCAGATCGGAAAATGTATTCCGAGCCCACCTGTTGAATATGCCTGTGCAGATGTGCCCGCCTTATCTTCGTATCTATCAGATGGTAAAGGAGGAGCAACGATCACCGGCCTGACCTGTAAGATTTTCTCCCGGGTATCCGAATCGAGGGAAGCATGTTGAAAGAGATATACCAGGCTGGCTCCTGCGGCATACCGGACGGCAAATTCCTCATAATTCAGCAGGGGCAGCAGGTAATCTACCGCTCGTGCCTGACAGAGAAAACCCAGGTTGTATATCGCTTCCAGGAAAAAATTCTTCTGGCTGCCGTACAACCACATAAGCTGCTGGTCGACCAGAGAATCAAGCGCATTCCTATCACCTACACTAACCAGAGCGCGCGCCGCATCAAGATGTACCCGGTTCTCAAAACTCCTGAAAGAACTGCCTGACATATCCGCGTAGAGGATCTTCTCCACCGACATGCTGCAATAGAAGACTTTGATGAGCGGCTTTACCGCCGCCTGGCCCTGACCCTGAACACTGACCCAATCCTGTTTTGTGATCCAGTACCAGATACGATCATCATCCGACTCCGGCTGCCATCCCAATTCATCAAGCGCGGCAGCTGCCGCCTCACGCACGCATCTTCTGCCATCTTTCATCGCGTCGATCAGTGGAATAAGGGATTTCTCACCAAACTTCACCAGCATGGATTTTACCCAGCCGGACACTTCAAAGTTTGGGATCGTTGTACCAAGCGAAGCGAAGATCATGGCCAATCCCCGGATATCTCCTCTGGCCATTAAGGCTTCAATACAGATTTCATAACTGATATCATCACGGTGGTGAGAAATATACTCTACCAGCGTTTCAATAGCTCTGGATGATCCAATCCTTGCCAGGGCTTTGGCCGCCGATTTATGGGTGACTTCATTTCCTGGATTTGACTGTTTATGATCAGCTCTGTAGATCGCGATCAACGTTTCTACCGCCTGTTCATCCCCAATGGATCCCAGGGCTTCTATCACCGAATTCCGCACATTCACACATTCATCCGAGCTATAAAGAAAATCTCCGGCATATTCGCGTGTTTCTGTCAACGCACGGATCAAAGCGTCAATGATCCGGCTGTCACCCAGTTTGCCAAGTGAAACAGCTGCGGCAGCTCTCACATTGGGACAGGCATCCCGTGTGAGTGCGTACACAAGAGGTTCTATTGCCTTTTCATCCCCCGATTCACCCAGTACATCTGCGGCTGAAGCCCGGATGGCAGCCATCTGCTTATAGCTTTTTATCTGCTCATAGGTTCTGGGAATACTCGCCTCAGAGCCATACTGTAGCATTTTGATCACGCCATCAACATCAGGCGCGACATACACTATTTCAGTATCTTGCGTTGCCATCCCCATGGATTTCTCCACTGCGTTTCCGAACCGATATAAATATTTACCGAATAAGGTTCTCTATATCGCCCCTTACCTTTAAGTATGTCAAGACTTATTTTTGTTCAATTATAACCTGTTGGTTGATAATGTGACATGTTTTTGTGATAAAAATATCTTTTCTTCGTTTGCTAAAAAGAGCAAGGTGAGATCTTCTAGTTAAAATTTCAAGCCCAACAAGGTTAGTTGTGAATTACTGTCTCTTGCATCCGCAGGTCTTCACGGATCATATCCATAAGAACCCTCAGTGCTGGAGGCAGCCATTTGCTGGTTTGCCAGACCATCCACAAATTGGCTGACATGAGGACATCATCTTTCCAGGGTAGCAGCATCAATTTCCTCTGTTCCACTTCCCTGTTCACCGCAACTTCTGGTAAAACGGCAAATCCTGTTCCGTGTGCCAGCGTTTGTTTGATCGCTTCAATGGAATTGAATCGCCAGACTCCGGGGAACTTTATCTTCTGTTCGGTCAGTAATCGATCGATCATATGCAGATAACTGCAATCATTCGAAGGCGCGATCAACGGTTTGCCAGACATTCGGGTGAGGTCAAATAGCTCATTTTTCTGGAATTCACCGATTTCACCGGTAACCAGCGCCAGGGGTATCCGGCATATGAATTCTGATGTCTGATTGGTCGTTTGATAGGTATCACAAATGACAAATCCCAGATCGACCACTCCGGCACCCAGATCATCCGGCAGGTCGAAAAAGGTGCAATCCATGAAATTCAGATTCACTCCGGGGAATTGAGAGTGGAATCGATCAATAGTGTGCGGAAGGTAATATGTGCTGATCGTCTCAGGGATGCGGATGGAGAAGGTGCCATGAGGTTCTTCGGGTGAAATGATCTCGGCTTTGATCTCGTCCTCGAGATTGGACATCTTCTGAGCGTATTTCAGCAACATCTCTCCGGCTGGTGTCAAACTGACACGTTTGCTGCCGGAACGTTTGAAAAGCCTGGTATGTAGATCGCTTTCCAGGTTCTTGATTTGTTCGGATACTGTCGACTGGGCGTACCCCATGATATCGGCAGCCTGAGAAAAGCTGCCAACCGTGGCAATCACCCGGAAGGTCGATAATTGCTGAAGGTCCATGATTTTTTCTATATTATCACTTTTTTCGATATTTATAATCGTTTTTTATCGTTTGTATCTTTATTTTCGTTTATATACAATTTCATCGAAAACCAAAATTTGAAAGAGGTGAAAAAATGTTCCTGCTCGAAGAAACAAATCAGCTTTTTGATCTATTTGGAGATAAAGTTTACGATCCAAAGTACCTGGATAAAAAGACCATCCAACTGCTAGCGGTTGCCTGTTCCGTGATGGCCGATTGCGTGCCGTGCATCGAATCTCATTACAAACAGGCCGTTGCGGCAGGCGCCAATTCAGAAGAGATTTCCGAAGCACTGGCCGTCTGTATGGCCATCAGCGCGGGCAGCAAACGGGCTAAGTACAAATCCGTGGTCAGTAATCTCGAAAAGTTAGCCTGATCGTTGTAAGAAGCAGTTAATACTGGATACTCCCGCTAGTAAAAATACGGGAGTATCAAAAACAACACCCCGGATGTTGGTTTTTTACCAATGACGGGGTGTTTTTTATCAAACCCTTTCACTGGTGGGTGTTTATAGCTTAAGGGAAATATCCAATATTCTGATATTTTTCATTCCATTTTCCAGAAGCATGTTGGCCTTGACAGAAAGGAAAATTTCTATATAATACTGAATGAATAGAATTTTATTCATTCAGTATTTAAATGAATTGGTGATTATATGGAAAATACCCCGCATCAAAAAGGTAGAAAAAAGACCGGCGACAAGAAATCCGCCTTATACCTTTCCGCGAAAGAATTGTTCAGTGCCCGGGGATTCAAAGATACCAGTGTGCCTGAAATTACCAGAAAAGCCGGGATCGCCGCGGGTACGTTCTACCTGTACTACCCCTCTAAAGAGAGCCTGTTCATGGAGATCTTTCTGGATGAGAACGTGAAACTGAAGAAATCCATCCTCACATCTGTTGATCCTGACGGAGAACCATTCAGCATCATCCAGATATTGATGCGGCGGAATCTTGAGGGCATCACCGCCAATCCTATCCTCAGGGAATGGTACAACCGGGATGTTTTTGCGAAGATAGAAAGAAAATATTCCGACGAAAACGGCTTACAGCATGTTGACTTCATGTACGATGCCTTTCTCCAGATCGTTAAGAAATGGCAGGCCGAGGGAAGACTGCGGGATGACATTGACAGCGACATGATCATGGCCATGTTCGGAGCCGTCATCGTCATTGATGAACATAAAGCGGAGATTGGTCTCCAGTTCTTTCCGAAAATCCAGGAATATTTGACGCAGTTCATCATGGCAGGTCTGCAAAACCATCCGGCGGGCGGAGAAGAATTGAGGAATCATGCTGGCTGACACGCTTCGGGAGAAGCAAACTTCTCACCGGCGCACTCATGAAGCTATGGGCACAGTGATGGTCCACGAAGTCTGTGGCCCGTACGCAGAAGAAAGCCTGGATGCCGTCCAGATAGAAATTGAGCGTCTGGAGGGACTGTTCAGCCGATTTCTTCCAGACAGTGAAATAAGCCAGATCAACCGCATGGCCGGGACCGATGAAGTGGAGATTAGTTTCGAAACCTTTGAGGTTCTCTCCCGAGCCGTCGGGTTTTCGCGGAACAGTCGGGGGCTGCTGGATGTCAGCATCGGCCCGCTGGTGGACCTGTGGAAAATCAGCCGGAACACCCTTTCTGTACCCGATCAGGATGCCATGGAAATGGCACGCCAGTTGGTAAACTTCGAGGATATATCGATGGATCACGTACGGCAGGCGGCCGGTTTACGCAAGGCCGGCCAATCCATCGATCTTGGCGGGATTGGCAAAGGATACACCGCCGATAAAGTCATTGAAGTGTTACGCACGTTTGGCAACACATCGGCATTTTCCAACCTGGGTGGAAACGTGGTCACTCTGGGGAAAAAAACCAACGGCGAATCCTGGAAGGTTGGCATTCAACATCCCAGAGCGACCGGGAGGTTGATCGGTGTTGTATCGGTATGTGATCAGTCTGTGGTCACCTCGGGGGATTATCAACGGTACATTATCAGCCGCGACGGCAGGCGATTTCACCACCTCATCGATCCGCGAACCGGAAGGCCGGCGGCCTCGGGTCTGATCAGCGTCACCATAATCGCCGACGAATCCTTAACCGCAGATGCGCTTTCGACCATGGTATTCATCGCAGGGTTGGATAAAGGCACTGAAATACTGAAAGATTTTCCCAATACACACGCCATCCTGGTGGATGAAAATCTCCGAATTTTTATCACACACGATCTGCAAGATTGTTTTCAATCAGACCGGGATGTTCATGTAAATATCATCAAGTAATTAATAAGGAAAGAAATCTGTATGAAAGGAAAACGCAGCATGACAGGTTGGATTATTGCATTAATTATTGTGGCAGGATTGGCGATCGCCGGAGGGATTGGCTGGTCGAAATTGAAAGAAGAGCATGATGAAGCCCGCAGCCTGCCGTTGAACGCCGTCGATTTTTCGAAATTGAAAGATGGCACATACACGGGTCATTATGAAGGAGGTATGTACAAATGGCGGGTGAACACGGCGAAAGTGACGGTGGCATCGGGGAAAGTCAGCCAGATCGAACCCGTTTCGGGGATAGAAGATCAAGGTAACGGTTCAACAAAGATGTTATATGACCGGGTCATCGCTTCACAGTCGTTGCAGGTGGATACCATCAGCGGTGCAACTCTCACCTCAAAAGCCTACCTGCAGGCTGTGGAAAACGCTCTCCTGCAGGCTCAATCCGAATAACAACTGATTTTTTGAGCGGAAATTTAGTTCGAGAAACCTGAAGAAACTTAACCCCCTTCCTAAAAACGGAAGGGGGGCATATCCCATGACCTTTCCAGACTGGAAATGATAGTCTCGCATTTTTGGAATTTGCTCAAAGCTTATATCTCCTGCAACCGGTGATACGGACTACTAATCATGCGCGTGAAGACGATTGCTGATCGCTTTGCCAACTTCCACGAAAATCAAGAGGAGCAGGCCGACGCCCATCACCATTCCCCATTCTTGCAGGGATAACGGAACGATGCCCAGGACCTGCCTCAATCCTGGAATAGCGAAAGCGATGGCAATGGTCACAAAGCCGGCGATGGCCGCCCAGATCAACGGTTTGTTGGTGGAAAGGCGGTTCATGCGAGGAAGCGGCAGACGCATACTTCGGTAGGCAAAAATATACACAATCGAGTTGATCGCGAAGCTGGCAAATACGATGCTCTGCCCGGCAGCCGGATTGGCGTGCGATTGGACATAGTGATTGAATAGCACCAGCGCGAAAATGGAACTGGTAACACTAATGACGCCGATAAGCGACATACCCAGATGAGTCAGAATGGGAGCCTTCAGAGACCTGGGCGGCTCATCCATAATGCCCTCCTCTTTTGTTTCAAAACTCAGCACAATATCCAGGGGTCCATCACAAATGAGATGTATCCACAGGATTTGTGCGACGGCCAGCGGAGTCGGCCAACGCAGCATCATGGCGGTGAAGATGGTGAGCACTTCAGCAAAGGAGTTAGAAAGAACATAGGCGACCACTTTCCGAATATTGGAGAAGATCACCCGGCCTTCTTCGATTGCCGAGACGATGGTCCGGAAGTTATTATCGAGCAGAATCAGGTCGGCAGTCTCTTTTGCCACATCGGTGGCGGTTCCTACCACAACACCTATATTGGCGCGTTTTAGAGCCGGAGCATCGTTCACACCATCACCGATCATGGCCGTCACTTCTCCACAAGATTGCAGAGCTTTGACGATGCGAAGTTTCTCCTGCGGACGAATACGTGCGAATACCGCGGTATCTTTGACCTGATCACGAAGTTGGTCATCGGTCATCCCTGCGATGTCCGCGCCTTCCAGCGCCCGGTCACCATCGCGCAATAAACCGATACTGCATGCGATTCGTTCAGCCGTACGCCGGTAATCGCCGGTGATCATTTTGACACGGATACCGGCATGTTGAGCCACTCTGATCGCATCCACCACACCATCACGAACAGGATCTTCCATACCCAGCAATCCCACCCAGGTGTAAGAGGTATGGTCTTCCATTACACCATCAATGCGGTAAGCCAGTCCCAGCAAACGCAAACCCTCACCCGCCCAATCATCTACTTGAGCTAAAAGCTGGCGGTGCTGTTCATCCACGATCTGGCACATGGACAGCACAATCTCCGGTGCACCCTTCAGGAAGTAACAGTGTTCGTTCTGAAAGGTGTCATTGGTCACATCAGTAACCATATATTTCGTTTCACTGGTAAACAGCTCTTCACCCAGGCGTAGTGAACTATCAAACAACGCCTGAGGATCGCTCCCCATTTGTTTTTCTGCAAATTCCCACAGAGCAATATCCACAGGTCCTTCCAGGTTGTTGCACAGTACCATGGTTTGAAAGGCGCGGCCTTTATCGAGCAGGTCGGAACGATTCACCCGCATACGGCCTTCGGTCAGTGTTCCGGTCTTATCCGTACAGATCGAGGTTACCGAACCCAGGGTTTCCACTGCCAGCAACCGCTTGACCAGGCCGTTGCGTTTGAGAATTTTACGCATTCCAATCACCATAATCACAGTTACGGCGATAAGCAGACCTTCAGGAACAGCCGCAATGGCCAGAATGATCGATGTGCGCAGCATGTCAAAGAATTCTCGGCCCATGATCAGACCAACGATCAGGATCACAAAAGTGGCCGCCACCACGATATAGGTCAACAGCTTGCTGAATGCCTTCAGGCGCACCTGCAGCGGAGTATCCTCCTCCACATGCTCGCTCAGGCTGGTGGCAATCTGACCCAGTTCAGTACTCACTCCGGTGCGGGTAATGCGCAGGATGCCCCGGCCTGTAACGACGGTTGTACCCATGAATACTGCAGATAAGGAGGTATCTACCTGGCCGCCCCCATCGTTCTCTATGTGATTCGGGGCAACTTTATTCACCGGCTCACTCTCGCCGGTAAGAATGGCTTCATCAATCGAAATCTTGGTCGATTCGATCAATTCACCATCGCCCGGAACTTTTTCCCCGGCGTTGAGAACCACCAGATCATCCGGCACCAGTTCCCAGACTTCAACTTCCGCCCGCTGCCCATCCCGGATGACCGTGGTCGTGGGTTTGAGCAGACCTTTCAGGGTTTCATAGGTGCGCTGTGCCTGATACTCTTGAATAAATCCCAGGATCACATCAATCACTACCACCGCCATGATGATCCCGAAATCGCCGTACTCGCCCAGCATCAGTGAGATGAGGGCTGCCGCCAGGATAATATAAACCAGAGGACTCTTCACCTGGTTGAGCAGGATCCCCCAGACAGATGTGCGTTTTTCACCCGGCAAGCGGTTTTCACCAATTCTGGCACGGCGGTCCAGCACCTCCGCAGCCGTCAAACCGGTTGGCGCCGCATGATTACGAGCGCCATTGCCATTCAACTGCTTATTCTCGTTTTCCATTCATATTCCCTGTTGAGTTTTATGATGAACAAATCAGATATTCATTATCACCAGTAGAACAGGCTCATTTTTCCTGGATATGCCTCACGCCCTGTTGAAACAGAGCCACAATGTGCGGGTCGATCACACTGTAATAGACTTCTTTTCCATCGCGCCGCGCCTTGACGATCCCCATCTGACGCAAACCGCGAAGATGGTGCGAAACCGCAGATTCGCTAATCTCCACAAGCCCGGCCAGTTGGGAAACATTCATCTCCTGCTCGATAATCCCTGACAGGATGCGTACACGGCTGGTATCACTGAATGAGCGGAATAACTCTGCCACATGAGCTGCCAGGTGTTCGTTCAAACATGAATTCGACATAGCTTTTCTTTCCAACAACATCTGAACATATATTCAGATGTTTGATTATACA
>JAAZMZ010000092.1 GCA_012798535.1 Leptolinea sp.
GTCACAGGAGAGATATGAACAGGATTGTAAAAATATTATTGACCATTCTGGCTGTCTTGATCATTGCCGGCGCGGGCTTCTGGTCAGGCACCCGCTTCGGCGCAAATCAAACAGCCGCCATTCCCGCACCTGCGGCCATGAATGCCGCTCCGCTCGATAACACTCCGGGCGGCAGTTTGCCAGCCAATAACAGATCTGCAGATCAATCCCGCCCGGGATTTGATCGCCAGCGGGATGGAAATCCGCAGGAGAATGGATCTGCCAGTTCTAGCCAGCCGGAAGGTTTTCGGTTCAACCGGAATCAATCCCGGTTCAACAATGCCGACTCTTTCATGATGCCCCGGTCCGGACCGAATACCGGTATGATGATACCAAATCGTCCAGTCAACCAACCCCAGGCTATGGGTGGAATGTCCTTTGGCGGCCTGTTCATGGGTGGCGGAATGATGCTGTTCGGGCTGCTCTTCCCGCTCGGTTTTGCCGCTCTGATGGTACTGGGGATCATCATTCTTTACAGAATGGTACGTAATCCAACACCGGCAGCCACCGTGAGCGCGGCAGCATGCACTTCATGCGGCGCCTCCATACAGAGCGGTTGGAAACACTGTCCGCACTGCGGAGCCATCATCGAATAATCAATCCTCCCCTCCCTCATCTCGAGTTCAAAATCTAGTACGTTTTGAACCAGCTACACAGCAAAAAGGGCATCCGCCAATGCCCTTTTTGCATTCATCCTGTGTTTGGAGGGAACCAGGGCGGAAACCTGTTATTTTGTACGGTCAGATGCAAGTTTATACCCGAGACCTTCCCGGGCCAGAATCAACTGGGGACGGGCCGGATCAAGTTCCAACTTGCGCCGCAGAAGGTAGATTACGTATTTAATCCGGTTGACGGCTTTTGGATCGTTCTGCCCCCACACCTCTTCTGCAATGGTGGCATGATCCACCCAGCGGGGAGTATGCCGTCCGAGGCAGTACAATACATCAAATTCCCGGCGAGCCAGGGCTATGGATTCTTCGCGGATCTTGACTTCCCGTGTATCCGGATCCAGGCTCATATCCAGGTTGGGGAATTCCATGATCCCGGATGGAGATGAAACCTGACGCGCGCGATTGACCACAGTGTTGATCCGCGCGACCAGTTCCGCCGGATGGAACGGTTTTGTAATGTAATCGTCCGCGCCCATCTGAAGGCCTTTGACGATATCTTCCTTTTGATTCTTCGCGGAGACAATCACCACGGGAGCCGGGGTGATTTTTCGCAGGTTGGCGAAAGTCTCCATCCCGTCCATCTCAGGCATCATCAGGTCCAACAAGATAAGATCGGGCCAGATGCGGGAAACCTTATCGATGGCCGATGGGCCGCTGTCAGCACCGGCCACATCGATGCCGGCGTTAGATAGAATATATTTCAACAGTCCCACCGTTTCCGGTTCGTCATCAACAATCATCACCCGGCGGCGCGGGGTAGAAGGATCCAAACGATCCAGGTCCAATCCTGTGGGGAGTGTGGATTTTTCGGAGTAGGATGGCATGGCGCTCATCGATTGTGCTCCTTTCCAGATTGGAGAAAACTACCGGTGAAATAACCTTCATAGAAAAAAACCGGTCATCTCCAACCATATAACGACCTGATGGTTACATTTATGTAATATCCATCTAAGTCTAATCTATTCAGTATCCAATTTCAAGCGCAGTACTGTGATTTTAAGAAAAACGGTGGTTTATTCCGGTTAAAGCGAAGCCATTTCCTGTTTTTTGCCAATCCACCGCACCCGGTGCGCCGGGCCAGCCTGATTGACGGCCACCGCCAGGCGGCGATCATATGTCCAAAGTTCTTTATCCAGATAATCGGCCAGTGCCAGATAATGAGGATCATATCCGACCGGCAGGTTGTAACGTTCCGAAATCTGGAGCGCTTTCACCTGAACTTCCGGCCCATCTACCAACTGGATAGGCAGAGCCCGGCAGGCCTGCAGGACCGCCTGGACTGTGCGCGGGCTAAGTACACCCTGTCGTATATAGGCCGACAGAATATTGGAAATATCATAAAAGAGGAGTGACGGAGCCAGAATCAGGCGGTCTTCTTTCTCCCAGCGGTCCCACAGTGTTCGAATGGCACTATTTCGCGGGAAAGCCGTCAACTGTATAACCGGCCCGGGATCAATACAAATGCTCTGACTGCTCATTCCGGTCCTCCCGGATCTCGGTTAATACGTCTTCGGGCAAGGTGAGAAGCCGGCCTGCCAGATCCTGTTTCACATAATCCCTGGACTGGTTTACCAGACTACGCCAGTCTGGCGGTTTTTCAAGCGCATTCAGCTTGTCGTACTGCTTCTGAGAAAGCAATACAGCCAGGGGTTTTCCATCCCGCTCGATGAAAACCGGTTCATGTCTGGCTGAGATAAATAATTCGCCCAGATGTATACGCGCATAGGTAGCCGAGACTGTCACAGGCATGCAGTGTCTTCTCCACAGATTAATTAATTAACTAATTAATGCTTATTCTAGTTACAAGAAGAAGGAATTACAAGATAACAATAGCTCATTCTTGGGTGCAATATCCATACCGTTTTCCCTCCGGCAACCCGACCGGATGGATACTAATCCATTGTATATTTTTCGTGTTTCGCGTTACTTGAACAGACCTGTAACATATGCCAGAAGCGATCCCACCACCCCGAAATCCGGATCACCGAAGCAGCTATCAGGTATCCCAATGGCGGTTACCGCTCGCAGCGAGGTTCCAGCCAGCAGGGTGAAGATCAAACCACACAGGAATCCGCCCAGTACGGCACCTTTCCAACCGCCGGTGGCATTGCCAAATACCCCTGATGTACCCCCGCAGAAAAAATGAATGATCATCGAGGGTAAGATCACGCCTCCCAGCACACCCATCGATTCACCTGCCGGCAATGTGATCACTTGAAGGCTCATGGCAAGCACCCCCCCGGCTATGGAGGAAAGGTATCCCACCAGCACCGCATTTTGCCCGTAAGGAAATACCACCGGACAGTCCAACGCCGGTATGGCTTCCGGGACAATCTTTTCTGCAAAACCGCGGAAGGCCGGAACAATATCAGCCAGGATCATCCGAACACCGAGAAGGATGACACCAATACCTCCTGCGAATGTCAAACCTTCGATCAGGGAGTTGAGCCACCATTCATCTGAATTGCCATAGATCATGACCACATCATCCATCCCTACCTTATTGAGCGCCGCGATGCTGGCAATGAAATAGATAATGGTCATGACAGAACCCATGGCGATCAGGGGTTCGCGCATGAAACCGATCCACCGAGGGAATCGGATGTTTTCAGTTGAATCTTTCGGATCTCCCACCTTCGATCCCAGCCAGCCAGCCAGAACGTAGTTTGTGGTTCCAAAATGGCCCATCACAAAATCGCGTGAACCGATGACTTTTTCCATAAAAGGCGCGGAAAGCCAGGGGAAGAACACCATCATCCCGCCGACAATGACCGATGAGATGGCGATCAACATGACCTGCGACCCGCCCTTGAATACAGTCAGGCCAAGAATCCCTGTGACCAGTGTGGCCGCGAATAAAGTATGATGCCCGGTAAGAAAAACATATTTCATGGCTGTCAGACGGGCCAGCAGAAGATTGATCATAAAAGCAAAAAAGAATACAAAGGAAATCGCGGTCCCGTACATTTTTTGCGCTTCGGCGGTGAATACCTCATTGACCGGGAGAACACCTTGAAGACCGAAACCCTGCTGCATCAGACTGCCCAGGGGGGTTATGGCCAGAATCACAATGTTGGCGCCGCCGCTTAATATCAGGAACCCCATAATGGTCTTGACCGTTCCGGATATGATGATTTCCAGCGGTTTTTTCTGAAAAATCAATCCCACCATGGCAATGAGGCCAACCAGGATGGCCGGTTTGCTCATCACCTGCACGAGAATATCAAGGATGGTTTTCAGAGCATCCACTTTTGCTGTTTTCCTCCCACCCTATGCTTTCATCGATCGGATCTTCTCATAAGCCGGGATCAGAACTGTCTCAATTTCTTTTTCATCGAACAGGTTGTGCACTTCGATCACCGGAATATCCTGCGCGTCTCGCAGACGGGGGCCAAACTCAGTTGATGTTACGAACAGATCCGGTGAAATCGATTTTGCCGTGCTGATATCCCCGACTTCTACAATAAATTCCCGTTCGTCAAAACCGTTACGTTTGAGCACACGCTCAACACCCATTTTGACCAGCAAACCACTACCCAGCCCCATGCCACACACCGCCGCTATTCTAATCATGGGAACCTCGCTTCCTTTCTTTAATTGTTATGTATGTCATTTTGCCAGGATACCCAGGATAAGAGCAACGGCTGCCAGAATCAGCGCGATCCAGCCGCTGCGCTCACATCGTGCTTCATCATTCATCACTCTTGCCTCCTATGCCTGACATTTATTATAGTGAATCAAATTAAACGAATGGCGGATGGGTCATTCGCGCAAAGCCGCTCTTCGACCTGTTCGCAAATGATATGGGTAAGAATCAACTGCACTTCCTCCAGTGTCTGTAAATTACAGGGTGGTATGGCAACACCAATGCTGGCTTCTTTGTAGAGTCTTCCCGTCCATCCGCTGAAACCGATGGTGGTTACCCCAATATTATTGGCCGCGCGTACGGCTTCGAGGATATTGGGAGAGGTGCCGCTGCAAGAAAATCCGATAAACACATCCCCCGGTTTCAGACAACCCAGCACCTGGCGTGCATATATTTTATCAAATCCAAAGTCATTACCAATGGCAGTCATTCCGCTCAATCCCGGAATGGAAAACGCGGGATACGGTTCCCGCTGAAATCGGAAACGACCAACAAATTCACCGATCATCTGATCGGCGTTGCAGGCTCCACCGCCGTTTCCGGCGGCAAACAGGTGATGTCCCTTTTCAAAGGCAGCCGTGATGACATCCACTACTCTGGGGATCTCGGGCAGAGAGCGGGTAAACTCCAAAACTTCAGTCATTTCACGGATTTTATGATCCAGCCGGGCATCCAGGTTACCCATAAAACCTCCTTGCTCTATGCAGATTCTCATTAATATTTCACCGATAGTCGATCAATGCACTCTGAAGGCTTCGGGGTCGTTTTTTGATACCCGCGTTTCCACCAGGTCGCATATCATGTGTGTGATAAACAGGTGTGTTTCTTCCATCATTTGCGGATCTGTCATGGGAATAACCAGGGCAATATCCACCTCATGGCGCAGTTGTCCTTCCGTACCGCACAGGGCGATCGTTGTCGCTCCTTTCTCACGGGCAGCCCGCACGGCTTCAATAACATTGGCGGAATTACCACTGGTACTGTAACCCACGAACACGTCCCCTTTTTGCAGCAGGGCTTTTGCCTGCCGTGCAAAAACCTGGTCATACCCAAAATCATTTCCCACGGCGGTGAATCCGGCCGGCCCCGGAAACGAGACAGCTCCAAATGGTTTTCGGTTGATATTCAGCCGGCCGATAAATTCTCCGATCAACTGGTCTGCGTTACTCGCGCTGCCGCCGTTGCCGGCAGAGGCCAGAAGATGCCCGGTCTCAAAGGCGGTGGCGATGACTTCAGCCGCCTGTTCGATTTGCGGCATGTTTTTTAAGTAAGTCAGGTATTCTTTGACCTGTATGATCTTCCTCTCCATACGTTTTTCAAATGGTTCCATGAATACTCTCCTCTACAAATTCCTACTTCGATACCGGTAATCTACAGGCTGTACGGTCAATCAACGGGTGCGGCCGAGAAAAACACATCCAGAATCTCATCCCGTGTATTGCTCTGTCTAAGCCGTTCTATATTTCGCGCATTCCCCAGAATATGCGCCAGCTCTGCCAATCCCTGGATATGCTGCCGGTTGTCAACCGCTGCCAGAGCCACTACAAGCCATACGGGATCATTTTCCCTATTTCCGAAATTTACAGGGGTTTTTAATTTGATCACGGCAATACTGGCATTCTTGACACCATCCTCCGGCAAGGCATGCGGCAGGGCAATCCCTGGCGCGACCACGATATAAGGACCAAATTCCCTGGCTACCCGCACCATTGCATCTGAAAAACGAACCTCCGTTGCGCCATCCAGCAAGAATAATTTACCGCAGACTCGAATCGCGGCCTGCCAGTCGTCAACTTCCACATCCACTGCAACCAATGCGGGGCGGATCAATTCCTGTAAATTCATCAAGTGGTTTTCCTTATAATTTCAATTTCCATTCAAAATCCGGAATGCTTCCTGCGGAGTGGCCGCTTGCATCAATGACTTTTGACGATCAAGATCAGAAAGCACCCCGGCAATTTCTTTTAACGCCTCTACATGCTGAGTGGCATCAATTGCAGCAATGGCGATTAACAATCGCACCGGATCATTTTCCGTATTGCCAAAGGGCAGCGGAGGCTGCAAGGTAAGCAGGGCAAGCGCAGGCCTGATCACACCTTCGGTAGGCAGGGCGTGCGCAATGGCAATCCCCGGAGCGACCACAAAATATGGGCCAAGGTGTATGGCGGTATTGATCATTGCCTGACCGTAACGTTCCTGAACCGCACCGGCAGAATAAAGCAGTTCGCCAGCCTTCAGTACAGCTTCGCGCCAATCATTCGCCGCGTAATTAACCAGGATACGTTCAAGGGGGAGGAACTGAGCCAGACTTGACGATGTTGAGGAAGATGGTTCGCGCAAAGTATATTTATCCAGCCTGTCTTTTCGCGGAATACGGGCATCCCCATGACTCACGAACCGTGTGTAGAAAGGTTCATTTTCTCCCCGCCGGATGGCGGTTTTAAACTTAAATCGGTCCGGTCTGAACCATGAAAGGCCGGTTTCAACCTGGATGCCGGTGTCATCGAACAACACGGATTCATGGAACAAAACCGGATCACCAGTTTTCAATTTCAGAAGCCCGGCCAGAGAAGCGGTTACCCGGGCGATAGAGATAGTGCTGGAAGCCCATTGCAGGGATAGTCCATACTGTCTTTCAAGCGTCTCGACCATCCCGATTTTTGAAAAATCGGTTTTTACCAGTTCACCGAAACGGTTGGCCGGCAGGAAGGATTCTTGAACGACCACAGGTTCACCTTTTACCCGGCGCAGCCGTTTCAGGTAGAGCACGGCTTCGGCCGGCGATAAGTTCAACCTGCGGGCTTCCTGCTCCGGTGCGGGCATGATGCGCTGTTCAAGAACCTCAGTGGTAAAAGGAATCCCCAGCAGCATCAGGTCCTGATAAATGCTGAGGCGCCCTGAATATGTCTGGTCGGGTGCCGGTTGTCCGACAAAGGTCCCTTTGCCGTGAATCTGTATGATCAAACCCTTGCCGATCAGGACGGATATCGCTTTGCGTAAAGAGCCACGGCTTACACCCAGCGATTGAGCAAATTCCACCTCACCGGGGAATTTATACTCCGCCTCCCATTCCCCCGAATTGATCCGGGTCTCGATCCATGCGGCTAGCTGGCTGTAAATAGGTTGGCTGCTGGTATGGTCCACCTGAAAAGGCATATCCGAGGATTTCCCGTGCATAGAGGTATATAGAGGACTATATATTACTTTACATCAAAGAAACCGCTTGTCAACGCAATTTACATAAATCAGGATAAACCGCATGTTTTACCGGTGACAGTTGTTCCGTGCAAATAGGATGAAGAGATATAAGAGCAAACCTTATACCGGGTGTTCCCAGTGTGAGAATGCCCCTTTAGAATTAGCCATGTATGAGAGAGATTCCCCTTTTTCCTTTGAATGCCGTGCTCTTTCCCGGGGTTCGATTGAAACTACATGTTTTTGAAGACCGCTATCGAACCATGGTCCGTCATTCACTGGATCGCGACGGCCTGCTGGGTATCGTGATGATTCACCGTGGAATGGAAGCCCTGGGACCACTGCCCGAACCCTGCCAGGTGGGCACCCTGGGACGGATCGTGGAAAATGATACCTTCGCAGATGGGCGTATGAATATCACCGTTCTCGGACTGGATCGATTCCGCATCTTTTCAACAACGTCCAATCCCCAACCCTATCTAATTGGAATGGTGGAAACCTCTCCGTTCGAGTTGCCCAATCTTATCCAGGTGCACCGTGAATCACGCCTTCTGTCACGGTCTGTCCAGAAATACCTGTCCGGACTGCACCAGAGTCTGATACCGAATCTGGATGTCACAGATTTCACACCGCCGAATGATCCCATGAGTCTGGTTTTCCTGGCAGCGGCGCTATTGCAAATTCCACCCATTGAGAAGCAATCCATCCTGGAAGCTGCTTCCATCATCAATATGCTGCAGATCGTGGAACGCCTTTACCGCCGGGAGAACGGGTTGATGTCTGCGCTCAATGAGATAGATAACTCGTCTCCACGGCGAGAGGCGTGGTTGAACTAGACTTTTCAACGGGTGAATTCTTGATAATCGATCCAGAGATACCGTTCAAATGGTATATCGATGGGTGTTCCGATATATCCTTTTAGATATGGTTTGACAAGGGTGTAGGAATTGAAGTGCACCAGGAATATTGCAGGAGCGTCATTCACGATGATTCTCTCTGCCTTACGGTACTTCTCCATGCGTTTGTCTACATCCTCTTCCACCCGGGCATCCTCAAGCAGCTTATCCAATTCCGGGTTGGAGTAATTCGCGCGGTTCATGGCACTCCCGCTATGGAATAAAACATCGGCAAAGTTCTCGGGATCGGGATAATCGGCACACCAGCCTTCACTGATCAACTGCCCGTGATTTTCTGAATCCAGCACATCCTGATAATATTCTGGATCGATATTCTGGAGAATCACTTTAACGCCCAGATTTTCTTCCCACATACGCGAAATCGCAGAAAGTGTATTGTCAACAACATTCCCATACCCGGCGCTCGTAAAGATGACAGGGGGCATTTTTCCGCTTCCGTAGGTTGACTCCTTCAACAATTCACGGGCTTTCCCGGGGTTATACTCCAATCCTTTAAATTCACTGTCAAAGCCGGGTAAGGCCGGTGGATACAGGCTTTTTGCCGGCAATGCCGAATCATGCAGGATGACCTGCGCCAGTTTCTCTTTATCGATCGCTATGGCAAAGGCCTGTCTTACTTTTAAATCATCAAAAGGTGGTCGGGTTACATCCAATGTGATATAGCTAGTACACATATTTGTACTGCTGGTCAACTGATCATGCATTGGTTCTGTAGGATCATTGAAGCGGAATAAATCGCTGTCACTGATACCCGTCATGTCGATCGCTCCTTCTTCATAAAGCTGAAGACTGGCTCCAGCATACAGAAGACGAAGGATGGCTTTTATCTTCGGTTTATCTCCGTAAAACGAATCGAAGCGTTCAAACAAATCGAATTTTCTTGACTCTTTGCGGATTAAACGATATGGTCCGGTGCCATTGGGCAGACGGTACCATGCTCTTCCGCTTTCGACATTCTCCCTATCCACAATAAAACTGGTCGGGAAGGTTAATTTGAGCAAAAAATACGGTACCGGTTTCTCGAGAGTAACCTCCAGGGTATGTTCATCGATGACTTTCAGGCCGGTGATATGCTCTGTTTTGCCTTCGTGCATATCATTTATTCCCTGAATATCACCCAAGTAGGTCAACACGGTTTTTGATTCGATCTCCGGTCTGGCTGCCCGTTCCCATGAATAAACCACATCATCTGCTGTGACCGGCCGGTTGTTATGGAAGACGGCGTCGGGTTGAAGATGGAAGGTATAGACCAGGCCGTCATCACTCACATCCCAGCTTTTTGCCAGATCAGGTACAACCTTCATACTGGAATCGTAGGTAACCAATCCCGAAAATACCAGGTTGAAATTTCCTGAACTGACTGAGGTGGCCGGATCGTTTTCCTGAGGATTATCGGATTCTGAGCCATTCAGAATGAGCAACTCATCCCGTGCATATCCATGTATTATGGGCGCAATTACCTGAATAGAGGTATTCAAACCATCGATGACATCCCGGTAGGACTCGAAGCTATCCGGTGATGAGAATAAAACCAGGGTTGTCGCACTTGTGTACCCTTTTACGGTAAGTATGGAGATACGATTCTTTTGAACTCCACCAGAAACCCGGGCATCCAAAATTGAAAGCCAACCCTTTGTGCCATCATTCATCTCAATTTCATCATTTTCCAGGTATTCGGGTTCAATGAGGTCCAGATCTTCCATCACGGAATCACAGCTTTTATCTGCGATGTCTTGCAGGCTTTTTCCCTGGCCCAATGAGGAGGAAAACATGAATCCAAGGACGGCATCTCCATCGATCCTGATCGTAAAATGAAAATCGGAACTCCGGTTTGAGGTATCAATGCGGGCGAGCGAGGGTATCTTCAGGCTGATTCCGTTGGTGTAATCGATATAGTAACCTTCGGATGTCGGGGGAGGAGTATATGCCGTGGCTGTTGGCATAGGGGGATATTTCGTTGGCTCCGCCGCCGGCTTCCCGGCCTGTACCGGCTTTACCGTGAACAACGCTGAAGATAGGAACAGGACAACCAGGATTGTGGCGATGGTGTTCTTTCTGTTTTTCGAACGAATCACAACAAATGCAACTACACCGATTATCAGCACCCCCATAACAGCCAGCAAAACGATGGTACCGTTGTGTCCCGGTGTACCCGGTTGAACAGGTGTGTTGATGGGAATCAGTGTTTTTACCGCCATCGTGGCTGTCATAGCAGTTTCTCTGGTAGGGATTGCTGATGGCGAGGTGATAGTGGTCGGAATCGATATGCTGGTACTGGTTGGATTCACTTTTTTGTGCCCGGCAATTGGCTGTAGTGTTGGGATTTGGGTAGGTGAGGTTGTTGGTTTTTCTGCTTCAATCAATTCTTCTACTATCGGTAACGCCTCTGACTTTCGCCATTCCTTCTCAAATCCATAGAGATCAAAACCGTAAACCTCTTTCAATGCTCCATCCACGGTGATTCCATCCGCCAGAGTGACCAGCAGTCTATTGATCTTCTCGCGTCCATATCTATCAATCAGATACTTCACCATGTAATACGATTGGCTGTAGGAAAGGTCCGCGGTTTCTGAATCCGCTGAAAAACTGGCGGATAAAACATGAAATGAAAGCAGATCATTCCGCTCTTTGGCCTTTTCAAATGTGTCCCGGGTGTTGTCATCCGCAGGACCTTCTGCGTAGACAGCCAAACCCTCTTCCAACCAGGTGGGTGTCATCGACAGGCAGGTGAACGTGTAATTTCCAGATAGTACATGTGCCAGTTCATGAGCAATCGTATGTTTCGTCCAATCGATATTTGCAGAGTCGAAACCTATGATGATCTTATTGGCATCCATGTATGCCATCGCGCCTGTCCAACTCTGTTCGTACAGTATCGCGTCGAGCATATCATTATTACTTCGATACATGTAAATATCCACCGTTCCAGAAACCGTCATGCCCGTATCCGCCTTAAGTCTGTCCTGCGCGGATATGGCCGCGTCTAAAAATTCATCCACAAGCAGCCCGTTTATCTGGTAATAATGCAGGCGGAGATTCTCTTTCTCTTTGACCTGCCAGGGGTGCACTCTATCGATCCAGATTACCGTCTTCTTTTCGGTGGTCACCGTTTCCCCTTTTTCATTGGTCGCTTTCCACTGCCACCAGATCTCGGTTCCGGGTGGAAGAGAACCGCTGTCTTCCATTTCCCATTTCCAGGATGCTTTTACCTGTTTTCCGGGGGTGAACTCAGGGATAGCCAACGCTTGAACCTCACTGCAGGTGCGTTCATCTGTTCCGTAGATCAATTCGACTTCAGTTATTCTTTCGTCACTGGACAGGGAAGCTGAAAATGCCGCAACTTTGGGAAATGTCAGTTGGACAGCATTCTGGCTGAAGATGATCGCCGGTTCTTCACGGATTGGAATGCAATTCAGAGATTGCAGCACGACTGACATGAGAAGAAGAAAATGCATAATCCCTCCATTATGGCTATCAGCAGGTTCCGGTTTTCATATTTTGCTTAGGATACTCCATATTTCTAAATCACCATATTTGATGATTGATTTTGATCACAGATAATTTACGGATACACAAATCATGTATGTGAAAAACATCACCCCGGATTCAAATCAATCCGGGGTGATGCGGTTTTCAATGTTTGCCGGTCATTTCTTTCAAGTATTTATCTTTATTGGCCGGACGGGCGGTTTTTCCGCTGCTGGTTTTCAAAATCCATTTCTTCGGAACCAGATAGACATGCCGTAAAGCCACCGCGGATCCTTTGGTCACCGTTTTGCGAACCTCATTGGCAATGCGTTCCTGTTCGGCCGGGTCTTCTTCATCCACTTCGGAGACAATCACCACCTCTTCGGTGCCGGTCTCTTCATTGAACACGCCAAAAGCCACCACCCTGCCGGGGTGAACACCCTTGACCTCCATGGCCAGTTGTTCAAGATCAGCCGGATAGATATTCTTACCGCCCACAATGATCAGGTCTTTCTTGCGGCCGGTGACATATAACTCTCCATCTGCCAGGTATCCATAATCTCCCGTTAGATACCAGCCATCCAGGAAGGCCTTGCGGGTCAGGTCATCCCGGTGAAAGAAACCGCTCAACATGCAATCTGATTGTATACCAACCTCGCCGATCTTTCGATCCGGAAGAGGTTTACCCTGTGGATCGAATATGCGCACCCGGGTGTTCCTGATCGGCCTGCCGCTGGAAAGCATGCGCAGCGAATCCCGGCCTTCAACTGCCGGACGGGCATCCCACTCTGTCTGAACTGCCTCTCGATCCACCAGGTCGATGGTCGCGGGTTGTGGAAAACCGGATTGAGATACGGCGAAAGTGTTTTCAGCCATGGCGTAACTGGTCACCAGTGCGGCAGGATTTAAGCCATAGGGCGTGAAGCGGGCAGCAAATTTCTCATGTGCCGTTATTCTGACCGGCTCAGAACAGTTGGTCACCGCCCGCCAACTGCTCAGATCAACACCTTCGAGATCACGATCGCGTATCTTTTCGGCGCAGAACACGTAGGCGAAATTGGGAAGCCAACTCAACGTTCCCCGATAGCGGGTAACCGCCTGCATCAATCTATACGGTGCGCGCACCCAGTCAAACGGCGACATGATGACCAGCGTGATACCGTACAGGATGGGCATAAGGTAACAGGCGATCAATCCCATATCATGGTACAACGGCAGCCAGGAAACGATCACATCCTCCGATGTCAGTTTGAGTGCGGCTGTATAGGTATCCAGTTGATTGAACACACTTCGGTGTGAAAGAGCAATTCCTTTTTGCAGCCCGGTTGTACCGGAAGAATGTTGCAGGAGAACAATTTCGTCCGGATCACGCCGCATGCCGTCCAGCTTTGAAAAATCGGGAGCGGTTGGCATATCCTGTCCGGTCAGAATAACCGCGCGCACCGAATCCCCTTTATGCAGTGCACTGCGAACTTCTTCTTCAAATTCCGGAAAGGTGACAATGGCTGCCGGTTTACTGATTCCAATCAGGGAAGCCAGGTCTTCCCGGTAGCGTTCGGGTGATAGTTTCTCGGTAAGATAAGGAAGGATGGATGGAATGGCTCCGTGCAGGATGGCGCCAAAATAGGCATACACCAGTTCGATGGTGTGCTGCATGATCAAGATGATCACTTCGCCGGGTTTAATTTCCCGGGATCGATACAACTCGGCCCAGCCGGTTGCTCCATGTATCAGGTCATGATAGGTAACGGGTAGATCATCTTTTCCCGCCTGCTGCAGGATCAGGCTGATTTTTTCAGGGTGGCGATCATAATGATCTTTCAGAGTGTTGGCAAAATTACGCATCGAGTATTCTGGCTCCGTATGCGCGGAAGTTCAATGGAAATCCCGGCACATCTGTTACAGGGAATAATAGATCCAGGAAAACACCCCTTTTCATTTCCTGGATTCGATCAGTTTCACCAGTGCGTCCAGAGTGTCAAAGGTATCGGCATTCAACTCCGAGTCATCTATGCGCACACCGAATTCGTCTTCAACAATGATCGCCAGGTCCACCAGGCTGAAAGAATCAATCAGACCGCTGCTGATCAGCGGTTCATCCGGTTTGATCACCCGGTCGGGTTGTTTCAGAATCCGTTCAGAAATCCTGGCAGATAATACACTGGCTGTGGAATCACTCATCGAAAATCTCCTTTTATCAATTCATTGGGGGTAATTATCAAGGTTTTACCCACATAATGCGGGTTGTATAGATAAAATCTTGATCTATCAATCCAATTGCAGAGGTAAAATCTCTGACACCGCCAGACGCGGCATCCATAATCCGGAACTGAATTGTATTCGTTCCCTTTTCATGCAGAGTTCCGGTCAGCAGAAGTGATCTGCTGTCAGGCGACCACACAGCCCGCGGATTCATACCGGAAGTTGATGGAAGTATCTTTGTACCCATATCTTGAGTGTTGATCACCAGATTGCGTACATCCAGCCACTGCCCCGAGTAATCGCTGCGTTGCAGAGTCAACAACGAAAGCCGGGTGCCATCCGGTGACCAGGAGAAATCCAGCAGAATATCTCCAATATTTTCAAGGGGGCGCAGGGTTTTCAAATCCATGGTCGCCAGACTGATCTGGCTTTTCCCATCGGTTGATTTACTTTCCACCGCCATCCACGGCTGACCCGTTGAAAATTCGACTTTCGCAGCTCCCGGCAGGAATTCCGCACTGGATCCATCCAGACCGGAGACATATACTCCGGTGGGTTGACAGGCATCCATGGTCTGGCAGTTTCCTGCTTCCCAGAAAACACGGCCCGTCTCTCCGGAAGGGAACAGGGCAACCGGCTGTACCCCGGCCGGTGAAAGTCGTTTCCAGCCGCTCCCATCCAGCGGATAGAGCACCAGCAGGCTGGAATCACCCTGCTCTGCCAGGAATACCACCGATTTGCCATCCGAAAGCCAGGCAACAGAAGTCGATCCCCGGTCGAGGAAACGGTTGGTGAGAAGCTTTGGTTGCGAGCCATCCAACGCAGCAAGGAACAAATCTGCGCCCCTGTTGAACAGGATTTGTCTCCCATCCGGCGATACAGCCTGCAAACTTGAACCGGCCGGGGAAATCTGCCGGGTGCTGCCGTCTGCCGGGTTGATAAGGAAAATCCCCAGCGGTGTCACCGTTGCGTCAACTCGGCGCGCTGTGGAAAGAAGGATGAATCCTTCAGGATTGGAGAATACTGATGGGTCAATGCCTTCCAGTTTAATCCCTTCACCGGCCAATACAGTCGAGTCAGGTGATGCCGTGGAAGATTGCAGCAGATTGAAAGTCATCTCTTGTGGAGTGGATGTTCTCGCAGGAACATCCGCCTGCACTTCTGTTGATGTTCTCACGCCACGCCACACAGCATCCAGCACTTGCAGTGCAGTGAAACTGCGTTCAGGCCAGGCATATTCCTGGCTGATATGGAATCCATCCGGACGATTGGGATCTAATCCACGGTTCGGCAGGGACTGTGCGGCTTTCCACCAGTTCCACAACGGCAGGTCATATTCATATGCCAGGCGGGCTGTTGCCAGGTTGATACTGTGATCGCCTTCCACGTTGTCCGCTTTGGTCGAAAGGATTGGCAGGATGCCTTTGTCCAGCGCGAAATCGATGATCTGCCGCATGTTCTTTTCATAGACATCCGGGCTGCGGCCGTTCCACCAGACTTCCAGGCTTATCAGCATTATGGAAGGATTGTGCACCCTGACTTCACATTCAAGGGGTGTTTCTCCCGGATCGCAGACATCCGGATTTGACATCAACGGGGTCAGCACAGACGCCGCGTTGAAACCACCCTGAACACTCTCTCCATCCCGATCGAAAGATCCTTTGAAGTACTGGATGGTTTCTTCCAGAGCTGCCGCATTTTCCCGTAGAGTATAGCTGCCGGGTTTGTCATACCGTCCAAGCAGCACATCTTTAATCGCCTGGCAGTCACCAACCTTTGAAAAACTCATCGGATTAGTTCCCAGTGCCAGACCCGTCTGGTAAATCTGCCGAGCGCGGGCAGATACCACAGGGATCACCGGCCAGTTTTGCCAGTCTTCCGGTTTCTGTCGGTCAGAGGATGGAGGCGCAGCCGTGGATGTGGCTGTGGGAATCTTGTCAGGCGTCACCGAATCTAACTGTGCTGATGATGGGCGATCTTGAGTTAATACACTCGCTGCCGCAGGGATCCGGGGTGCCGCTTCCACCGTTTGTGAACCAATGCTCAGTAGAACCACACATACCAAAAAACCGAGGAGAAGTCTATACGGGTAAGGAAAACGGATCAATGACATATTTCAGCGATTATAAATGAAAAGGTGGAACACTTCAGTGAGTTTATCCTGAAATAATGTCAAATATCTACACCTTTGTTCTCGATTGCAGATGAGGTATGGAAATTACTCAAAATCGGTTGAAGAAAGGATCACTCCTTCTCCCTGCGTCAACCATTTGACCTGAGCGTCGGGCGCCAGGTTCTGGCAGTTCTTTTGAAATTGCCATGGATCTCCCATATGCTCAACAAAGGTCCAGAAATGAGTCGGGATCACCAGGTGGGAGCCGGTCAACCTGACCAGTTCAGCCGCCGAATCGGCGTTCAGATTGCCGTAAGCACCGTTGATACAGGGCAGAATGACCTGGGGTTGTCGGGCGATGGCCGTCTTCATATGTTCCGGGCGCAGAGCGGTATCCCCGGTATGGTAGATACACAGGCCATCTGCTTCTATCAATAATCCGATGGTATCTGGCGCTAAATCGCCGTGATCGGCATATACCGCCGTGCAGAAAAAATCACCCATGGTGACCTGTTTTCCGGGGAATAATTCCAGGCAGCGATTTTCTGGGATGTTAATAGATCGGTAATAGGCCATACATTCGCGCGGACCGGCAAAATGCGTGCGCGGATTCCGGCAAATGACGGGAATGCTGTCCACATCCAGATGATCGTCGTGTTCATGCGTGCTGATGAACCAGTCGCAATCCACATCTTCCGCGGGCATCGGCGGCGGCATGAGCCGTTTCCACTGCGGGCCGAATTTGCGTTCCACCGAATGACTGAGATAGGCATCCAGGAACAGGATAGTACCACCGGAAGATTTCAAAACAAAGCCGGCCTGCCCGAGCCAGAACAGGGCGATCTGCCCGCGGCCGGGATTGATCTTTTCGATCCGTTTCGCCAGATTGTCCATCGATTTCCTCCCTTCCTGAATTTCAGCGCACTCCCCGCCAGACCGCATCAAGAACCCGCAGCCCGCTGACCTCGCGCAGATACTGTGCATCCACCGAGAAATAGATATCACCCCTGTCAGAATCTAGCCCGTGGTGCGGCAGCTCATCGGCCGCCAGCCAGAGGTTCCAGTAGGGCAGGTCATAATCATGCGCCACACCGGCTGTAACGGCATTGATCGAGTGGTCGCCTTCAATATTATCGATCTTGGAGGAAAGAATGGGCAGCACGCCATGTTCAATGGCGAAATCGACTACCTGGCGCAGGTATTTTTCATAAGCCTGTGCGCTGGCATTCTTCCAGTTCGTACCCATATTAATGAAGAGAATGGATGGCCTATTCACGCGAAATTCGCATTGCAGGGGCGTTTCATCCACCTGGCAGATTTTCGTTTCCGACCAGGTGGGATCGAGAATGGAGGTGATCCCGAATCCCTGCCGAACAGCCACACCATCCCGTTGGAACTGCCCCTTGAAATTCAGGATGGTCTCTTCGAGAGCCTGATCGGCTTCAGATAGGCGATAGCGGTCGCCGTCAAAAATTCCCAGAAAAACCTGGGGTACCGACTGACAATCGCCGGCCACTGAAAAATGATGTGGATCGTTGCCCATCAACAGCCCGCGTTGATAGATCTCTCTGGCCCGTTTGCCCGGAACGGGAATGATGGGCGCCTGCCCCCACCCTTGCGCGGTCAGATCATTCTGCGGGGTAGGACTTGGCCCGGGAGTGAGAGAGGGGGCAATGATCTGTGTGGCTGTCGGCGTAACCGGATTGGCAGGCAAAGTGGTTGCCGTGGGAGTTCGTGTTGGTGCCAGGGTCGCTGATGGAAGCGCCGCTGACATGGTCTGAACCTGCTGTGCCACAACCGTTTGCTGCGCGCTCAGCGTGGCTACCTGCAGTGCCACGGAGGTCTGCATGGCAGCCGTTGGATCTATCGACAGTACAGAAACCTGTCCGATGGAGGAGCAGCCTGTCAGGATGAATAAAAGAGACCAGAGGGTACAGCGTTTCATAGCCCGCCAATTTTACCCGAATTTCCGCACCGGACTGTCGTGATTCCACAGCAAGTTCTCCCTCTGCCAGTCAAATGTCCACCTCAATCCATATACGACCATACCTCCTGCAATCACTATACGCAATACTCCACAAGCTGTTTTTATTTACCTACTGAAATTTAAAAATAGAATGAGGGTACATACCATCACCATAGAAGCCAATATGGTCATTGACAGGTCAAATTCCGGGTGCTACTATGTCTGTACCTCTATGGATATCAAACCTGATAGACCTTCATGATCACAGGTTAACCCATGGAAAACACACTTTTAAAATTTACTGCGCGGCTGAAGACCTCCGGAGATATCGAATCTCCTGGAGTAACCGCGGATATTTGCCATTTGTCGGATTTCGTATGGAAAAAAGAATACCGCTCTTTCAAGACTTTTTCAGCGGTTCTTGAAAGCGGATCGTTTATTGATCAGGAGGTAGCCTGACGCGACCACACCTCCTCCGGGATTTCTCCCCCCGGTGGTCGGTTGCTGGTAAATAGTTTATCGGTACATTGAGGTGCAAATCCCTGCAAGACTGCGATGGTGGTCGAAAGCGGCAGGGGTTTGCATTTAATCCTTCTCTTTGCTTTGGTTTTTTTATCCGGGCTTTATACCTTTTAAGGTCTGATTATGCTAAAAATTCAATGAATGATCATCGCGATATCGTTTTGCTTCATTATCGGTTTGGGATCATTTTCTTCCTGGTATTCCTGGTTTTTCCGCTCTTCATCAAGTATTCAATCACTCTTTCCATAAAGCGGTTTCCAGGCGATTTTCATTTTAGAGAGGCCCTCTCAAGGTGAAAACGTTGGGGACGAAAATATTCAGAAATGACATTTCTATCATTGATTATGTCAACCGGATTAAAGAAATCTTACCGGTCCGTTTTCATCTGAATTGCACCTCCAGATAGAGTCTCGATGAACTATACGTATGCCAACATACTCATGATATCGGCTGTAATCTCCTTTACGCTGGCAATCCTTGCCTGGCGGCGGCAGATATCCCCCGGAGCAAATTCACTGGCGGCGGTACTGATTTCTGTAGGGTTATGGTCTGGCATATATGCCATGCGCTGGACAACCAGTCAAACAACCGAGATTTATTTCTGGTTGAATCTGACTTATTCAGGTACGGTAATCGCCCCGGCCGCCATGTTGATCTTTGCCCTCCAATTCACAGATCATTCCTGGAAGGTGAACTGGCGTAAGATTGCTCTTTTTACCATTGAACCTGCAATAACCCTGATCGTTATTTGGACAGATCCCCTTCACCACCTGTTTTTTGGTGAGAATCGCAGTCTTTATTCCATCTTAACCGGCGGTTTTTGGTTCTGGCTCAACAGCTTTTACGCGTTCGCTTTAATGATACTGGCTCTGTTTACCCTGCATCGTCATATCCGGCAAGCTTCAGCCATTACAAGACATCAACTCAAAATCATCATTCTGGGGTACCTGATCCCCATCGTTATCTGTAGTGTTGAAATTCTCGGGTTCAGTCCAATAAAGAACCTGGATATTACCCCCTTCACCTTCATCATCAGTGGTTTTCTGATTATTTATGGTTTCTTCTTTTATAAACTGCTGGATATCACTCCTGCCGCTTATTCAAAATTAGCCCTTACAACGACTGACGCACTGGTCTTTCTTGATTCTCAATGTCGAATCGCGGAGGTCAATCCGGCTGCCAGAAAATTATTTCCCTCCTCCGCCGGATTGATTGGCGAGGAAGCCGATAAGCTGTTTTCTGACTGGCCGGAAATAATCACCCATTTGAACGATCCCGATGAATCTACATTAATTCTTCCAAAAACCGCATCCTGCCAAAAGACATTGGAAGTATCCATTCTTCCCCTTGAAGAACATAAAAATAGCCCTTCGGGGTGGTTTTTAGTTTTTCATGATATCACCCGATATAAAGAAACTGAAGAAGCCCTGCAAATTTCCGAGAATAAAATTCGTTCCCTCTTTAACTCATTGACGGACATCGTGCTCGTGCTGGATAAAGATGGCAAATATCTCGATATCGCGCCTACTATTCCGGCCATTCCAGAACGGGATCCACTGAATTTGCTGGGTAATACAATCTTCTCTCTTTTCCCCACAGAGGAAGCCGAAAGAATTTTGAATCTCATTCGCCAGGCTCTGCAAACGAGGCAACTGGTTCAGATTGACTATCCCCTTCATTATCAGGGTAAGGAATTTTGGTATGCTGGAAATATCTCCGCGTTGGATGAGAATACCGTAATCTGGGTGGCGCGCGATATTACGGAACGAAAACACATGGAGCAAACTCTTCGCGAGAGCGAAGCTCGACTTGCCATGGCGCAGAAGATATCACAAATTGGCAGTTGGGAATTCAATCTTCAAACCGGGAAGTTCTGGGCCTCTGATGAATATTTACGTATTATGGGAGTTCCACTCGCTTCCTCTCTGGAATCACTGGAAGACCTTTCTTCTTATATCAGATATAAAGACAATTCAGATCTGATCGGTCAAATGAAATCCTGGATGCAAAATCTTACGCCTTTTGATCAAAATATTGAGATCATCCGAAAGGGCGAAGGTGAACCGCGGATTCTTCATTGCATTTCCTCGGTCTTTCAAATTACAGAAGGAAAGCCGTATAAAGCCACAGGAGTAGTGCAAGATATCACGGAACAAAAAATGGTGGAAAGGGCACTGGAAAATCGCGTTCTGGCACTAACCAGGCCTCTTGACTCTTCTGAAGGAATTGACATTGAAGATCTCTTCAATCTGGAAGACCTTCAACGTCTTCAGGATGATTTCGCCTTCGCTACTGGCGTCGCGTCGATCATCACACGTCGGGATGGACATGCGATCACCCGGAACAGCAATTTTTGCCGGTTGTGCGGTGATTTGATTCGCAAACATGAAATCGGTGGGGTGGAATGTGAGCAAAATGACGCAGAGGTATGCCAGTTGCTATCGGACCATTCTATCATCCTCCCCTGCAAAAGCATTGGATTGATGCATGCCGGTGCACCCATTACGGTCGGCGGCCAGTATCTGGCCAGTTGGATCATCGGTCAGGTGAGAACCGAGGACTCCTCAGAAGAGACTCTGCTGGAATACTGTAAAAAATTGAACCTTAATGCCGATGAAGCACTGACAGCTTACCGAGAGGTCCCGTTCATGACCCGCGATAAATTCGCTGCTGTTACCCAGGCTTTATTCACCTTGTCTAATCAGATTTCGAATACCGCGTATCAAAACGTTCAACAGGCACGCTTCATCAGCGAACGAAAACAGGCGGAAGAGGCTTTACGCATCTCAGAAAATAAGTTGAGATCTCTGTTGAGTGCCATGACAGATGTGATCATCATTCTGGATGCGGACGGATATCAACGGGAAATTCCAATGACGGCGGCAAAAGGGTATTACCTTCCACCAGAGGAAATGCTGGATAAATCCGTTCATGAATTGTTCCCGCCTGAAATAGCTATTTTAGTGATGAACACAATTCAACAGACTCTTAAATCGCAGGAAGCGAATCGGGTGGAATACAGCCTCAATATCGGTGGGGAAGACTTCTGGTTTCTGGCGAATGTCTCACCCATATCAACAGATAGAGTGATATGGGTCGCGCGGGATATCACAGAGCGCAAGCAGATGGAACAGAGTCTTCGTGAAAACCGGGCGCGCCTTGAGATGGCACAGCGGATCGCGAAGCTGGGCAACTGGGAATATGACATTAATTCGGATAAATTCTGGGCGTCAGAGGAATATTACCGAATCCTGGGTATTGATCCCGAAAAAGGAATTCATACCCTGGATGGGTTGATCTCAGAGTTTACCCGGCTTGGCTATACCCATTTCGCAAAAAATGTCCGTCCCTGGATGAAAACCATGCGGACTCAGGAAGGAGATCTGGAGATCACCCGAGAAGGTGATCCACAGCCGTTGATTATCCATTCCATCTCCTCCGCCATATTCGATGCCGATGGAAAAACTCATAAAGCCAGTGGTGTGATTCAGGATATCACCGCACAAAAGCGGGTGGAAAGAGCTCTGGAGAAACGCATGGTGGCTCTTACCAGGCCGTTGGATAATCCGGGCAAAATTCTGATTGAAGATTTGTTCAACCTGGATGATCTGCAGAAACTTCAGGATGACTTTGCCAATGCGACCGGCGTGGCTTCCCTGATCACAGAAGTTGATGGCACCCCCATCACCCGGCCCAGCAATTTCGGCCGGCTGTGCCTGAATATGATCCGCAAGACGGAACAGGGCAGACAGGATTGCTTTAAAGTGGACTCGAAATTGAGCAAGTTTAACGGGAATTATCCAATTCACACCCCCTGTACAAATATTGGCTCTCTGCATGCCGGCGCACCGATTATGGTGGGCGGTGAGCATATTGCCAGCTGGGTAATCGGGCAGGCAAGAACCGAAGCATCCTCCGAAGATACGGCGTTAGCCTATTTTCGAAAGCTAGGATTGAATGAAGTAGAAGCGCTGGAAGCATTTCGTGAACTGCCTTTCATGACGGAAGAACGCTTCAAGAACGTCACGCAAGCCCTTTTCACCCTTACTACCCAGCTTTCGAGTATCGCCTATCAAAATGTCCAGCAGGCCCGCTTCATCACTGACCGAAAAAAAGCCGAAGAAGCGCTGAAACAATCCGAAAATAAACTGCGGTCGTTGTTCACCGCCATGACAGACGTAATCATGATTTTCGATGCGGAGGGAATTTTCCGGGAGGTTCCCCCAACCGGCGGTCAAATATTTAACGAACAGCCAGAATCATTCATTGGAAAATCAATCAAGGATGTATTTAACACAGAAATTGCCTCGTTATTCTATAAAACCATTCAACAGACGCTGGAATCAAAAGAGATCATCCGGGTGGATTATTGCCTGCAAATCTCTGGTTTCGAATACTGGTTCTCCGCCAACGTCTCACCTCTTAACAATAACAGTGTTATCTGGGTTGCACGGGATATCACCGAACGTAAGAGAGCAGAGAATTCGCTAAAGTTCCAGAGCATGCACGATACTCTGACAGGTCTTTATAACCGCCAGTACTATGAAACAGAAATTGAACGTTTGCAGCGATCCCGTTTATTCCCGATAAGTATGCTGGTCATGGATGTGGACGGGTTGAAATGGATCAATGATAACCGCGGACACAGCGCGGGCGACGAATTATTAAAACGAGTGGCAGCCGTTCTAAAAAGCACTTTTCGACCCGAAGATATGGTCGCCCGTATGGGAGGTGATGAGTTTGTGGTGGTCCTTCCAGAAACCGGCGAAGCCGCCTCGCACGAAGCCGTCCAACGGTTGGAGGCCATCCTTGAAAAACATAATGCCCTCTACCCGGCGGGTGAAAATTTGAGTTTATCCATTGGTGTGGCCACCGGCGGCCAGGGAATTTTACTGACCGAGGTTTTCAAACTGGCCGATCAGGCTATGTATATAAAGAAGAAACTGAAAAAAGAACAAACGGGCAATTCTGCGATCAAGATATAAGCGGGTAGGTGCCAGACTGGCACCGAATATCCACAAATTGAACCAGACCGGTTGAAAACAATTTGTTTATACCTGCCGTTCTCTATCTATACCCGGCTGAACCGGTAGGAGGGCTTTAATCTACAAACCTTCGAGTAAATCAGGAAATAATGACCGTCCGAAGATCCTTTTCGGGTGACGCTCTAAAACTGGAGGTGTGTCCAGCACTTTTCGGCACACTTCCGCGATTCTCTCCGCAGAGACACCGCCGTTTTGTTGTGGAAGCAGCTGCCGTAGAGTCTTCCTGGGTATTGACGTATAGATACGTTTTCGCAGGGCGACGGCAGTAAAGATAGCCGATGTGTTTTGCGCGATCAGAATATCGCAGTTGGCGATCATCTCGTGCAGATTACCTTCATGGAATATCAAACAATCGGGAAAAACCTGACGAATTTCTTCCTCTGCCCGCTTTTGGTCTTCATTGGGATGAAGCTTGACGATCACCCGCCTCTTCCCCGCTTTGGATTTAGCTTTACGCAAGAAGGCCATGCGATCATCGAAACCAAAGGTTTCCCGAATACTGGAAGTGGCCACCAGCGCATATCCCCTGTAGGGAAAATGATTGTTACGATAAGAAGCGGCATGGTCAAAGTTGGGAATACCAGTCACAATGATCTTGCGGGGGTCCACACCTTTGTGAATGAACAGGGAGCGGTATCCTGCGGAAGCCACACAAAAATACACATACGCGTCTGATAACCCGGTCGCTGCTGTATTGGCCATCACCCGCGGAAAGCGCAGATTCTTTACCAGCCAGTATGCCAGACCTTCGTTTTCGGTAATACCTTCCTGAACAAGCACGATCGGGGATTCTCTCAACCGGGGAGGAATGATCAGATCCGTGCAGGTAAGGATCAAATCATAGGGTCCCTGCCTGGCTTCCTCATCTAGCACCAGATTGTTTTCACGGATATATTTCAATGTCGCCCGCCGGTGGGCTCCTCCCATGATTGTGTAATTGAGCGCTCCGGTTTTAGCCAGAAAAGCATAAAATCCCTGGGCAAAGAACGGGGTGAATCGGCAATCCACATCCGGCAAGTTCCGGGTGATCTTGTGTAAAATTCCAGTCTGGTTTAAGGATCCTCCCACGCAGAGGATCCTTCGTTGATGCTGTTCGTCCAAAAGAGAATCGCTCCGTTCCTTTTTTCTATTTCTAGACTATAGCCATAAATCATTAACTGTGAATGAACGGTTCTTAAAAATATGGTCAACGTGTTTGGGTTAACATAACAGACGGTGCCGTTAAAAACATTTCCGGTCAATTCCCTACAATCTGGTATCTTTATTGCTCCATCGTTCCCCGATGGACCAACCCCGCGATCCCTTCCTCTACCCCGCCATTGCAGGCCTAACCTTCCTGCTCCTCGCCTCAATGGCCGCAGTGGCAGAAAACTACCTTATCCCGCTGGAAACCTGGTGGCCAGCCATCGCCGCCAGCCTGGGTGTTTACGCCATAATTGACGTTCTACTTATCACCCGCGGTATCACCATTTACTTCTTTCATGCTATCGATGCCGACTCCGTACGCCCGCGTGATACCCTGTGGCCGGCCGCAGGCCCACTGACCGCCACCTTCGGGGTGGGGGTGTTGGCCGACCTGCCGTTTGACCGAGTGCTGCCGGTGATGCTTCTGCTCTGCCTGCTGCACACCGCCCTTACGGCGGCTGCCGTGACTGCCATCACCGCGCCGCGCCCCATCAATAACAGGCGCCGCACTGCGTGGACTGTCAGTACAGCGCTCGTCACCGCGGCATACGCGGCGGCTTTTTTCTCGTTGCCAGCCTACCCTGCCGCCAACCCTCTACTTGAACAGGCGGGACCGTCACGCGGGGTGTGGTTCACAGTGCCCGTGGCAAAATCCGAAACCTACCCCCTGGGCTACGCCCGCCTGGAAGACGGCATTATTGACGACCTTGGCCGACCCTTCATGGCCGCGCTCGGGCAGTCACTGGGATTGCTGCCGCGCTGCGCCGTCAGCGGGCCGGATTTGCATAGCTTCGCCCAGATATCACCCGATCCGAACGTGCAGCCCAAGTTCCGCACCAATGTGGATACCCTGTGCCCCGAATGGATCCAGGCTCTGCCCGGCTATTTCTGGCGTGTGGGATTGATCGGGCTGTTCCTGCTCTCTCTTGTATTCGGTGCGTTCGTCACGCACCATCCCATTGACTTCGCCGTTATCGCGCTGCTGATGCTCTTCGGCTGGTTTGTTTGGCCACCCTCTGAGCGGGTGCGTGTGGGTAATGTGCCCATGCTGCTCGCCGGAATGCCGTGGTTGGCCTTGCTCCTTCCAGTCATCCGGCGCGGGCGCTCGTCACCTGTGGTGCTGTGGGGACTCTCCGCCGGGCTTGTCTTCGGGCTTGCGGGGCTGGTGCGTCAGCCAGTAGGTGCCGCGTTGACAGTAACCGCGTTGGCGGGAATCGGGTGGGGCGCCTGGAAGCAGAAGAAAATCTACCTGCCGCTGCTGGCACTGCTGGCGCTTCTGGCCGGCCGCGCTTTACCCCCGGCGATGTTGAATAGCCTGTTCCAGTACCGTGACGACAAATTGCAGATCACCGCGCCGGTGCTCACCGCGCGCGAACACGGCACGGGCTTTGCCATGCTGGGCGGTATTGGCGGTGTGGACCTGTCACCGGAAAACTACGGCGCCCCCCTCTATGAAAATTCGATGGACCTGGCTTTCGCCGATGTGCCTATCTGGCTGACGATCTACAACGCGAACCCGCTGATCACGCTTACGCCGTCATCGTACAACTTAACACTGCAGACCGGCAGCGGGTTGTTCTGGTGTTACGCCGCCAGCCACCCCGCCGAATACCTGTGGATTATGTGCCTCAAGGCCGGGGAGTACCTTACCTACATGGGAATACCCCTGCTAGCGCTGCTGTCGTTCGTCACGTTGGTCGTGGGGCGCTACGCTAAGGTTGATCCCGCCGCGCGGTTGGGTGTTTCTGTGGAAGGTACTCGCGAAACAGTTGGACTATTCCTGGTGCTGGCGCTCGCGGCATCCGTCCCCGCCATGCTGACCACCATCGCCTACGGTGAGAACCTGTTCCTGCCGGCGGCCGTCTTTTTCTTCAACGCCATTCCCGCGTTTCTCATCACCTTCAAATCCATCCTGTTGAAGAGGCGGCCGTAGATGGTGTACATGCTGGCAGCCCTCATCAAACGTCACGGCGCCCGTCTGGTATTGCCTGCCCTGCTGGTCACCCTCTGGCTGCTACCAGCGCGGGTTTGGTCACCCGTTGGAGAAGATCCATTCGCAGCGGCCCGTCAGGCAAACCTGATTCGTGATGCGATTGCGCGGTCCATCCACCCGGGTGATGATGTTTTCCTCTCCACGGCGGATAAGGATGTTCGCCGGGCTGTGGAAGCCGCCGGCGCAGCCGTCCATGCCTTTGACCCCACCGCCCCGCAAGATTTTCAGATCCAGCTCGCCGGCCTGTTAGATAACCATTGCGACCGCGCCGGTGGTCAGGATATCTACCTCGTCTGGACAGACAGCCCGGGGCGGGGTGCTTTTGAGCTTGGTCCGGCGGTCCGTGAATTCAATTTCTTTTTCAGATTTCAGGCACAGCTTCCTTATAAAGGATACAACGTATACGCGGTGGATAAATTTTTACGCCTTGAGCCGAAGGCCGAGATGATTGCGCGCTATTGCGAGGCTGTAGACATAGCCGCCGGTCGTGATGTGGTGGCGATTCTCGATCCGCGCGCGTTCACACCATGGATCGGTTCAGTGACCACGGCGAACGTTACCTGGCTGGCGGCGGATCCGAAACGTACCACCCGGCTCTCCGATTTCGCCGTAGACGGATTACCGCCCGTCAGCACATATGATGCGTACTGGATGGGGTTCCAGTTGATGGATTTCACCTGGTCATATAAAAATAGTGACGCTGAAGCCTACCGCGAGGTTTTCAGCCGGCCGGGAGTAAACGACGCGCTACTGCTGATAGATAAGAAAACCATCATCGGGCTGGTGGCCAGGGGGTTTGTGCGTGAGTGCGACGAAGACGTAGCGGTTGGCAGATATTTCCGGCGGGTGTGTATTAAATAATTACCGCCATGGTCTGCCTGGTGACGGGCACGTTCATTTGATACGCACCTGGTTGGAACTGAATACACCCCCTTTCACAAAGGGTAGTAAAAACTCCTGGTTGAATTGCAGCTACAGATGACGATGTTCGTAGTCATCGAATTCGAAAAAATGTATTTTTGGAATGGATCATTTTAAGAAATGGCCCCCTTTTCAAGAAAAAAGGGGGCTGGAGAAAAGGATGTTTTCCCTGCTTATTTCGCGCGGTTGCGGGTGGCCACATCAAAAATGACGGCTGCGGTCAACACCAGACCTCTGATTACATATTGCAGGGCGATACCGGTTCCCATCAATTGCATACCGTTCTGCAGCGACATCATCACCAGGGCCCCGATGATGGCACCCATGATCTTGCCAACACCACCAGCCGCAGAAACACCTCCGATATAACAGGCGGCGATGGCGTCCATTTCGAACAGGTTACCGGCTGTGGTTGTGGCGGATTTTAGGCGGGAAGCGAACAGAATTCCGGAGAGGGCTGACAGCATACCCATCGAGCCGAACACCAGGTATAGGATTTTACTCACATTGATACCGCTGAGTTCGGCCGCTTCCGGATTGCCGCCAACAGCATAAATATGACGCCCCACAATGGTTTTGTTGGCGACAAAATCATAAATTCCGGCCACTACCAGAACAATGATAAGCGTCCATGAGAAACCCTGATAATTCGCCAGTATCCAGGTAACAGCACCGATCAAGAGCGTGATCAGGATCAGTTTCAGGGCGAACATTTCTGTCGGGAGAACTTCAAATCCGTAAGCCTGTTTCTTCCTGCGTCCCCGAAATTCATTAATGATGAACAACACGACAGCAATAATGCCGAGCAGAAGGGATACTTTATGGATGCCGGGAAGGAAGGCATCTCCGCCAAAATCAGGAATGAAACCGTTTCCAATGGCATTGAAAGTCTCGTCAGGAATGATGATCGTTCCGGTGGCTTCAGTGACCAGCAGGATGAGACCGCGGTATGCCAGCCAACCTGCCATGGAGGCCACGAATGCCGGGATTTTCAACCGGGCTACCATGAAGCCGGTCAATAATCCGGCCAGAACGCCAAATATCAGCGTCATGGGAATGACCACCCAGACGGGCAGGTTCCACTGGGTCATGGCAATAGCAGCCACTGCTCCAAGAAAACCGGCCAGGAAGCCCACGGAGAGGTCGATCTGCCGGGTGACAATGACCATCATCATACCTACAGCCAGCACGGCGATATACCCCATCTGGTTCACCAGATTGCTGATGTTGCGGGCAGAGAGGAAGGTACCTTTTGTGGTGACGGCAAAAATTGCCATGATCACCAGCAGCGCAAAATACATACCGTATTCACGGATATTTTGCGAAAAAACTTTCTTAAGATTGGTTCCAAAAGACATCGCGAGCCTCCTTAAACCGTTGCCAATTTCATAATTTTTTCCTGGGTTGCTTCCTCAATCGGCAACTCTCCTGTGATTTTTCCGGAGGAAAGGACATAAATACGGTCGCTCATTCCCAGTACTTCAAGTAATTCAGAGGAGATCATGATGATACTCATACCTTGTTTCACCAATTTGGTCATGATGGTATAGATCTCGTACTTCGCTCCCACATCGATACCGCGGGTGGGTTCATCTAAAATCAACACATCCGGTTTGACGAACAACCATTTTCCAACAGATACTTTTTGCTGGTTGCCGCCGCTAAGGTTTCCCACTTTCTGTTCGATGGAGGGGGTTTTGATATTAAGATCGCTTTTATATCCAGTGGCTACTTTTACTTCCGCGTTGTTATCCACCACACCATTGGAGGCAATCTCACGAAGATTTGCCAGGGTGATATTCTGCTTCACATCTTGAATGAGGATCAAACCATCTGTCTTGCGGTCCTCGGTGACATAGGCAATCTTGGAATCAATAGCCTGGCTCGGTGAATGAAATACTTTCCTCTGACCTTTAAGATACAGTTCACCGTTAACACGATAATGATCGGGATTTCCAAAAATGCTCAGCGCCAGTTCTGTCCGGCCCGAACCCATCAATCCGGCAAAACCGACAACTTCACCTTTTTTCACATGGAAATTGATATCTTTCAGGATCGTGCGGCCCAGGGTGGTATTGTAAGCATTCCAGTTCTTGACTTCCAGAATGACCTCATCAGAGGGTCTGTGGTCTTTGGGGGGATATACATTGTTGATCTCGCGGCCAACCATGTGTTTGATCAGTATGTTCTCACTGACCTCACCCTTGTTTGCGTCCAGTGTACAAATTGTCTTGCCATCACGGAGGACCGTGACAGTATCAGCGATATTGATTACTTCTTTAAGCTTGTGAGAAATGAGAACACAGGTAACCCCGTGTTTTTTCAAATCTCGAAGAAGCCGAAACAGGTTCTCGCAATCATCTTCGTTCAACGCCGAGGTCGGTTCGTCGAGGATCAAGAGTTTTACATTCTTGCTTAATGCTTTGGCTATCTCGACAAGTTGCTGTTTACCCACTCCAAGGTCTTTCACCTTTGTTGCCGGGTTAATATCGAGACGAACCCGCTTTAGCATTTCACCGGCCTGTTTAATGGTTTCATCCCAATCAATTACAGTACCATTGCCGATCTCATGACCCAGGAAGATATTTTCATAGATGGTCATCTCCGGTACCAGCGCCATTTCCTGGTAGATAATGGCAATACCGACTTTTTCACTATCGGCAATACTACCGAATTTCTGTTCTTTACCATTGAAGAGGATATCCCCGGTATATGTACCGTGGGGATAGACTCCACTTAATACCTTCATCAGAGTGGATTTCCCGGCGCCGTTTTCGCCAACCAGGCAATGAATCTCGTTTTCTGCCACCTGAAAGGTGACATCGCTCAAGGCTTTTACACCCGGGAACTCTTTGGAAATATTTTTCATTTCTAGAATTGGAGTGGTCATATTTGCTCCAGTTTGACGGCTATAAAAGTGCAAGAATGGTGATGGCTTACGCCATCACCATTCAATAAACTTTTGAAAACTGTTACTCGAGTCCCTTGAAGTCTGCAGCGGTGTAATAACCGGAGTCGATCAAAGCGGCTTTGACATTGTCCTTGGAGACGGTCACGACAGCAGATTCGGTCGCAGGAACATCGATCTTGCCGTTGTTCTCCGTTCCAGGAGCCTTCGGGGTCTCACCCTTCAGGAAGGCGACGGCCGTGGAAATGGCATCTTTGACCAGGGTGCGGACATCTTTGAACACCGTCATAGACTGCTTGCCATCGATCACATACTGCACAGAGGCTTTCTCTGCATCCTGCCCGGTGAC
>JAAZMZ010000002.1 GCA_012798535.1 Leptolinea sp.
GACCAACACCTGGCTGCTGCGTCGCAGAGCGCCACCTGAGTGATATTGATGTCGGCAAGACCAAGATCATCTGCTTCGTCACCATTCAGGTGTTGGCCGTCATCTCCGGTTTTATGACCTCCGGTCAGGTGCTGGCAGGTTCGTTCAGTTTTGGCCGCGGTTGGGAATTGGACGTGATCAGCGCTGTGATCATCGGCGGCACCAGTTTCAACGGAGGTATCGGCAAGGTCTGGGGAACTCTCTGGGGTGTCATTTTTATCGGTGTGATTTCCAACGGTATGACCCTGTTGAACTTCGACATCTACACGCAGTATGTGGTACGCGGCATCATCATGTTCCTGGCTGTGTTCATCAGTTCTTATCGTGTGAACATCAAAGCCTAGCCTGCTCCGATTAACCTTTTTGCCCCGGCCTCTTGACCGGGGCTTTTTTATCGAGCATCTGACTGACATTTTCTGGCGCGGGAATGATCAAACCTCAATTGGTCTGTGCCGTTGACATCATCGATAAAAAGGATAGAATTGACTGTGAACGTTTACAGAAAAGGTACTAAAGTTCTATGCCAAAGAATTCAGAAAAATCCCCTTACAGCTCGGTCACCATTATCGATGTCGCCCGAGAAGCCGGAGTGTCTTATGGCACAGTTTCGAGGGTGATCAATAATTCTCCCAACGTGAAAATGGAAACTCGCGAGAGGGTCAAGGATGTGATCAATCGTATGGGTTTCGTGGGGAATCGCAGCGCACGCAGCCTGGTCAGTGGACGAACGCATATGATTGGTCTGCTCATTCCAGATCTGGGCACCGCCTACATCGGAGAGATCATCCGGGGAATCGATATCGAACTGGAAACTGCCCAGTACAACATGATGCTCTACACCACACACCGGCGCGAGATCAAGGAATCAGGGTACATCTACTCGTTGATACAAAGCGGAGTGGACGGTTTGATCCTGATCCTACCGCGCAACCCGGCAAATTATCTCGAGAAACTAAGATCGCTGCAATTCCCCTATGTTCTGGTGGATCACCAGGGGATCGACGATCAGGGTCCGGCCGTTGGTGCAACCAATTATCAGGGCGCCTACGACGCCACGGAATATCTCATCGGTCTTGGGCATAAGAGAATTGCTTTTATCACCGGAAGCATGGATCTGGGTTGTTCTCAGGAAAGGCTTGCCGGTTATAAAGCCGCTATGAAGAAGTACGCCATCCCACTTGTCAAAGAATGGATCATCGAAGGGGATTTCGAGATGAGCACAGGCTATGTCAGTGCCAAAGTACTCATGTCCTTTACCGAAAAGCCGACCGCCATCTTTGCGTCCAATGACATGATGGCTCTTGGTGTAATGAACGCCGTTCGGGATATTGGCCTGCGCATTCCCGGGGACATATCGGTTATAGGTTTTGATGATATCTTCCAGGCCGGTCAGACCATGCCAGGCCTGACAACAGTTCACCAGCCGTTGGAAAGAATGGGCCGCGAGGCTACCCTGATGCTGATCGATATGATGGAGAAAGGTGAGATCAAGACCGGGAAAATCGAATTACCCACCCGACTGGTTTTACGAGATTCGTGCCGGAGTTTTCCGGCCTGACCGGTCGCCAATTTGATCGAATCTGTACTATTATTCAGGCATTCCCCACCTCACTTGAATAAAAGGAAAAGCTCACATGAAATCATTGTTTCTTGGCATTGATGTATCAACCACAGGATCAAAAGCCCTGCTGGTGGATGAACAGGGTACGGTTGTCGCTTCCGCTGTGTCAGAGCATTCCATATCCACGCCCAAACCGCTCTGGTCCGAACAGGATCCGCAGGAGTGGTGGGACGCCTCGCAGAAAAGCATCCGCCAGGTGATCAAAGAAGCCGGGATCAAGGGTGACGATATCAAGGGAATCGGCCTCACCGGGCAAATGCACGGGCTGGTGATGATGGATGCCGCGGGTAAAGTGCTGCGTCCAGCCATTCTATGGAATGACCAGCGCACCGGTGAAGAATGCGAAGAGATCACCCGCATGGTCGGATTTGAAAAATTACTGGCTCTGTGCGGTAACAAGGCATTGACCGGTTTTACCGCACCTAAAATCCTCTGGGTACGCAAACACGAACCGGAGATATACGCAAAAACTGCACACATTTTACTGCCCAAAGATTATGTGCGCCTTCAGTTAACCGGCGATTATGCTGTTGATAAAGCCGACGGGTCCGGCATGATCCTTTTTGACCTGAAAAAACGAACCTGGTCCAAAGAGATCATCGATATCCTGGAGATTCCGGAAAGCTGGCTGCCCAAAAGCTTTGAAGGGTCTGAAGTGACCGGCGTGGTAACAGCCAAAGCCGCGGAATTGACTGGTTTGAAAGCCGGAACCCCGGTTGTAGGTGGAGGCGGCGACCAGGCCGCGCAAGCGGTGGGAGTTGGAGCGGTAACACCAGGCATTGTGGCACTCACTCTGGGAACTTCCGGCGTGGTCTTTGCCACAACACCTTCCCCGTTGATCGAACCACAGGGCCGGCTGCACGCGTTCTGCCATTCAGTGCCGGGCGCCTGGCACTTCATGGGTGTCATGCTGTCGGCGGCCGGCTCTTTGCGCTGGTATCGCGACACACTGGCTCCCGGGATGAACTATGATGATCTGCTGGCTCCCGCGGCAGATATTCCCGCCGGCAGCGAAGGCCTGCTGTTCCTGCCCTACCTTACCGGGGAGCGCACTCCGCATCCGGACCCGCTGGCAAGAGGTGCTTTCGTCGGCCTGACCATTCGCCATACCAAAGCCCATATGACGCGTTCCGTAATCGAAGGCGTTTCCTTTGGACTGCGCGATTCCATGGAATTGATCAAGAATGCCGGACTGGGGAAGATCAAACAGGTTCGTGTTTCAGGCGGCGGTGCACGCAGTCCCCTCTGGAGACAGATGCTTTCGGACGTTATGAACAGCGAACTGGTAACGGTAAATACCACAGAAGGCGCCGCCTTTGGTGCGGCACTGCTGGCCGGAGTCGGTGTTGGAACCTGGAAGTCCGTCGAAGAAAGCTGCAATGCGACGATAAAAACCCTGGATAAAACAACGGCCAACCCGGCGGCGGTAAAGACTTATGAAAAAGTCTATCAGCAGTACATCGCCCTTTACCCGGCTCTCAAACCTTCCTTTACAGGTCTGTCAGAGCTTTAAATTTTGAATAAACAAGGATATCTTTATTCATGACTTCTACAGAGAACGAAAAACCCATCTATCTGGACCCCACACAACCACTCGAAGACCGGGTGAAAGACCTGATCTTCCGCATGACCCTTGAGGAAAAAGTAAGCCAGATGCCGAACAATGCGGCAGAAATCAGCCGTCTGGGTATCCCTATGTACAATTTCTGGAACGAGGCGCTGCATGGTGTCGGCCGTAACGGGCGGGCTACCGTCTTCCCGCAGGCCATCGGCATGGCAGCCACCTGGGATCCCGACCTGATCGAAAAAGTGGCCACGGCTATCAGTACCGAAGCCCGCGCAAAATACCACGAGACGATGCGCAAACGCGGAAATACCCTTATATACCAGGGTTTGACTTTCTGGTCGCCCAATGTGAATCTCTTCCGTGATCCACGCTGGGGCCGCGGTCAGGAAACGTGGGGGGAGGATCCTTTTCTCACCGGCGAGATGGGTGCCGCGTTCGTTCGAGGGATGCAGGGGAATGACCCGAAATACCTTCGCACGGCTGCCTGTGCCAAGCATTATGCCGTGCACAGCGGCCCGGAAGGTCAGAGGCACTCCTTCGATGCCAGGGTGACTAAACGAGAGTTATATGATACCTATCTTCCGGCCTTCAAGAAACTGGTCATGGAAGCCAATGTGGAAATGGTGATGGGCGCGTACAACCGATTGTATGGGGTACCCTGCTGCGCCTCAGACCTGCTGATCAATGAAATCCTGCGAAAAGAATGGGGATTTAAGGGGCACTTTGTGTCAGATTGCGAAGCGCTGACGGATTTCCATAAATATCAAAATTTCACAAAGGATGTGGTCGAATCGGCTGCCGTCGCGTTAAAAGCTGGCTGCGACATGAGCTGTTCCTGCACATACGAATACCTGCCCGAAGCCATCGAGAGAGGGCTGATCACCGAAGCAGATATCGATGAATCTCTGAGCCGGACACTGGCCACACGTTTCAAGCTGGGGATGTTCGATCCGCCGGAAATGGTGCCGTTCTCTTCCATTCCCATGAGTGTGGTCGGATGTGAAGAACACCGGGAACTCTCGTACGAAGCCGCCAAACGTTCGATCGTTCTTCTTAAGAATAAAAATGACCTTCTGCCGTTCACCGAAAAAGTCCGGGATATCTATGTGGTCGGTCCCAATGCCGCCAACCTGGATTGTCTGCTGGGCAGCTACTTCGGGATTGGCGAATTCATGACAACCGCTCTGGAGGGCATCGCGCGGCAGGCGCCGGAAGGTACCAAGGTGGAATATAAACACGGCACCTTGCTGGCACAGGACAGCGCCAACCCATGGGACTGGTCGCTGCAGGCGGCACCCGAAGCGGATGTCACAATAGCCTGTATGGGGCTGGCTCCGCTGCTGGAAGGCGAGGAGGGTGACGCCCTGCTCTCCACACAGCAGGGGGATCGAGAAAAAATCGAACTGCCGGTGCAACAGGTGGAATATATCAAGAACCTTGTGGTGCGCGGCGCACGCGTTGTTCTGGTGCTGTTCGGTGGTAGTCCCATTGCCCTCGGTGAACTCGCAGATATGGTCGAAGCTGTAGTGTTCGTCTGGTATCCCGGTTCAGAAGGTGGAAAGGCCCTGGCGGATGTACTGTTTGGCCGTGTATCCCCTTCCGGCAAACTGCCGCTCACTTTCCCGGCTTCCACCGATCAACTCCCCGCGTTCGATGATTACAGCATGGATAACCGCACGTACCGTTATTCCAAAGAAACGCCCCTTTATCCATTCGGATTCGGCCTCAGCTACAGCAAATTCACTTACAACCACCTCAAATTGGAGAGGAATGAGGTCAAGGCCGGTTCCTCCATTTCCCTTCAGTTCGATCTTACCAATGCGGGCGATCGTGAAGCGGAAGAAGTGGCTCAAGTTTACCTCACCGATGAAAAAGCATCGGTCAAGGTTCCGATTTACAAACTGATCGGATTCAAACGCCTGTGCCTGCAGCCCGGTGAAACCCGCGAGATTAACTTTACAATCACTCCAGAGATGATGTCGCTGGTCAATGATGACGGCCAATCCGTTCTGGAAGCCGGTACCTTCACTGTTCATGTGGGTGGCAGTTCTCCGCACCAGCGTTCTGTAGATCTCGGCCTGCAACCTTCCCTCACCGCGAGGTTTACTGTCTCTTAGGCAGGGAAGAAGAGGTAATCCATTTTGAAACGGCTCCACTTCAGGGTTTTCCGGAAGATGGAGCCGTATGATTTATGACACATAGAGAACCGGAAAAATGTAATGAATAGCCAGAGGTAGGACGAATTTGTTTGTTTGCACAACATTCATACTTGACAAGCACTTTGGTTTTGCTATAATAACTTTGTAAACGCTTCCATACTATTATTCACCCAGCGACGGATAAAACGAATTTAAAGACGATTGCATAGAGGGAATGGTTTCATTCCGTCATAATGTAAACGCTCCCATTGATATTTTTCAGGTATTTCTTCATTTGGAATAGATTTGCGTAAACGCTTACGCGGGTAAAAGGAAGGTTATCCCCTCGCGCATGAGAACTCCAGGACAGGTTTCGAACAATATCACCATCTTTGAGGTCGCCTCACAGGCTGGTGTTTCCTATGGAACCGTCTCGCGCGTTCTTAATAATGATCCGCATGTTCGCGTGGAAACCCGTGAAAAAGTCAATCGCGTTATTCAAGATCTGGGCTATGTCGTAAACCGCCAGGCGCGCAGTCTGGCCGGCGGGAAGACGCATGTCGTCGGTATTCTGGTTCCCGACCTGGGAACCGGGTATATCGGAGAGATCATCCAGGGCATCGATACGGAACTCCAACTGGCCGGATATGACCTGATGCTGTACACCACTCACCGCACTCCAGTACTGGAAGCCGATTATGTGGGCAGTCTGGCGCAGGGAGTCGCTGATGGATTGATCCTGGTTCTGCCCCGCCACCCAGAAGATTATATTGGCACCCTGAGAGCCCGGCACTTCCCCTTTGTCCTGGTCGATCACCAGGGTTCTGGACGGGATTGTCCGGCAGTCGGAGCCGCCAACTGGCAGGGGGCTTACAACGCCACCGAGTATCTGGTCAATCTGGGGCATACCCGGATCGGATTCATCACCGGATGGATGGATCTCGGCGCGGCTGTCGATCGATTGGAAGGATATAAAGCCGCCCTTTGGGCATACCATATCCCCTTTCTTGAAGAACTGGTGCGCGAGAGCACTTTTCACCAGTTGGACGGGTATAACAGCGCCATGGATTTGTTGAATCTACCCAATCCGCCCACAGCCATCTTCGCCTCGAATGATGTCATGGCGTTGGGTGTCATGGATGCTGTCCGTGAAAAAGGATTGAAAATCCCGGAAGATATTTCCATCGTTGGTTTTGATGATATTCCCCAGGCAAGCATAATTCACCCGGCGCTGACAACGGTAAGACAACCCCTGCGCAATATGGGGAGTGTTGCAACACAGATGTTATTGGAATTACTCGGTAACCCGGCCACACCTACAAAACGAATTGAACTGCCAACCGGGCTGGTAGTGCGTGATTCCTGCCGCCCGCCTCGGAGTTGATCGTTAAGAAGGAGGTGATTGACACTTTTCCACAGGTTCTAAGAACGATTTTCATACCTCAATGTACTCAAAAATAGAAAAAGGAGAAGGATGTTATGCGCAACAAAATGTTCAAGTGTCTAAGTATTCTGATGATTGCTGTCTTCGTTCTGGCAGCAGTACCGGCTCCGGCTGTTGTCGCAAAAGCCCCTGCCGCTGACAAGGTCACCATCACCTGGTGGCACATCACCACCAAAGATCCGGGACTTTCGGACTGGAAAAAGATGGCCGATGATTACATGAAAGCTCACCCGAACGTGAACATCGAGATCACCGTTCTGGAAAATGAAGCTTTCAAGACCAAACTGACCACCGTTATGCAGTCCGGTGAAGTTCCCGATATCTTCCAGAGCTGGGGTGGTGCCGGTCTGGTCGAACAGATTAATGCCGGTTTGTTGAAAGACATCACCGCTGATCTGGATGCCGACGGCGGCAAATGGCGGAAGTCCTTCGCCCCCGGCGCCCTCGCGGTGTTCGCCAAAGATGGCAAGAACTACGGCGTGCCGTGGGATATGGGTGCGGTAACCTGGTGGTACAACAAAGACCTCTTCAAAAAAGCTGGCATTGAAAAAGAACCCGCCACCTGGACTGAATTTCTGGCTGACGTGAAGAAACTCAAAGACGCCGGTATTACCCCCATCTCTCTGGGTGAAGGTCACTCCTGGACCGGTATGCACATGTGGTCATACCTGGCCACCCGCATCGGCGGACAGAAAGCCTTCGAAGCAGCGCTAAACCGCACCGGTTCCTTCGCCGATCCCGCGTTCGTCAAAGCCGGTGAAGAGCTCAAGAAACTCATCGACATGAAACCCTTCCAGGAAGGCTTCCTGGGCGCGACCCATGATGACATGCAGGCCACTTTTGGCAATGGCAAAGCCGCCATGGAACTCTCCGGCCAGTGGGCTCCTACCACACAGGCTGCCAACAGCGCCGATCAGAAGGGTGTCGCCAACCTTGGCATGTTCGGCTTCCCGGCTGTCGAAGGCGGCGCCGGTAAAGGTACTGATGTTGTCGGCGGCGGTAATGGTTTCGCCATCGGCAAGAATGCCTCCAAGGAAGCTGTTGACTTCGTCAAATACCTGACCAATGTTGAAAACCAGACCATTATCGGTGCCCATAACTCGGGTATTCCCGTGGTTGTTGGCGCGGAATCCGGTCTGAAAGAAGACATGAAAATGGTTCAGCAGACCTTCGCCAAAGCCGAATACTTCCAACTGTACTACGATCAGTTCCTGCCCGCTCTGGTTGGCGGTACCATCAATGATGAAACCCAGAAACTCTTCGCCGGACAGGCCACACCGGAAGAAGTAGCCAAAGCCATTGAAGCCAGTGCCAAAGAAAACATGAAGTAAGATGTAAGTAATAAAACAGGTGCGGGAAGGGTTTTTATACCCTATCCGCACCTGTTGTTGAATCAGTTATACCTGTTCCGCAGGTGTTGTCAATTAATGTATCATTGAAGCTAACTGCAATACCTGCGGAACAATATCCGGAAAAGATCCATCTTTCTGGATATTCCATTCAAGAAAGGGACATTATGGAATCTCTCCCTGCCGTTTCAAATAAATCTAATCCGCCACAAAAAAAAGGCCTTTCCCGCCGAACGCAAGATGGTATTGTCATTTCGTTATTTTTGCTACCCGCTCTCATTCTTTTCTTTTTATTTGTAATCTATCCCATCTTTCGCTCGGTATATTACAGCACCTTTGATTGGAAAGGTCTGGGCCCGGCAGTCAATAATATCGGACTGCGAAACTACGAGAAGATCATAACCGACGTGGTTTTTATGAAAGCCATAAAAAATGTTTTGATCATCATCGTTCTTTCTCTGGGATTGCAGCTTCCGGCGGCCATCTTGCTGGCCGTTCTGGTCGGGAAAAAACTACCCGGCCGGTCATTATTCCGGACGATCTTTTTTCTGCCTTACGTTCTCTCAGAAGTCAATACGGCGATCATGTTTATGCTGCTGTTCAACGCCGATCCTGAAAGGGGATTCTTAAACTCCATCCTTGTCAATCTGGGTCAAAAACCAGTTGCCTGGCTGGGAGATATTAACGTAGTGCTTCTGGCGGTATTTATCACGCTAACCTGGAAGTACTTTGGTTTTCACATGCTTCTATATTTGACGGGTTTGCAAAACATCCCAACAGAGATCGAAGAAGCCGCCACAATGGATGGAGCCAACGCTTTTCAAAACTTCTTCTATATTACATTACCGCTGCTCGGAAGTACATTGAAGACGTCCGTTTATATGTCTGTGCTTGGTTCCATCCAACAATTCATCCTGGTATGGATTATGACCCAGGGTGGACCAGTGAATGCCAGCGAGACGATGGCCACGTACATGTATCGTTTTGGCTTTGTGCGGTTCCAGTTTGGTTATGGTTCTGCCGTTGCCATCATCATGTTCATCCTGTGCGTGATCTTCTCACTGATCTACCAGCGGTTAACCCACGAACCGGATTACCTGACCGGTCTCTAGAAAGGATCCATCCATGAAACGAGTCATAACCACCCCCCGCTGGATGCGTAGAGCTATCCCCCGCTTCTTCCAATATCTTATCCTGATCATTGCCACAATCCTGATCTTTATTCCCATTGTAATTCTGCTGTTCGGCAGCGTGAAAACTACCGGTCAGATGTATTCACACCCTTATGACATACCAAATCCACCGCACTGGGAAAACATCATCAATATTTTAAATACTCCCAGCTTTTGGGGCATGATGAAAAACAGTTTAATCGTCATGCTCTCAACCACATTTGGTACCGTCTTTATTTGCTCGTTGGTCTCGTTCGTTCTGGCCCGCCTTGAATTCCGCGGTAAAAATTGGGTCTACAACCTGTTCACATTAGGCCTCATGTTCCCGATCAATGTAGCGATCTTACCGGTTTATTTCGTTCTACGTCAGATGACCCAGCTTGGTGTTCCCATGATCAATACATTGTTCGGGGTCATCATGGTACAAATCGCGTTTCAACTTTCAGGCAATATCCTCATTCTGAAAGGATTCTTCACAGCCGTCCCTACAGAATTGCAGGATGCCGCTTATATGGATGGCTGCACCAACTTCGATTTCTTCTGGCGGATCATGCTGCCATTGGTACGACCTTCGCTTGCGGCGGTGGCTGCTCTGGTTATGATTGTCAGTTGGAATGACCTCCTTGTTCCGCTGGTTGTTTTAAACAATGACAAGTTGTGGACCCTGCCTCTCGGCACCATGCAATTCCAGGGACAATGGGGGCAAGACCTGGCTTTGGTGTCGGCCTTTGTCGCTTTATCTTCCATTCCAACAATTGTTTTCTATCTATTTGCTGAAAAACAGATCGTCGCGGGGTTAACCGCCGGTGCTGTAAAAGGATAGCCTGCCCGGTTCATCAAAGTGAATTCTCCTGTCTGTGGCCGGATGAGCACGTGGCTCATCCGGCTGCACATTCCAAAAGTGAAAAATGAATACTACGCATATTTATCTGCATCCCGAATTCACTATCGCACCGGTCGACCAGCGTCTTTTCGGTGGTTTTCTCGAACATTTGGGCCGGGCGATTTATCAGGGCATCTACCAGCCTGATTCGATCCACGCGGATGAAAACGGCTTTCGCAGAGATGTTCTGGCGGCCCTAAAACCGCTTCGTTTGACAACCATGCGCTATCCGGGGGGGAATTTTGTTTCCGGTTATCACTGGCTGGATGGTGTGGGACCAAAAACTGAACGCCCCACCCTGAATGACCTGGCCTGGTGCAGCATCGAACCCAATCAGTTCGGCACCGATGAATTCCTGAAACTGTGCCGGCTGATGGACTGGCAGCCGATGTTGGCCTGTAATCTGGGAACCGGAACACCGGAAGAAGCCCGCCACTGGGTGGAATACTGCAATTTACCGGCAGGTACAAAGTACGCAGATCTTCGTGAAAAGAATGGTTCGAAAGATCCGTATGCCGTCCGGTTCTGGTGTCTGGGGAATGAGATGGACGGTCCCTGGCAGATTGGTCATGTGCCGGCAAAGGAATACGCCATCCGCGCACAGCAGGCTGCGAAAATGATGCGAGACGCCGATCCGGCCATTGAATTGATCGCCTGTGGAAGTTGTACCGTCGATCTGCCGACATACCTGGACTGGGATCACACCGTGCTGGAACAACTTGGCGATTTCGCCGATTACATCAGTCTGCACCGCTACGCCGAGAATAAGGACGGAAATCTGCCCGAGTACCTGGCCAGCACCAGGGGGATCGACCGTCAGATCGAAGAGATGGATGCAGTCTGTCGTTTTGTCCAGGCCAGAAGGCGCAGTAGCAAACGAGTGTATTTAAGTTTCGATGAGTGGAATGTGTGGTACCGCACCACCGGCCCGGAGTTTACCAACGGCCGCGGGAAATTTGCCGCACACCTGCTCGAGGAGGAATTTGACCTGGCGGATGCTCTGGTGGTTGCGGGTTTCCTGAACAGTTTTATCCGCCACGCCGATTGTGTGAAAATGGCCAATCTGGCTCAGGTAGTCAACGCCATCGCGCCTATTCTAACACGGGGGAACGAACTTCTGCTGCAAACCACATATTTCCCGCTGTTGATGGCCGCCAACAGACGTAAAGGGATTTCCCTTCAGGTGAAAGTTGACGGACCCGGTTATGAAACCGAGAAATTCGGCGCGGTGAAATTTATCGATGCCAGCGTAATCCTTGACGGAAACAGGCTGAACGTCTTCCTGATCAATCGTTCAGTGGAAGAACCGGTTCCCATCAGGCTCGAATGCCTCGGCCGGATTAAAGAGGTCTTCTCTGCTGAAGTGTTGAGTGGTCCATCTGCAGTCAGCCGCAACAGTTTTGAAAACCGGAATGTGATCTGCAACCGGCCGTTGAATTTGGTTCACGTGCAGAATGGAGCCGCGGAACTGACGGTTCCGCCGCTTTCATTTTCCGCGGTGAGTCTGGATCTCGTCTAAATATCACGGTTTTTTCACGCCAGTTTGAGTTTCAAATCATCGGTGTTCTCAAGCGTCTATTTTCAACTTCCTGCCATTGGCAGCCAGGAATTCCATCACTTCAGAATGCTCCGGCACGGAACGTGCGCCGGAACCGGTGACTTTCAACCCGGCCACGGCGCAGGCATAAACCAGAGAGTCAGACAGACTGGCTCCGCGGACGCGCGCGGCAATGAATCCGGCATCGAAGGAATCACCTGCACCGGTTGTGCTGTTCACCCGAACTTTAAAGGCGGGGCAAGAATCTTCGATTTCATCGCTGAAGATGGTCGCGCCCTTATCTCCCTGTTTAACCACCACAATCTGTACTCCCCGGGTACGCATCAGATCCACAGCCTCTCTCAAGGATTTCCCGGGGAACATCAGATCCACTTCATTATCACCGATAAGCACCACGTCCGCGAAGCAAAAAGCTTTCCACTGGGATTCTCTTAATTCCTCCGGGAATCGGTTTCCCTCCAGGCGTAAATTCGGATCGAAGTACACCTGACTACCCGCTTTGTGCGCTTTATCCAGAATCGCCAACAAGACCGAACGTGAAGGCTCTTCCACAAAGCAAACGCCGGTGGAATGCACTATGGGATATTCCTTGAAGTCCACTTCTTTGAAATCCTGCTCATTCAGCAGAGTATAAGATGCACCCCTGGCGCAGGCAATAAAAGTGCGTTCCCCGGTTTCGTCGATAATCGCCAGGACAATACCGGTAAATGCTCCCTGCCGCAGTTGAACATGACGGGTATCCACGCCGATGCGCTTGAATTCATCGATGGTGTAATGTCCATACGGATCATCGCCTACGCAGCCTATGAAACAGGAATTCAATCCCAGTCTGGCAATACCTGCTGCCACATTGGCGGTCGTACCACCGGGACTTAAGCGTACAGCCGTGCTCCAGATGTTGCCGCCGCGCGGCGGGAGCTGGGACGCGTATGTGGAAAGGTCCACCATGGCGTCACCAATCCCGAGAATTTTTACCTGCGTGTTGAGTTCTTTCCGCGTCATACACGATCCTTGGTGTTATTAATGACAGAATACACGGGCTGGATTCTCCTCCGTAATCAACCGGATCAAATCCGGACTGAATCCTGCCTCTTGCATCTGCGGGATGATCAATTTGGGGATGTTTACATACCCGATCCCACCCCATTTGGACAACATGATTTTCAGGCACATATCTCCTGAGATCAACAATTGTTGTTGATTGCCCATCTCGATCTGTTTCTCGAGAAAACCAATCTTCTCTGCATCGGTTTGCTGCCACATCGGGTCATTGATCCACCCGCAGCCGAAAGTATCGAACTCAATGTACGCACCGCGTTTGCAGAGGGAATCCAGATATCGCGTGGAATTGCCCAGAAAATCCTGATGGCACAGGATAACCCGGCGCAGATCACAACCTTCTTCTTCGAGTATGTCCAATATCTGGTGGCTGTCGGGCTGCCAGATATGCGGATGGACAGCCAGCGCGCAGCCCACCTTCGACTGCACCCGACCTACCGCCCGCAAGGTGCGGATCTCCGGTTCCTTGTCGAGGGAGTCCACGAATGCCGCTTTGAGTAATCCGGGGTGGATACCGCCTTCCACCCCATGGACGAATTCTATATAAATCTGGGATTCAATCTCACTGACCGTCATCTGTTTTTCATTATCGGTCAAGGAAGGGAAGGTGTAACGTCCGGCAGACATGATCACATTCACACCGGTAAGAGCCGACACCATGTGTAGCTTTTGCGGTTGGCGCCCCATACCGGCAGAACAGGATAGATCGGCGATTGTCCTTCCACCCAATGCGGCGAATGTCCGGGCTTCCCGCAGGGCGCTATCATCATCATCCAGAAGGGGATTATCTCTAAAATCCCAGGGGTGCTGGAGTACGTGTTCGCGAAGTGACAGGGACACCGGTGAATGATAGAGATCTTGCAATGCAATATGCTCATTCGGGTGGTTGAGCCTGTCCCGGTGGGTGAGCCTGTCGAACCCCTCGATAGGCTCGGGGAGCAGCCCCTCGACAGGCTCGGGGAGCGGCTCTTCGATAGGCTCGGGGAGCGGCCCCTCGACGGATTCAGGGGGGCAGTAGCAGCGAAGATCCACAAACAGATGCTCGTGTGGCAGCGTCAATCCCAGCGCTTCTGCCGTCACCGGCCCCTGAACTCCCATAACGGATGCCATATTACTCCGCGATCACTGTTGTTCAGTTCCGGTGAACGATCGTGAGAAACGGCTCATCAGGGTGATTGCCAGAATGGTAACGATGTAGGGCAGCATGAGCGGGAACTGTGGCGGCATTACTTCGATGGGAATGCGCAGGCTGGCAGCATCCGCCATGCCAAAGATAAGGCTGGCGATCAACAGGGTGATTGGATTCCCATTGCCAAAAAGGACAATAGCCAGAGCCACAAAACCCCGCCCCGCCACCAGAGACAGGGCGAACATTCCCAGATATCCCAGTGAAAGATGCGCCCCGGCCAGACCGCAGAAAGCCGCGCTGATGATGAAAGCAGCAAAACGAATTCCTGTGATGTTCTTACCAGAAGCGCTTACCGCCAGCGGGTTGGATCCTGCCGCCCGCAGCCAGAAACCGAATGGGGTTTTATAAAATATGAAATACGTGACCAGAACAAGCAGGAACGAGATCGGGATAAGGATGGAATAGTTGTTGAATAGTGAATTGATAACCTTATTCGTTGCCAGTGCAGGTATGGATATGGTGGGCAGTAATTTAGCATTGGGAGACAGGAGCATGGAAATCTGGTCATAGTACTGGCGGATGATATATGCCGCCACGCCGGCCATAAGGATGTTCAACGTGATGCCAATAGCGAAAATATCCGCTTTCAATCGCAGCACGAAGAAGGAGTAGATCAAACCGACCAGAACTGCCGAGAGAACACCGGCGATCAATCCCAATACCCAGGAACCGGTTGTGAAACTGACGATATACCCCACCAGTGCGGCAATCAGCATCATCCCTTCCATACCAATGTTGGGAACAGCCGCCACCTGCATGAAAGCTCCGCCCAGCGCGGCCAGCAACAGCGGCGTGGTAAGACGAATGGAAGCGTGAAGAAACTCAGCCAAGTTTTCCATATTGATTCCTATGGGTAAAGATTTTCGAAATTCCCGACCAGATGTTCGCCCGGGTGATCACCAGCAGAATGATGACACCTTGCAGGATACTGCTGAACTCGGTGGCTACACCCAGCCTGGCTTCCAGGCCGACCGTGCTGTTCGACAGGATCGCGAAAATAGCAGAGACGATCAGAATCAGGATCGGGCTGTTGGCTGCGATGATGGCGATCAACACACCGGTAAAACCAATCCCACCACCCAGATTGAGAATGAATTTGTGATATGAGCCCAGCACCAGAATGCCTCCGGCCAGGCCGGCCAGACCGCCGCCGATCAACATGGAAAGGAAACGCATCTGGTTATCTTTCACCCCGCCGTAGCGCGCGAATTCGTCATTAGCGCCCAGAACCTTCCACTCATAACCCCAGCTTGTTTTCCAGTCGAGGAAGCAAATCAGAATGAAAGCGGCAATCACAATATACAAGCCGGTGCTCAGGTTGGATAGAGGCACCATCTGGGCAAGAACGGCCGAATCCGCCACCAGCGATGTTTCGGCATTGGATGAACCCGCGGCGTGGAAGGGATAGTTGACCAGATAGCTGGTTACCAGGGTGGCCAGGTAATTCATCATAATCGTGGTCACGATTTCATTGGCTTTGAATTTCAAGCGCACATACGCCGGGATCGCCGCCCAGAAGGCTCCGCCGATCATCCCGGCAAGGATGGCCAGGCTGACATGCAGCACAGGCGGCAGACCGGTGACATAGACACCCACCAGCGCCGTGAGCAATCCACCCATGGCAAGCTGTCCGTCACCACCGATATTCCACACTCCGGCCTTGAAGGGGATGGCCGCCGCCAGAGAGACCAGCACAATCGTCAACATACGGCTGATCATGTTGGCAAATCGGAAGGGGGACGCGAATGTGGACGACCCGGCCGCGGTCAAGACATCCGCCGGGGCGGATCCATTTAACCATAACATGGCAAATCCCAGGATCAAAGCCAGAGCAATGGCGCTGATGAAACTCAGCCCCTGTTGAAAGACAATTCTGCGAAATTTATTGGGTGCTTTCATTAGCGATTTCTCCGCGATCCGACCATGTACTGGCCCAGTTCAAACCGGTTGGTTTCTTCCGGTCTGGTAATGGCCACCAATTCTCCGGAATACATTACGCCGATACGATCACTCAGGCTGAAAATTTCGTCCAGATCGCCGGATACCAGTAAAATGGCGCAGCCAGTGTCCCGGCGGCGGATAAGTTCGGATTGAACATATTTAGTCGTGCGAATATCTATCCCCTGACTGGGATAGGCCACAATCAGGAAGGGAGTCTCCATCGAAAATTCCCGGCCAATAACAAGTTTCTGCAGGTTACCGCCGGAAAGGCTTCCCGCGTTGATTTCGAGTGAACTGGCAACCACTTCATACTGCCTGATGAGGGCTTCGGCGAAGGTTTCCATAGCATTTTGATTCAACACAAAGCCGCTATGAAAACCGGGGCGGTAATGATGTCCCATTACCAGATTATCAAGAACGGATAGAGTGACAGCCGTTCCGCGGGTGATGCGGTTTTCGGGAACATAAGCCATCCCGGCCAATCGACGTTTTCGAATATCCCATTTCACCACGCTCTTGCCATTGAAACGGATTTCTCCCTCGCTGACCGGCCGCATGCCTGTCAGCGCTTCCACCAGCTCAGCCTGGCCATTTCCGCCTACTCCGGTCAACCCGAATATCTCTCCCCGGTGGACTTCAAAATCGACATGCTTAACCATATCCCGGCCGCCGACACGAACGCATAGATCCTTCACTTCGAAAAGGGTATCACCGAATTCGTGCGGAGATTTTTCAACGACACTCAGGGGTTCTTCCCCCACCATGAGCCGGATGAGCTGGTCACGGCTCACCTGATCTCTGGCCATTGTGGCCACCAGGGCGCCTTTGCGCAACACACTGATCTCGTCGGCAATGGAGAAGGCTTCTTCCAGTTTATGCGTGATCATGATGATCGTTTTGCCTTCTTTTTTCAGTCTGCGCAGAATATCCAGCAGTTTCTCAATCTTTTGCGGTGTCAAGACAGAGGTCGGTTCATCCAGAATGAGGATTTGCGCTCCCCGGTAGAGAGCTTTACCAATTTCGATGATCTGGCGCTCTTCCACTGAAAATGAACCTACTGGTGCTTCGAGACTCAACGGCATGTCGAGCAAATCCAGAATGTCTCTTGTTTTTTTATTGACCGAATCGTAATCCGCCATGATCAGATTCTTAATCGGCTCGATACCCAGCGCAAAATTTTGTCCAATGGTGAATTCATTGACCAAAGTGAAATTTTGATGGATAAAACCGATGGAAAGACGCAACGCTTCTGCCGGACTGCTAATTTTGACCGGTTCGTCGTGGATTTTAATAGTGCCGGCTGTGGGTTGTTCTTCACCGAAAAGAATCTTCATCAGGGTGGTTTTACCCGCGCCGTTTTCCCCCAGCACGGCATGAATGTGCCCGTCGATTACCTGTAAATTGATCCGGTCATTGGCCACAGTGCCGCCAAAAACCTTGGATATTTGATGCGTTTCGATGGCGTAGTTCACGTGTAGTCTCTTTTCACAAGGAATGATCCTGAAAGTGAGCAGGGTGGATGAGGGGTATCCACCCTGCTCCTACCAATAATCTATTTCTTCTCAGTGTATGTTTCTACAACAACTTTCCCATCGGTGATTTCTTTGGCAAATCCGGCTACTTTATCTTTGATAGCCTGGGGAACCAGATCTGGATCCATATCACCATAGGAAACTCCAACGCCGCCTTCTTTCAGACCGTAGGACATCACCGCACCGGTCTTGATATCACCTTTGATGAAGGACTGGGTGAACAGGAAGATGGAATCGCCCACGTTTTTCAACATGCTGGCGACAACCCATTCGGGAGCCAGGTTCTTCTGGTTGGTATCCACACCAATGGCATATTTCTTGGCTTCTTTGGCACCTTCGAACAGACCAAGTCCGGTGGGTCCGGCAGCCTGGAAGATGATATCAGCGCCTGCGCCATAGATCGCCAGAGCGGTTTCTTTACCTTTGGCAGGATCGAAGTGCGTGCCGGCATACTGGTTGACAACTTCGATATCGGACACCGCGTACTTGGCACCCTGGTTGAAACCAACCTGGTAGTCATGGATCACTGGCATGTCAGCGCCGCCCATGAAACCGATTTTCTTGGCAGCATCTGTCTGCGGTAATGCAGTGTTCTCGGTAGTCAACAGGGCAGCCAGTGCGCCCACGAGGAACGCACCCTCATTCTGTTTGAAGACTACAGATGTCATGCCTTCGATGGAGGACGCGCCGTCAACATAGACGAAGGTTTTCTTGGGGTACTGGGGAACGACCTGTTTAAGCTGTTCATCAAAGAAATAACCAGGCACGACAAAGATAAGATCAGCCTGTTCAGCCACGGAAAGCAGAACGTCCAGGTTGTTGTTGTTATCATTCTTGTTGGAAACAATGACGGTTTTAACACCCAGTTCTTTTTCCATGCGTTTCAAACCGGCGTTGGCAGAATCGATGAAACCCATATCGCCAACTTCACCGCCGGCCACGACACCTACCGTGAGAGTGGGAGCGGCGGCGGCAGGAGCGGCGGCTTCCGGGGCTTTAGTGGGAGCAGCTTCCGGAGCTTTGGTGGGAGCAGCTTCCGGGGCTTTAGTGGGAGCAGCGGCAGGGGCGCATGCGGCAATCATGGAAACAAGAACCAGAGCACAAAGGACAACCATCAACTTATTCTTAATCATTGGTCTACCTCTCTTAGTCTATTAAAGTAAAGATCTGTCATTTCGCAAAACAGTAAAACAATAAACCATCTTTGCGTGTGGTTTTCCAGACACCTCCTCCCCAGAGCACCATTTCGTGGATTGAGTTAACTATGTCGTCGGATTTCTTTGATTACTTCCATCAATTCTTTCACGCGGCTGCGATCAACCACATTGGAACTGACACCATCTTTCTTTAACGATGTGCCCACGATGGCTCCATCGGCAACAGCTAAAATCTTCGCGGCTTTCTCTTTGCTGAAACCGCTGCCAACCAGCACAGGGAAGTCTTCCACGGCAGTTTTGGCCTCTTTGATATCTTCCAGCTTGGTTTCTTTCCCGGTGTGCGTACCACTGATGATGACGGCGTCCGAGAGGAAATACTTGGCATCCAGCGCAGAATCACCCAACGGGCGGTTTACGAGCGGAGCGGAGTGTTTGATATGCACATCCGTGAAAATTTTGATGGAAGGATCCAGGAATTTGCGGAAGCGCAGCAGTTCATGCGGTTTCGGGCAAACCAGTCCGGATACATCCACGGAAGCTTCCGTGAAAAATGTGGCGCGGATAAATCTCGCACCCACGGCGTGCGCAACACTCAGGGAGGCTTTCGGGTCTGCCAGCACACAAATCCCGATCGGTTTGGAAGCCGCGCGAATGACATGGTCGGCGATCACGGCTATGGCAGCCGTCAATTCAGGTCCCACTTCCTGCGGGTAATACGTGGGGTCCGAGAAGTTTTCCACTTCCAATCCATCCACTCCGCCTTCCTGCAATTCATTGGCATCGTAGAGAGCCCGATCGATAATATCCTTCAACCCTTTACCGTTATAAACAGGTGAACCGGGCAGAGGCGGCAGGTGCAGCATGCCAATGATCGGTTTTTTTGTGCCAAATAGATCGTGAAAACTCTGATATCTGTTGTCGTCCGGATACATACTCATAAGATTGTTCTCCTATTTGGGCCAGATTGTACGAGCTACCTTCATAAAGGCACTCAATTTTTTAGGATCAATGGGTGCTTCCGTATCGCCGTCGAACTTGATATGTGTCCCGAGGATGGCTCCATCGGCATAATTCTTATAGTGCGGCAGATTCTTATCATCTACGCCGCTGGCAACAAAGACCGGGGTGAATTTGACCGCCTCTTTGACCTCTTTTACATCATCCGGTTTTGTTTCGGCGCCGGTGGCGATGCCGGTAACCAGGATGGCATCGGCCAGGCCACGGTGTTCACAATCCGCCGCTGCTTCGCCAATGGGTCGCTGCGATAGCGGGTAACCGTGTTTGATATGCACATCCGCGAAGATCTTCACATCCGCGTTGAGGAACTTACGGTAACGCAGGGTTTCAGCAGCGATGCTGTCCATCAAACCGGCATCCACCACATAGGTTTCGGTGTAATACGGCACGCGGATGAATTTCGCGCCTATCGTATTGGCGATCGCCATGCTGGCGATGGCATCCGACTGCAGGACGCACATTCCCAGGGTCAGGCCGGGCACTTCTCGGGCGATGTTTCCCGCCACAAAAGTCATCGCGGCGATGGTTTCCGGTGGAACCCGCTTGTAGAACATCACATCACCAAAGTTCTCCACGATGGCTCCGTTCACACCCGCTTCTTTCAACAATCGGGCATCGGCCAGCGCCAGGTCGGTAATTTCTTTCATGGACATGCCGTCGTAGCGGGGCGATCCCGGCAACGGCGCCAGATGAACCATACCGATAATCGGTTTCCGGGTGCCAAAAATGCGTTCCATTTCATTAAACTTGTCGATCTTTTGCATACCTGATTTCCTTTCGATAAATCCTTTACTGATATTAATCCGTAGAATGTTGCTAACTCCCACTCCGGCGGAAAAGCTCGACGTCCACACTGTAAATCGAGCCGTTGAAAACTACGTCAGCGTATTCAATAGGGATAGCCGTGTCCTGCTCTCCCTGGATAAAGGTGGTGCGCAGCATGCGGATAACCGGTGCTCCCACCTGGATCTTCAATTTTTGGGCATCGGCTTCCTCTGCCAGATCAGCCCGGATAATTTCTTTCGCGCTGCGAATGGAAAGCCCCATTTCTCGTTCAAATAGCCTATACAGAGACACACTGGAATAATCCAGATTGGCCAGTGAGGGGAATTTGACCGTGTTCATCCAGGAGCGAGATATGCCAATGGGTTCGCCATCCACCATCCGCAGGCGGGTTACTTTTAATATCTGCGTTTCTGGAGGCAGGGACAACGCGGTGGCAGCATTGAGAGATATCGGTTCATCCGACTGGCTGAGCAGTGCCACCCCGGGAGTGCGGCCATAGCGCCGGGCTTCTTCGGTAAAACTGGTGAGATAAGGTAACTGGGTGTAGACCTGCGGAACGACGATGGTTCCCCGACCCTGCTCGCGGCGTACCAGGCCGGCATTGGTGATCAGGCCGAAGGCCAGCCGGACAGTGGTGCGGCTGACATTGAAATCGCGAATGTAATCCGTTTCACTGGGCAACACATCGCCCGGTTGATAAACGCCGCCGGAAATCTGTTTTTTGATGTAATCTGCCAGTTGGCGGTAAACAGGTATTCCGTTTTCTCGATTTATGAAAAAGTCTGCCGGCATACACCTGCCCCTTTCGTTATCCTTCCAAATACTGCTTACAACGATTCAACATTACATCCTTATAACGTTATAACGTTTCGGATTAAGAATACTCACCCCGCAGATGGTTTTCCAGTGACAAATGTCATGTGTAAGGGATGACATACCTGTCTCCGGACGGTATTCTTGGAGCGAGTCAGTATGAATGTCAACCCGGCGGGTGTTCCGGTGATACCGGAGGAGTTCTACAGGGTATCAGGAAGGAAATCCCTCAAACATACGTTGGGGCGGCGTATTTTGTGTCAATGTGTTGCAGCATCACGACACACCCGGTAAGCACCAATAAAACCGGGAATTCCTCCATTTCTGCCACTCCAGTCGTGAGATTCACAAAATAATCCCGCTTCTTTACTTCCTGCATCTGGTATTCCAGGATACAGCGGCCTTCCAGGGCAACCTGATATCTCGACAGGTCGGCATTGCGGATCACCTTATATTGTGTCCCCCGGGCGGTGGTGATCATTCCGTTGCTGTTGAACGCAATTTTTTCGAATATAGCGGCCTGTACATCATCTTCGAGGTCGCATACTTGAATGCTGTTCTTAAAAAATCCAACCCGTTTGTATGTCCAGGACCTGTCTCGATACTGAAGTGTGCCGGAAGAACCAAAGGGTCCTTTCATTTGCATGGAGGCGACAATATCCATCCCGTCGCGTATTTCGAATCCGGGGGTTGTGGCTATCCAACTCAGTTGTCGTTCAAACTGATCTATGTTTTTTTCCATCGTCCCTCCTCAGTTCTACTATACAACCTTTCGATGAGGCAGAGTCTGATGAAAAACCTGAAAACACAATTATTTATGGAAGATCAGTTTCTGAAGCTGTTTCTCGGCTTCCCCGAGTTTGCCGCAGTACACCTCGACCTGCCGGGCGAAGGACGATCCCGGCCGCATGGCTTTATACCCGGCCTCCATCTGGTCCACCCAGTCGTGCAGTACCGTCTGATCGGCCGGCGAATACATATCCGTGAAAGTGATCTGGTTCATGGGCAGGCGCGGCGGCATGGGGGGATAGGCGCTCTTTGCGTAGCCAAACACAATGGTCATCAGGGGGATGACACCTTCTGGCAGGCCCAGTTTCTCGATCAGGAAATCCATATCCAGCAGGCCGGTGCGACCGGTCTCAGAGAGCATGACCGAAGAAACGCCCAGTGCTTCGGCGGCAATATTCATATTCATCGCCGCCAGAGAGGCGTTCATTACACCCACCGTATGGTCGATCAGCGGGCTGTAAGGAAAGACATCCATCGCCTGCCGCAGGCGGAAGGTATCCGTCAGAATGATCACCGCCCGCACGCCGCGGAAGGGAATGAAATGCTCGAATTTCGCCCGCCATTGATCCGAGTCAAAGACCGCGAATGACCAGGTTTGCAGGTTGACCGTTGAGGGCGCCACACGTCCAGCTTCCAGAATGGCATCGAAGACATCGTCCGGGATGGGCTCTTCGGTGAACCGGCGCACACTGCGCCGCTGCAAGATCGTCTGTAACAGCGCGTTATCCTTCACTGACGGCGGGATATGCGGTTTTCCTTTCAGAATACGGTACAGGCTTTTCGCGAACGTTCCAACGCTCATGCGCCGGTTCATGAGGAGATGACATCCTCTTTCTTTTCCAGGACGGAAACGAATCCGCCGAATTGCCGGTATTCATCCATGCGGCAGGAATTGACAAACTTGCCTTCATAAATGGTGATATCCGGGCAGCTGTCGCACATATCCGCGCGGCCGTCAGGCAGCAGGTCGGGCGCCTGGATGATACCGATGCTCTGCATGTTCACGCTCTCGAATAGGTGGGAGGGATGCCTCAGGATATCCTTCGCGCGATTCTTCCAGGCTTTGCGCACTTCCTCATCCCACGGACCGACCAGGAAGATCTTGGGGCCAATCTTCGCGGTGGACAGATACGCCAGATATCTTCCGGTGAACCAGTGGTGGCCGGCCTGCGCCAGTTCCATGGTCTTTTTGCCGACAGAGCCGTAAACCCTGTTCTTGCCGCCGATCAACGCGCCGATGGTCCACTTGTAGCTGTCGTGCCGGATGCTTCCGCCCAGATAGCCGGAGGCTTCATATTCCGGGCAGGTCTCCTTGATGATCTGGTAGACCTCGGGGCCGGTGACGAATTTTTCGTCGAACGAGTCGCGGACGTAGCTCAGTTTGCTCAGATCCACCTGATGATCTTCTTTATCAGTGCCGATGCTGTCATCCAGCGTCATGGTGCGGTAGGTGATGAACACTAGCCCCTGCACTTTTTCGAATTGCTCCTGCCCCCAGCGCACGATATCCGGTATCTCATGGTAGGTGGAAGGATAGACAGTCGAATTGAATACCAGATAAAGACCGCCCTCGGCATACACCATGTCGGCGTATTTCTGGCGCAGTTCATTGAGATCCTTCTCGGTCTTGTTCAGCCAGTTCGGCCGGTTCTGGTGGCTGTCGATGTGCATGGTAAACCCGGCCAGCCCGGCTTTCTTCAGCTCGTGCAGCAATTCGGGCGTCAAGGCCTGCGCGTTGGTCAGGATGACTGGCTTGACCCCCTGCTCTTTCATGAAAGCCACCAGTTCGATGATATCCGGATGGATGAGGGGTTCACCGCCGGCAATGGAGAAATTATCGGGGTTGCGCCATTTCTTGAAGAAAAGTACCTCTTCTTTGAGCTGTTCCAGTGATTTGTGCCCGGTCATGTGCTGGCGGTAGCAGCCGTCACAGTGAATGTTGCAGATGTCGGTGACCTCGATCCAGGCGATCGGATTGTCGTTCATCGACCAGGGCAGACGGTAGTAGTCCTTTTTTTCGAGCATTGTTCCTCCAAAACGACGATAGGTGGATGATGGGTGAATGGCCGGCTGCATACTGAGATGCCGCCCGGTTAATACAACACCTGAATACCGGATAAAATTCGTTCGGAAGCGTATTGTTAATGATCTACAGATAAGCCGGGGGAAAACTCTGATAGAATGCTCTTTTACCGCTCAAGCCTTTCAACAATTCTGCCGATTGTACAACTAAACCCGAAAACCTCAAAGTGAAACGACCCGGATAATCGATCATGTCATGGCTTGAATACGTACTTGTTTTTGGCGCCGGAGTGGCGGCGGGGGTAATCAACGCCCTGGCCGGCGGCGGCACACTGATCACCTTTCCCGCGCTGCTGGCGCTCGGTCTGCCGGCGGTGAGTGCCAATGTGACCAACAAGATCGCCATCATGCCGGGTTTCTTCGGCGCGGCGCTGGCCCAGTTGAAAGACCTGAAAGGACAGGAAAAGCGGCTGGCTTTTGCCATTCCGGCTTCTGCCGCCGCCGGGCTGCTGGGCGGCTGGCTGTTGATCTTTTCAGGTGAAAGCGTCTTTAAAGAGCAGGTGCCCTTTTTCATTCTGGCCGCAGCCGTGCTGCTGGGCATTCAGGATACCGTCCGCGACTGGCTGCTGCGGCGCGCCGGCGCCGACCATGTGCGCCTCTCGGACGTCTGGATCATCCTACCGGTGGGTATCGCCTGCACCTATGCCGGTTATTTCGGCGCGGGCGCCGGGGTGATCATTCTGGCGTTGATCGGGCTGGTGCTGGATGACACCATGACCCGCCTGAACGCAATCAAGCTGGTGGTGTCGCTGGTTTCCAGCCTGACCGCTTCCATTTTCTTTATGTTCACCGGGCACATTAACTGGCCTGCAGCGTTGCTTATGATGGCCGGTTCACTGGCCGGCGGGCTGTTCGGCGGCCGGCTGGCCGACGCGGTCAATCCGCTGGTGCTGCGCCGGATCGTGGTGGTGGTGGGTGTGGTGCTGGCGGTAGTGTATTTTGTAAAATAATCGGATTTACATAACATTCGGGCATCCAGGAATTGCTTTTGCCGGAATATCCCCATCGCCAAAAGTCCCATTTAGGGTTATACCTGACTGTAGTAGAGGTATTTACCCGTTTTTCTTCCTTTTGAGCTGTATTGGAATTGTTCACGTTTTTGAGCTTTTGGAAAATAATCTCTTCAAAGATACTTTGTCAATCGGGAAAACGGACTCTTTGTAAAAATAAATGGATCAACTCGTTGGGAGGAAAAGCCTCAATGAATTAATTAATACTAATTATATACGCAACAACTTACATAATCCACCCGGAGAGCGGCTGAAATCATTGGTGAGGAATTTTCAAGAGATGATCGTGTTGATGTGACTGTTCATCCTGTTGCTCATATCAAAGAATTATCTGTATATGATACCGTCATACTGGGCAGCGCCATCCACTGGGGAAAATGGCTACCCGATGCTTTTCGTTTTTTACTGACGAACCACGAACAATTATTGCGGATTCCTGTTGCCCACTTTATGGTTGGGTTATTGATGAATCGGAAAAACGAAACCGATCGCAAGTCAGTGAGTAATTTTCTGGAATTGGAACAGGAATTGTGCAGACCGGTGGCAGAAGGCCGCTTTTTGGGTGCTTCAAAAGCTGGAGATCATTCATTTTTTAAAGGATTGGAATAGCTTGGATATTCAGCCTATTGCGGATTGGGATTTTGAAATGGCGATTTTGGTCAGCTATATATGTTCCGTACCCGGGTAAAGAACATTCAGATAGACTATCCCAATGAGATGAATACCAGTAATTATTCCGGCTTTCTTAACCAATATCGTTGTATTCTCGCTTAAGTTCTTCGATGAATTGCAACAATTTGTATCTTGTGGTTGAGATGATTAAAGCCGGTCCATTAAAAGAATAACCGTCTTCCCCATGAAAATTATAACTGTCCATCAAGCCTATGATGGTAAATACATCATCAGACAGTCTGTTGTTCGCGATTTCCCGGATCAACTCGCGATCATTTTCTGCCTGAATCAATTCATTTGACCTGCACAAGAGTTCATCGTCACCTGAAAACAAAGTAAAGAAACTGTAAGGAAGAATTGCCAGATGAAAATTGGGTTCCACTGTCCAGCAGAATTGCTCTTTATCAGTATTTAGAGCTCTTTCGAGAACCGGGATAAACTTATCATCTTCATATTCATTGGCCTTGATCTTCCCGTATGGTCGATTTTCCCAGTATGGGCCATCATCTCCGGTTTTTAATTTTGAGTCATTAATGATTGGTTGACCGTTGTGAAGAAAGGCAATCTCATATTGAATCCAACCACGTTCATCTTTTTCAATAATTCGAATCTCGAGCGTTAAATTATCTGAAGATATTTTTGCCATATCTACCCGATGATCATGAACCTATTCATTTTTAGAATTGGGATATTATAAAAAACGTGAATCACAAAAATTACGAACAGTTGATAATTTTCATTCGCTACAATCGATCAGGTTTAGAAAACAGGCGGGGAGGGTGGGATTCGAACCCACGGCTGAGGAACCCCAGCACTCACTTAGCAGGCGAGCCCAATCGGCCACTCTGGCACCTCCCCGGTATTCCTTTGTTAAAGCTACCGCCGCAAGGCAGTCAGGCGGAGGGAGAGGGATTCGAACCCACGGTGGGTTTCCCCACACCTGTTTTCAAGACAGGCGCCTTAAGCCACTCGGCCATCCCTCCCTGCGCGCGATTCTATCATATCTCCCGCGCAAGGGCGGGTTCGATTTTACCACCAATCCTGCCCAGATTGGAATGGCCGTTCCGCCGGTCAACCCCGCAGTTCGAAACGGTAGCTGACCTTGCCGATGCGGATGACATCCCCGGGATGCAGGGCGGTTCCCAGGTTGGAAACGGGCGTGCCGTTCACCCACGTTCCCGAAACCGAATTGGCATCCTCCAGCCAGTAGGAACCGTCTGGTTTGCGGATGATCCGGGCGTGCAGACCATCCACGCTGGGCGAGGAGATGATCACCTGCGCGCGGATGGGGCTGCTGCCCAGTGACAGCACGGCCTCGCCCAGGCGGATGCTGGGCTGCGTGGAGAGGCTGTCGCCGCGCTCGTGCGGGATCAACCAGCCGGTGCGGTCGCGGGCTTCCGCCGCCGGCAGCGGCAGGGTCTGGCTCTCTCCCAGAGTGCGCACCGTTCCGGGGCGTTCCAGCGGGCGTGAATCCACCCGCGCCGAAGCCGGCTTGCGGCGCACGGCTTCACGCGCCTTTTTCAACCGGTACTGCATGAAAACCGCTCCGGCCGCCACCAGCAGAATGGCACCCACCGCCAGCGCCAGGCGCATGGAGGAGATGGCCGCCAGCCAGTTGGCCGCCGGCGGGGTGGGAACCTGCACCTCCACCGGCAGGATCACCGTGCGGCTGGTCAATCCCAGTTCGTCTTTGATGGTCACCTGCAAGTTATACGTCCCGCTGGCTTTCAAACCGGTCACCGGCCAGGCAATCTCTGTGAGCGCCGGGTCGTTCTTCTCATTGACCACCGTTTCATCCACCAGCAGCCGGCCTGACACAAGGTTGCGCGGGTGGCTGTCCGGAAATTCCACGTGCACCTTCAGCGGTATTTCGGCCGGCGAAAGCACAGACCGCCCGCTTTCCGTCTCCCGCCACTCGAGCGCGACGCTTTCCGGGGGATCCACGAACATCACATTAGGCGCGGCCACCTCGATCTGCACGCTCTCTTCGGGGGAGCGCGCCTGAACACGCTCGGATTGGGCTTCGAGAGCGATGACCTGTGAGCCGCTTTTGGCCGCCCGCGAGCGGTAGATAATCTCGTACTGCCGGCGCAGCGGCTGCAAATACGTCTCAATGGGCGGCAGGGCTTCCCGGCCGGTCAGCCGGAAGACCTGCCCGCCGGTGCGGTCGGCCAGCGATTGGATGGCTTTTTCCGCTTCGGGCTGCTTGGCGGAGGCGGGAGCCATCAGCCAGATATTCACGCGGATGCCGGCTCCGGCGGCCTGTTCCGCCAGACTGTCCATGGCTTTCCCCTGCGCGGATGACAGCAGGGGGGTGATATAGAGGATGGTCTGTTTCATCCCTGCGCCTGCCGGGGCGCCGATGGCCTGTTCCAGCGCCTTTGTCAGGCTGGACAGGCTGGGAACAGCTTCGATCAATTCCGGGCTGAGCGCGTTGAATGCCGTCGTCCATTCCCCAGGTGCTTTCAGATGGGACGCCTTGACTCCCGCGTTGGTCACCAGAGTGACTGAATCGCCTTTGCCGATGGACTCCGCTTCGGAAACCCAGCCCAGCAGCGCGTCTTTAATTAATTGGAAATTCGTTTTACCCGACAACCGGTTGGCCATGATCGGCCCGCCGTTGACCGCCACGAAGAAATCCACGGCATTGGGAGTCTCGTGAACCTCGTCCACCGGCCGCAGGATGCCGTTTTCCAGCACCTTCAGGTCATCCGGCGTCAGTCCGGGGATGAAGCTGCCGTCTGCCTGCAGCACATCCGCCTCCACGTGTATGGTGGGGAATTTGGAGGCGTCCAGCCGGTTGATCACGATCCTGGACTGCGCCTGGGCGGAAGCCGGAAGCGCGCCCGCCGGCTGGCAGAGGACTACCAGCAGCAGAAAGACGGCCCCTGTAACTCGCAGCCAGATCTTCACTACCACCTCGTGGTCACCCCGGCAAATCTACGGTACCGGCAGGGCTTCCAGTTGGACGGGCGTTTTCGCGGTCAACCGCAGGAAAGTCAACGTCCAGATGGAACCGATATAGCTCGACAGGATACCCTGCAGGAGAATAATAAACGGAAGCAGGCAGCACAGCAATGCTCCAGAGACTGTCAGTCCGGAGGTCAGGGCAGTCTGGTCCTGGGAAATACCGCCGATTACCATCGGCAGCGCCACCAGAACCAGGGGCAGCGCGAGAATGAATCCGATGATCCCGCCGCCGACAATGACGACCAGCGCCACCACCGCTACAGGTCCGAAGTTCTCACGGCAAACCTGCCATCCGCGTTTGACAGAATCCCATAACCCCAAATTCTCGACCACCATGGCGGCATTGACCTGTTCCAGAACCACATCGATTGCCAGGGAAAGGGGGATGATCAGACAGATCAGAGGGATCAGGCACAACAGGCCGATACCCATTGTCCCGATGGAGAAAAATATCATCGGGATAATAAGAATCAGCAGCGCCAGACTGATCGCCAGCCCCGCCAGCAGATTCAGGAAGAATACCCGCCAGAAGTAGGGAGTGCTGGCCGACCAGACCTGCCCGAAGTGCAGCGGTTCCTGCCCTTCCTCCGCCAGCACCGTTCCGCGGATCAGGCCGATGCGGCCGATCGTTCCAAGCATGGCGGCAATCAGGACAATGAACACAACCAGGCAGATCAACCCGACGATCAGGCCCCACGGCATTTCACCGCCGCTGCCCGCCAGGTTTTCAAAATTGTGTTGAAATTCCTCCAGTCCGGGAATCTGGCCGTTGGAGAAGGGATTGGAGCTGTTGTTGAACTGGCCGTTATTCGTTGGGAGATTGAAGTTGGTTTTTCCACCTCCCCCTCCTCCACCCCCGCTTCGTCCGCAAGAGGAAAGAAACCCGAATATCCACAACACTTTATTTTTCCAGATGATCTTCCATGCTTTGGATAAGACTTCCCCGAGTTCCATGATGTGTGCTCCTCTGGTTTATTCCCACTCAATTGTTCCGGGTGGTTTACTGGTTATATCATAGACCACCCGATTAACCCCCGGCACTTCATTAACTATGCGGTTGGCCGTGCGCGCCAGAAGATCGTCTGGCAAACGCGCCCAGTCAGCCGTCATAAAATCATCCGTAGAGACCGCCCGCAGCGCCACCACCTCCTGATAGGTGCGATGGTCTCCCATGACCCCCACCGAACGCACAGGCAGCAACACGGCAAATGCCTGCGCGGCGCGGTCTTCTTCACCTGAGGAGGTGGTTTTCAACCAGCCAGCCAGGGTCAATTCTTCCGTGAAAATGGCGTCCGCGCTTCGCAGACGTTCCAACCGCTCCACGGTGATCTCCCCGAGGCAGCGCACAGCCAGACCCGGACCCGGGAAGGGCTGGCGCCACACCAGTTCCTTCGGTAATCCGAGGGCTTCACCGACCAGGCGGACTTCATCTTTAAAAAAGTAGCGCAGCGGTTCCACCAGTTTCAGATTCATATCTTTTGGCAGGCCGCCCACATTATGGTGCGTCTTGATGCGCGCTGCTTTATTGCGGTCCGGCGCGCTGGATTCGACCACATCCGGGTAGATGGTTCCCTGCACCAGATAATCCACCTTGCCCAGGCTGCGGGCATGGTTCTCGAACACGCGGATGAACGTCTCGCCGATCACCCTGCGTTTGATCTCCGGGTCGGTGACACGTTCGAGGCCGTGCAGGAACCACTCCGAGGCATCGATGCATACAAAGCGTTCCCCCATGAGAGGAAGGAAAGCCTGTTCCACATACTGGCGCTCATTCTTGCGCAGCAGGCCGTGATCGACGAACACGGCATTGAGCCGCTCACCGACCGCACGGGCTGCCAGAGCGGTGGCCACACTGGAATCCACCCCGCCCGAAACGGCGGATAAGAGATGGGCATCTCCCACCTGGTTCTGGATGCGTTCCACCGCCAGGTCGATCATGGAAGTGGAAGTCCAACCGGCTGAGGCAGTGCTAATATCCAACACAAACCGCCGCAAGATCTCCATGCCGCGCGGGGTGTGGCGCACTTCCGGGTGGAATTGCACGCCGTAGATCTTCTTCTCATCGTTACCCATCGCCGCGAAGGGGCAGCTCGGGTTTTCAGCCAGAATGGAAAAACCCGCCGGAATCTCGTCGATCCGGTCACCGTGCGACATCCAGACGTCATGCACACCGTCGGGGATCAACCGGTTGGCCTGCTTGACCCGGATCTGCGACGGGCCGAACTCTTTTTCCCCGGCCGGAATGACCTGCCCGCCCAAAATACGGGTCAGAGCCTGCATTCCGTAGCAGATCCCCAAAATGGGCACGCCGGCCTGCAGGATATACGGCTGGATGGATGGTGCACCCTCGTCATAGACAGAAGAGGGCCCGCCGGAGAGGATGATTCCGCGGGGTTTCAGGGCAGCCATGCTTTCCCCGGGGGCATCCCAGGGGAGGATCTCGCTGTATACGTGCAGTTCGCGGATGCGGCGGGCGATCAACTGGGTATATTGCGAGCCAAAGTCGATAATGAGAATCGTATCCATATACTTTTCCAGAGGGGAGTCCTTTTCATTATACAGGATAGAGGCAAAAATCAGACAAAAGAACAACGCCTGTTTCAGATATAATAGCGACCATGAGATCTGCCGCCAAAATCATGCTCGCGACGGTCGCGCTGCTGGGAGCCTGCGCTCCGATTTCCCAAACCGTTCCTTCTGCTGTGGAACAGACTTCAGCCTATATCCAGAACAAGGGCTCCGATACCATGGTCAATCTTGCCCTGCTCTGGGCGGAAGCCTATCAGAAAGACAATCCGGAGGTACGCATATCTGTTACCGGAGGCGGATCGGGAACCGGCATCACCGCGCTGATGACTAACACGGTGGATATTGCCAACGCCTCGCGGGCGATCAAACCCGAAGAAATGGAAGAGGCCAGATCCAAGAATTTCGAGCCGGTCGAATTCGTTGTCGCGCGCGATGCCATCGGGGTCATCGTCAATCCGGCCAATCCGGTGGAGCACCTGACCCTGGAGCAAATCTCCAATATCTATCAGGGGCGCATCACCAACTGGTCTGAAGTGGGCGGTGAAGACCGTCCCATCGTATGTCTTTCACGCGAATCCAATTCTGGCACACATGTCTATTTCCTGGAAACGGTCATCCGCCTGGGTAACAAAGAGAGTAAAGCGTTGTTTTCCGAATCAACCCTGCTGCTACCCTCCTCCGAAGGAATCATCGCGGAAGTGCATGACAATCCGAATGCTATTGGGTATGACGGTCTGGGGTATATCACCCCGGATGTGAAACTGCTGGCTGTGGCCAGAGACCGCGATTCCGATTACATTCTGCCTTCGGTTCAAACTGTCAACGACAATCTTTATCCCATCAGCCGGGACCTGTATATGTACACACACGGCGAACCCTCCGGGGCCGTTAAAACCTACCTGAACTGGATCCTCGAGCCCCGGGCGCAGCAGATCGTGGCCGATTCGGGTTTTGTGCCGGTTCATATTCCGGGATCATGATCTATGGATGAATTACAGTCCAGGCCTGTCTGGAAGGAAACGCTGGTCACCCGGATCATTCAGATCTGCGGATATTCGAGCATTCTTTTCGTTCTACTGATCCTTTATTTCCTGCTGGGCGAAGGCATTCCGGCACTGTGGAACGCGAAATTCGACAGCCTGCTAAGCACCCGCTGGTACCCCACCGAAAGCTATTTCAGCCTCTGGCCGCTAGTTTTCGGGTCGATTATTGTTACGCTGGGGGCCGGCCTAGTTTCCGTTCCGCTGGGGATAGGCACAGCCGTCTATATCTCCGAAATCGCGCCCGCCTACGCGAAAGAAATCCTCAAACCGCTGGTGGAACTGCTGGCCGGGCTGCCCTCGGTCGTGCTGGGCTTTCTGGGGATTCAGGTACTGGTACCTTTCATGCGACGCTTCTTCGATCTGCCCACCGGATTGACGGCTTTGACCGGAGCCATACTGCTGGGTATGATCTCCATTCCCACCATCGTTTCGGTGGGGGAAGACGCGTTGAACACTGTTCCCAAATCCTACCGGGAAGCCTCCATGGCGCTGGGTGCCACGAAGTGGCAGACCATCTGGGGTATCACCCTGCCGGCCGCGCGCTCCGGGGTGATCACCGCCGTGCTGCTGGGGCTGGGCCGCGCCATGGGAGAGACCATGGCCGTGATGATGGTTACGGGGAACGCGCCGGTCATTCCGGCAGGATTGCAGGCGCTGGTATCTCCCATCCGCACCATGACCGCTACGATCGCCTCGGAAATGGGCGAAGTGGCTGCCGGCAGCGTGCATTACAGCGTGTTGTTCCTCATCGGCATCATTCTTTTCCTCATCTCGCTGGTTGTCAATGTCACCGCCTTCCTGCTTACCTCCCGGCGGACCACCCGCAGCGAGCGGCTGCTTTCTTAAGGCGTGAAAATGAAACGCAGACTGCTCATTCCGCAACATGTGGAAAAACTGGGTTTTGGATTGCTGCTGGGTATCAGCCTGCTGACGGTCATTCCGATCATCGCCATTGTCATCTACATCTTCTATCAGGGTGCGCCGGCCATCTCGTGGGAATTTCTAACCGCCATGCCTTCCAACGGCATGAAGGCCGGTGGATTGTGGCCGGCGATCATCGGCACCTTCTACCTGACGCTGGGCACGGCCGTGTTCTCGGTTCCGCTGGGGATCGCCGCTGCCGTGTATATCGCAGAATACGCCCCCAATAACCGCTGGACTCGTCTGATCCGCATCGCCATCATTAATCTGGCGGGAATACCCTCGGTTGTATACGGTCTGTTCGGTCTGGGACTGTTCGTGGTCTTTATGAAATTCGGCACCAGTATTCTGGCGGCTTCCCTCACCCTATCCATCATGACCCTGCCGGTGATCATCAGCACGACAGAAGAAGCCCTGCGTTCGGTCCCAACCTCCTTCCGGGTGGTAAGCATCTCACTGGGCGCTACCCGCTGGCAGACCATCAGACGCGTTGTCTTGCCGCAGGCTCTGCCGGGTATCATTACGGGGGTAATCCTGGGACTGGAACGCGCTGCCGGAGAAACCGCCCCCATTCTCTTCACCGGAGCGGCCTTCTTTCTGCCTCGCCTGCCGCATTCCCCCCTCGATGCCACCATGGCATTGCCCTATCATCTTTTTGTCATCTCCACCCAGGTGCCCGGTATGCCCATCCAGATCCAGTACGGTACGGTGCTGGTACTGCTCCTTTTTGTGCTCATCATGAACATTTCCGCGACGATCATCCGCTCGCGGGCGCGGGCGCGGCGGCAGTGGTGAAGTATGGATAAGATCGTCCTCGAACACCTGACCCTCACCTACTCGGACGGCACGGAAAGCCTGAAAGACGTTTCCATGAAGATCCAGGCCAACACTATCACGGTGCTGTTCGGACCGGCCGGCGGCGGGAAATCCTCCCTTTTGCGCGTGCTGAACCGGCTCAACGATCTGGCGGATGTCACCGTCTTACGGGGCAAAGCGTTGATCAACGGTGAAGATATCCTGTCTCCTGATACGGATGTCAACGCTCTGCGGCGACGGGTAGGCATGGTATTTTCGCGGCCGGTGCCCCTGCCGCTCAGCATTTATGACAACGTATCCTACGGGCTGGTGATGGGCGGCATGAAAAACAGGAAGCTGTTGGATGAAGCCGTGGAACAGGCTTTAAGGCAGTGCGTGCTCTGGGATGAAGTCAAAGACCGCCTGAACGATCCGGGGATTGCACTCTCAGGCGGGCAGCAGCAGCGCCTGTGTATGGCACGCGTGTTGGCGCTCCAACCCGAAATTATTCTGCTGGATGAACCCACCTCGGCACTGGATCCGCTGGCCACGGCGAAAATCGAGGAATTGCTGCGCGACCTGAAAGAAAAATTCACCATTGTGATCGCGCCGCACAACACCCAGCAGTCAGCGCGCATCAGCGATATGGCAGCTTTTTTCCTGCAGGGTGAGCTGGTGGAATATGCCCCTGCGGAATCAATGTTCACTTTCCCCAAAGATAAACGCACCCAGGATTACATTACCGGACGGTTCGGCTGAATCTATCCGCTTTATATCGATGTATTGATATGATCCGCGGAAAGCGTCTGCCGCACCTGTTCTGAATAATGGATCTGCAGGACGCTGCGGGGCGTCGATCCCGCCAACGGGCCGGTGGTCATCCCCCAGACCATATGGTGGGCGGCATCGAACCAGTCATTTCCGTCGCCGCCTGCATAGACCACATCTCCCTGCGAAAGCTGCGGGATGGATGATGTCTCGCGCAGCCGAATGTCAAATAGACCGCTCTGTTCAGAAAACGTTGGATCGGCAGATCCGGTGCCATGAACCATCTGGTCTCCCTTAATGATGTCCACAGATTCGATCACATCGTTGTCCCGGGCGGTGAAAATAACCTTCGTGCCATCCCGCAGACTAAAAGTGGTATGCGTCTCGCTGGAAGTCAGATCAGAGAAATCACCGTTGTTCGATCCGTCCTGGTCGGATGTATCCACATGAGGATCGCCCCAGATGGTCGTACTTTTCCCGGTAGACTTATCGGTGATCTTGAAAGTGCTGCCGTCGATAAAATCAAAAGTATACAGGTTGGTTTCTGCGAAGTGCCGGTCACGAACCGCCAGTCCGTCCACAGGTTTGTACCCCAGCCAATCCACTTCCAGGGAGGTGGAAGTGGATTGGGTTATGGTAACAGACTCCTGTGAAGGAGCCTCCGCCGGGATTTGATCTCTCACTTCGTCCAACCGCTTGCATAGATCGGAAAGTTTGATATCCAGGTTATCCGGGCCGGCCGTCGCCTGGCCTGGTGTTGGCGCCACCGGAGTTGATTCTGTTCCCCCGCTCAGCGTGATCTCATCCTCTTCCATGATCTCTTTGAAGGATTTTGTTTCGGCCGTCGGGTCTTTGCGATGTTTCTCTATCTCGCGGGTCAAGAGAAGCAGCCGGCGAGCCATGACTAGAGATTGAAGCGAATCCGATCCTACATACATCTATACCTCCCCGCCAGAAGGGTAGAGCTTATGTTGTGTATTCGGTAATATAACGGTTATCTAAAGGATCTGCGCGTAAAAATGGAATAAATTTCCATCAGCACTTTCCATGCTATCTCAAAAGCCGTGTTTGACAAACCATCCTTCCTGCAATAAACTTGCTGCATCCAAAGGCTCCCCATCATAGGGTTCAAGGGAAGCCGGTGGTCTGACCAGGTCAGAGAATCCGGCACTGTGCCGCAACTGTAAGCGAAGATATTCTCCTCGCAAGTCAGGATACCGGCCTTCTGGAAGAATCCGCATACACTTCCCGGACCAGGAAGCAACTGCGGAAGAGGTATTCCACCCATAAAAAACCGTCCGGTCCACCGGGCGGTTTTTATTCTTGCAACTTGAGGTCACACCTTGCTCCAGCTACCTGTCATACCTCCACCGAATTACATCATTGCCGAAGAGGCGCGCGTCCGGCAGAACCGCCTGACCAAACCGGCCGGCAGCCTGGGTCGTCTGGAAGACCTGTCCATTCAACTGGCTTCCATTCAGGGAACCCTGCATCCGGATGTTTCCCGTAAGTCGGTGATCGTGATGGCCGCGGATCATGGTGTTGCCCGCGAAGGCGTCAGCGCCTATCCGGCGGATGTCACCCGGCAAATGGTGATGAACTTTTTGCAGGGCGGTGCGGCGATCAACGTGCTGGCCCGCCAGGCCGGCGCACGCATCTGCGTGGTGGATATGGGTGTGGCGGCCGATTTCCCCGAATCACTGCCCATCATTAACGCCCGGATCGATCATGGAACCCGTAACATGGCGGAAGGTCCTGCCATGACCCGCCTGCAGGCAGAAGAAACCATTCTCAGGGGAATGGAGATTGCCGAACGCGAATTTTCCCGCGGTGTGGATATTCTGGCTACGGGTGATATGGGCATAGGTAATACCACACCATCCTCCGCAATGACCGCCGTGTTCACCGGCTTACCCGTTGAGCAGGTTACCGGCCGCGGCACCGGTATCGACGACCGGGGTTTGGCAGCCAAGGTTGCCGTCATTCAAAAAACCATTCGCGTCAACCGGCCGGACCACAAAGATCCGCTGGATGTTCTGGCGAAAGTTGGCGGATTCGAGATCGGTGGCCTGGCCGGACTGATTATCGGGTCGGCCGCCCGACGCGTTCCGGTTGTAGTGGACGGATTCATATCCAGCACCGCCGCCCTGCTGGCCTGTGAAATGCTGCCGGATGTTCGTCCCTATCTTATCGCCGCACATTGCTCCGTGGAGATCGGGCATCGGGCTGTGCTGGATAAGATCGGACTGGAACCTTTGCTGGACCTGCGGTTGCGGCTGGGTGAAGGCACCGGCGCTGCTCTTGCTTTCCACATCATCGAAGCATCCGTACGTATTCTGAACGAAATGGCCACATTCGAAGACGCGGGCGTTTCCGATCGATCATGAAGTACCTTCGACTGGCATTCTCACTGCTGACCATATTCCCGGTTGGATCGATATCAGGATCGCCTCAAGCGGGTGATTCAGGGCGGGCAGCCGTCTGGTACCCCCTTGTCGGACTGGTGATCGGGTGTGTCGTCAGTGCGGGATGGTGGGTGTTTCACCTGGTTTTTCCAGACTGGCTGGCAGCCGCGCTGAGTCTCGCGGTGTGGGTGTTGATCACAGGCGGACTTCACCTGGATGGATTGGCCGATTGTTGCGATGGTCTGCCCGCTGCAGCGTCGCCGGAAAGGCGGTTGGAGATCATGGCAGATCCACATATCGGCACCTTCGGTGTGGTCGGATTGATCCTCGTGATTTTACTGAAACTGTTCGCCCTGGCGGCACTGCCGGAGAGCACCCGGTTGTTCGCTCTGGTATTTGCACCAACCTGCAGCCGCTGGTTGGTGTTGCTGGCAGGAAGGCAGCCACTGGCCCGTACCGGCGGCATGGCCGCCGATTTCGCCGCCGGACTTACCAACCGGGCTATTCTGCTGGCTGCTCTGATCCCGCTGGCGCTGCTGTTAGCCGGCAGCCTGCCGGCAGCGTTGTCCGCCGTTCTCGCGGCACTGGCCGCCGTGGGAATTTTCGCTTTTGCCCGCTCGCGGATTGGCGGGGTGACCGGGGATGTATTCGGCCTGACGATTGAGCTGACCGAACTGGTACTATTGTTAACCTATGCCACCTTTTAATTTACCCTTCCGCCTCGGCACGACTTCTTACATCATTCCGGATGACATCCTACCGAATGTCCGCTTTCTGGCCGGAAAAGTGCAGGATGTGCAGCTCGTGTTGTTCGAGTTGGACGGCGACCAGCATAATCTTCCCGGTCCGCAGGATATTGCTACCCTGCGCTCCCTGGCGCGGCAATCGGACCTGACATACACCGTGCATCTTCCTCTGGATCTCCGGTTGGCCGGAAGTGAAGGTGAGGCACATATTTCCCTGGAAAAAGCCCGCAGGGTCATCGAAGTCACCCGCGCATTGGAGCCGCAAGCCTATATCGTTCATCTGGATGGGAAGGAAGAGCGCACCGCAGCCGACGAAAAAGCCATGGCGCGTTGGCGTGACCAGGCTGTCCAATCCCTGCGGTTGACGGCCGATCTGGCGGGAGACATCCGTTTGCTTGCCGTTGAAAACCTGGAAGGGTATCCACCGGATTTCAATGACCGGGTGATCACAGAATCGGGCTGCACGCGCTGCATCGACATCGGCCATTTGTGGCTTGACGGGCACGACCCGGTGGATTTCTTCCACGGCCGGTTCAGCCAGACCACGGTCATGCACCTGCACGGCATCGGGGAACGGGATCACCAGTCTCTGACGCATGTGCCGGCGGAAAAATTGGACAGCCTGTTCCGTTATTTATTGCAGAACAAATTCAAAGGAGTATTGACCCTGGAAGTCTTCTCTGAAGATGACCTGAATTCATCACTCCAGGCGATTCACACCTGTTTGGCGCGTATCACGGAGTAGAGCGTATGACAGAGAAACTCATTCTGATCCTTGGAGGTGCCCGCAGCGGGAAGAGTCGTTTCGCGCAGCAACTGGCAAAATCCATCGGGCCGAGTGTCCTTTATATTGCCACCGCCAGGGTGCTGGATGAGGAAATGGAACGGCGGGTAGCCGTTCACCGGGCGGATCGTCCGCCCGGCTGGCAAACCCTGGAAGCGTCCGATCATCTGGATTCGGCTTTGCAGGATTATAAAGATACCTATGATGCCATCCTGCTGGATTGCGTCACGCTGCTGCTCAGCGGTTCGTTTCTACCATTGCCTGAAGACGTGGGTGAAGAAGAATTAATTCATGCCGCCGGAGAAGCCTTGAGTGATCTGTTGAAGGCTGTGAAAAGACGGCCGGAACCGTGGATTGTGGTCAGCAATGAGATCGGGCTGGGGATTGTGCCAGAAACATTCATGGGACGCGTCTTTCGCGACGCGCAGGGCCGCGCCAATCAGCAATTGGCCGCGCTCGCGGATGAGGTTTATTTCATGGCGGCAGGCATCCCATTGAAGATTAAATGAACCCCTTAAGTATTAATTCTGTATAAGAATCTGACAAAACCGAAGATTTCTATTGATTTTATTAGACTGGCGTGCTATATTCGCTAGTTGAATAAGGATTGTCCTCAGTTCAGTTGGAGGTTTTGCTATGCCAGTCTATACCTATCGGTGCGAGAGCTGTGGTGTTCAATTTGAGAAGACGCAAAAGTTCAGTGACGCTCCGTTAACCCGCTGCCCTGAGTGTGGAAAGAAAGAGCTGCGTAAAGTCTATACTCCGGTGGGAATCGTTTTCAAAGGATCGGGATTCTATGCCACCGATCATCGGTCACCGTCCGGCCAGAGCCGGACCGGGGGATCGCACACGGAGGAAAAGAGTTCTTCTTCTGAAACCAAACCGGCGGAAGCCGCGCCGTCTTCCAAACCGGCAGACTCCCCGGCGGTTACAGCAACTAAATAACGAGATTGAGCAGAATTTACGGAACGGGAGCGCCAGGCTCCCGTTCTTCTTGATCAGGGGGCAATGGTACAATTCATGTCTACTGGAGGAAGAGTATGTCCGGCAAAACCCCATCGCGTTCAGGCTTGACCGCTGAACAGCGTAAACGCAGAACACAGCAGCTTGTTTTCAGTATCATCGCCATTATTGTGATCCTCTCCTGGATCATTTCTCTGGTCGCGCATTGACAGGTAAGCCTGTTCACACATTTATGGTTCAAATCGATTCACTAACAGGGTGATTCTGTGAAACGCTGGCAATTCTGGGTTGGTCTGCTTATCAGCATTCTCTTTCTTTACCTGGCGCTTCGCGGACTTCATCTGGATCAGGTTTGGAAGTCCATTCAAACAGCCAATTTCTGGTGGCTAATTCCGGGAGTACTGGTGTACTTCATGGGGGTCTGGGTAAGGACCTGGCGCTGGCATTATCTGCTCAGACCGTTGAAGGCTATTCCCACCCGCAAAATGTTTCCCATTGTATGCATCGGTTACATGGGGAACAACATCTACCCCGCGCGGGCTGGTGAAGTTCTGCGGGCGTATGTTCTTAAAAAACACGAAGATGTATCTTTCTCCGCTTCTCTGGCCACGATATTCATTGAGCGTGTCTTCGACGGTGTGGTCATGCTGGGCTTTGTTTTTTTGAACCTGTCAGAATTGACCCGATTGAACAACGATTCGGGTTTTGTGGGTAGCATACGCAGCCTTTCCATCTGGGGCGCGGTGGCTTTCATCGGCGCGCTGGTATTCTTCCTGCTAGCCGCAGCTTTCCCGGCTGCCAGTGAAAAGATCATTGAACGCCTCTTTATCCGTTTCCTTCCGGAAAGATTTCGCGATAAAGTGCTAGGATTCACCCGCCGTTTTCTCTCAGGGCTGGAATCTCTGCGCAGCCCGCGTGAAGCGTTGATGGTCTTTATCACATCCGTGGTTATCTGGCTTTTCGAGACAGGCAAATACTGGTTCATCATGCACGCATTCCCTTTCCAGGTCAGTTTCTTCGCACTGATGCTGATGAACGGGATCGTAAATCTCGCGACCACACTGCCATCCGCTCCCGGCTATGTGGGCACATTTGACGCTCCGGGTATCGCCCTGTTGACGGCTTATGGGGTGCCCGGTGAGGTGGCGGCAGGGTATACCCTGCTTTTGCACGTCGCCCTCTGGCTGCCCATTACCGCTCTGGGCGCATATTACTTTGCCCGCGAAGGATTACGCTGGGGGGAGAAACCGGAGACAACCGAATGAAAATTGCCATTATCGGCTGTGGAATGACCGGAATGTCGGCTGCCTACGACCTGGTCAATGCCGGTCATCAGGTAGAGATATTTGAAGCCGCCGGCGAACCCGGTGGGTTGGCAGGTGGTTTCAAAGAACCGGAATGGAAGTGGTCGCTGGAGAAATACTATCATCACTGGTTTCTTTCAGACAAAGACATGTTTAGTCTGATCGAGGAGCTTGGCTGGAAGAACCGGGTGGTGGTCCGGCAGCCCAAAACCGTCATGTTTCACAACGGACAGTTCTATCCCTTTGATTCGATCCCTTCAGCCATTCTATATCCCGGATTGGGATGGGGGCTGAACAAAATCCGTTTCGGTCTGGTGACCCTCTACCTACGGTTGACGAAAAACTGGAAACCAATGGAAAGTGTCACCGTTGATAGCTGGATGCGCAAGTGGGCGGGTGAAAAGGCCTACAACCAGATGTGGTTGCCCATGCTGGATGGAAAATTCGGCGAACGGTACGCCCGCCAGGTCAACATGGCATGGATGTGGGCGCGTCTACACAGCCGAACGACAAAACTGGCCACATTCGAAGGCGGGTTTCAAACCTTTGCCGACGCGCTGGCCGGGGAATTGCAGAAACGCGGTGTGGTCATCCACTATCAAACCGGCGTGGAATCAATCCGCCGGACGGCAGAAGGGAAATTGAACGTAAAGACCTTCATTGGCGCAATGGAGTATGACCGCTGTCTAATAACCGTATCACCGGCGCAGATGGCACGTATGACGCCCAATCTGCCAAAGGATTATTTACAGGGATTGCTGGATCTAAAAAGCCTGGGCGCGGTGATCATGGTACTGGCCATCAGGCATCCACTTTCCACAAAGGGCTATTACTGGTTCAACCTACCGAAATCAGCTGGCTTCCCCTTCCTGGCGCTGGTCGAACACACGAATTTTCTACCTCCGGAATATTACGGTGGTGATCATCTGCTTTACTGTGGTGACTACCTGGAAACTGATCATGAATATTTCAAGCTCTCGCAGGAAGAATTACTGGAACGATTCCTTCCCGCGCTACAACGGATCAATCCGGATTTCAGACCGGATTGGGTACGCAAGACCTGGTTGTATCGCACCACCTACGCGCAGCCCGTTCCATTGATCGATCACTCCCGCCACATCCCGGCAATCCAGACGCCCATTCCCGGCCTGTACTACGCCAGCATGAGCCAGGTCTATCCGTGGGACCGCGGGACGAATTTTGCCGTTCAGATCGGCCGCAAAACAGCCCGGTTGATCCTGACGGACTCTCAAATCTGATTTACAGACATCCGGGTGAATCTAATTTTTTCTAGTAATATTTCATCGGATATCACCCCCTTTATTCAGGGCACGAATCGTTATTTGAAGATCAACCCCAAGATATGGGTATTACTTGTAGAAGGATTGCCCATACATGGCAAGAACACGCTTTCGAAACTCAAACCTTAAAAATTGACATGTGTCATTTTCTTTAAGATTAATTACCTTAAAGTTTCAGGTTTTTTTAGGCTGCCGTATCCCAATCACCTTGTTTGCCCCCGTCCTTTTTGTTAGAATCGGGAAGTAATTCATCGGGGAAATCTCCCCAAACCCTTTACTACACAATCATTAAAAAACAGTCAATTTTTCCCATTGCTCCGCAGTGGGATTTCTTAACCGTACCTGTTTACCGGTTGCACAACACAGCTCTTTGAACGGAGGCCCTTTTGATGATGAATCCACATTCAGCATGGCAGGCAACCCTTGGTCAGCTCCAGATGGAAATGCCCAAAGCGAATTTCGATACCTGGGTGCGCAGCACAGAAGTTGTGACCTATGATAAGAATACATTTACAGTTGGCGTGCAAAACGCCTATGCCCGTGACTGGCTGGAAAACCGCTTGACCAGCACTGTCTCGCGTATCCTCACCGGGTTGATGGATTCGAATCAATCGGTGAAGTTTGTCGTCTGGCAAAAAAATATCGAGCCGGCCATTGACGAAGCGGCTCTGGAAAACGAAATTGAGGAAGAACAAATCGAAACCGAAGTGCGCGCCAACCGCACGTTGAATCCGCGCTACACCTTCGACACATTCGTGGTGGGTGCCAGCAACCGGCTGGCACACGCCGCCAGCCTGGCCGTGGCGGAAAATCCGGCCAAAGCCTATAATCCATTGTTCCTGTACGGCGGCGTCGGATTGGGGAAAACCCACATGCTGCAGGCGATTGGGAATCTTACCAATTCCCGCAACCTGTCAGTTTTATATGTATCATCCGAAGATTTCACCAATGATTTGATCAATGCCATTCGCAGTCACACCACCAATCAGTTCCGAGACCGCTACCGCAAGGCGGATGTGCTGCTGATCGATGATATTCAATTCATTGCCGGAAAAGAATCCACTCAGGAAGAATTCTTCCACACTTTCAATGCCCTACACGGTGCGAATAAACAACTGGTGATCTCATCAGACCGGCCGCCGAAGGCCATGGTCACCCTGGAAGAGCGCCTGCGTTCACGTTTTGAATGGGGTCTCACCGTGGATATGCAGCCACCGGATCTGGAAACCCGCATGGCCATCCTGCGATCCAAAGCGGAAAGGGCCGGCCGGCATATACCCAATGAGATCATCGAAATGATCGCCCGCCAGATCCAGTCCAACATACGTGAACTGGAAGGTGCCCTCACCCGGGTGCTAGCCTTTTCAGACCTGAGCGGAATGCCGTTGACTCCCCAGCTGGTCACCTCTGCTCTGGCAGATATGCTACCGCAGCACAGTTCCATGGAACCCCGCCAGGTGGTCAATACGGTGGCGCGTGCGTTCGGTGTTACCACTGAGCAGATGCTCGGCCGCGATCGTTCTCGCGGTATCGCCCTTCCACGCCAGGTGGCTATGTATTTACTGCGCGAGGTGGCCAATGTCTCCCTCCCACAGATCGGGCAGGCGCTGGGTGGACGCGACCACACCACGGTGATGTACGCCTGTGAAAAGGTCGCGGATATGATCGAAAGAGATGATCATTTCCGGCGCCAGGTGGTGCAGTTACGCGACCAGTTGTTTGGCCGCAACGCGGTGATGTTGTAAAGTCCACCTTGACGATTATCGGCGATATCCATTACAATACGCTCAATGAAATATGAACTGCGCGCCCGACGAAATCTGTCTCACCCACATCCCCGGATGGTTGGGTAGGTTTCGCTGGACTGTTGCTTAGAAATTGAAACAGTACATTCAAACCCCGCCACACCGGCGGGGTTTTTGTTATCATTTTTCAGGAGGCATATATGAATGACAAGAAAACTGTAAAGAAAGTAGTTCTGGCTTACTCGGGCGGATTGGATACCTCAGTAATCGTCCCCTGGTTGAAAGAAAATTACAACTGCGATGTCATCTGCTACTGTGCGGATGTCGGGCAAGCCGAAGAGCTCGAAAACCTGGAAGCCCGTGCCAAACAGCAAGGCGCCAGTAAGCTCATTCAGCTCGACCTGCGGGAAGAATTCTGCACAGGATACCTGTGGCCTTTGATCAAATCCGGTGCGGTGTATGAACGTAAATACCTGCTGGGTACGTCCATCGCCCGCCCGTTGATCGCCAAGAAACAGGTGGAGATCGCCTGGGCGGAAGGGGCTGATGCCGTGGCACACGGCTGCACGGGTAAAGGTAACGATCAGGTGCGTTTTGAACTGGCTTTCACTGCGCTTGATCCGCGGCTTAAGGTGATCGCTCCCTGGCGTGAATGGAACATCCAATCCCGCGAGGATGCTCTGGCCTTCCTTGCCGCCCATAATCTGCCGGCGCCCACCAAGAATCCATCCTTCTTCAGCCGGGACCGCAATCTGTGGCACATTTCGCACGAAGGGGGAAACCTGGAAGACGCCAATAGTGAACCGCAGGAAGACATGTTCGTGCTTTCGAATTCACCCTTCTCCGCACCGGATGAGCCGGAAACGGTGGAAATCACCTTTGAACAGGGTGAACCGGTGGCTCTGAATGGAATCGCCACCGCACCGGTTAAACTGGTGGAAACTTTGAACGCTCTGGGTGGAAAACACGGCATCGGGCGCATCGATTTGGTGGAAAACCGGCTGGTTGGAATGAAATCCCGCGGTGTATATGAGACGCCGGGCGGGACCATCCTTAGCTTTGCCCATAAAGAACTTGAATCGATCACCCTGGATCGTGAAACCATGCATTACAAGGATGTGCTCTCCCATAAATACGCCGAATTGGTTTATTTCGGATTGTGGTTCACCCCGCTGCGCGAAGCCATGGACGCCTTCTTCCAGTCCACACAAAAAGTGGTGACCGGCTCGATCAAAGTACAATTGTACAAAGGTAATATGATCGTTGCCGGGCGCACCAGCCCCTTCAGTCTGTACCGTGAAGAATTTGCCACCTTCGGCCATTCTCAGGTGTACGATCACACCGACGCTGCCGGATTTATCCGCCTCTTCGGGCTGCCTTCCAAAGTGCAGGCCATGATGAAAGGTCTGGGTGAAGGGCTTCCGCCGGTGCCGGCAGAAAAAATCATCCGCGATTAAGGAGAACCTATGACGCTCTGGTCAGGCCGTTTTCGCGCCGGGCTTAACTCCCTGGCATCTGTTTTGAATAATTCACTGCCGGTGGACAGGCGTCTATACAAAGAGGATATCCGCGGCAGCCAGGCCTGGGCACAGGCACTGGCTGCCGCAGGTGTGATCACTTCCACCGAAGCGGAAACGCTGGTCAATGGTCTGCAGGCCGTTCTCGAAGAAATGGAATCGGAAACTTTTCAATTTTCCGAAAAAGATGAGGATATCCATACAGCCGTCGAACGCCGTCTCACCGAACTGGTGGGAGCTATCGGAGGCAAGCTGCACACCGGTCGAAGCCGTAATGACCAGGTGGCTACCGATTTCCGTCTGTGGCTGATTTCCGCTGCTTTACGCCTGGATGCCGCTGTGGATTCTTTGCAGAAAACACTGATACAACGGGCCGAAACAGACCTGGCGGTCATTCTTCCGGGTTACACCCACTTTCAACAGGCTCAACCGATCCTGCTGAGTCACTGGTGGCTCAGTCATTTCTGGACTCTGCAGCGCGACCGTGAACGCCTTCGTCAGTTATCGGAGAGAGCGGCGGTTATGCCGCTAGGCAGTGCAGCTCTGGCCGGAACCACATTCCCTATCGATCGTTTTGCTCTGGCGAAGAACCTGGGATTCTCGGTGCCGTCACCCAATTCTCTGGATGCCATCTCTGACCGGGATTTCGCCGCCGAGTTCCTTTTCTGGGCGGCGCTGACCGGTGTGCATCTCAGCCGGATGGCGGAGGCGTTGATCCTGTATTCCACAGTAGAGTACGGATTCATCAACATGGCGGATGAATTCTCCACCGGTTCGAGCCTAATGCCGCAGAAAAAGAATCCGGATATGCTGGAGCTGACCCGCGGAAAAGCCGGGCAGTTTATCGGGCTGTTGACCGGTCTGCTGACCACACTGAAAGGGCTGCCCTCAGCCTACGATAAGGATCTGCAGGAGGATAAATCAGCCGTGTTCGAAGCGGCTGATACCATGGAAGTCCTGCTGCCGGTTTTAGAAGGAGTTATTTCTACATTGACCGTCAACGCGGAACGCTGCCGCCAGGCCATTCATCCGGCTGTGCTGGCCACCGATCTGGCCGATCATCTGGTGGCTCGAGGAATTCCCTTTCGGGAAGCGCATGAGGTGGTGGGAAAGGTGGTGCGGCTGGCAGAGGAAAAAGGGTTGGACTTGATGACACTACCTCTGTCAGACTACCGGTTGATCCATCCTGCCTTCACAGATGAACTATATTCCGCTCTCAGTCTTGAAGCCTCTGTTAACCGCCGTTCGGTCTATGGTGGAACCGCGTTGAATACCGTCAAAGAGCAGGTGGATTTGGCTAAGAAGGCATTGGCATAACCGGATCATTCTCGCCAGGAACTGACCCCGGGCGTTTTATTAATCCTCGGGATTATTAAGAATTAACACTGACAATTGTCGTTGATAGACCTTGATCGTTGTCTATCAATGTCCGCGATGTTTCTCTGCCCGGCGTTCTTTATGCAGCTGGAATTTGCGTTCCACTTCAGCGGCCCGTTGTTCGCGGGTCAGTTCTTCTCTGTGTTTCGCTCGTGATTCGTTCTCTCGTTTTATCGCTTCCTGCGACCGGGTTGATCTGACCGGCGTTTTCAACTGTTCGCGGATTTCCCGCATCCGGCGTTTGTAGTTTTTCACCGGTTCGGATTTTTCGTGAACATGCGCAGGTGTTGAAAAATCCAACAGGCTGTATCCCCGGCGGGCAAACTCCAGCAGCTGTGGATCGTTAGGTTCGGTGCCAAAAACATGCCGGGCGACCTGATACCGGCCTTCATCATAGATTTCAAAAATCCCCACCCAGAAGGGGGGATCAAAATATACAGAACATTTGCCTTCCATCATTTTCCCTGATATCAAAAAGAACCGCATAGCGGTTTTTATTTTGTGAGCGCGGGGAACCCGCAGATCGTAATTGAAAATGTGGAGGCAGGTTGACTTGCGATAAATTATAACATTGTTGACCTTCCGAACCGTTTAGAAGGAGTTTTCAGTCTACTATCCTGTGGCAAACGGTTCTTTTCCTGGTAGAAAAACGTCCTGCTATCCTATAGTATGAGACCACATCAGGGGAGAATTGAACCTTTTATATCTTTGGAACCCCCACCGGATTTACGGTCATGGGCCACTTTCCGAATTACTGGTCAATGTTTATATAGTTTTAATTAATTTTTACATTGATTAATTTTTATTTAATCGCATCTTTATTCCATCGATTAAATATGTGATTAAGATTAAATCATGCGCGGGGGAAAATTATGCTGGCGATTCTTCTCCTGCCTCAGACCTGTTGTGGTTTTCATCCCGGGGGACCATCACAGCAAAGGAACCATCCATCTTCAGGGAGGTTGCACAAATACTCAATCTTCTATATTCGTACCAAGGAAACAACCGTCGTGTGTTTTTTTCGGGGGAGACTGTCCTGTTCCCAGTCAATCCAGCCTGTGTGAGCCCGTCTCATATTCATCCAACATAACAGGAAAGGTGTACTATGAAATTCCTAAGTAATATCAGGACCAGAACCAGACTGGTCGGTAGTTACGTGTGCATTGCAATCCTCATTGTAGTTGTGGCCGTCATCGGTTATCTGGGGATGCAAAACATCAATAACGAATTGAATAAAATCTATGACAACCGTACCGTTCCCATGAATGAACTCGGGAACATAAGATCAGCGCTGCAGGGCACGCGCGGAGATATCCTGAAATACATAATGGTGGAAAGCCAGAGGAAAGATGTAAAAGAGACTCTGACGAATAATCTGGCTGTCATCACGAAGAATCTGGATACCTACCGCGCCGGGCAGTTATCAGAAGAGGAAAAAGTCGCTCTCGATACATTCGACCAGGCTATGGTGGATTATTCAGCGGGTCTAGATGAAATCATGGCTCTTGTGGACGGCGGGGATAATGAAGCGGCCATGGCCAGCATCGCCGATGGCGGCAAAACAAAAATTCCCCTGACAAACGCCATCACCCAGATCACCCGGTTGGTCGACCTCAACGTGCAATATGCCGAGCAGGAAAAAGAAGAGGCTGCCGTCACATTCTCCAATTCTCTGCGTCTGTTGGTGATCTTTGTGATCGTCTGCCTGGTGCTGGCAATCGGAATGGGGCTCATCGTCTCAACGGATATCACCGCTCCGCTGGCGATTGCCGGTGTGGCTTTAACCAGACTTTCCCAGGGGGATATGCTGCGGGATATGGCCCAGAAAACCAAAGATGTCGTTACAAAGCGTAAAGATGAGATTGGCGATATGGGACAGGGTTTGCATGCCATGGTGGGATATCTACAATCCATGGGGGTTGTGGCGCAGAATATTGCCAATAATGACCTGACCGAGACCATTACGCCGCACTCTGAAAAAGACGAACTGGGGCAGGCATTCGCGACCATGGTCAAAGGGTTGACGGAGACCATCCGAAATATCAACGAAAACGCCACGAACCTGGCAGCCGCATCCGAGCAATTGGCTAGCGCGGCAGTTTAGGCCGGCCAGGCCACCAACCAGATCAGCAATACCATCCAGCAGGTTGCCAGGGGAACCGCCGACCAGGCAACCGCTGTTACAAAGACGGCGTCATCCACCGAGCAAATGTCCAAGGCTATCGAAGGTGTGGCCAAAGGCGCGCAGGAACAAAGCCGCGCCATCTCCACGGCATCCACAATCACCTCGCAGATCAACACCGCCATCCAGCAGGTAGTCGGTAATATCGCGTCAGTTTCCCGTGATTCGGCATCTTCCGCCGAACTGCCCGTACCGGTGTAACCACTGTGACAGACACCCTCAAAGGTATGCAAAGCATCCGCGAAAAAGTCGGCGCATCTGCAGAAAAAGTTCAGGAAATGGGGAAGCGTTCCGGTGAGATCGGTGCTATTGTGGAAACCATTGAAGATATTGCTTCGCAAACCAATCTGCTCGCGTTGAATGCCGCCATTGAAGCCGCTCGCGCCGGGGAACATGGAAAAGGTTTCGTCGTGGTGGCGGATGAAGTCCGCAAACTGGCGGAACGCTCGTCTCAGGCTACCAAGGAGATCGGTATTTTGATCAGCGGAATCCAGACGACCGTGGCCGAAGCCGTCAAAGCCATGGATGAGGGCTCCAGAGAGGTGGAAGTCGGCGTGACCAGCGCGAATAAAGCCGGCGAAGCTCTGTCTGAAATCCTGAAAGCCGCCCAGGGAGTCAGCGACCAGGCGAGGCTGGCCGGTGATGCGGCGGAGGAGATGAACTCTGCTTCCAGTGAACTGGTATCTGCTGTGGATTCAGTCTCCGCCGTGGTGGAAGAGAACACAGCCGCCACGGAAGAGATGGCTGCCAACTCTTCCGAAGTCACCCAGGCCATAGAAAGTATCGCCAGTGTAAGCGAACAGAACAGCGCCGCCATTGAAGAAGTCTCCGCTTCTACAGAAGAAATGAGCGCCCAGGTGGAAGAAGTCACCGCATCCGCTCAATCGCTATCCGAATTAGCCCGGGAACTGCAAAAAGCCGTCGCCCGTTTCAAACTGGCATCTGCCTGATCCCATCTCTGACGCTGGAATGTACTTTTTCAGACAACGTCATCTGCAAATGAAATCCTTGTGGAGTGTATATGGAAAAGCAACTCGTAGTATTTTCACTGGCCAGCGAAGATTACGGCATTGAGATTGCGGTGGTCGAAAGCATCATCAAGATGCAGGATATCACCAAAATGCCCAGATCACCGGCCTTTGTCGAAGGGGTCATCAACCTGCGGGGAGTCGTCCTTCCGGTGATCGACCTGGCAAAACGATTTGGCATCACGGAGTGTGAAAATAACCGTGATACACGTATCGTCATCGTAAATATCAAAAACATGAAGATCGGGATGATCGTTTCAGCTGTATCCGAGGTATTGACCATCGATGATTCTGTCATCGAATCCACCCCGTCCATCGTCACCACAGTCAACTCGAACTTCGTATCCGGTATCGCACGGCTCGATTCACGATTGATCATCCTGCTGGATATCAGTAAGATTCTGACCCGCGAAGAGAGCCTTCAAACAGCCAGCCTGTATAAGGAATAATTTCCTTCTCTACCCGATAAAAATGAGGCGGGGTGAATACGAAAGACACCGATCAGAAATCAGATCGGTGTCTTTCATAACCATACATTACAGGGAAGCATCCCGCCAGGCAAACTTCCCATCCACAATCGTACCCAGTACCCGGGTGTTCAGGATTTCCATGGGATCGATGGTAAAGATATCCCGATCTAGTATGGTCATATCCGCCAGGTACCCGGGAGCCAGAATCCCCAGGCGGTCTTCCATTCCGGCGGCATAAGCCGGGCCAATGGTATAACCTCTAACGGCTTCTTCCACCGTCAGGCGTTGTTCCGAACGCCAGCCGTCCGGACCGGGGGAGCCATCCGCCCGGCGTCGGGTCACAGCCGCGTGAATGCCTGCCAGGGGGTTCATGGTTTCCACCGGACAATCAGATCCAAAAGCCAGCACGGCGCCCTTTTCGAGCTGGGTTTTCCAGGCATAAGCGCCTGCCAGCCGGCTTCCCCAGTGTTTTTCGGCAATATCCATATCCGATGTGGCATGGATGGGCTGCATGGAGGCAATCACTCCCAGTTCCGCAAGTCTTCCCGAATCTTCAAGAGAAAGGAGCTGCACATGTTCGATCCGGTTGCGCATCCCGGTGAAAGGCTGGGTGCGTTTCACTTCCGCGTAAATGTTGAGAATTTCACGATTGGCGCGGTCGCCGATCGCGTGGATGGCTGTTGCCAATCCGTTGGTATTGGCTTTGAGAACGCTTTCATAGATCACCTCGATATCCGTTGTGGAAATTCCCCTGTCCTCCGGCGAAGAATCATACCCCGATAACATCCAGGCGGTTTTTGGTCCCAGTGCGCCGTCGGCGAACATTTTTACCGGACCGATATGCAGCAGGTCATTACCGAATCCGGTTTGAAAACCCGCGGCTATGGCCTGTTCGAGATACGCCAGCGGAATAGATTTATTCACTCGTAATGTCAACTGGCCGGTTCGCTGTAAGGATTGAAAAGCACGAAAAACCGACGGCTGGTCCATATCATGAATACCGGTCAATCCCAAACGATTGGCGTTTTCCATACCCTGCCTGACCATCTCCACCAGTTCTTCCGGTGTGGGAGAAGGGATGATCCTATCCACCAGGCGCATGGCTTCTTCCAGAAGAAGACCGGTCGCTTTACCGGCCGGATCTCTGACGATCTGACCACCGGGCGGATTGGGGGTTGTGTCGGTGATCCCGGCCAGCCGCAGGGCGGCAGAATTCACCCAACTGGCATGAGCGCTTTTTGCCACCAGTGCGACCGGGTGATGCGGCGAGACTCTGTCCAACTGCCCGGCTGAAGGGAAATTTTCGCCCCACACATTGTGATTCCAGCCGTAACCGGTGATCCATTTTCCCTGTGGAATGGATCGGGTGCGTTCTTCCACCTTCCCAAGAACTTCCTCAAGGGTGGGAGTCTCGGCATCGATCGCCTGCAGGCCGGTCGAGTACCATTCAAAGTGCACATGGGCATCTGTCAAACCGGGAATGACCGCCGCCTGTTTCAAGTTGACCGCCGTGTAAACTTCTCCGGCGAATATGGCCTCCGCTTCTTCATTTGAGCCGATAAACAGAATCTGGTTTCCGCGGATGGCCGCGGCTGGAGCCAGGGGACGTCTGGCATCCAGGGTATGAAAAATTCCATTTTTTAGAACCAGATTATTCTCAGCGATCATAGAGTACCTCACAATGAAGAATGTAACCGGTCGGCGATATATTGAGGATTAAAAAGCCGGTTTATTTGCAATTGGCTGAATTTTTTTAACGAAAGGAATCAATGCTTAAAAAGCAGCGATTTTTTACCGCCCGCGGAAAATATCTGCAGGTCATCTTTGGTGACTGTGAAGTGTTCAGAATTATTTAATATGGACAGAAAATTCTGCTCCTGAACCAGAAGACCGGTCTCCTTCGGGCACATTTTCTTCGTCATGGAGATAGAATCGAATGTCAACTGATCATCGCTTATCGAAAAGGCGGAATTGAACCGGTTGCATCCGGTGGAACCGTCGATATGGCCATCAGACTGGAATAACAATGTGGGGGGTGTTTTTGAATCAACAGGAAGCGTAACGGAAGAATCCATCATCTGCTGCAATTTCCAGACACCGTCAACTAACTCACGGGGAATAAACTGACTCCTTTCTCCCTGTTTCTTGCTGACCACCCGGTAAAGAACCCATTGGATATCCGGCCCATATTTATCTTTGACATATCCAGGATCGTACTGGACTTCCAGTTCATAGACAAAACCGGGAGTGTAATCGAACCCCATTATCGCGCTGCTGTACAGCTGCCAGGAGTCCTCCAGTTTGTGTTTCACCAACAGACAAAGATTTTGTCTTAATGGATTATCGCAAGACACCATATTCGATCCCACGAACAAGGTCTGGATCGGAACGGATGTCTCCTGTTGCCAGGGGAACAGGGAGCATCCTGCCAGAAAGACCAGAATTGCCAGGCCGGTGAGATAAGATGGTTTCATGCGTGTTGTGCTCCCGTCTGAAGAGAGAGAAACGGTTTCTTGGATATCCGGTAGACCAGGATAATACAGGCTGCCAACAGGGTGATGGTGATGGCCAGTCCACCTTCCGGGCCAAAGGCGCCTCCGGTGAACAGATCCGGGCCAGTCGCTCTCAGGTTTATTAAAGCGGTTCCGCCAATCGAAGAACCACTCACCTCAAGTCCAAGCAGATTCCCCTGCGTCCAATTCCAGAAACTGTGGATGGCAAAGATTCCCCACAATCCGCCCTCTTTCATGGCATAAATACAGGCAAATATTCCGAACAAGAAAAGGTTCAGCATGGCAATCAGGTTGACATTGGGATTCAACAGGTGCAGCGAAGAAAACAGGATGGATGAGACGATGATCCCCCAGGCAGGTCCAAAGCGGATGCCAAATACCGGCAGCAGGAAACCCCGTGTGAGGGTTTCTTCCGCGGCTCCCTGCACCAGCCAGCCGACCAGCATTATGATCACACCCGGAATCGCACTCCAACCCGACCATACCTGGGGATCGCCCTCTAGTTTCACATAACCCAGAGTGACAAGCACAATGATCGGGATCATCATCAAGGCGGTCCCAATCCAGGCACCGCGGGAGTACTTCTTCCAGATACCCTCGCGTTCCAGGCCAGTTGTCCAGAAGGAGCGGTGTTCAAAAATCCCCAGCCATCCCCAGATGAAGGCAAAGAACGGCAGAAAGCTGAAAAGCAGGAACATGGTAGTGATCAGCGGTGAATTCGAATGGGTCGGGTTATTAAAAGCGGCCCGAGAGAACTCCTCCGAAGCCAGATTGACCACGATCACGGGTGCGACACAGAAAGCGGACATTCCCGGAACTAGCCCGGCATAGAAAAAAGCCACCAGCGGGTACATAACTTCCCAAATCTTCTGGAGAGTCTTCCCCTTGAACCGCGGGATTTCCAATGACCCCTGCCGGGCCAACTCAAATAATTTGTTATTTGAGTTTAACACTTTCGCCAGCATATCTTTTATTATCCAATCAGATTAATGGCAATTATAGAATAACAGTGGGTATGATACCACTTATGTCGAACGGCCGATTTCCGGCGGCGTTTCTTGTGAATCCCGGCAATAATAAGAATTCTCTCATTTTCTTGAAATGGTACTTGTATTCTGGATTGTTCCGTCGTAATATAAACCCTAATAAATGCACCGGTTCAGTCCGGCGAGCAATTGACAATTGAATACGCGATGCACTCTTATCCAGAGAGGTGGAGGGACGGGCCCTATGATACCTCGACAACCAGCCGCAAGGTGTGGTGTCAATTCCCGCAGAAGCAGTATTCTGGGAGATGAGAGGAGATCTGTGACTTTCCCGCACCTCTTCTCATCTTAAGAAGAGGTTTTTTTTACCGGAGGAAGTCATGCCCATCAAAATACCCAACAAACTGCCGGCCCGCGAAATTTTGAACAGCGAAAATATCTTTGTCATGGATGAAGACCGCGCTCTTCATCAGGACATTCGCTCATTGAAAATCGCCATTCTCAATCTGATGCCGACAAAGATCACCACAGAAACGCAGCTCTTACGCCTGCTGGGAAATTCACCCCTGCAGGTGGATATCACCCTGCTGCGCACAGATTCCCATCAGAGCAAGAACACTTCGGCCGAACATCTTCTGGCGTTCTACCAGACCTTCGAGCAGATCAAGTATGAACGTTTCGACGGCCTGATCATCACCGGTGCGCCGGTGGAAAACCTGCCCTTCGAAGAAGTGGATTACTGGGATGAATTAAAACAGGTGATGGATTGGTCCGTCCACAATGTGTTTTCCACCTTCCATATCTGCTGGGGTGCACAGGCCGGCCTGTTCCATAAATATGGCATCCCCAAGTATCCTCTTCCGGTCAAACAATTCGGTGTATTCGAACACCACATCTGTACCAGGAATACCAATCTGCTGCGTGGATTTGACGACCGGTTTTACGCACCGCATTCCCGCCATACCGAGATCCGCCGGGAGGACATCGAAAAGATTCCTGACCTGGACATCCTGGCCGAATCGGATGAAGCCGGCATTTATATCATTTCCACCCATGACGGCAAACAGGTTTTTGTCACCGGTCACTCGGAATATGACCCGCTGACACTGAAATCCGAATACGACCGGGATGTGAATCTAGGACTGCCCATTGCCGTTCCCAGGAACTATTACCCGAATGACAATCCAGCACTGGCTCCGGTAGTGCGCTGGCGCGGTCACGCCAGCCTGCTGTTCTCCAACTGGTTAAACTACTGCGTCTATGAAGAGACGCCGTATAACCTGGATGATCTACGCTAACGCCACAGGAAGGGTATTTTTGCAAGGAGGAAGACGCTATGGACATGTGTATGTGTCGAAAATGAATATGTCCTGCGATGCGGCCGCATCTATCGTTTCAATTTTTCGAAATTTTTCAATAAGGATTAATCAACATGCCTGCGAATGAATCCCCCCGACAATTCGGCTTTTCTACCCGTCAACTGCATGCCGGGCAAACACCCGATCCCACCACTAATTCACTGGCTGTTCCCCTCTACCAGACAACTTCGTATGCATTCAACAGCACGGAACATGCCGCCAATCTATTTGCCTTGAAAGAACCCGGGAATATCTATACCCGTATCATGAATCCCACCAACGATGTTTTTGAACAGCGCGTTGCCTCGCTGGAAGGCGGGGTAGGTGCGCTGGCAGTCAGTTCGGGGCATGCGGCGCAGGTGCAGGCAATCCTGACACTGTGCGTTGCCGGAGATCATATCGTCTCCGCTGCTACGCTGTACGGTGGAACATACAACCAGTTTGCCTATACCTTTCCACGGCTGGGTATTGATGTCACTTTTGTCGATCCCGGAAATCCTGAAAACTTCCGGAAAGCCATCCGTCCGAACACAAAGATCCTTTATGGTGAAACCCTGGGAAATCCACGGATCAATGTTTTTCGGATTGAAGAAGTGGCCAGAATCGGGGAAGAATATGGCATTCCAGTGATGATCGATAACACATTTGCCACTCCCTATCTCTGCCGGCCGTTTGAATGGGGCGCGAATATTGTTACTCATTCCGCCACCAAGTTCATAGGCGGACATGGTACATCCATTGGCGGGGTGATTGTGGACGGTGGGAATTTTCAATGGGAAGGCAATCCCCGTTTTACCAACTTCAACACACCGGATGACAGTTATCACGGACTTGTTTTCGCCAGCATTGGATCGGCAGCATTCATCACCAAAGCCCGCGTGCAAATCTTGCGAGATCTAGGCGGCTGCCTCTCACCATTCAACGCCTTCCTCTTCCTTCAAGGTTTAGAAACCCTCAGCCTGCGCGTGGAACGGCACGTCGCCAACGCTCAGAAAGTGGCCGAACACCTGGAGAAACATCCGAAGGTCACCTGGGTGGCTTACCCCGGCCTGAAAAGCAGCCCGGAATATCATGCCGGTCAGAAATACCTGCCCAAAGGAAGCGGTTCCATTCTTGGGTTTGGTATCAAAGGTGGCGCAAACGCGGGAGGCAAATTCATTAACAGGCTCAAACTCTTCAGCCATGTGGCAAACGTGGGCGATGCCAAGAGCCTGGCCATCCACCCGGCCACCACGACTCACGGCCAGTTGAATGAACAGCAGCAGATGGCTGCCGGTGTTTCTCCCGACTTTATCCGCCTGAGCATCGGCCTGGAAGATATTGAGGATATCCTCTGGGATCTCGATCAGGCGCTGGAACAGATATGATCGGGCCCAGTCGAAAAACCGGAGACAGGATCATATTATTTAAATAGACTGACGGAATGATGTCAGCCGAAGTGCCTGATGGTTCGAGCGGAATCAATCCAACAGAACCTTGCAACGATCTATTGACACAGCCCCATTTTCTATGAATAGAAAATGGGGCTGTTTTTATATGTATTTTATGTAATTGTGATATTTATCACTTGTAATATCTGAAATGATCAATATAATATGTTATAGGTTGTTATAGCAAATGGATGAATTTCTAACCGCCCGCCAGGTTCAAGATTTATTGAAAGTAGACCGTATTACTGTCTATCGGATGCTCAATGACGGGCGACTTCACGGTAACAAAATCGGGCAGCAATGGCGTTTTCCCCGTGAAGACGTGGAAGATCTGTTGAACGGTCTCAAACTGGGAGATGACTCGGGAAAATACATGATGGATGAAGGCGGACTGCCCGTGCATTGTTTCCAAACCATACAGGATCTCTTTTCGACGGTCAGCCAGTTATCAGCCATCCTGGTCAATATGCAGGGTGATCCCATCACGGAAATGAGTCATCCCTGTGAATTCTGTCATCTGGTTTCCAGCCGTTCATCGGCCGGGGCAAATTGCCAGGCGTCTTATCATGAATTTGTCCGGCAGGCTGAAAATGGAGAGAAACATTTTACCTGCCATTCCGGATTGAATTACACAGGCGCGTATGTGACTCTGGAACATGAACCTGTTGGTCTTTTTCTGGTTGGAGGATTCCGATTACAAGAAACGACCATGTTGGATGATAAAACACCTTATACAAAATTGAACGGGATGGTGGATATCCCCGGGCAGGCTATTCAGGCAGCCCATACAGCAATCCCGTCACTGACTGATGAACAGGAAAAAATGATCGATACCTGGACCACCGCCGCTGCCCAGGCATTTGAGAGCATCTTACAGGAGCGGTCTGCCTTCACCCGGCGGTTGAAAAAAATTGCCGATCTTACCCAAATTCCCTGAGGAGGAAAAATGAAAACTCTCTTGATCCTGGGGGCCGGCACAGCCGGAACGATGGTTGCGCGAAAAATGTCTGACCGGTTGGATTCGCATGATTGGAAAGTGATCCTGGTGGATAAGGATGAAAATCATTATTACCAACCCGGATTCCTCTTCCTGCCATTTGGAAGATACCGCCCGGATCAGGTGATCAAGCCCAAACGCCATTTCATTCCGAATAAAATTGAGTTCGTGATTTCAGATATCGAGTTAATCGAACCGGCCGCCAACCGGGTAAAGCTCACCAGAGAAAATCGGGTGATCGATTACGATTACCTGATCATAGCCACAGGTGTAAATATCCACCCGGAAGAAACGGAAGGCCTTAAAGGAGCCGGCTGGCACAAGAACATATTCGATTTCTACACCTACGAAGGCGCTTCGGCCATTCATCCCTTCCTGGAGAAGTGGCAGGGTGGACGTCTGGTGATGAACGTGGTGGAAAATCCCATCAAATGCCCGGTGGCGCCGCTGGAGTTTCTCTTCCTGGCAGATGATTATTTCACCCGGCGCGGCATGCGTAACAAAGTGGAACTGGTCTATGCCACACCGCTTTCCGGCGCATTCACCAAGCCCAAATCTGCCAAAGCGTTGGGAGATATTCTTACGAAGAAGAATATTCAACTGGAAACCGATTTCATGGCAAGCGAGGTGGATGCAGGAAAGAATATCCTGCGGTCGTACGATGAACGCGAAATTCCCTATGATCTCCTGATCACCGTGCCTGTAAATAAGGGTGCAGATGTCATCGGCCGGTCTGGCATGGGTGATGATCTGAACTTCGTCCCGACGGATAAATTCTCCCTGCAGTCCAAAAACTGGCCGAATATCTGGGTGATGGGCGATGCCACCAATATTCCCACCTCCAAAGCCGGAGCAGTAGTTCATTTCCAGCTCGAATACGTGGTCGAAAATATGCTGGCACACATGGCCGGCGAGGAAATGCACGCGAATTTCGACGGCCACGCCAGCTGCTACATTGAATCGGGTTTTAACAAGGGAATCCTCATAGATTTCAATTACGATGTGGAACCACTGCCGGGAACATATCCCATTCCGGGACTGGGGCCATTTTCGCTGCTTAAGGAAACCACCATCAATCACTGGGGCAAGCTGTTTTTCCGCTACATGTACTGGTACATGATGATGCAGGGAATCGACATTCCCCTGCCCAGCGCTTTCAGTCTGGCCGGGAAACAGCAATCTGTCCCCTTATAAAATCGGATCTCATTCAGGAGGAAAGAATTATGGCAACAAAAACAATTGCAGGCAAGACCGTCCAGATCAACGAAGAAGGTTTTATGACCAATCCGGCCGAGTGGACCAAAGAGATCGCCGTCGAAATAGCAAAAGAAGAAGGTATTGAAGAATTGACCGCTGCGCACTGGAAAGTGATCGATTTTTCGCGGCAGAGCGCGGCATCCAGCGGGGCTTCTCCTACCCTGCGGACGATCACCAACGGCTGTGGAATTTCGACCAAAGACCTGTTTACGCTTTTCCCCAAAGGACCGGCAAAAAAGGTGGCGCGGATTGCCGGATTGGGCAAACCGGAAGGTTGTGTTTAAATCCGATCATGTGATCATAAATAAAGGAGAACATTCGATGGCTGAAGAACAGCGCAAGATCGCATTTATTTGCTCCAAAGGCAACCTGGATATGGCTTACCCGGCGCTGGTCATGGGCTGGGCGGCTCTGGGAAACGGGATCGATGTGACCATCTTCTTTACCTTCTGGGGAATGGATATGATCAATAAAGCCCGTGTTGACCACCTGGAAATTCCTCCGGTGGCCAATGCCAGCATGAAAATGAACATGATGGGTATTCCCGGGTATATCGGAATTCCCCAGTTCCTGGGAGCTTTTCCCGGCATGACCCCCTTTGCCACCAGTCTGATGAAACAAAAAATGGATAAGCTGGGAGTGCCGCCCGTCAGTGAATATCTGCAAATGCTGGTGGATGGCGGGGCGAAACTGTACGCCTGTAAAATGTCGGTGGATATGTTCGGGCTTAAGAAGGAAGATTTCATCGATGGTGTGATCGATATTGTGACGGCCGGCGACTTCATGGATATGACGGAAGGTGCACAGATCATCTTTATCTGATATTGATGGTTGGGTTCCCGGTTTATAAAATATTACTATCACCACCATCATAAAATATCCCGATTCACAGCATCATCCAACAGACGTGAGGATATAATTCCAGTATCATTGGAAAGGAATCTTCGATTTGTTTGTATGCCGATCATTACGCTATTAACTGACTTTGGCCTGCGGGATGGTTATGTGGGTGTGATGAAAGGGGTGATCTGGAAGATCTGCCCGCAAGCGCAGATCGCCGATATCACCCACCACATTCCTCCCCAGGATATCCGCCAGGGAGCCATCGCATTACGCCGCACAGCCGGATATTTCCCGAAAGGGAGCGTACATATTGCCGTGGTCGATCCTGGGGTGGGCACCAGCCGTAAACCCCTGGCCGCGGAAGTCGACGGTCATTATTATGTCGGGCCGGATAACGGCCTGTTCACTCTGGTATTTGAAGATGCCGAATCTCTTGGTTTGAGCAGGCGTTTCTTCACGCTCGATAAACCGGAATACTGGCTGCCTGATATCAGCCGGGTATTTCATGGACGGGATATCTTCGCGCCGGTTGGAGCGCATCTGGCGAATGGTGTACCTTTGGAGAAAATGGGCACTCCGCTGACTGATCCCATCCGGCTCGAAAATCCGCAACCTGTCCGTTCGGGCGATACCTGGCGCGGCGAAGTGATCACCATCGATAATTTCGGCAATCTGGCCACCAATATCACTGCCCAACACCTGGGAGCAAATTCTGTGCTGGAGGTGGCTCTCTGCGGAAAAACCATCCGCGGGCTGGTGAGCACCTTCGGTGACCGGCCGGACGGCGAGCTTACAGCCATGATCGGAACGGAAAACGATTTGATCATCGCCGTGGTTCGCGGCAGCGCCGCTGAAAAGCTGGGCGCCAAAGCGGGCGATCCGGTGGAAGTCCGCCTCGCACCGAGAAAAACGGCATGAACAGGCCAGTCATTTCCATCACCACCGACTTTGGCGGCAGTGATTATGACGCCGGAGTGCTGGCCGGGGTGATTTGGTCGATCGCGCCGCAGGCTGGTATCGCGGTGCTTACCCATGACGTGACACCCTTTAATGTGCTTGAAGGCGCGGTGATCCTCTCCCGCTGTGTACCCTACTTCCCTGATGGCACAGTGCATCTGGCAGTGGTTGATCCGGGTGTGGGTACGCCGCGCCGCGGGTTGGCCGCACATATCGGCGGGCAATACTTCGTCGGCCCGGATAACGGTCTGTGCTCCCTGCTGGTCGAACAGGCACGCAAAGACAACCTGCCGGTTGAATTCCACGCGCTGGAAAATCCTTTATACTGGCTGCCGGCCGTGACCCGCATTTTTCACGGGCGGGATGTTTTCGCTCCGGTTGCCGCCCATCTGGCATCCGGTGTTCCGCTGGCAGAATTTGGCCCAGCCTTGGCTGATCCTGTTCTCATCCATCTCCCGATCGCCCAAAAAGGCCTTTACGGCTGGCGCGGCACAATCCTGCACATCGATCATTTCGGAAACCTGACCAGCAATCTGACCTCAGAACATCTGGCGGGACGAACTCGTTTTCAGATCACAATTCAGGGAGAAAAGATAACCGACCTGGCCGGCACCTACGGCGCCGCGCAGGCCGGCGAGTTGATCACTCTGCTGGATGACAGTGACTGCCTGGAGATCGCCGTTTCTCGCGGCAGCGCGGAAAAACGCCTGCAGGCGGTTGTGGGAACAGAGTTTGAACTGGTTTTTCAGGAGTAATTGTGGATCGCGAACCGTATATCACCGTTGACGGGTTGACCTTTCAGTATCACAGCCGCACCGAACCGGCCATCGAAAACCTGTCGTTTAATGTCTATCCCGGCGAAGTGCTGTTGATCGCCGGATCTTCCGGCTGCGGCAAAACCACCCTGATGCGCTGCATCAATGGTCTTATCCCGCACACCTATCGTGGTGAGATCAGCGGCGAGATCAGCCTCCTGGGGACACCGGTCTCTTCACTGAGCATGGCAGATTTATCTCAAACCGTGGGCACCCTGCTGCAGGATCCAGAGCGGCAGATTGTGGGCAGCTATGTAAAGAACGAAGTGGCTTTTGGATTAGAGAATCTGGGATTCACCAGGGATGAGATCATCCAGCGGGTGGACGACACGCTGAAATACCTGGGGATTTATCATCTCCGTGACCGGGAGACTTTTTCGATTTCTGGCGGAGAAAAACAGAAAGCGGCTCTGGCAGGCGTGCTGGTTATGCAGCCGAAAATCCTGCTGTTGGATGAACCGCTGGCTAGCCTGGATCCAGCTTCGGCGCATGAAGCTCTGAATCTGTTCCGCGAACTGGCCGACCAGGGAATCGCCGTGATGATCGTCGAACACCGGGTAGAAGATGTGCTCTCCATTCACCCGGAGCGGGTATTGTACCTGGATTGCGGGAAGCAGGTTTACTATGGCGATTCGGCCGGATTGATGGATGTGGTGGATTACCACCGCATCAAACTCCCCGCCGAAGTGGTTATGCAACGTGCCGGGAAAAAACCACCGACGGAAGAATTTAAACCGCTGCTCACACCGCAGCCGGGTGAAAAGCTGGTCTCTTTCGAAAATGTCTCTTTTCGCTATCACTATGACCTTCCGGATGTGCTGCACAATGTCAGTTTTCAGGTCGGGCGCGGCGATGTGATCGCCATTCTGGGGCACAACGGAGCGGGAAAAACCACGCTGGTCAAGCACGCGCTGGGGCTGCTCAAACCCACCGCTGGTCAGGTGCTGCTGGAGGGAAAGGATACCCGCAAGATCACCGTGGCTCAGGCCGCGCACACCGTGGGGTATGTCTTTCAGAGCCCCACCCAGATGTTGTTCGCGCCCACCGTGAAAGAGGAGCTGTCTTTCGGTCCGCGCAACCTGCGCCTGCCGCCGGATGCCATTGAAGAAAACGTAGACTGGGCAATCCACACGGTGCACATGGAAGCCGAACTGGCCACGCCCCCGCTGGCGTTGTCTTTCGGGCAGCAAAAGCGGGTGAGTATCGCTTCTGTATTGTCTATGCGCTCCAGGATCTTGATGATGGACGAACCCACCGCCGGACAGGATTACTGGAACTACAACCAGTTCATGGATGCCATTCTGCAGATGCCGGGATTTGACGCCGTGCTCTTCATCACCCATGATGTCGACCTGGCCGTGGTGTACGCCAACCGCATACTACTGGTGTTCGGCGGTGAGATCGTGGCGGACGGTACGCCGGCGGATGTTTTGAAAGACGAAGACCAACTGCGCCGCTGCCGGGTTTTACCCACCTCACTTTTGCGCGTGAATGAGAAATATTACTCAAAAACCGGCCGGTTCCTGCGCGCCGAGGAACTGGCGCGACAAATCTAGACTGGCAGCGGCTTGCAGGAAAACCCTTCCGAATCTGAAGTGTTATATTAAAATAGATTAAGCGGGATTGAGCATCCCGGTTCCAAATATCAGTACCGGATATTTCGGAGTTTCAATCACATTCAGAGGAGGAAATTATGAAAAAGAAATCATTGTGGGCTTTTGGCACCCGTGAGGTCGTGTATTCGGCGATCGGCGCTGCGTTGTATGCCGTGCTTTCATGGGCGACCAATTTTCTGCAGATCCCGGCAGCCGGTAATGTGGCTTTCCGCCCGGCCGTGGCCATCCCCATGTTCTTCGGTGTGGTCTTTGGTCCCATTGTGGGTTTCATCTCCGGCTTCCTGGGCAACATCATCGGCGACCTGCTTTCCGGATACGGCTTCAGGCCCTGGTGGGATCTGGCCAACGGCATCATGGGCTTCGTCACCGGCTTCACGGTGCTGGCCGGCCTGAAGGGCTTCAAAGGCTGGAACAACATTTTCAAAGCCGAGGTGTTTGTCGTGCTGGGTGTGCTCATCGCCGCCGCGGTGGCTGCCGCCTCAGAGATCTGGGTATCCGGTGTGGATGTTCCCACCACAATCGCTACCAATTTTGTCCCAACGATCATCCCCAACCTGCTTAACGGATTGATCCTGGTGCCTATCTTGATGGTGGCGTATGACGCCATTGCGTCACGCTCCGGCCGGTAGGAGAGCGATATAATAAGGTTCCCTGCAGAATTTACGGCAGGGAACCTTCTTTTCAGGAACATTTCATGCTGGTCACCTGGCAATACCGCATTCGTCACAGTTTGATGGAGACCTTTGATCCGCGGGCACGTTGGATCTTTTCCTTGATCTTCCTGGTTTCCATCTCCTTGTTCTGGGACGTGCGTTTTCTGGCCGGTTTCTTCGTTCTGGCTTTTGCCTGGTACGGATCGGCGCGCGTATCCTTTCGAGATACCCGCCGTGCCTGGATATTGATCGCTTTCATTCTGTTCATGATGATTTTCATCGGCACCATCATCACCGGCGGCGGCGCGGCCGGCATCATCCCCGAAAACACCCACCCCGTGGTCACCTGGAACTGGAAGGTGCCGTTGACCGGCTGGCCGGTCGTTTTTCGCCTGACCTACGAACGCCTGTGGTTTGCCCTGGCGCAGGTGCTGCGCGTGCTGTCCATTTCGGCCGTTTTCGTGATCATCCCCTACTCCATGGATCCGCGCTTGTACGGATTTACCTTCAAGGGACTGGGCTTCCCGGACCGCGTGGCGTATTCCATGGACCTGGCGTTCCGCTATGTTCCAACCCTGGCGCGGGATTTCGGCGTGACGCTGGACGCGCAGCGCGCCCGCGGTTATGAGATCGAACGGGTGGAAGGGGGCATCATCGCCCAGATCAGCAAGGTGGCGCCGCTCATCGTTCCGGTGACCATGAATTCGATCGTCGGCGGTGAAGATGTGACCAATGCCATGGATCTGCGCTGTTTTGGCATCAAGCCGCGCACCTGGCTGGAAAAGACGGATTTCTCGCGCCGCGATCTTTATTTATTGATCTTCACGGTGGTCATGTTGATCTTCTCCATCGTGTTCAGCACGGTCTTTCATTTTGGAAAATTCTGGATGCCTGCCTGGTTGATCCCGGGTTTTGTATAAAGATACTACAAATCCATTATGCGCCACCCTTTTAACCTGGCATGCTTCCGCAAAGCAGCATCGGGTGTAACGGCCACCGGATTTTCGGCCATTTCCAGCAAAGGGATATCATTCAAAGAATCACTGTACGCCCAGCTTCCATCCATGGAATCATTTTGCTTTTCCAACCAGGCAGCCAGTTTTTTCACTTTCCCCTCGCGATACGCCGGGATGCCAACAATTTCTCCCGTCGGTTGAGTCTGCCTCATTTCAATCTGCGTACAAAGTGTATGCGGAAAGTTCAAGCGAAGAGAAATCGGTTCCACCAGAAGCTGGTTTGTCGCGCTGATCAGAAGAGTTGTATGTCCTTTTTCGCGATGCCAGTTAATTCTTTCCACCATGGCAGGGCGGTAATGTTTTCGCACGAGGTCTGAGAATTCTATTTGCAGTGCCTTGATCAGCTTCGCATCCATCCGGGAAAGTGGTTGCAAAAAATATCTTTCATAATCGCGAATATCCAGCACACCGGCTTCATACAACTGAAAATATTCCGCCAAGCCGCGCATGAAACTGCTGTCAACAAAGCCCTTTTCTGTGATGAATTCTCCCCATAACCACTCCGAATCACCTTCAATGATCGTAAAATCAAGGTCAAAGATTGCTACCGTCATATTTGCCTGCAGTTATCTCATAGGATTTTCGTCGGATTGCCTTAGTATTAATATTCTCCGCCAGTTTTCAATCTGTAAGACTATTTTCCAATATTTTGATTAAACGCTGAATAAGTGGGGGTTAACCGTGGGTTAAGTTTGAATAGACTTATGAGAAATTTTGATACGAGTAGATTTTTATTGCACTTCACCAACATAAATACATTAACTTGACGTTAATTGCTGTTAATTGCCAGGAAAAGACCGGTTAATAATATCAACCTATTATTGCATTGATAATCATTTCGTCAAACGAGGAAGGAAGGAAAAATCGATGCAACACAAGGTCTCTTTACCAGTTTTTGCCCTGCTCATTCTGTCACTTGTTCTGACAGCCTGTGCACCTGCTGCCACAGCTACACCTGCAGCCACGGCACCCGCTGCAAGCGCGGTAGAAAAGCCGACCGAAGCCGCGGCCGTCAAACCAATCACCGAACCAACCGCAACCACTAAAGCGGTTAATTTCAATACCGTCAAATCGGCGGAAGAAGCCGGTGGTATAGAAGCATTAATCGCGGCGGCAAAAGCGGAAGGTGAATTGAATGTGATCACCCTGCCACGTGATTGGTGCAACTATGGAGAAATGATGGATAATTTCTCCAAAAAATACGGAATAAAGGTCAATTCCCTGAATCCAGATGGCGGTTCTGCCGATGAAATTCAGGCAATTAAGGATAATAAAGAAAACAAAGGTCCCCAGGCACCGGATGTAATTGATGTCGGTCCTGCGTATGGCCCCACTTCTAAAGAAGAGAACTTGCTGGCTCCTTACAAGGTGGCTACCTGGGATACCATCAAGGGAAATAATGATCCTGACGGCTACTATTTTGTGGATTACAGCGGTGTGATGGTCTTTGAAATCAATAGCGATGTTGTAAAAGACCTCCCCAAAACCTATAAAGACCTGCTCGATCCCAAGTACAAAAGCAAAGTAGCCCTGGCAGGTGATCCGCGTGCTTCTAATCAGGCGGCACAGACAGTCTACGCAGCGGCTCTTGCTTCCGGTGGATCGCTGGATAATATCCAGCCCGGTTTGGATTATTTCAAAGAACTCAACACCGCAGGTAATCTGCTTCCGCTGATCGCCGATTCAGGCCCTATTGCCAAGGGTGAAACCCCCATTACCTTCCAGTGGAGTTGGAACGCTTATGCCAACAAAGACAATTTCAAAGGTAATCCGAATATTGAAATTGTCTATCCCACTGATGTCAACTGGGGTGGCTATTACTATCAGGCCATCAGCGCCTATGCACCCCACCCAGCAGCCGCCCGACTGTGGGAAGAATACCTCTACTCGGATGAAGGGCAGTTAACCTGGATCAAGGGATATTGCGCTCCGGCCCGCCTGGAAGACCTGACCACCCGGAAAGTCGTTCCGGATGATCTGAAAGCCAAACTACCTGATCCGGCTCTGCTCGCCAGTTCAACTGTTCCGAACGGTGATCAATTGACCAAAGCCCGCGCTTTGATCAAGGAACAATGGGACTCGGTTGTCGGTCTGGATATTAAAGCTGCCAACTGATCCATCAACACATCCACTTCTCTCAGGCGTGACCCGGTGAAAGAGCCGGGTCACGCCGCACAACACCTCTACATAGATCGAGAAAAAATCAGGCTATCACTCCAGTCATCTGGATTCGAAGGAGCCGGTAGTGGAAATTTCGCGTATCACTGGTATTGAAAACAAGAAAACAAACCGCCCCAATCCGCTGGTAAATTGGATTGGCGTTTTACCCTTTTTTTTATTCATCCTCTTCTTCGTTATTCTGCCCTCCACCAATTTGTTCATCGGCGCATTCCAGGATAACAGAGGAAACCCTACCCTGGCAAATATTGCCGTACTGACAAATCCGTATGTCCTGAAATCATTCAGCATAAGCCTGCAGGTAAGCACGATCACATCTTTTGTCGGGGGGGTGTTTGGATTTTTCGTGGCATATTCCATCACAATTGGAAAAGCTCCCCGTTGGATGCGAAATATTATTATGACCTTTTCCGGTCTGGCCGCAAATTTTGGCGGTGTTCCACTGGCCTTCGCCTTCATTGCTACACTGGGACATACAGGTTTTATCACCACCTTCCTTAAAAATATATGCTGGACGGGAGTGGATGGTATGCAAACCTGCCCATTTGATATCTACGAAACCGGTTTCAATCTTTACAGTCTTATGGGTTTGACATTGACCTATATCTATTTTGAGTTTCCCCTGATGGTTCTGACCATCACTCCCGCTTTAGAAGGATTGAAACGCGAATGGCGTGAAGCTTCTGAGAATCTTGGGGGAAACACATTTCATTACTGGTTCTATATCGCTCTTCCCGTCTTATTACCATCCATTCTGGCAGCCATGATTCTGTTATTCGCCAGCGCGTTTGGCGCATTCGCCACCGCCCAGGCGCTGACCGGCGGGAGTATATATCTGGTGACCATATTGATCGGTCAGCAAATCCGTGGAGACGTACTTAACAATCCCAATGAAGGATATGCTCTGGCGCTGGGTATGGTTGTGGTGATGGCACTCTGCATCGCCGGGTATTCCATTCTTCAACGCCAGACAGCAAGATGGCTGAAATCATGAAACCAAAAGATAACAACGTCTGGGGTATTCTCTGGGCAATCCTGGGTATGTTGTACTTTTTCGTTCCGCTCTACGGAACATTGGATTTTTCTCTGCGAATGATCAAGGGCCGGCTCAGCTTTGAGGCGTATCGGATCATCCTGGCAGACCCCAAATTCCTCGAAAGCTTCCAGTATTCCGCGGTCATGGGAATTATCACTGTACTGATCAGCCTGTCGATCTTTCTTCCAACCGTATACTGGATTCACCTGAAACTACCTCAAATCCGGCCTGTGGTGGAAATCATCACAATCTTGCCTTTTATAATTCCGGTGATCGTGTATGTGTTCGGCATCATCCGCACATTCAGCAAACCGCCGTTGCAAATGACTCTACGGCCATTCACCACCGATATTCTAATGGCCGCCGGGTATATCGTGCTTTCCATGCCATATATGTACCGTGCCATAGATGTGGGAATGCGTTCCATTGATGTGCGCACACTTACAGAAGCCGCCCAGAGTCTGGGATCAAACTGGTTGCAGATTCTGGTGAATGTGATCATTCCCAACATGCGGATTGCCATCCTGAGCGGTTCTCTCATCTGTTTCGCCACGGTGATTGGCGAATTGATTCTGGGGGATTTCCTTGTACGACCGGCTTTAGGACCCTACATGGTTCTTGTCGGGCGGGATAGAGCTTACGAACCTGCCGCTCTGGCTATTTTAAGTTACGCACTAACCTGGATATGTCTGGGGCTTCTGCAGGGATTCAGTAGGGGTGGCACGAGTCAACAATTGACCGGCCGATAAAAGCAGATTTAAAAGAGAGGTCAAAATGAGTTTTATCGAGCTATCACATGTAAACAAGCAATTTGCCGATCATCTGGCTGTACAAGATTTCAACCTTGAAGCTGACCAGGGGGAATTCATCTCATTTCTCGGCCCCAGTGGTTGTGGTAAGACAACAACCCTGCGCATGATTGCCGGTTTTGAACTGCCCACCTCTGGAAACGTCAGCCTGGCCGGGCAGGACATGACATATACCCCGCCCAACCGGCGCAAGGTCGGGATGGTATTTCAATCTTACGCTTTGTTCCCTAATATGACTGTCGCCGACAATATCGGTTATGGATTGAAGATCGCAGGGAAATCGCGGAAAGAGATCAAAAAAGGTGTGGATGAAATGCTGAGCCTCATCCATATGGAGAACTTCCAGGCGCGCTACCCCGGGCAATTATCCGGCGGGCAGCAGCAGCGTGTTGCTCTGGCCCGCGCACTGGCTTTTAAACCGCAGGCTTTATTACTCGATGAGCCACTTTCCGCTCTGGACGCGAAAATCAGAGTCGAATTACGGCAGGAAATCCGCCGCATCCAGCAGCAACTGGGGATCACCACCATCTATGTCACCCACGATCAGGAAGAAGCTCTCTCATTATCTGACCGCATTGTGGTTATGAGTCAGGGGCGAATTGAACAGGTGGGAACACCGTTTGAAGTATATAAAAAACCCGCCACAGAATTTGTGGCTTCCTTTGTGGGGCATCTGAATCTTTTACCGGTAAAAAGCATTAACAGTGCCAGAAACCAGGTAGAGTTGAATGGTTTTTCGATCATTTACGGGCGGATTGCCGAAAAATTCTCACCTGAGAAACCCTGCCTGGCCGTCCGTCCCGAAGAAATCAATCCCGGGCTGGTGGAAGGGCAAAACAATCTTCAGGGTATTGTGGATAGTATCCACTATCTTGGTTCAATCGTTCGTATCCGCATAAACGTGCAGGGAACTGTCTTCATCATGGACCAATTCAATGATTACCAACTCACCATCCCCCGTGTAGGAGATATATATGACTTCCATTTTCCCGTGGAAGCCTGCTGGTTGATATAAAGCTCAGGCAGATATTGTATACAAAAACCGCCGTCTTTACACGCCGGCGGTTTTCAATTAATCTCGCGGTGTTTCGCCCTGTTTCAGACGATAATTAATCTCTTCGATCAACAACGGGCAATCCGCCAGGCTGTCTACCACATAATGAGCTCCGGCATCATACATTTTTTTCAAGGCGGTTTTCTTGCGCTCCTTGAATTCAGCTTCCGGCAGCATTTTTACCTGTTCTTCAGATAAACCAAACAGATTCCCGGAAACGGCCAGGCCAATCGTCCACATTCCCGCGTTTAGACCCTCTTCGATATCAACCAGGGTGTCGCCGATCTTCACACCAGATTCCATCGGGTAGGTTTCTAATCGCATTGTGTTCTCGTAGATCATCCAGGGGAATGGACGTCCAGCCGGAACATCGGTGGCAGAAACCCAGCAATCGGGTGAATACCCATTGGTTAGGGCAGCCGGAACAAGCACTTCCATCATGTCGTGGGTATATCCGGTGGTAGAGCCGATTCTCAGATCAAGCTCACGAAATGCAGCCACAGCATCAATCACTCCGGGAATAACATCGGCATATTCCTCAAGACATTGGATTTGCATGGGGATGAAGTCTGCGAACATGGCATCGATATCTGCGGCTGCAAGCGCGCTGCCATGTTCAATTTCCCATCTTTTGACCACGTCCGGATCTTTCGCAATGGCTTTCAAATGGTCTTTTTTCATCAATCCCATAGGAGCCCGGGCCTGCTCGATGGTAATCGGCACGCCGCGGCTGGCAAAGAGTTTATGAAAGACTGCGGTGGGGGCGAAAGAACCGTAATCGACGGTCGTTCCCGCCCAATCTAAAATCACGCATTTTAACCTTCCACAATATTTGCGACGGGTAGAAAAAACCATGATATTCTCCAGAACTATTGGTTAGAAACAACCTGTCAGCTTACAGGCAATTCAATTTTCATTTCGTTCAGAGTATCTCTGATGGCTGAGAGCAGCACAAATACATCCGCATCGTCCAATCGACCGATATGACCGATACGGAAACAGTCAGCCCGGCTAAGCTTTCCGGGATAAATCACGCAACCTTTATCACTCAATTTCTGATAGAACGTGTTGAAATTAAAATTTGAATTATCAGGATATCGAAAGGAAGTGATGATATATCCCCGGTTTTCCGGATCAAGATAGGTCACAAAACCCATATCTTGCATCCCCGAAAGGATTGATTCAGATATTTTCCGGTAGCGTTCCCCCCGCGCAATTATTCCGCCTTCTTCATCAAGTTCGATCAAAGCCTGATTGAAAGCCATTAAGGCTTGAACCGGCGGTGTAAAGCGGAATTGACCGGTCTTTTCCAGTTCTTCCCACTGGGCATAAAGATCCAATGCCAGGGTACGTGCGGAGCCTTTCACGGGCGACAGGGTCTTCTTGTTTGCGAGAATAAACGAGAAGCCCGGGACTCCCTCAATACATTTATTGGAAGATGAAATCAAGAAATCGATCCCCCAGCCTTCCACCGGTATCTCATACGCACCAAAGGAACTCATGGCATCTACGATAAATATGCAATCATGTTTTTTAACAACTTCTCCGATGGCCTGAATCGGGTTTATGATCCCGGTGGTTGTCTCACAATGCACAACGGCCACATGGCTGATCTGCTGATCTTCCGTCAAGATTTCCCGCAGCAGTTGGATATCCGGCACCTGGTCTTCTGGACATTGCAGTACGATGACCGGTATATGGTGAACCTGGGCCATCTGCACAATACGTTCGCCATAAGCGCCGTTCACCAGTACCAGCAGTTTGCCATCTGCGGGGATCACACTGGTAATCACGGATTCAATGCCAAATGTACCACTGCCCTGCATAATGATAGACGTATACGCTTCCAGGGAAGCGTGTGCCAGGTGCACTAATCTGCGGCGGATTTCAAAAACCAACTGGATGAATTGGGTATCGCGTGAACCAAGATCGCGCAGCATCGATTGTTTCACAGTGCGGCTGGTAGTTAATGGGCCTGGCGTGAATAACGCCTTATCTTTCCATGAATTCATTTTCTTTCCTTTTTCAAAGAAATATGCAAAAAGCGGGACAGTTATATTGTCCCGCCTCCACCTTAATTCTTGAATAAGAGTGAGTTAACATTTATATAAATTCGGTTAAAAAAATAGAGCGGATATTCCGCTCTATTTCGTTTTAGCTAAAAAAATATCTTTACCAGTTTCAATGCCTTCTGTTTCCAGGGCACACGGTGGGTCACCCCGGTGGCATGGGCGATCTTGTCGCGGTTGGCCAAGTACCAGCGGTAGTTGCGCACCATGGCATCCTGGTTGGAATACTGCGGCTGCCAGCCAAGCTGCTGTTTCGCCTTATCGATGGAGACGAAGGAATCTTTGGAAGCCGTTTCGTAGATCCACGGGTAAAGCGGCGAGAGCTTCAAAGCTTCCAGAATACGCAGCGCCAGAATGACCGGTCCCGCCGGGAAGCAGATGATCTTCTTACCGAAACCGGCTTCATCCAGCACGGCCTGATAATCCTGCGCCATGGTGGTGAACTTTTCCGCGCCCATGTTGAAGGTGTCGTTGACGACTTTTTCTTCTTTGGTCATACACAGATAGATACCCTGGCACAGGTCTTCCACATCGAACAACTGGTAGCGGTTCTTGCCGTTGCCGATATTGGGGAAATTCCTGCCTTCACTGGCCCATTCGTAAAAAATGGCAAACACACCCAGGCGTTCTGGCCCGACGAATGATTTCGGACGGATGATGGGAACGCAAAGCCCTTTGGCGCGTGCGTCCAGGCAGGCCTGCTCAGCATCGATCTTGGCATGGCCGTAGGGGCCGACACCGATCAACTGATCGGTTTCAAAGAGGGGATGATGATCGGGCACGCCGTAAACCGCGGTTGAGGAAATATGGATGAAACGTTTCACACCGGCAGCGGAGGCCTCTTCGAGCAGGATCTTTGTGCCCACCACATCGGTGGTGTAGATCTCTTCCGGAGTGTAAAGCGGCAGCGCGGCCGCCGTGTGGATGACCACATCCACACCGGGCATCAGCGATTTCACCGCTGCCCGGTCGCGGATATCCCCCGGCAGGAATTTTATCCTGTCGCGCTCGGGGTAATCAAAATCGACCAGATCGATACCCGAAATATCGGTGTATCCCTTTGCCAGAAGATAGCGTACGAGATTAATGGAGAGGAATCCGCTGATCCCTGTGATTAGTATTTTCATCTGTCCTCGATTGTTTTGTTTTCGTTTTAATGCGCACGTATTATAAATCACTCAGTTAAGAAGTGATTAATGATTTAAATGGCAACCCGGCCGATTTTCATCAGCCGGGCTGCTGACCACCGGGTATCGGGTTTACACAATTCCGTATGCCAGCATGGCTTTGGCAACTTTCAGGAAACCGGCGATATTTGCACCAACCACGTAATTGCCTTTGTAGCCGTACATTTCCGAGGCATCCACGCAGGACTGGTGGATACTCTTCATGATGCCCTGCAGCTTTTGATCCACTTCTTCACGTGACCAGGTCAGGCGCATGCTGTTTTGCGACATTTCAAGCCCTGAGACCGCCACGCCGCCCGCGTTGGCCGCTTTTCCGGGACCGTAAAGGATACCTTTTTCAAGGAAGACGTCCACCGCTTCGAGATCGGTGGGCATATTGGCACCCTCTGAAACACAGAAGCAGCCATTCTTCACCATGGCTTCCGCCTGAGCTTTATTGATCTCGTTCTCATGGGAAGAGGGGAAAGCCAGATCGACTTTGAGATTCTGTTCCTTTATGACATCCCACGGACTCTTATTTACGTAGAAGGGGACATTGAATTGGGCGGCATATTCGCTTATGCGGCCGCGCCGGTAATTCTTGAGGTCAAGAACATATTGCAATTTTTCGGCGGTGATGCCGGTTTCATCCACGACCGTGCCGTTTGAATCAGACAGAGTGATAGGCCGGGCGCCCAATTGAATAAGCTTTTCCACCGTGTACTGGGCCACATTGCCCGATCCGCTGATGGCGGCGGTTTTATTCGCGATGCTCTGTTTGCGGGTGGATAACATTTCAGCGGCGAAATACACTGAACCATAACCGGTAGCTTCGGGACGAATCAGGCTGCCGCCATATTCCAGGCCTTTGCCGGTGAGAACGCTCTCGTTGCGGTTATTGATCTTTAGATAGTACCCGTACAGGTAGCCGATCTCACGTGCGCCCACGCCGATATCTCCGGCAGGAACATCTGTATCTGGCCCGATATGGCGGTACAGTTCGCGCATGAACGCCTGGCAGAACCGCATGACCTCGCCATCCGACTTGCCTTTGGGATCGAAGTCTGATCCACCTTTGGCTCCGCCCATGGGCAGTGTCGTGAGGGAGTTTTTGAAGATCTGCTCGAAACCCAGGAATTTAATAATCCCGAGATTTACCGAGGGGTGAAAGCGCAATCCACCTTTATAGGGTCCGATGGCATTATTGAACTGGATACGAAAACCGCGGTTAACCTGAACTTCACCGCTGTCATCCACCCAGGGCACTTTAAATAGAATGGCGCGGTCCGGAACGGCGATCCGCTCGTATATTTTCGCTTTCACGAAATCCGGGTGTTTGCTGACAGTCGGCTCCAGCGAGGTCAACACTTCTTTGGCAGCTTGAAGAAATTCGATCTGTCCGCTGTCTTTTTCCTGCAATTTAGCGAGAACATCTTGAATGACGGTCATAAGGTTTCCCCATCCTCTGGTCATGGTTTGGTGCCAGTATTTTTATCATGCACCCTGTTGAAATTTCATAAAAATGGATGGGGAAAAAATCAAAATTTCATAAAAATCAAGCGTTCCGGCGGATGATCCCCCGGCCGGTACGGCCGTCCACCCTGACGTTCAACCCACCCGGCGCCCGCACATGCCTGACGAACTCCGTTTCCTGCACCGTCGGCAGGTCTTGCAGCCAACTCCACTGAATACGGTATGGACTGTTGAACGGCATGGAGAAGTACATCACTCCCAGATTGATCAGGTTGTGGAAATAATGCGAGCCCTGACTGAGCTCAACCTTTACATTCTCCTGAGTGGCCTCCACAATCACACTGGCCCCGCACACCTGCCCCCAGGTGACGGGAATCCCCAGCCAGGGATCGAACGTTCCCAGGCGGCCGAAAACAAACAGGACATACGGTTTTCCCTGCTCCAATAGATTGCGATTGAAAGATTCCAGCTCATTGGCTATCTTCCGGGTATGCTTCAAATCAAACCTGTCAGGTTTCACGAACACAATATCGGCAATATCTTCGATCTGTCCATTTCCCAGCACCAGTTCAGACGCCACCAGATTTTTAGAATTCTTCAAGTCTTTGTGTGTAACAGTCTGGTTACCGGATGGAAGCACCATCGGCCGCACCTGAAGCAGGGCAAAATGGTGCGGATCGAACGTCATGGCAAATTCGATCTCCACCGGCCCACCGGTCTCTTTAGCACAGGCGGAGAGCACCGCCTTGATCAGAGAGTTGATTGGCAGTTCCCCCAGCTCCAGAAGAGGAGCGAAGGTGAGCACCCGTGGACCTTTATATGACATACCGATGGATAAACGTTCCGAAATGGGATCAAAGGTGGAAACCAGATAGTGAAGCGTGTTATCCTGTTCGGCAGCGTGCAGATTGACCAACTGCATATATTCCGTCTCTTTGATCGGATCATATTCGGGAAGCTCCCCCATGTTGACTACCCAGAATTCATTCTGGGTTTCCGCGAATAATTCCTCCATGGATTCAAAGGGTGGCGGGCGTTTGGGGTAAGCCGGTGAAAATGACCAGGTCTTGCCGCCATCCACGATAGTCTTACCCAGGCCCAACGCCAGGTCCACCACGCCGTCCTGCGGGCAGGCTGGTTTGACGGGGTAATAATTAAACGTGCGTGCGACTCCCGAGAGTTCCGGGTAATACCGGTCGGCGTGCCGTTTCCCCACCATTTCCTGCAAAATGACGGCCATTTTTTCGGTACGGCAGTCCAGTCCGGTTGCCCGGCAATAATCCTTGGCGATTTTAAAATAAGTGGAAGCCCACACATACTTAATGGCTTCCAGTATTTTTTGAAAACGGGTATCCGGATCATATTGATTATTGGGTATCATCTTGGTGGCGTACACACCGGCAAAAGGCCGGCGGGTGGAATCTTCCAGAAACCCAGAGGAACGCACAGCCAGCGGGGAGTTCCACTCAAGGACGAGATTCCGCAGATCACCCAGCACTTCAAACGGCATGTCGGCATTCTGGAAAGCATGAGCGATCCGTTCATCCGGCAGATCATCATAGGCAATATTCGTTAATCTGTTGCGTTCCAAGAATGCATCGAATACACTGGTACCGATAACGGTCATGGCGGGTATATCCAGAGTGATATCCGGAAATGAACCTTCTGACTTTTCCAATGCACGCTGGGCCGAAAACAGGCCGTGCGCCTTCCCGCCGATCTCGGCATGCATGTCGGAAGTATCCTGTAGTGAGGTATACCCCTGTTTTAATCCTATGAAATGGAACCGGTCTGTCAGCGGCATGTCCTACCGGTTATACCCAGCCGCGTTCCTGGCAGGCCCGGGCTACCCGGTCGATTGCCACCATGTATGCCGCATCTCGCATGGGAACAGCATTTTTGCGGGCGAATGAACTGACGTCGTAATAGGCCGAAGTCAGGTGAGAATCCAGTTTGCCAAGAACCTCATCCTTGCTCCAGTAATAATTCATATTGCTCTGCACCTGTTCAAAATAACTGCACACCACACCGCCGGCGTTTGCCAGAATATCCGGAATGATGCGTATCTCGCGTTCATTCAGCTTGGGATCGACACTCAGGTCGGTTGGCCCGTTGGCTGCCTCTGCCAGAATCTTCACCCGCCGGCTGATCTTTTCCACGTTGTCCGGCCTGATCTGATTTTCCATGGCAGCCGGAACCAGGATATCCACATCCTGTTCTATCCATGCATCTCCCGGCAGCACTTCGCATCCCAGCTCCTGCGCTTTGCTCTTATCGATCTCGCCAAAAGGATCGGTAATAGCGGCCAGCTTATCAAATTCAATTCCTTCTTTTTTTCGAAAGGCATATGCTGTGTGGTCGATGTGATTCAGGCAGGCCACACAAATCACCCTACCGCCCATACGGGTATACAGTTCTACGGCATGACGTCCGACGGTTCCAAAACCCTGCACACTGGCCGTCGTTTTCGATATATCCATCCCCAGTTCTTTGAGGGCTTCGCGCACGGTAATCATCACACCGAAGCCGGGCGCTTCCTTGCGTCCCTTGGAACCAGACAACCCGACTGGCTTGCCGGTAATATACCCGGGAGATTTCACTCCCTGGATAGCTTCATATTCATCCAGCATCCAGAGCATATGCTGCGGACCGGTCATGATATCGGGTCCCATCACGTCCCATTCCGGACCGGAATTTTGAGCGGTCATGCGGACAAAAGCCCGGCACAGGCGTTCCTGTTCTTTGAGTGTCAGGTTATGAGTATCCACTGCCACACCGCTGCTGCTGCCCCCCAGCGGCAGGCGGGTGACCGCGCATTTCCAGGTCATCCACATGGAAAGGGCGCGGATGGTATCCACCGTCTCCTGCGGGTGAAAGCGGATTCCGCCTTTAGTCGGGCCCAGGGCATCGTTGTATTGAACCTTATACCCGCGGAAAATTCGGGTCTCACCGCTATCTAGATATACCGGAAGGCTGAAGTGAAATTCACGCCGCGGAAGCCGTAGAAAATCCCGCATGGCCGGCTCCAGGTTTATCTGATCGGCAATGCGGTCGAATTGTTTTTGCGCCGATTCAAAAATGTTATAGGTTTCTTCCATACCCATTGTCCGGCTCCTCAATCCCCGGCGGGTTCGACCGCCAGCATGTAACCCACTCCAGGTTTACTGATGATCAGTTTCGGGTGCTGCGGATTCACTTCCAGTTTGCGCCTTAATATATGAACATAAGAACGAAGGTAATCCACTTCGTGGGCATACTTCACTCCCCACACGGTAGTAAGAAGCTGCTCATGTAGAAGAACCTGCCCCTTATTTTTTGCCAGTTCGAGGATCAGGTTGAATTCAGTTTCAGAAAGGTAGACTTCGTGACCATCGATAACCACCTGCCGGGCCGGGATGTCGATCTTAAGCAGGCCGCAGACGATTTCGCTCTGGCGGGGCGCGGCAGAATTGCGATCATAGCGATTTAACACCGCCTTGATCCGCGCCAGAAGGAGTTGAGCATGAACAGGTTTGGTGATGTAGTCATCCGCTCCAGCAGCGAACGCCCGCAGGGCGTCCTCCGGTTCTCCACTGGCTGCCACGAAAACGATGGGAACATTGGAAAAATCCCGGATGCGCCGCGCGGTCACAATGCCGTCGATCTCACCTTCCAGTGCTATCTCCAGCATGACCAAATCGGGTTGTTCACGGGCGGCCGCTTCAACCGCCAGCTCACCGTTGCGCACTGCCTGAACGTGAAAACCGCCATCCGCTAGAATATGGCGCATAAGTACATTATGCTTGGAATCGCTATCCGCGATAAGCAGGGTCGGTTTTCTTTTCATTATTCCCGGTAATAAAAAGAAGAAATGAGGCTGGTACCTATAGTATAGTGGTTTTTTAAGATTTAGCGGGAAACCGGTTGAATGAGATTGCAGAAACTGACAGAGATTCAGAGAGACAATCTTCTCCAGATGATTGCTTCTCTGCCCGAAACGGTTTCGCGGTCGGGTTCTCATCTTCAGATCCAGGTTGAACCCATCAGGTAACGGTCGACCTCACGGGCGGCTTCCCGGCCTTCATGGATCGCCCATACGACCAGGCTCTGTCCGCGGCGCATGTCACCGGCGGAAAATATTCCCGGGAGACTGGTGCTGAAACTACCAAACTCCGCCTGAACATTGCTACGCGCATCCCGCGCCAGCCCCAGTTGATCAATCAATTGATCCTCCGGTCCCAGGAATCCCATGGCGATCAACACAAGCTGCGCCGGGTAAGCCTTCTCCGTCCCCGGAATGGCACGTGGTACACGGCGGCCAGTAGAGTTGGGAATCCATTCCACCTGAACCGTGTGAACCTCCTGCAGATTACCATCCGCATCGCCGGTAAAACCTAAGGTCTGAATATCGAAAATCCGTGGATCTTCACCGTAGACGGCCGTAGCTTCCTCCTGACCGTAATCGGTTTTAAATATCTTCGGCCATTCCGGCCAGGGGTTATCCGGCTGACGTTCAAGAGGCGGTCTGTCCAGGATCTCAAACTGAGTGATACTTCGGCAGCCGTGCCGTAGAGCGGTTCCCACGCAATCCGTGCCGGTATCCCCACCGCCGATGACGATCACATCTTTCATCCGGGCAGAGATAGTGGACATGCGCCTGTCTTGCAGGGTGCTGCCCAACAGGTTCCGGGTATTCCCGGTCAAGAATTCCATGGCAAAATGAACACCTTTTAATCCCCGCCCTTCAACTGGCAGGTCGCGTGGTTTGGTGGCGCCGCAGCACAGAACCGCCGCGTCATATTCCTTTAGAAGGGTTTCTGCCGGGACATCTTTCCCGACTTCGGTGTTGGTGATGAACGTGATCCCCTCTGCCGTCATAAGATCCACCCGGCGCCGCAGGATCTGTTTATCCAGTTTCATATTGGGGATGCCGTACACTAGCAGTCCGCCAATGTGATCGGCGCGTTCGTACACCGTCACCGTGTGACCGGCACGGTTGAGCAGGTCGGCGCACGCCAATCCGGACGGTCCGGAGCCCACCACGGCTACTTTCTTTCCCGTTCGTACGGCCGGGGGATCCGGCATAATCCAGCCTTCTTTAAATCCCTTTTCGGCGATGGACAGCTCAATGTTCTTGATGGTCACGGGAGGATTGGAAATCCCCAGAGTACAGGAACCCTCACAGGGAGCGGGACAAACCCTGCCGGTAAACTCAGGGAAATTATTTGTCCGTAACAACCGCGCGAGAGCTTGCTGCCATAATCCGTGATAAACCAGATCATTCCACTCTGGTATCAGGTTGTTGAGCGGGCAGCCTGAGGCACTGCCGTTGAAAATCCGCCCGGAATGGCAAAAGGGGGTTCCGCAATCCATACAACGGGCACCCTGGATTTGTAACTTTTCTTCCGCGAATGGCTTGTGAAATTCCATCCAGTGTAAAATACGTTCTTCCGAAAGCAAATCACGGGGGAGTTCACGCTGATACTCAATAAATCCGGTTGGTTTTCCCATGGTGATATCTCCCTTTCTAATTTCCGCTGGCCCGAAGCACAGCATGGGTGTTCATCTCAAAAGCCGCCATGACGGCTTCTTCGCCGGTGATTCCGCTGGCTTCAACCTGGCGGATGGCTTGAAGCATATTTTTGTAATCCCTGGGCATCACCTTAATGAACCGCTGGCAGGTATCATCCCATTTTCTCAGGATGCGTTCAGCCAGTTTACTTCCGGTCAGGCTAGCATGCCGTTCGATCATCTCTCTGATTTCGGCAATCTCATCCGGGTTTTCCAGGTATTCCAGCTCGACCATTTCATGGTTGCATTTGCGATTAAAGTCGCCATCCCAGTCAATAACATATGCCGTTCCACCTGACATACCGGCGGCAAAATTCCGGCCGGTGCGGCCAAGCACGACCACCTTGCCACCGGTCATGTATTCACAGCCGTGATCACCCACACCTTCCACCACCGCGTTGAGACCGCTGTTGCGTACAGCAAAGCGCTCGCCGGCTACTCCGCAGACGTATGCCTCACCCGATGTGGCTCCATAAAATGCCACGTTGCCGACAATGATATTCTCCTCCGGAGCGAAGGGTGAACCCGGTGGCGGATAGACGATCACCTTACCGCCGGAAAGTCCTTTACCGATGTAGTCATTGGAATCACCTTCCAGCACCAGAGTGATGCCTTTGGGAATAAAGGCGCCGAAACTCAGGCCGGCTGAACCATGGAATGTCATCCGGATGGTATCATCGGGAAGCCCTTCAGGCCCATAACGCCGGGTGACTTCACTGCCGACCTGGGTGCCGACCACGCGATTGATATTGCGGATCGGTAGATCGATTTCAACATGTTCCCCATTTTCGAGTGCCGGCTTACATAATTCCAAAAGTACTTTTTGATCTAGCGCCTTTTCAAGCCCGTGATTCTGCTGGATGGAGCAATGGCGTCCGACATCTTCGGGCACATCCGGCATCTGCAGTAATCGAGATAGGTCCAATGTCCTGGCTTTCCAGTGGCGGATATCCTTCTTTTGTGACAACCTGTCAACCCGGCCGATCATTTCGTCCACCGTGCGGAATCCCAGACGGGCCATCCATTCGCGCATTTCCCGGGCGATGAAATACATAAAGTTGACCACATGCTGCGGGTCACCCTGGAAATTCTTGCGCAAGTCCGGATTTTGGGTGGCGATACCGGTCGGGCAGGTATCTTGATGACAGACGCGCATCATCACGCAGCCCAGAGCTACCAGCGGTGCAGTGGCAAACCCGAATTCCTCCGCGCCCAGCAGAGCGGCCATCACCACGTCGCGGCCGGTTTTCAACTGGCCGTCAGTCTCTATGACCACCCGGCTGCGCAGGTTGTTCAGTACCAGGGTCTGGTGGGTCTCCGCCACACCCAGTTCCCAGGGCAAACCGGTATGTTTGATGCTGGATTGCGGCGAAGCGCCGGTGCCGCCATCGTGTCCGCTGATCAGGATCACATCGGCATGCGCCTTGGCCACACCGGCAGCGATCGTTCCCACCCCCACCTCAGAGACCAGTTTGACATTGATGCGCGCTTGTGGATTGGCATTTTTCAGGTCGGTGATCAATTCTGCCAGATCTTCGATGGAATAGATATCATGGTGCGGGGGTGGCGAGATCAATCCCACCCCCGGAGTGGAATGACGCGTTTTGGCGATCCATGGATAGACTTTCTTGCCGGGGAGTTGGCCGCCTTCACCCGGTTTGGCGCCCTGAGCCATCTTGATCTGTAGTTCACGGGCATGCACCAGGTAATTGCTGGTCACGCCAAAACGGGCAGATGCCACCTGCTTGATGGCACTGTTGCGAGAATCTCCTGATGGATCTGAGAGATACCGTGCCGGGTCTTCACCGCCCTCGCCGGTATTGCTCTTGCCGCCAATGCGGTTCATGGCAATGGCCAGCGCTTCGTGGGCTTCTTTACTGATGGAACCATAAGACATGGCGCCTGTTTTGAAACGGCGGACGATCGATTCGACTGGTTCGACTTCATCCAGCGGAATGGGATCATCGGGAAATTTAAACTCCAGCAAATCCCGCAGGGTTGCCAGTCCATAGACCTGGTTGTTAATCAATGAGGCGTACGACTGAAAAGCCGTGTAATCGTTGTTACGCACCGCCTGTTGCAATTTGTAGATAGTCTCAGGGTTGAAGAGATGATGTTCTCCTTCCTGCCGCCACTGGTATTGGCCGCCTGTTTCCAGGGTGCGGCCGTTCACCGGTCGCTCCGGGAAGGCATGGGCATGCCGCATTCCAGCTTCACGGGCAATCACATCAATGCCTACCCCTCCGATTCGAGAAGGGGTGGATGTGAAGTACCGTTCAACAAGACTTTCACTCAAACCGACAGCCTCGAAGATTTGTGAACCGAAGTAACTGGCAATAGTCGAGATGCCCATCTTCGAGATCACTTTGACAACACCCTTGACAATCGCTTTTGTGTAGTTGTGCGCTGCGGTGTGATAATCCACACCGGTCAGCAGTCCCTGATTGATCATTTCTTCGATGCTGGCATACGCCAGGTACGGGTTGATGGCCAGCGTTCCGTAACTGATCAACATGGCGAAGTGGTGCACTTCGCGCGGCTCGCCGGATTCAACGACCAGGCCGATTTTTGTGCGGGTGCCGTGCCGTAAGAGGTGATGGTGCAATCCGGATACCGCCAGCAGAGCCGGAATGGGCGCGTGTTCCCTGTCAATGCCGCGGTCCGAAAGGATGATGATATTGGCTTCGTCATTGGCAATGATCGCATCCACACGGGTATATAACTCTTCCAGTGCGCTTTCCAGGGCGGCGCCGTCATTGGCAGGATCAAATAGGATGGGCAATGTAACCGTGCGAAAATACAGCCGGTTGAGCTGGCGGATCTTTTCAAGCTCTTCATTGTCGATGATCGGTGATTTCAGCTTGATCATGCGACAATTTTCCGGCCGCGGTTCCAGCAGATTCTGTTCCGAACCCAGCATGACTTCGGTCGAGGTGACTATCTCTTCGCGGATGGCATCGATTGGTGGATTGGTCACCTGAGCGAAAAGCTGTTTGAAATAATTGTAGAGAAGCTGGGGTTTTTCTGAGAGGACAGCCAGCGGCGTGTCGTTCCCCATTGAGCCGATTGGTTCCATGGCATTGCGCGCCATCGGAGACAGGATCAGGCGCAGATCTTCATAGGTATAACCAAAAGCGTGCTGGTACTGGAGGAGTTTTTTTTCACGGTCTTTATCCTCCAATTCCTGACCGATACCGCTGATCGGTGGGGTCGGCGGATCGGGTAGATCTTCCAGGTCAACCATGAAATCTTTCAGCCATCGGCGGTACGGGCGGGTGGTTGCCACCTCATGCTTGATTTCTTCATCACTGACGATCCGTTTGTCTTCGGTATCGATCCACAGCATACGGCCTGGTTCGAGACGCCCCTTCTTGATTATCGACTCGGGTGGCAGGTCCAACACTCCGACTTCAGATGCCAGAATGACCAGATCGTTGTCGGTCACATAATACCGGGAGGGGCGCAAACCGTTTCGATCAAGGGTGGCGCCGATACTGTTACCATCGGTGAACACCATGGATGCCGGGCCGTCCCACGGTTCCATAAGCGAACTGTGGTATTCATAGAAAGCCTTTTTCTCCTCGCTCATGGTTTCGTGCCGTGACCAGGGTTCCGGGATCATCATCATGATGGCATGAGGCAGTGAACGCCCGGTGAGCACCAGTAATTCGAGCACATTGTCGAAAATCGCCGAGTCGGAACCATCCGCATTGATAACAGGCAGAATTTTTGGCATGTCGCCGCCGAAGAGGGGGCTCTGAAAACTGTACTGTTCGGCGTTTACCAGATTGACGTTGCCGTGCAGGGTATTGATCTCACCGTTGTGTGCCAGATAGCGGTATGGATGGGCGCGGTCCCAGGAAGGGAAGGTGTTCGTACTAAACCGCGAATGTACCATGGCCAGCGCCGTTTCCATCAACGGATCAGAAAGTTCCGGATAGAAATAGCGCACCTGCCTGGAGGTCAGCATACCCTTATAAACCACAGTTTTATACGACAGGCTGCAAATATAGAACTGCCGGCTGCCGGGCAGTCCTCCATATCGCAGGGCTTTTTCCGCTCGTTTGCGGATGACATACAGTTTGCGTTCAAAAGACATGCGGTCTTTTAAGAAAGGGCCGCGCTCGATGAACACCTGGCGGACAACGGGTTGGGCAACACGGGCGGTGGCTCCCAGCAGGCTGCCATCAGTTTCCACGGTACGCCAGCCCAGTACATGCTGTCCTTCTTCTTCTACGATCTTTTCAAAGGTGGTTTCCATCTGCCGACGGTCCGCATCATCCACCGGCATAAAGAACATACCCACGCCGTAATATCGCGGTCCGGGCAGATCGAAACCGGCCGATCGACATTCCCTTTTCAAGAACGCATGAGGAGTCTGGATCAATACACCGGCGCCGTCACCTGTATTGGATTCAGAACCGCTGGCACCGCGGTGGTACAGATTATCCAGGATGGTCAGGGCATGTGAGAGGATGATATGCGAGGGAGATCCCTTAATATTGACCACAAAACCCGTGCCGCAGGAATCATGTTCAAAAGAGGGGTCATACAATCCCTGCCGGGATGGATAACTAGTGGTAGGTTGGTTTGTTTTCTCGTTCATGGCATATTCCCTGAAAGTGGGTATGGATCGATGGCGACTCTTGTACTGTATATACATATAGAGAACTACTACCCTGAGGCGGGTAGTGCCTTAAGGTGACCGGCTCGGTTGTGAAAAACGTCAGTTCAGAGACGAAGCGAACCGCAGCCTGCGTAATATCCAGCCGGCACGGCCGGCGAATCCACCGCCACGAAAAACAACTGGATAATTGCTAATTTGATTATGGAGAAAACGGGGGATGGTGGCCATAAGGGTTACTCTTGAAAATACGTCCCGGATAAACCCTTGCCGGTTTGGAAACCGGTGGATGGATTATATCGACACCGGATAGTTCGGGTATTACCCATTTGGGTGATTTTTTCGACACAGAATCCTTGATCTGGAAGCCATATATTTAGGCAATAGTATACGAAAAACAAAAACGATTTTCAAGAGCGAATTTCTCTTTATTGACATACTATGGATGAAGTTTTATAGAGAAAGGTTGGCGGTATATCAGAGTAATAGGAAACCACAGTATCGTTTCGAGGTTATTACTTATGGAACATCACCGGTGGTTCAAGATCAGGTATAAAGATACTATCGGGTTTTTAAAAATTCTTGAAAGATTAGAGAATAACTTTTTCTGAATTTTGTACGGATAAACCCGGTATAATCAATATCTTCCCAAAGTATTGAGCAATACTCATATCCTTACCATATCAGGTTTCCATCGGAGACTATCGTGAAATATTTCCTGATTGTGAATCCAATATCCGGACGGGGCCATGGAGAAGAATCAATTCCGGATATCAAAGAACAATTTAGAGAAGCGAACCTGGATTATGTGCTGAAACGCACAGAATATCCCGGGCACGCACTGAAACTGGCCCGCGAAGCCACCGGTTATGATGTGATCATTGCCGCCGGCGGCGATGGGACAGCCAACGAGGTTCTCAACGGCATTCTGGAATCCGATCACCGGCACGGATCTCAACCTGCCATGGCGGTGATACCGGTGGGACGGGGTAATGATTTTGCCTACGGTATGGGTATTCCGGCCGATATTGAGGCAGCCTGTCAGTGCATTACCTCCAACCAGCGCCGCCGGGTGGATGTCGGCCGGGTATACGGAGAGAACTTCCCGAACGGCCGATATTTTGGCAACGGCGTAGGCGTGGGATTCGATGCGGTTGTTGGATTTGAATCCCTGAAGATGAAATATCTGACCGGTTTCGCGTCGTATATCGCAGCAGCGATCAAAACCACGGCGTTGTATTTCAAAGCTCCGCGGTTGAAACTGGTGACGGCTGACGGCGAGCATGAAGGCCAGTACCTTATGGTGTCCATTATGAACGGCATCCGCATGGGCGGCGGTTTTTATATGGCACCGGAAAGCCAGCCGACTGACAGCCACTTTGACCTGTGTGTAGTTAATCAGGTGAAACGCCGTGAACTGGTGCCTCTCATTGGAAAATTCACCAAAGGCACGCAGAAAGGCGACCCCGCCGTTGAGTTCCTCCACACCGACCGATTGGAAATCCACGCGTTGGAGGGCAGTATCCCGGCGCACGCCGACGGCGAGACAGTTTGTGAAAAAGGCACTTCCATCCGCATCGAATTGCATCCTTCCATACTGGAAATGGTCTATCAGCCGGGATTGAGAAACTGAAATGACCGTCGCCGGTATTGTAAACTTCACCATCAGGGGCATCACCCGCACCATTTGCGAGGTGGATGATTCAGAGCTGTCGCGTATTCCCACACACGGCCCGTTGATCCTCATCGGCAACCACGTGAATTTCCTTGACGCACCCATACTGATCACCCACCTGGCTCCCCGCTCTGTCGTTCCGCTGGTCAAACGCGAAACCTGGGATAACCCGGCGCTGGGGCTGCTTTTCAGCACCTGGAAATCCATTCCCATCCGCCGCGGCGAGGTGGATATGACCGCCTTCCGTGAATCTCTGCGCGTGCTGCAGGACGGCCACATGCTGGCCATCGCACCCGAAGGGACGCGCAGCGGAACAGGCATTCTGCAAAAAGGCCAGACCGGTATGGTACCGCTGGCAGTTAAATCCGGTGCGCCCATCCTGCCCGTAGCCTACTTTGGTGCCGAAAAATTCTGGAAGAATATTCGCGGATTGAACCGCACGCCCTTCACCATCCGGGTGGGGCGCAAATTCCATATCAAAAAGCTGGATGGCATTCCCTCCAGAGAAGAACGCGAATGGATCACCACCGAGATCATGTACCAGGTGGCCGCGCTTCTGCCGCCGGCGTACCGGGGTTATTACGCGGATATGAGCCGGGCGACGGAAGAGTATCTGGAATTCAAATAGCGTTCCTAGTCATGGCTGCCACGCTATTACTCTTCCCTGCTTTAAGCTGGCCGGCACATCAATGATGCGTTGATTCGCAGATCCGCGGAAGAACAGGCCGGGATTTCGTTCCCCCTCACGGAAAGGCCCGTCCACCAGAACATCGCATTCCGCAATCAAAGCCTTCCAGGCGGGGTCATTCTGCGCCAGCAGATTTTCCCAGAGGTAGCCGGTGTAGGCCCACACATCCTTGCCGCGGGCGTGAAATTCACACGCCAGCGCCGCGGCGGCTTCCGCCTGCAGGAACGGTTCGCCGCCGCTCAGCGTGATCCCTTTGATCAACGGTGAATCCTTGATCAGTCCCAAGACTTCGTCCAGCGAGTATGCCACACCACCCTGCCGGTCCCAGGTTTGCGGATTATGACAGCCCGGACAATGATGCTCGCATCCCTGGAAGAATACGGTGATGCGCATTCCCGGGCCATCGGAAACACTTTCCTGTGTAATCCCGGCCAGTCTGACATTCATGGGTGCTTCGATCTAGTGAATATGCGGCTGCCTGTCCCGCAATTCGGCCTGTTTGGCCGCGTTAAAACGATCCACGGTGGACAGGTAACCGGTGATGCGCCGGATACGGCGGATATCCTGTGAACCGCAGGCCGGGCAATCCTCATCGATCAAACCGCTGAACCCGCACAGGCGGCATTCATCGATCGGGAAGTTGATCCCGCCATATCCCATTCCTGCCTGATTCATGGCACGGATCACAGCCTCAAAGGCTTCGAGGTTGTGTATGGGTGGAGCTTCCAGCTCCACATAGCTGATATGCCCGGCGTTCGTCAGATTATGGTATGGCCCTTCAATGGAGATCTTTTCAAAGGCCGTAACCTTTGTGCCCACCGGCACGTGGAAACTGTTGGTGTAATAGTCTTTATCCGTAATACCGGGGATCTCCCCGAAAGCCTTTTTATCCAGGTGCACGAAACGGCCGGATAGGCCTTCCGCCGGGGTAGCCAGCAGGGTGAAATTCATATCATACTGGTCAGCGAAGAAGTCGGTCATGCGCCGCATAAAACCGACGATCTCCTGCCCCATCTGCCGCGATGCTTCAGACTGAGCGTGATTCCCTCCCATAAGCACGGCTAGTGTTTCTGCCAGTCCGATAAAGCCGATCGACAGCGTTCCATGCCGGGCGGCCAGCCCGATTTCATCATTGGGCTGCAGGCGGTCTGATTCGACATACAGACTCTGCCCCATCAGGAACGGCATATCCTTTACTTTCAGATGAGATTGGATCTGATACCGATGCATCAGCTGCCGGGCGACCAGTGTCAGGGTTTCTTCAAGCATCTGATAAAAGCGGTTCACATCTCCGTCGGATTTCAAAGCGATACGTGGAAGGTTGATCGAGGTGAACGAAAGATTCCCGCGGCCGTCGCTGACGGCCGGTCCATGCCGGTCAGCGATGACCCGCGTACGGCAGCCCATATAAGCCACCTCGCTGCCGAAGGGTCTATTTTGCGGAGAATCCATAAAGGAAAAAGTGGGATTCATACGGGTGGCGGCCGTGCGGATGGCCTGTCTGAACAGGTCATAATTTGGGTCGCCGGGATTCAGGTTGATGCCTTCCTTCACCCGGAAAATGATGTTCGGGAAGATGGGAGTCTCTCCCCTGCCCAGGCCTTTTTCATAGGCCAGCAGCAAATTATGTGTCACCCGGCGTCCGCCTTCCGATGTATCGCAACCCAGATTTATAGAACTGAACGGCACCTGCGCTCCTGCACGGCTATGCATGGAATTGAGGTTGTACACCAGTCCTTCCATAGCCTGGTAAATCTCATCTTCGCTGGCACCTTCCACGAATTCCGCCATGTCTCTATCGAAAAAGGCGAAAGATTGTCCGCCGTGCATATCATTCTGCGAACTCTGCAGAATGATAGCCGCCTGGGCGGCTGCCGAACCCGGCCTGCGGGGCGGGCGGATGTATCCGTGCCCGGTATCAAAGCCGGTGCGCAGCAAACGTCCCAGCGGAATTTGCACACAGGTCAGAGTTTTGGCGTAGAAATCCAGGTCATGAATATGGATATCCCCGCTGCTGTGTGCCTGTGCCATGTCCTCGGGGATCAGGCGGGAAAGGTAATACTGCCGGCTGGCAGCCGATGCAATCTGCAGCATTTTGGCGGATGGAGAATTCCCCACGTTGGCATTCTCACGGTTGGTTTCCACCAGAGTCTCTGCCACAGCATCCATGAGTTCAGATTTGCCTTCGCGGATGCGGGTACGGCGGTCACGGTAGAGGATATACGCCTTGGCGGTTTTGGCATGCCCGTTCTCGATGAGGATCTTCTCTACGGCATCCTGAACTTCTTCCACAGCCGGCAGCACGACTTTCTTTTCATCACGCAGATATTCCACCACCAGGCGGGCAAGACGGCGGGATGTCTCCATATCATGTCCGCCAACCGCCTCCGCGGCCTTGAAGATAGCCATGACAATCTTATTGATGTCAAATTCATCCACCCGGCCATCCCGTTTCTGGATGGATCGGAAGATCACTTCACCATCAGGTTGGCTGGCTTCGGGTTTGGAAAGGTCAACAATAACTGAGCGTGATTCATTCAAGTCCATACTATTCCCTCTTCCCTGAGATGATTTAAAAATCGTAATTGCATTCCAGATGTTCTCCGAGTGTCATTTGTTATTAATTATGTAGGACATTTGGTCTTGAAAAATGCATACGGACATTTCTGGCCGCTTCAACCATATTCTTTAAGGCCGGCACTGTTTCTTCCCAGCGGCGGGTTTTCAAGCCGCAATCTGGATTGATCCACAGGCGGTCGACAGGGATCACCTGCAGCGCCTTTTCGATCAAATCGATATATTCACGTTTTGATGGAATACGCGGTGAATGAATATCATAAATTCCCGGACCAATTTCGTTCGGGTAAGATAATGATTGAAAGATATTCAACAAGGTCATTCCAGAGCGGGAAGCTTCGATAGAGATCACATCAGCATCCATCTGGATTATGGCGTTCATAATGTCCGAGAATTCGCCGTAACACATATGGGTGTGGATCTGGGTTTTGTCAGAAGCCACACCGGCGGTGAGTCGAAAACAATCCACCGCCCATGAAAGATAGGTCTCCCGGGCGGATTGTCGCAGGGGCAACCCTTCGCGTAATGCCGGTTCATCAATCTGAATGATCTTGATACCCGCTTTTTCAAGGTCGCACACCTCATCACGCAGAGCAAGTGCAATTTGTGTGCCAGTCAGGTTTCGCGGTTGATCATCACGCACAAAAGACCATTGCATGATAGTAATCGGCCCGGTCAGCATCCCTTTCACCGGTTTGTGTGTACAAGTCTGGGCAAAAGCAGACCATTTTACAGTCATCGGCTGTGGTCTGGAAACATCACCAAAGATGATGGGTGGACGAACACCCCGTGAGCCGTAACTTTGCACCCAACCATGTTCAGTGAAAGCAAATCCCTTGAGTTGCCCGGCGAAATATTCCACCATGTCTGTCCGCTCAAATTCGCCATGCACCGGCACATCGAGTCCAATATCCTCCTGAAGTTGGATTACTCTGGTGATCTCATTCTGGAGATATTTCTCGTAATCGGCTTTCTCGATATTTCCGGCATTGAAAGCCGCCCGTTGTTTTCGCAATTCTTCTGTCTGTGGGAAAGAACCGATGGTGGTTGTGGGAAGAATGGGAAGATCAAGAACAGTTGCATGAGCTTTACGACGAACCGGATAACCGCTCTTCCTGGAGTAATCGCGCGGATCGATAGTTTGCACCCGTTTCTTGACATCATGATTGGTTACCAGACCAGATATTCTCCGGCTTTCGATTATCTGCCGGTTTTTTTGCAATTCGTCAGCAATAAAATCCCGGCCATGCATAACTGCTGAATTGATCTGGGAAACCTCGTTCAGTTTTTGATAGGAAAAAGCCAGCCAGGATTTCAAATCCGCATCCAGCCCGGTTTCAAGCGTCAGATCATACGGGCAGAACTGCAGCGAACAACTGGGTGCAATCTGTATCCCTTTTTCAGACCTCGCCGCAGCGGCTTTTTCCGCCATTGAGATGGCTTCGTCCAGGTTTGTACGCCAGATATTGCGTCCATTGACGAGTCCCAGTGACAGCGTTCTATCTTTCGGTAAAGTAGAGAGAAGGAAATCGAGTTGTTCCGGCGCGCGAACCAGATCAATATGTAACCCGTAAACCGGTAATTCGGCTGCCAGGTGGGTATTCTCTTCAAGACTGCCAAAGTAGGTAGCCAGTATGATTTGCAAATCGGTGTGATGAGACAGAAAGTCATAAGCTCGCTTGTACGCCAGCCGGATACTATCATTCAAATCGAGCACCAGACAGGGTTCATCGATTTGAACCCAATCCGCGCCGGCTTTACTTAATTGTGATAGCAGCTCCGCATAAACCGGCAGCAAGGCTTCCAGTGTCTCGATAGGATGAACGCCAGAATCCGCGGCTTTTGAAAGCAGCAGAAAGGTGACCGGCCCGATTAATACCGGGCGGGTATAAAAACCGGCATTTTTTGCTTCAAGAAAATCATTCACCGGTTTTTGTGAAACAAGCCGGTAAATTTGCCTGCCGGAGATTTCGGGAACAATATAGTGATAATTTGTGTCGAACCACTTCGTCATCTCCATGGCAGCAATCTGTGTATCTCCATTTTGCCAACCGCGTGCCATGGCAAAATAAAGGTCGATTGGAGATAGAACGGATTTTAACTTCTGAAACCTTTCCGGAATGACATCCAACATGCAGGCTGTATCCAGAACCTGATCGTAAAAAGAAAAATCGTTGGAAGGGAGCACATCAATGCCTCTCTCCCTTTGCACAGTCCAGTGTGCTTTCCTTAACAAAGCTCCCTGGTGAAACAGTTCGCTTTCGGTCAGCTTTGCATTCCAGTATTTTTCAAGCGCGAATTTCAATTCGCGCCTGATCCCAAGACGGGGAAATCCGAGGTTGGCTGTAACAGACATAAAGACTCCTTTTCATAAAAGAAATAAGCTCACCCTGGTAAGGATGAGCCTTTAACGAAAAGGAGCTTAAAATAGCTCGCCGATTGGCTCAACCCTTTGACGCGAAGGGTGTATATTCTTATGGACAGGCATCCGGACTTTCACCGTTGCGCGACAGTGCCAGAATTTCACTGGTCTTTCCCTGATTTTTCAACCGCCCACGACAGAACGGTTCCATAAGGCTTTCAAACATTATATGCGTTCAAAGGGTTAAAGACAATTTGCAATCTTAAAAAATGTGTATTTTTAATTTGTCTAATGTATCCGGGGTATCACGTTAATAATCGTCGAAAAAAATCTGATGGTGATGCTTAGGTCAGAGATGGGGACTTAAACCGCATCTTGATGGTTGTTCCCCTGCCCGATTCTGATTCCGCCCAGACCTTTCCACCCTGGCTCTCGATCAGCGCTTTAACGATTGCCAGACCCAGGCCAGATTCGCCCTCATCGGAATGGCGCGATTTATCGGCACGATGGAATCGATCAAAGATCAGGGGGAGTTCTTCGGGAGAAATTCCACTACCCGTATCACTCACACTCAGTTCCACGCAGCCATCGATGGTCTTCCCGCCGAGAATGATCCTGCCGTTTTCAGGCGTGTACCGGAGCGCGTTACTGATCAGGTTATCCATCACCTGCATCATGCGAGCTTCATCCACCATGATTGCGGGCAAATTCTCATCAGCCTCAACACCAATGGAAACGGATTGTTTTTCGGCATGATGCTGGAACAGGGCTGCCGCCTGATTCAACAGAGACTTCGGCATAATCGACTGCGGTTGGAGTGAGAGTTCACCCGCGTCGGCCTGTGAAAGCATACGCAGATCACCCACCAGATGCTGCAGGCGTTCAATCTCGGTGTAGATCAAGGCGAATCGTTCCGGGCTGGGTTGTAAAACACCTTCCTGCATAGATTCGATGTATCCGGCAATGACGGTCAACGGCGTGCGCAGGTCATGCGCAATATCCGCCGTCATCTGCCGGCGGGAAGCATTGACGCGCGCCACCTCATGACTCATTTCGTTGAAGGCTTCCGCCAGTTGGCCAATCTCGTCATGAGATGTAACCTTGACTTCCTGCTCCAGATGCCCTTCGGCAATATTCTGGGCAGCGTGGGTCAATTCACGCAGCGGCCGGGTGAGCGTACGCGCCAGAAAGATACCGATGCCCAGCGCAACCAGCAGGCCGGTGATGATTCCCAGCATTAAAGCCTGGTTGGTCCTTTCCAGGAACATGGCTTCTTCCGGATTGAATCGAGTGATCCGCCTGGCCTGGAGTATCCTTCCTACCAGGATTTTATTCACAATAATTTCCGTACCTTCATCGAACATCTCTTTGGGAAGTATTGAGCCGGCCGGGTACGCGGGATCCACCGAAACAATCACCGTTCCATCCGGATTTGCCAGACCAAAGAAATTCCGTTTTTCTTTGTCTGTGCGGGTTTGATTTCTGGATAGATCATCCTGCTGGACATTCTCTTGACCGGGCGGTGGGGGATACGGCGTGGGGATCACCTGTCTCTGGATCGCATCCCAGGTATCTACCACCCCATCCCAGGAACCATTGACCGCGTAGTAATTCTGAAGAGACTGCTGTATGGTTTCGTGCTGCTGGTCGATCAACAACTGCCAGAGACTTCCCTGACTGTTAAAGCGGATATATATGGCCGACATAGCTGATGCAGAAAAGGCAACGATCAGGAACGCTATCGTCAATTTCCAGTAAAGAGATTTCTGAAATCTTTTCATTCTTCTTGTATAAACCGGTAACCAACTCCGAAGACCGTATCGATATACCGGGGATTGGCCGGATCGTCTTCGATCTTCGTGCGCAGATTGCGAATATGCACATTCAGGGTGCTATCCAGACCGGTAAAGCCGCTGTCAGCCAGTTGATCGATCAACTCTGAACGTGAAAAGACCCGCCCGGGAGAACGCATCAGGGTCCGCAGCAGGTCAAATTCGATGGGTGTCAACGACACCGGGGTATCTTTCAGAGAAATACTGTGAGTTCGTTCATCCAGCACCAGATCGCCTTCCCGGAACAGGGCAAACTTCTCCTGAGTATCATCTTTGCGGCGCATCACGGCGTGGATGCGCGCAACCAGTTCCCGCATGCGGAAAGGTTTGATGACATAATCATCCGCTCCCAATTCCAACCCCACTACCGCGTCGGTTTCCTCTTCACGGGCGGTAATAATAATCACCGGCGTCTGGCGCTCCTGGCGGTACTGGCGCAGAAAATCGTAGCCATCCATGCGCGGCATCATGATATCCAGCAAGATCAAATCGGGTTCCTCATGGCGGGCGGTGTAGATGGCATTCTGGCCATCTGTAGCCGTAACCACCTTGAAACCCTGTTCGGTCAAATAATCCTGCAGCAACTGCCTTACGCTGGACTGGTCATCCACTACCAGTATCTTGTTTGACATCTAACCTGCTCCACTTTGCCCTGTCTAAATCTTTTCCGGCTCTGGTGACTAGATTATCACGTATTTGTGTAGATTTTATTCAGATGAATCCATCGAATTGTTTACATTTACAGCAAATTCTTTGCCACTTCTTCACGCGGCCTGAATAAAATCTAAAGTATTACCTTCTATCATAGACCTTATTCATCCTGATAATAAACGTGAAACAAGCAATTTGGAGATAAAGATGAATCGAACAAATCTATGGATAGATATTGGGGTGTTTATCGCCTTCTTAATTTCATCCGCACCGTATCTCACCGGCAACCTGATCCATGAATGGCTGGGGGTGGCGCTGGCCGCGGCGTTAATCACGCACATTCTGCTTCACTGGAATTGGATCACCACGACCGGATTGAAATTTTTCAGAAACCTCTGGCATGTTTCCAGACTGCAGTTCGTGGTCGATCTATCGATCTTTGTGGCCTTCACCCTGCTGATCGCCAGCGGACTGGCCATGTCGAAGAATGTAATGAGCACACTGGGTATCCAACTGGCCAGAGGACATGCCTGGAAATTGATCCATTCGACGGCATCAAACATATCGGTGATTCTTATCGCCGTGCATCTGGCATTGAATTGGAACTGGATCGTCTGTATGTTCAAACGTTGTTTCATCCAACCTCTTCCCAGTTTGTTCGATTCAGGGAAAAAATCGCGATCTGTTCGGGCGGAATTACCGCGCGAGAAATGATTAAAGAGGAGGAAAAATGCTCAAGATTCTGGGAAGACTGTTCATCCTTCTGGCCGTGATTGCCTTGACCATCACGCTGATGGTCGTAATTGTCAACAATTTCCCCATCAATCAGCCTTTCGCAGGACAGGAAGGGCGGCAGAGACCTTTACCGGAATTCTCCGGAGGGCAAGGCCAAAACCCGCAGGCGCTGCCTGAATTTCAACGGCCACCTGAGGGCCCCGGCGGGGAACATCACGGCGGTGAATCATATGGAGCGGTCGAATTGTTCAAAAACCTGGGCATCATCGCCGGAATTGTCGCCATCATCGTCATATTCCGGGAAGGAATAATGCGATTGAAACCCGCCCATTGACCTGGATTTTCAAAATCTTCAACACTTCAAAAATTCCAGCCGGTATGGGGTGAAACCTGTACCGGCTGCTTTTCTACAATCCGGTTATAAAGCTGCCCGAACTTCGTAATGCTGCGATCGCGCGTCGAAGCGTTTGAGCACGGCGCGCGCTTTTTCGGGCACCACGGCCGCTTCGTAATCTTCTCCGGCAAATTCACGCACCGCGTCCAGCGAATCAAACCACATGACGGTGATGAACTCCACCTCGTCGGCGATATCTCGGCGGAAGAGCTGGATGCCCTGATACCCTACAATCCTGCGCTCTCCGATGCCGACAAAGATCTCATCTTTTAACAATTTCTCGTAGATATCAGCATTCTCTCTGGTAGTATAGCCATGCCATATTCGACTGATCATAAGTTCTCCGTTCTACCTTTAGCGGTCTCAATTACATACTGGTAATCCAAAAGGTCCTGGTTGTTCGGATTGATGGTCAGCGCGCTGGTCACGATCTGTAAAGCGTCATCATAGAGCTGCTGATAAAAGAACACATTGATGAGAATCTGCCAGTATTCAATGTTTTGCGGGTACTGTTTTACCGCTTCCCAGACCAGTTGTTCAACCTCTGAATACTTCTTCTGTTCAAACAGACATTTGAGATACCCGACATGGTAGGCGACCTGTTCGGGATTGGCTTTGTAGCAATTCGCAAAGAGAACCTCTCCATCCTGCCAGTTCTTTGTCACCCCGTAAAGCTCAAGTAGCAGATCCACCCAGGTGCCTTGCGCATTTACATCGCGGACTTGCATGGTCTTCAGGCGGTCGATATACCCTCTGGCACGTTTTTCATTCCGTTCATGTCGTTTCTTTTTTTCATCCGGCGGCTCATTTTGCAGGAAGAGATCATAGCGTTTTACAAGGTTGGTGCTGCGAATCTCGCGTGCCGGTTTCCCTGATTCCCAGAGTTTCAACCGGTTCAGATATTCCACCTGATCAAAACAATCCTGCATACGCATTTCGAGATAAAGCTGAACCGGTTCACTGGTGATCCACTTCGACCAGTTGTCTTCATCGACCTGTGTCAGATACCCTTTTGGGGGGAAATTCTTCAGGTTGAAATCAGTGATCTCAGGATAACCGAACTCATCCACCACCACAATCGAAACGTACTTTTTGAAATCGTCCAGAGATTTAGGCAGGGGAACCTGTTTCATTGGCCGGTTGATGGCCATCTCCCCGGGTAATTTCGAGAATTCATCCAGCGTCTGTGAGGCGTCGATCCAAAAATACCCCGGTGTCGGCGGGGAATCGATGAAGTTGACCAATCTCATCTGAGGAACCAGTTCAATGCTCTTTCCGGAAGGTAGAACAGGCATAGTTGTTCCCCTATTATCTAGAATTCTTCTCTTATTTTAATGAAAAGCCATGACCAGCGCCAATAGCAAACCGCCGGCAATCACACTACCCAGTTGGCCGGCAGTATTCGAACCCATGGCATGCATCAGAATAAAATTTTCGTAGTCCTCATCCTGGGCCATTTTGGCAGAAAGTCGGGCAGCCATGGGGAAAGCGCTGATCCCGCAGGCTCCGATCAACGGGTTGATCTTAAAGCCGCTCAACCAGCACATCAGTTTGCCGAACAGCAAGCCGGTCACCGTATCGATCACAAAAGCCAGCAAACCCAGCACAAGCACAAAACCGGTCTGGATGTTCAGAAAGCTGGAGGCTGTCATAGTAGATCCAATGGTCAAACCGAGGAAAAGGGTGGCGATGTTGATGATCTCATTCTGGGCGGCTTTGTTCAGCCGGTCGACCACACCGCTCTCCCGCAGCAAATTACCGAGCATCAATGTGGCGATAAGAGGTGCGGCATCCGGCGCCAGCAGACTGATAACCACCGTCACCACGATGGGAAAAATGATGCGGATGCGTTTCGAAACCGGGCGCGGGGCGTATTCCATGCGCACCAGGCGTTCGCGCCGGGTTGTCATCAGGCGCATGATGGGCGGTTGAATGATGGGGATCAGACTCATGTACGAATAAGCCGCCACGGCAATGGGAGCCAGCAGTTCCGGTGCCAGTTTGGATGCCACGAAGATGGCCGTGGGACCGTCAATGGCGCCGATCACCCCGATGGAAGCCGCCTGATTCAGGGGAAATTTCAGAAGGATCGCCAGCAGCAGTGTAGCGTAAATTCCAAATTGGCCGGCCGCGCCCAGCAGGACCATCTTCGGCTGCGCTAGCAGAGGGCTGAAATCGATCATCGCGCCAACGCCAATGAAGATCAACAGGGGAAAAAGCTCGGTTTTGATCCCGGCATCGTACAAGATTTTGAAAAATCCTGATTCAGATGACATTCCCAGATTGGCCAGAATGCACCCAAAACCGATGGGAAGAAGCAGTACCGGTTCGTACTCTTTAGCAATGGCCAGATATATCAGAATGGCGCCCGCCGCGATCATCACCGCGTTACCGGGAGTAAAAGTGCTGAATCCTTTGAGAATCTCGGCTGTTACACCACTGAAGTCCATAAGGCCTCGTTTATTCGGTGAATTCCATAAGACTCTGACCGTGGCGCACCTGATCGCCTAAATCGATCTGAATGCTGCCGATCACACCATCACGACCAGCCCGGATGGCATTCTTCATTTTCATGGCTTCCAGGATGCACAGCGTGTCTCCGCGGGTGATGGCCTGGCCGGCTTTCACATCGATCTCGATGATCACCCCGGGTATGGGAGCGCACACAGACCGGGATGAATTTACCGGTTTTGCCGCGGGTTCTGGTTTGCAAGGAATATCCGTTTTCCGGGCAGGCTGGTTATCCGCGAGCCTGACAGGCGCGGCCTGTGCAGAAATATCTTCCGGCCACAATTCCAGTGTCTCGCCATCCACCATCACCTTTACAGGGCGGGCCTCCAGATCTTCGATTTCGACCGAGTAAGTTTGATCACCAATCTTGATGGAATAGTGCATGCGTTATGACCTCCGGGATGTACGATGGGCAAATAGACGGCTCTTCTCCTGCAAAACCTGTGCCTGCTGCACAGACTTCCAGACACCAGGCAGGCTGGTATATGCGGGCGCAACGGCAGCATCACGTGTTTCCCTGTCTGCCAGAGCGAAAGCCAGAGCCGCTGCTGCCGCCTGCATTTTCCTTGAGTCGGAAGGTTCTTCGGCCTTATCTCCTGATTCCTCCGGTTCAGATTGCTTTTCTTCGGCCGGAGTGATCTTTCCATCCAGACCAACCATGAAGGCCATCAAACCCCACAGGGCGACAGTGGCGGCAAAAACCAGCCCCATGCCTATGGCAGTGATGATCAAGCCAGAAACCATAATATTCATATAGATCTGTCCATCAGACTGGAATATTGCCATGCCGGCGAACCGGATGGCTGGCAGCCTTGGAACGCAGACTTTGCAGCGCCGCGATGATCTTCCTCCGGGTTTCCTGCGGTTCAATGACCTCATCAATGGCTCCGAGGGCTGCCGCGGCATATGGATTGAGATATTTCTCCCGGTACTCCTGAGTCAAACGTTTTCGTTCGGCTGCCGGATCCTCCGCCGCGTCCACTTGCCGGCGATACAGAATGTTCACCGCGCCTTCCGGGCCCATCACAGCAATTTCCGCGCTCGGCCAGGCAAAGGTGACATCCGTTCCCAGGAATTTGCTGGACATGACAATGTACGCGCCGCCATAGGCTTTGCGCGTGATCACACTGACCATGGGTACGGTTGCTTCGGAATAGGCATACAAGACTTTGGCACCGTGCCGAATAATGCCGCGGTGTTCCTGATCCACACCGGGTAGAAAACCCGGTGAATCTACCAGTGTGACCAGCGGGATATTGAAACAGTCGCACCAGCGCACAAACCGGCACATTTTATCCGCCGCGTCGATATCCACCACACCGGCCATCATGGATGGTTCCTGGGCAATGATACCGACCACCTCGCCGCCCATGCGCGCTAGCCCGACGATCACGTTACGGGCAAAGCTCGCCTGCAGTTCAAGGAAGGAGCCGCCATCCACGATTTTTTCAATAATAGTATGCATCACATACGGTTCAGAAGCATCCAGGGGAATAAAGGAATTCAGTTCGGGGCTCAACCGTGCCGGGTCTTCCATTCTTCCAGTGGGGGAATTTTCCAAATGATTCGAGGGGAGATATCCAAGTACCCGGCGGCACATATCCAGAGCGGATCGTTCGTCGGGAGTGGTAAGATGTGCCAGGCCGCTGATGCTCAAATGGGTATCCGCCCCGCCCAGCACCTCTGAATCAACGATCTCTCCGGTCACCGACTTGATGACATCCGGTCCGGTGAGGAACATGTAGGATTGCTTTTCGACCATGATGATCAAATCGGTGAGCGCGGGGGAATAGGCGGCGCCGCCGGCGCACGGCCCCATGACGATGCTGATCTGAGGGATGATACCGGAATACAGGGAATTGCGCCGGAAAATATCGCCGTATCCCCGCAGGCTGCGTACTCCTTCTTGAATACGCGCTCCACCCGAATCGATCAAACCGATGATCGGCGCGCCGTTTTCGGCAGCCAGGTCCATCACCCTGCAAATCTTGTGGCTCTGCATTTCTCCCAGAGCGCCACCCTGCACGGTGAAATCCTGGGCATAGACATAAACCGGCCGGCCATCGATCCGTCCAAATCCGGTGACCACGCCGTCTCCCGGTAACGCTTCCACTTTTTCGATCCCCGTTCCCGGCCGGGCTGTCACAAAAGGTTCGAGCTCGTTGAAACTACCTTTATCCAGAAGGATTTCCAGCCGCTCGCGGGCGGTCATTTTCCCTTTGGCGTGTTGGCGTTCGATCTTATCTTTGCCGCCGCCCAGCATGGCGGTGGCGCGCATTTCCCTGAGCTGCAATACACGGGGGTCTTCTTCTGTCATATTCACCCTCAATGAGATTGGAATACCTGCACTCTATTCTACTGTTTTTCAAGTCAACGTATAGTAAATATTATCACGCCACAATTCCTGATGCCGGTTCCCTGTTTGCCTGAAATATGATTGAAATCTGCACCCGGATCAAAGAAAAACCGGCAGTCCCCATTTCTCCCTGGACTGCCGGTTTTACCTGCCGTACAAAATATATGCTATTTCCCGACCAGTACGTCCACCTTTACACTGGAAATTCCCCGGGGAGGCAGTGGAATTACTTCCGTGCTGATCTTTTTCCCATCCACCGTTGTATCCACGCTGTTGCCCGGGCCAACCCGCCGGATATGGATGTCATACACCACATCCCGGTAGAAACGTTTCACCGTAATATCCTGCCAATCGGAGGGCAGCACCGGCTGGATTACCAAGCCTTTCAGTGAAGGGCGGATGCCCAGAATGTACTGGGTGATGGCCACAAAATTCCAGGCCGCCGTACCGGTCAGCCAGGAATTCTTGGCTTCACCTTCAGTCGGCGCTTCACGGCCGGCGATGGTCTGGGCATACACATACGGTTCGCAGCGGTGAATCTCACTGATCGCCTCGCGCACCGATGGGCAGATGCGCCTGTAATAATCGAATGCCTTATCGCCGTGCCCCAGTTTCGTTTCAGAGATCATGATCCACGGATTGGTATGACAAAAGACGCTGGCATTTTCCTTATATCCGGGCGGGTATGTTGAGATCTCACCCAGATGCAGATAATATCGTGTAAAACCCGGGTTATGCACCACAATCCCGTGATTGGTTGCCAGGCGTTTTTCAACCGACCTCAGGGCTTTTTCCGCTTTGCCGTCTGAAAGGCCAATGCCCGCCATGATGCACATACCCTGCGGTTCGATGAATATCTGGCCTTCCTTGCAGTCTGCGGAACCCAGCGGATTGCCGAAGTCATCATAAGCGCGGCGGAACCACTCGCCATCCCAGCCGGCATCTATGACCACCGGCTCCATATCAAGGGCTACTTTTTTATAGAACTCAACATCTCTATCTTTGTGGAGAAAATCCGCCAGGTCGGCCATCTCATTGGCTGCTAGAACCAGCATGCCACCGATGAACACCGATTCGGCCACTTTTCCGTCCTTGCTGGTGGTCGTCTGGAAAGATTCCCCCGGTTCAGAGGAGAAACAGTTGAGATTCAGACAGTCATTCCAATCCGCCCGGCCGATCAACGGCAGTCCGTGCGGTCCGCGCCGGTCGAGTATGTACTGGATGGCCCGTTGCAGATGCTCATAGAGGGGCTGCTCGCTGCCGGGTTTACTATCATAGGAGACCGGTTCATCCAGAATGGACTGATCGCCAGTTTCCTTTATGTACGCGCATACCGCGAGCACCAGCCACAGGGGATCATCGTTGAAATTGCCGCCCACGGCATCATTGCCGCGTTTGGTTAAAGGCTGATACTGGTGATAGGCTCCGCCGGTTTCAAGCTGCGTGGCGGCGATATCCAGCAGGCGCTGCCGGGCCCGTTCGGGAACCATATGCACAAAACCGAACAGATCCTGGGTGGAATCGCGGAACCCCATACCGCGCCCGATGCCGGTTTCAAATCCGCTAGCCGAGCGGGACATATTGAAGGTGACCATGCATTGATACGCGTTCCAGATATTGATCATCCGGTTGGCGTGCTCATCCGGGGTGACCACCTGGAAGCGGGAAAACAGGCCATCCCAGTATTTGTGAAGATCATCCAGGGCTTTCTGCACTTCAGCGGATTTCCGGTAACGCGCGATCACCGGAAGGGCGCGGGTTTTATTGATGATCTGTTTATCGATGTTCTCGAATTTTTCGTCCTGCGGATTTTCTGTATACCCCAACAGGAAGATCACTTCCCGTTCCTCGCCGGGAGCCAGGTTTAATTCACTCTGGATGACACCTACCGGTGCCCAGCCGTGGGCATGGCTGTTGGAGCACGTACCTTTCATCACCGCCTGCGGTGAATCCCAGCCGTTGTAAACGCCCAGGAAATTTTCACGCTGGGTATCATAAGCCTGCATTTCCGCGGATGAGGTGAAATAGGCAAAGTGGTTCCGCCGCTCGCGGTATTCCGTCTTGTGGTAAATGACCCCATCGACAATTTCGACCTCACCTACATTGTAATTGCGCTGGAAATTCGTGGCGTCATCATTGGCATCCCACAGGCAAAATTCCACGGAGGCAAAGGATGTCAATTCGGCCGGTTTGTTCCGGGTATTTTTGACTCGAAGCCGCCAGATCTCCAGGTTCTGTCCCATGGGTACAAAATAGAGCACTTCGGCCGATATACCCTTAAAGGTCGAAGATATTTTCGTGGTTCCAATGCCATGCCGGCAGTTGTAGTTTTCAAGAGATTTTCGCACCGGCATCCAGGTGGGCGACCAGTATTCCCCGCTGGCTTTATCGCGCAGATAAATATACCTGCCGCCAATATCCATAGGGGCGTTGTTGTAGCGGTATCGAGTCAGACGCCGCAGACGGGCGTCTTTATAGAACGAGTATCCTCCCGCCGTGTGGGAGATCAATCCAAAATATTCCTCACAGCCCAGATAGTTGAACCACGGCAGGGGAGTATCGGGCCGGGTGATGACATACTCTCGGGTGGTGTCATCAAAATAACCGTAACGCATGAAGTCCTCCTCGGATTTCCTTATCGATTGCCAGACAGGCGTGTGCAGTATATGCGATTTCCTGCCACTTTGTGCAACCGGCTTTATTACTGGCAGAATTGCAAGCCAATTACTCTATAAATAGTTTGAGTCACTACACCCTGAGTCTCTTATCTAGACTGTGGAAAAATACCTTTCATGGGTTTGAAATTTTTCAATAATGAAGAAATGAGTGCGTAACTCTGGAGTCTGGACAACCCCAGACTCCAGAGTTTTCTGGATAATAGCTCTATCCATTACAGCAACAACAGGCTACCGAGTGATTTTCTTCAACCTGAACCAGAGATGGGGCATGCTGGCAGCAATCGTCGCTCTTATATTCCGAGTGGCAGCGTTCGTAGAACACACAGCCGTCCGGTGTCATGGGTTTCTTCTCCGTCAATTCGACTTCAACTTCCTCCCATTTTTTATCCAACCGGGGAACACAGCACATCAGCATTTTTGTGTACGGATGAATCGGATTTTCAAAGATCTTCTTTGTCTCTCCAATTTCGACCACACTGCCCTTGTATAGGATGACAGCGCGTTCGCTGATGTAGTAGCCCAGTGAAAGATCATGGGTGATGAAGAGAACCGACAATCCCTTGGCACGCAGATCAGCCAGCAGATTCAACACATCGATGCGCGTAGAAGCATCTAGCATACTGATGATCTCATCGGCCACCAAAAATTTTGTGTCCAGAAGCAAGGCGCGCGCGATCAAGAAACGCTGCAACTGACCGCCGCTGAGCTGATGGGGAAACTTGTTCAAGACGTGCGCCGGATTCAATCCCACAGATTTGAGAGAGTTTTCAACCCGGTCGCTCCATTCAGTTTTAGGAAGTGTCGGATAGAACTCTTCATGCAAGACAGAGAAAATACGGTCGGCTTTGAAGATCGGATTATAGGTGCTGAAAGGATCCTGAAATACACCCTGGACATTGCGGTAGAAATCTTTGACCTCATCCCTTTTCAACAGGGAGACATCTCGATCATCGAACATGATCCGGCCGCCATTGACCGAGAGCAGCCGTAGGATCATTTTACCAATTGTGCTTTTACCGCTGCCGCTTTCACCGATCAATGAGACAATCTCTCTGTCATGGATATCAAAGGTGACGTTTTGAACCGCCCGCAGTTGTTTCCCGCCGAAAGTCCCCGTGTTGTAGACCTTGGTTACATTATCCAGTTTAAGCATGGTTTTTTCCCTCCTTCCAACAGGCAAGGAAGTGATCTTTCTCCACCTCAACAAACGGAGGGACTTCGGCGCATTTAGCAAAAGCCACCGGACAGCGATCCCGGAAACGACACCCCGTGGGGGGGTTGAGAAGCAGAGGAGGATTCCCCGGGATACCTGCGAGGCGGGTTTCTGAGATCTTCACTCCCACGGTGGGAAGAGATGAGATGAGCAGTCTTGTGTAAGGATGGCGTGGATGGTTGATGATCGTCTCGGTGGACGCTTTTTCCGCCAGTTGACCGGCGTACATCACCAGAATGGAATTCGACATCTGATACAGAATAGAAATATCGTGCGTGATGACCATCATGCTTTTCACAATCCTGTTATCGCGGAATCCAACCAGCATTTCCGCCACCGCC